>JBFXBD010000036.1:0-57747 GCA_050183625.1 Gammaproteobacteria bacterium
TCGTAGTGCTCTATCTTGGTGTCGCATATGTTGCAGTCACATAACCAGCACCTGGAGCCGACGCCGGGAAGATGGCGGTGGCGCTGTGCGGTTTGCATTGGGGCCGGCGCGGCTCAGGTGCGGCGTTTATGCGGCACCATGAAGCAGGGAAGGCTCATCGATGAAAGTCAGGGATGCTATTAAGCTTATAGAGGCCGACGGATGGACCGAAGTACGAATGAGAGGAAGTCATCGTCAATTCAAGCACCCGACAAGGGCTGGGCTCGTCACCATTCCTGGAACGCCTGGGGATGACCTTGCCATTGGCGCATTGAATAGCATTCTGAAGCACGCGGGCATCAGGCAATGAAATATCTGATCGTTGTCGAAAAATCCGAAACTGGATATTCAGCCTACTCTCCAGATATTCCGGGTTGCGTATCTACCGGTACCACGGTTGCGGAAACAGAAAGCAACATGAAAGAGGCCATCGAGTTTCACATCGAAGGCCTGAAAGCCGACGGGTATCCCGTACCGCAGCCGGCCACGCAGTCGGCCTACGTTGAAGTTGCCGCATAACCAGCGGGTGAACCGGACGCCGGGGACATCACTCACCCCAAGCGCAGGAGCTTTCCATGGATCTCGTCCATTGCATCTACTGCAGCGCCTCCTCCAAGGCGAACGTGACCCGGCCCGAGTTGGACGCACTTCTCAAGGAGTGTCGGGTCGGTAACGAGCCGCTTGGGGTCACTGGCATGCTGCTCTACCGCGACGGTGCATTCTTTCAGGTCCTGGAAGGCGACCGCCCGGTTGTCGAAGCGCTCTTCGCGAAGGTGGAGCGGGACAAGCGGCACACGAAGGTGACGAAGATCACCATTGAACCCATCGCGGAGCGTGCGTTTGCTCAGTGGTCCATGGGCTACTCGAACATTGCCTCGAAGGAACTGGCGCAGATCCCCGGCCTCAATGACTTCTTCACGCGCGGGGACTCCTATCTGAACATCGGCGAAAGCAAAGCCAAACTATTGCTTGCCGCGTTCAAGGAGGGAAAGTGGCGCGTCTCGCTTTCGTGAGCGATGCTGCGCCCGACCATGCGCTGGACACGGCGTGCAACGCGGCGCCGGATGCCGGCAACCGTGGGCAGCACGAAAAGGGCCGCGCCAGCAATACTCTCCGATGGGCCGGTAACAACATCCGCTCTGTAGCCCAAACCGGGACCTCCCTGCCGCCCGGGGCGAAACGCACAACAGTGCCTCGGGAGCGGGCGACGCTTACCGTGCATCGGCGAGGCGCGCCGGCGCATATTGCCAAAGAGTTCACAGAAGGCGCCTCCACCGCCGTTCGCGGCTGCGGCAAACGCGCGCGCGCGGAATAGGATTTCCGCGAAGCATTCCGGGGAGGAATTTCCATGCAATCGATTTCCCTGAAGGGCACGGCCCTGCTGCCTCTTCTGTTCGCATTGTCAATCCAGACTGCGGTTGCGGCGACGGTTGTCGGCGTGCATATGCCGAACGGGGTATCGAATGTCGTGCGCGCGACGAGCGAATTCGTCGGGCCAGTCACTACGCTGGCGGATCCGCGGCAGGTGATCAACGCCATTGCCCCGGACATTCCGTCCGTAGTCGTCGCCACGCCCACAAGCCTCGTGCTGCCATTCTCCGGCGCCGCGAAGGATCAGGCGAATGGTTTCGGCCGGGTGACGTGGACGCTCGGTACACCGGTAGGGACGGCCGCGAATGATCAATTCACGGTGGAGTTCGAATCGGACCTGAGCGCGGAAAACGCTTTTGCCGCGCCTGGCGAACCAGCCGGCGCGCGGTTCACCGGTTCAGTGACCATGACGTTTTATCTCGATCCGCTATTCAGCCGCGTGGCGGTCGGAACGCACGCGGGCGATTTGGATATTCCAGGCATACGTGCGCTGGAACCTTTCGAGACGTTGCTGAGTCTCACGGTGTTCGAGACTTTTCCGGTCCCTGCGGCCGGACCGCTCCTGGCTTTGGGCGCGGGTAGCGGCGGCGGCACCATCCCGCTTCTGGTCGGCAGCGCCTATCAGATTCATTTCGACTACGCTGCCGAAGTTCCGTTCGGCGTCGATCCGCATTTCGATTTCGACTTGACGGTTTCCATCCGCGTACCGGTTGCGCCCGTGCCGCTGCCGAGTGCAGCGCTTCTATTGGCAGGCGCGCTACCCATCGTGCTCCGACGCATGCGCCCGCCGAGCACATCGGCTTGATAAGTACCTTCGGCGTCCTGGATGCCCCTCGATACGAGCGCGAGATCCTGAAAGCCCGATCCGCCTTTGGCGCATATCCGGATATCCGGCACCTGCCTTGCGGCATCCTTTGTCGAATCCGAGATCTCAAGGACTGCTTGCGAGCGGTACATCGGCGCGCTGCCTCCGGGGCGACATGGTGATGTTCAGGCCGGCCTCGAATATCCGCGGATGGCGGAAACACGATGCGCTGTTCTCGGTGGCGGCGTTGATCCTGTAGCCGGCCGGCGCGCGAGCCGAAATCCGCCTCAGTGTTGCGAGCGGCGGAGCCCGTTCCAAGCGTTTTCCAACTGTGCCTCGAACCCCGCCACATCCCCATTGTTGTCGATGACCACATCCGCGCGCCGGCGGCGCTCGTCGTTCGAGAGCTGCGCGTCGATCCGGTTCTGGACCGCTTCCCGGCTGGCGCCATCCCGCTGCATCGCCCGCTCGACCGCGACCTCCCGGTCCACGATCGCCACCCAGACCTGATCGCCCACGTCGTCCCACCCGGCCTCGAACAGCACGGCGGCCTCCAGCACCACCACCGCGTCCGGAGACTGCGCGGCGATGCGGTCCATCTCCGCGATCGCGAGTTTGCGGATCTCGGGCCAGACGATGTCGGTCAACTGCTTCAGGCGCTGCGGGTTGCCGAATACGAGCCCGCCGAGCTTGCGGCGGTCGATCTGGCCGTCGGCGGCGACGATCTCCTCGCCGAAGGCGGCGATGACCTTGCGGTAGCCTTCCGTGTCGGGCTCGTAGACGCGGTGGCCGAGCTTGTCGGCGTCGATGACGTGGGCGCCGCGCTCGGCGAGGAAGCGTGCGGCGGTGGACTTGCCGGAGGCGATGCCGCCGGTGAGGCAGAGCTTGAACACGGGTGAGGGGTCTCCGGAGCGAAATGGAAGCGGCCGCAATCTGCCACAGCGGCGTGCCGAAGGCCACCGCGCTAGGCGCCCCCGGCGCGCTTGGTTATGCTGGCGGGGCTGCCGCAGAACGAGGGGAACCTGATGAGCCAGGCGCGCACAGCCGCCATCGTGGGCATTCACGAGTATCCGTCGCGCGATGTCGAGGGCGCGGTCAGCCCGCTGCAGATCAAGGCCGAGTGCGCCGCGAGCGCACTGCGGGACGCGGGCCTGTCCTGGGCGGACGTGGACGCCGTCTACGACGCGGGCGAGGTCGGCGGGGCGATGAACGGCCTGTCGATCGCCGAGTACTTCGGCATCCGCCCGAACGTGATCGATACCACCGCCGTGGGCGGCAGTTCGTTCGAGTTCCACGCCGCGCACGCACGCCGGGCGATTGCCGCCGGAAAGGCGAAGGTCGCGCTGCTGACCTACGGCTCCACCGCGCACAGCAACATGCGTGCGATCGGCGTCGGCGCGCGGCCGGGGGATGCCGGCTATCCCGCGGACAACATGGACGTGTTCGCCGGCATGACGCTGGTCAGCAACTACGCCATGGTCGCGCACCGGCACATGCATGCCTACGGCACCACCAGCGCGCAGCTCGCCGAGATCGCCACCGCCACCCGCTGCCACGCGATGCGCAATCCGCAGGCGGTGCGGGCGATGGAGGACCTGGAATTCATCGACATCCGCGAGACCACGGTCGCGGACGTGGTCGGCTCGCGCATGGTGGCCGATCCGCTGCACCTGCTGGACTGCTGCATGATTTCCGATGGCGGCGGCGCGGTGGTGATCGCCTCGCCGCAGGTCGCGCGCGACTGCCGCACGCGCCCGGTGTGGCTGCTCGGCAGCGGCGAGGCCACGCGCTATCCGACCAACGGCGGGGACATCACCGTGAGCGCCGCGGCGCAGTCCGGGCCACAGGCCTTCGGCGAGGCCGGCGTCACGCCGGCCGAGATCGACATCGCGATGATCTACGATTCCTTCACCATCACCGTGCTGACGATCCTGGAAGACCTGGGCTTCTGCGCCAAGGGCGAGGGCGGGCCCTGGGTGCAGGGCGGGCGGCTGCGCTTCGACCGCCCCAAGGACGGCCCCGCGCTCAACACCGACGGCGGCGGCCTGTCCTCGAACCATCCGGGCATGCGCGGCATCTTCCTGCTCATCGAGGCGGCGCGGCAGTTGCGCGGCGAATCCACCTCGCAGGTGCCGGGCGCGAAGCTCGCCGTGGCGCACGGCAACGGCGGCATGCTGGGCAGCCGGCACACCGCCGGCACGATCATCCTGGGAGCGGACTGATGAGCACGACTACCAATCCTCCGGCCCGGCCGCTGCCGCGCGCCGAAGAACACGATACGCGCGAGTTCTGGACCGCAACCCGCGACCGCAGGCTGACCTATCCGCAGTGCAGGAACTGCGGGACGATCGTGTTCTATCCGCGCCGGCACTGCACCGGCTGCACCAGCGCCGACCTGGAGTGGAAGACCGCCAGCGGCAAGGGCACGGTGTACACCTACAGCGTCGTGCGCCAGAGCTACCATCCGTTCTTCCGCCACAAGACGCCCTACGCCGTGGCCTGGATCGACCTGGACGAAGGCCCGCGCATCCTCTCCAACATCGTCGGCGTCGCCAATCCGGTGGCCGACGTACGCATCGGCATGCGCGTCGAGGTGGAGTGGGAGGAACACGAGAAGCTCTGCATCCCGCTGTTCCGGCCGGCCTGAGCGTAGGCGTCGCTCCCGTCGTTGCGAGGCCGCGCAGCGGGCGCGGCAACCCCTGCTCCGCCGACGATGTCGAGGCGGATTGGATTGCTTCGCGGCGCCATCCTTGAACCGCACCCGTCATTGCGGGGAGCGAAGCGACGAAGCAATCCACGTGCTGCCGGTGGCATCGTGGCCGCGTGGGTCGCTTCGCTTCGCTGCGCTCGCGACGACGTAGGGGTGGTTCATGGCCGCAAACTGTCGGAGTCAGGCCCGGCGAACCTCTCCGAACCCCGGCCGTGCCGTTGCAGCCCCCCGCGCCGTCCCATATCATCGCCGCCACTGGTTCGAGAATGTGCGGCTGGGCGCCGGGCGTGAATCGGGAACCCTGTTCCCGAGCGCCGGCGGGTACCCCCGTCGCACGTCAGTCCTGACGCACGCATATGGGGGCTTCGACCATGCACACGCGTACCGTGCTTCGCCACCTCGCCGTTCCCGCCCTGATTGCATGCACGCTCCCGGCGCCGTCAGCCGCGGCGCAGCCGCAGGCGCCGGCGGCCGGCAGATCCGCAATCGAGGAAGTGCTGGTCACGGCGCGCCGCAGGGAAGAGTCGATCCAGGCCACGCCGGTCACGGTGGCCGCGTTCTCCGCCGAGAGCCTGGCCGACAAAGGGGTCCGATCGACGCAGGATCTCATGCATCTCGTTCCGGGCGTCGTGCTGAGCGCGGCAGGCTCCAACACCAACACCACCTTCACCATCCGCGGCCAGGGCCGTGACGTGATCGGGCCCGGCCAGCCCTCGGTCATCAGCTACATCAACGAGGTGCCGATGCCCGCGCGCGGCTCGGTCCTGCCGGCGTTCGATGTCGCCAACATGCAGGTGCTCAAGGGCCCTCAGGGCACCCTGTTCGGCCGAAATACCACCGGCGGCGCGGTCCTGGTCTACACGCGCGAACCCGGCTATGCCTTCGAGGGCTACGTCCAGGGCACCGGCGGGGAGTACGGCTGGGGCGACATACAGGGCGGTTTCAGCGTGCCGCTGATCGACCGCATGCTGGCCGTGCGCGTTGCCGGGCAGTACACCCACCGCGACGGCTACACCGAGGTTCTCGACAGTGCCAACCGCAAGATCGGCGAGCAGGATGAAATCGATACGAGATCGGTGCGGGTGTCGGTGCTGTTCGAACCCACCGATTTCATCAGGAACGTGCTGGTCTACGACCGCGCGGACTGGGACAACGGCACCGCCGGCATCGTCCCCACCGGCCGGCTGACCGTTCCGAATCCTGCGTACCGGGATTTCACGGCGGCTTTCGGACCGGCCTTCGGCGGGCTGCTCACCCCGTTGTTCTTCTGTCCGAGTGGTGACGTCAGCTGCAACATCGACGCGAAGCTCCAGCGCCAGATCCAGGCCGGTCCGCGCAAGGTCTGGTCGGACAAGCCCGAATCGCACGAGGAAGGCGTGAGCGAAGGCGTTTCCAACACCACGACCATCCAGTTCGGCGAAATCACGTTCAAGAACATCTTCGGCTGGCGACGCGGCAACGTCTTCGTTCCGAACAACACCGACGGCATCGACGCCGCGATCCTGGATGTCGACTCCTACTTCACCGACAAGCAGTTCACGAACGAGATCCAGGTGCGCGGCCGGCTTTTCAACGACAAGCTCGACTGGCTCCTGGGCTATTTCGTCCTGCGCCGCGAGCCGGACGACGCCAGCGCGCTGAAGTTCGAGTTCTACCGGCCGCCGTTCCTGACGCGCGACCAGTGGAGCGCCGCCACCTTCGACGCGCTGGCCAACGTCCAGAACGCCATGTACAAGGAGGCGAGCAACGCCGTGTTCGCCAGCGGCACGGTCGATCTCGGCGACTGGCTGCCCGGCCTGAAGGCGACCGGCGGGGTGCGCTTCACCAGGGACAAGAACGAGGGCTGCGGGAATTCCTACGGCCCCTACTCGGCCGATCCCTACATGAGCTGGGATGCTTGCCTGAACGCCGCGCCCGACACGCACGTCGTGGTGTCGCAGAAGCGGGTGACCTGGCAGGCCGGGCTGGAATACCAGTACACCGAGGACATATTCCTCTACGCCACGGGTCGCACCGGCTACCGCGCCGGTGGCGTGAACACGCCGCGGTTCTTCAATCCCCTCACCAACCTGCCGTCGGTGTTCGCGCCGTTCCAGACCTACGAGCCCCACGACGCCACCGACGTCGAGGTCGGCATCAAGACCCGCTGGGTCTTCGGCGGCTGGGAAGGCACGTTCAACATCGATTACTTCCATACCGACTACGAGAACTTCCAGCGCGCGATCACCGGCATCCCGCAGGGCATCGACGGCGACGGCTACGGGCTGAACGATCCCAGCAATACCACCCTGGTGTTGAATGGAGCCAATGCGGTCATCCAGGGCGTCGACGTCGAAGTCTCGGCCATGCCGTTCGACGGCCTGTGGCTGTCGGCCGCGGCCAACTATACCGACGCGAAAAAGACCGACCTGACCGTCTACCCGTTCATCGCCGGCATTGCGGGGGTGGACAACACCTCGGTCGACAACACCCCCGAGTCCAGCTTCACGCTCGCGGCCAGGTACCGGTTGCCGTGGGGCACGGACTACGGAGAGTTCCACCTCAGCGGCGATTACTACTGGGTGGACGAGTACTTCGTCGGGCAGTCGCGCGTTCCCGGCTACAGCCTGCTGAACTTCACGCTCGACTGGAAGAACATGTTCGGCCAGCCGCTGTCGGCGGCGCTGTTCGTCAATAACGCCACCGACGAGATCTACCAGTTGAACAGCACGCTGAGCGCGACCCAGCCGGGCTACGAGACCTATGGCTACGGGCCGCCGCGCATGGTCGGGGTGCGCCTGCGCTACGAGTTCGGCCAGGACTGAAGCGACATCCGTCTCCCGGGCAGGCAGGCCGGCACAGCAACGCTCATGAACACACTACCGACCTGGCAGGAACAGCTCCGCAGGCTCGATCCCATCGTCGACCGGCTGCTGGCGATCTGGCGGCCCGAAGGTGCGACGCCCGCGGAAGTGCAGGACATGAACAAGCTGGCGCTCTCGATGCTCGCCAGCGGATACCTGTGCCATGCGTACACCGACGCGGACCGCCCGGTGTTCATGCCGCTGTGGAACTACGCGCAGAACCAGGGCGGCCCGAACCCGGACTATGTCTACCTGCAGGCCGAGGTCGACGAGGCCGGCGTCTACGAGATTGTCGGTCACCGGGGCACTTCGCGCTTCGTCGAGATCACCCAGCAGGGCCGGTACTTCCTGAGCCCGGCGATCATTGGCCGGCCCAAGGGCGATGCGCCGGCCGGCCGCGGCCCGACCACCCACGATCTGGACGAACTCACGATCGGCGCCAATGGTTCGTTCCGCGTCGTTTTCAGCGCGGAGCGTCCGGCGGGATACTCAGGGGACTGGTGGCAGATGGATCCGGGCGTGAAGTCGCTGCTGATGCGCAAGTGCGCGGCGGACTGGATCAACGAGCAGGATGCCCGGGTCGCCATCAACCGGATCGACAAGGCCGGCCGGGACATGACGCCCGAGGCGTTCGCGCAGCGCTTCTCGGAACTGCCCGAGTCGATCGAAGGCACGATCCACTTCGACATGGGCCTCGTGCGCTACTACCTGGAGCACCACGGCAAGGATGTGCTGCTGCGCTCGAACTGGATCAAGCAGGGCGGAGGCCTGGCCGAAAAGCAGGCCTACTACGACGGCATCCACGCGTTGAAGGACGACGAAGCCCTGGTCGTGGAGATCCCGATCCCGAGCCCGTGCCTGTACTGGCAGATCCTCGTCGCCGACGACCGGTTCGCGACGGTGGACTGGGTAAACCGGTTGTCGAGCCTGAACGACGCCCAGGCCCACGTGGACGGTGACGGCTGGTTCCGCTGCGTGGTCTCCGGATCCGACCCCGGCGTGTACAACTGGCTCGACAAGGCCGACGTCCCCTGGGGGATCCTGCAGGCCCGCTTCTACAAGGCGAACGAGTACCCGGAGGCGACCGTGACCAGGGTTCCGTTGGCCGACGTGCGCAAGTACCTGCCTGCCGGCACGCGCACAGTGACGCCCGCGGAACGCAGGGAGCAACTGCGGCAGCGGCGGATCGGCGCGCAGTACCGCCGCATCTGGTAGCCGCGGAGCGGCTCAATCACCCCATGGTCGTCGCGAGCGCAGCGAAGCGACCCACGCGGCGCCGAATTGGTCGAGGCCGCCTGGATTGCCGCGGCCGCTGCGCGGCCTCGCAATGACGAGGCCTGCGGGTCGCTTCGCCGCGCTATCCGTGAACCGCCCCCGTCCTTGCGAGGAGCGAAGCGACGAAGCAATCCACGTGCTGCCGGTGGCATCGAGGCCGCGTGGGTCGCTTCGCTGCGCTCGCGACGACGGTTCTCAGCCGCGGCGGCGCAGCGCGCCCACGGCTGCCAGGGCGCTGCCGAACAGCCAGGCGGCGGCCGGCACCGGCACCGGCGCGACACGGTAGAGCGAAGTCGTCTCGCTGACCTCGTTGGCCACCGCGAGGTACGCGCCCTGCGCGTTCTTGAAGAAGCTCAGCCCTTCCGGCCCCACGTCACCCGCGGTGAACAGCACGTTGACGAAGTTGATGTCGTTCAGGTCGGTGAGGTCCCACACCATGATCGCGTTGGAGCGCTCCAGCCCCAGGAACAGCAGGCTGCGGCCGCCGACCTCGCCCACCACGGCGCTCTCGGGCTCCGGCCCCTTGTTGTCGCTGCGGCCGTCGTCCCACAGCGCCGGGAACTGCGCGGCGATGATCTGCTCGATCTGATCGCCCGAGTCGAACACGATGTTGCCGCTGGCATCGAGGATCGAGAACGAGCGGGCGCCGAAGACGTCGAGCCGGTCCAGATCGGTATCGCCGTCCGTGTCCCCGCTGGTGGACACCGTCAGCCGGTTGAGCTTGTCGTTGTTGCTCTGCCAGTCCGTGCCGTACAGCAGGTCCATCTCGGCATCCAGCGCCGGGTCGATCGAGGCGTTGCCGATGCGCACTTCCTCCGCGCCGCCGGGCCAGTCCTCGCGCGAGTCGCCCTCGTTGGCGGTCACGTAGTACTGCTCGCCGCCGCTGTTGAAGGCGGCGATGCCGTCGGGCATGTACATGCCGGATAGCTTCCAGTTCTGGATGTTGCCGGCCAGGGGCGAGTTGCCCGTGCCGTCGCGGTCCGAGGCGTCCAGGCCATTGCCCGGCAGGCTGTGATCCTTCAGCCCCATCGGCACGATGTCGGTCACTGTCGCGGTGGCGATGTCGATCACGGCCACGGAGTTGGCTTCCTGCAGCGTTGCCATGGCCGTGGATCCGTCGGCGCTGACGGCGATGTACTCAGGCTCCACGTCCTGCGCCACCGTGGCGTTCGGGCCGGTCAGGCGCACGCCGGCGGCCTCCAGCGCCGCGGCCGAGCCGTTGTAGGCGCCGAAGCCCGCCGTCTGCACCGCGAACGTCGAAGCGTCGATGATGCTTACCGAGCCTTCGGGGTCGCCCGCGGGGCCGATGAGGTAGCTGCTCGGCTCGCCTTCGTTGGCCACCAGGAGCCGGCTGCCGTCCGGGGTGTAGGTGACCGAGTCCGGGTTCGCGCCCACATTCACGGTGGCCAGGACCGAGAAGTCGCCCGCGTCGTAGAAGCGCACCAGGCCGGGGTCGGTCTTGGTCGGCGCCGTCACCGCGATCGCGGCCTTGCCACCCTTGACGGCGACGCTGTTGATGCCGCCGAGCGCCGTGGTGGAAATGGATTGCACCAGGTTGCCGGACAGGTCGAGCACGTCGATGCCGCCCAGGCCCAGGTTGGCCTCGTTGGCGTCCGTGCCCGCGACCCACAGGCGGTTGTTCGTAGCATCGAACGCCACGATTTCCGAGCCCATGGAATTCGAACCGTTGAGTGCGGTGTGGTTGAAGGTCCACAGGTGGGAGAAATTGAAGTCGGGTGCCGCCTGGGCGGCGGAGGACGCGATGGCGATGGCCACGGCGGCGGCAATGCGGGTGCGGATCATGATCTGTCTGGCTCCCTCGGTCGGGTTTTTCTTATGGGGAGCCGAGCGCGCCGCGGACGGGCGCGGGCCGCCCCGCGTTCTCCGGCGACGTGCGCGCCGGTCCTGCGGGGAAGTACAACGCGGGATTGTTACAGCATCGCGAACGGTGCAGGCGTGTGCGCCTGCCGACGGCGGGCGCCGGGGATCACCCGGGCCGCCCGCGCGGGCGGCGGCTTCAGGGCGGGGGCCAGGGGAACTCGGGCTGCACGGCCAGTTCGGGTGCGAGTTCGGAGTCGAAGCGCTGCTGCAGGGTTTGCGCGCTCCAGGTGCCGCCCGAGCGGATGGTGCGCCCGTAGCTTCGCTCGTGCACATGCGTGACCTGGTCGCCGACGACCGCGAAGCTCTTCCCGGTGACGTGGGCGGAACGCTCGCTCAGCAGGAAGGCAACGAACGGCGCGACGTTCATCGGGTCGCGCCAGGTGCCGGCGGCCAGTTCGCTGCGCAGGCCGACGCCGGCGGAAAGCCGGTGCTCGCCCACCGGCGATTGATCCCCGGGTGGTTTCAGCTCCCGTGTCGCCACGCCCATGCGTTCGTAGATGAGATCGGTCATGCGGGTCGAGGCGCCCGGCAGCACGCAATTGACGCGGATGCCCCGTGCCGCGACTTCGCTGGCGGTGCTGCGCATCAGGCCGAGTACGCCGGCCTTGGCGGCCGCGTAGGCGGCGCACATCGCCGGCGGTGCCACGGCGGCGGCGGAGGAGAAGTGCACGATGCTGCCGCTGCCCTGTGGCAGCATTGCCCGCAACGCGGCCTGCGTGCAGGCGAAATGCCCCTTGAGGTGCGAAGCGATGACGTCGTCCCACTCCTGCTCGGTGGTGTTCAGGATCGTCTTGTGGACGTAGAGCCCCGCCGCGCACACCAGCCCGTCGAGCCGGCCGTGCCGTTGCAGCGCGAGATCCACCGCGCGCTGCGCGCCGTGCATCGTCGCGATGTTCTCCGCGCAGGCATCGGCGCTGCCGCCGGCCGCGCGGATCGCCTGCGCCACCGCTTCCGCCGGCTCCGGCGCGGGCGCACCGAGTCGATCGACGGCGCCGCCAAGGTCGGCCACGATCACGCGCGCGCCCAGGCCGCCAATGTGCAGGGCGATGGCCCGGCCGATGCCGCGCGCGCCCCCGGTCACGATCACGACTTTGCCTGACGGCATGTTCGCCCTCGTTCGCGCCTGTAATCCCGTGCCGTCCGGCGCGTGCCGCTGCCGGAGTGTGGCAGATTCAGGGGCGCGGCATTACTCGACCGCCGGGCTGATTCAGAAGGCGCCGGCCTCTACCTGCGCCGGTGCCCGTGCCTTGGGCTACTTCCCCAGTTCGGCATCGATCGCGGCGACCAGCGCCGGATCGTCCGGCGTGACGCCGGGCGCGAAGCGGGCGGCGACGGCGCCGTTGCGGCCGATGAGGAACTTCTCGAAGTTCCACAGCACCTCGGGATCTTCGGTCGGCGTCATGCCGTAGCCCTTCAGCCGCTCGCGGAACTCCGCCGCCGGGCCCTGCTTGGCGGGGATCGCCGCGGTGAGGGCGACGTACAGCGGCTGCTTTGCCGGGCCGGTCACGTCGGCCTTGGCGAACAGCGGGAAGGTCACGTCGTACTTGCTGGTGCAGAACTCGACGATTTCGGCGTGCGTGCCGGGTTCCTGCGCGCCGAAGTCATTGGCGGGAAAGCCCAGCACCTCGAAGCCCTGGTCCTTGCGCGAGCGATGGAGCTTTTCCAGGCCTTCGTATTGCGGCGTGAGGCCGCACTTGGAGGCGACGTTGACGACCAGCATCACCTTGCCGGCGTGGTTCGCAAGGCTGTCGGGCTTGCCGTCGATGCGGGTGAGCGGGATCGCGGACAGGTTCGTGGCCATCTGGGCAGTCTCCTTCGTCTACAGGTTGCGGTCGGTCGCGACGCAGATCATCCCATACCGGATGACCCGCGATTGTTTCGATTACACGTCAAGTACTGGTAAACGGCGTACGCGAACATTGCGCTCCGTTATGGTCACCATGGCGCCCTCATTCAGGACCTGTTCGATTGCAGGCCAAACGCTCAATAGAAGGTTCGATAGAGCCGCGCCATTCAGTCCCTCACGGCGCAAACGTACGACAGACGGGCCCGCCGCGCCGCTGGTCGACAGATAAGCATGAAAATCGGCGTCCAGTGTCACGCATACACGGTTATCTGTTCGGGCGAGCGACAGGATCTCGATGTCCTCTGCGCGGCTCAATCCGACTTCCGAGACATGGACCACGTCCCACCCAACCGCTGCAAGTAGCTGACCTGTGGAGCGTGGCAGCCCCTGGTCGCGCAGAAGGCGCGTCACGCGGCCTCGATTGGCTCAACGCAGGTTTCGAGGATCTGGGCAGCGAACGCCAGTGCCTGGCGAATGTCCTCGGCCTCGAGCTCCGGGTATTCGCGCCGCAAGTTGTCCCAGTCCGGATAAATCGCCAGGGCCTCGATCACGCGGCGCACCGACAGCCGCATGCCGCGGATCGTCGGCTGGCCATTGAGAATGGCTGGATTGCACGTGATGCGATCGAACTTTGCCATGGTCGCCGGCCGTATCGTCAACCTTAACTCAGGATAGCCGACTTCAGCGTTGCCGGGAATCGCCGCGGACGTTTCCGATGCACGGGCGCGCCTCAGGCCGGCAGCTTCACCTTCGCGGTGCCGAACACGCGCGTCTCGCCCTTGTCGTTGGCGATGGTGAGATCCAGGCCGACGATGCCGTTGTCGGCGTCGATGTCGGTGACCACGCCGGTGATCGTGTGCTTCTCGTCCGCCGTCACCGGGGCGCGGAACACGGTGTCGATGTGCTTCAACTCGGCGTCCGGTGCCCAGGCGTGGATCATGGCCACGAGGTAGCCCTGGCTCAGCACGCCGGGCATCATCGCCGCCGCCAGCCCCTCCTCGCGCGCGGCCTCGTGGCTGGTGAAGCGGCCGCCGGGCCAGCCCATGAGCCTGGAGAACGCGGCCGCGGTCGCGAGCGTGGTGTCCGGCGCGAAGGCCGGCAGCTCGGCGCCGAACTCGACGTCGGCGATCGTGCGCACGGTCACGATGCGCTCCTCTCCCGCATCACGGTGCGGCTGTCGGCGTTGGCGACGTGGGTGCCGTCCTCGGTGTAGAACTCCAGCCGCGCGACGGTGAACACCATGCGCCCGGAGCGCCCGGACTTGGCGAAGATGTCGTGGATGTGCGCGCGGCCCACCAGGCGCACCGGCGGCCGCAGGGGGGCGAGGCACTCGATGCCCTTGCCGGCGTCCATCGGGATGCCGAACATCGGGTACCCCTTCGGCAGCGCGCGCCGCCCGGACAGGCTCGCGACGAAGGTCGGCGGGGCCTGGAAGTCGGGGTGGTTGCGATCCAGGAACCGCGGCGCGGTCTCGCCGCAGAAGCGGGCAAAGCCGATCGTGACCTCCGGATCGATCTGGAAGGTCGATTCGTCGAAGGGCTTGTTCAGGTATTGCTCCCGGGCCGCGCGGATGTCCGCGTCGATGTCCTCGTCCGTCACGTCGTTCCTCTCATGAGCTGCGGTTTCAACGTCACCGCCTCGAAGGTGCCGGCGTTCAGCGCGGCGACCAGATCGGCCTCGTCGCGGATGTCGCGGGGGAAGCGCGTCGCGCAGCGGCCGATGTGGCTGACGATGTGCGAGTCGCTGCCGCCGATGCCGCGGTAGCCGAGCCTGGCGGCATTGTCGATCGCGATCCGGTCCTCGCTCTCGCGGCTGCCGCCGTTGAAGGTCTCCACGATGGCGACGCCCGGCGGCACGCCGAGCGCCTCGGTGTGCGCGAACATGCCGACCCTGGGCCGGCCGGGATGGCAGGGCACCGCCACCGCGCCGTGCCGGCGCGCCGCGTCGAGCACCGCCGCCAGCGGCAGGCGGATGTCGGCGAAATCCAGCGCCGAGTACAGTGCCCCCGTCACGCCGAACAGCAGCACGTGGCCGTACTCGGTCTCGACCTCCGCGCCCTTCAATATGCGCAGGTCGAACTGCGCCGCCAGCGGCGCGTAGTCGGAGTCGAAGTCGAACTGGCGGTGCTCGGTGAGCACGAAGCCGTCCAGCGGCAGCTCCTTGGCGCGGATCCACTGGCAGTAGTTCTCGACCTTCGCCCGGCCGTCGTCGGACTTGATCGAGTGGGTGTGCAGATCGATCAGCACGACCGCCGCCCGCGGACTACGCGATTGCGCCGATCGCGACCGACAGCGGCGCGATCGACGGGTGCGGCTCGGCGCCGTGGCCGGTGAGCTGCAGCAGGGTCGCGGTCATTGCCGTGCCGTGGATCTCCAGCAGGCCGATGGTGCCCGGGCGCAGCGCCTGGTTCTGCGGCAGGGTCGGCGAGCCCGGGTTGATATAGAGCCGGTCGCCATCCCGGTGCAGGCTCTCCTGGTGCGTATGGCCGAAGATCACCACCTGCGGCAGCGCGCCGAAGTGCCGCTCGGCGTAGCGGTCGAGATGCTCGCGCGGCTTGCGCCCCGGCATCGGGAAGCGGTGGATCATGCCCAGGTGCACGCCTCCAAGCTCGAAGGTCCAGGTGTCCCGAAGGCGGGGATCGGACAGGCCGACGTCGCCATTGCCGGCGGAAACGTGCGTCGGGGCCAGTTCGCCGAGCCGGTCCACGATCTCCAGCGTGTGCAGGTCGCCGCCGTGCAGCACCAGGTCCACGCCGTCGAACGCGGCGTAGACCTGCGGCCAGAGCTCGCGGATCGCCCCGGGCATGTGGGTGTCGGCGATGAGGCCGATGCGCAGTCCTGATCTCATGCGTACAGCCGGTTGCGGGGCGGACGAAGCCCGTACTCTACCAGAACGCCGTTCCACGGCCGATTGCGTCCATGAACCATCGTCGTCGCGAGCGCAGCGAAGCGACCCAATCGGCCTCGATGCCGGCGGCAGCGCGTGGATTGCCGCGGCCGCTGCGCGGCCTCGCAATGACGGACCCGGGATTCCCGGCACACCCGCCCGGGGCAGCGCGTGGCGGGGATCCCGGGAAGGTTCGGGTGGATCGGCCTGCGGATATGATGGCAGGGGAGTGCAAACGAGGTGACCTTATGTTCATCGAGAGGCTGGGCATGAACGGCCGGGTGGTGATGGTGGTCGGCGCCGGCGGCGGCGGCCACGGCACCGGCAGTAGCGTGGCGCTGGCCGAGGCGGGCGCCGACCTGATAGCGGTCGACGTCAGCGCCGCCGCGCTGGAGGACGTGGAGCGGCGTGTGCGTGCGCTCGGCCGGCGTTGCCTGTGCATCGTCGCCGACGCGCGCCGCAAGGCGGAAGTGGATGCCGCGGTGGCGCGCGCGCTCACCGAGTTCGGCGCGATCCACGGCCTGGTGAACGTGGTCGGCGGCATGCAGCGCGGGCAGTGGGGGCCGCTGCTCGACTGCCCGGAGGAGGTGTTCGACGACATCGCGCACCTGAACCTGCGCTATGCCTTTCTCACCTCGCAGGCCGTGGCCCGCAGCATGGTCGCGCGCGGTATCGGCGGCAGCATCGTGAACCTGTCCTCGGTGAGCGCATTCCCGAGCGCGCCGGGGCATGGTGCGTACGGCGCGGCCAAGAACGGGTTGAACACGCTCAGCCGCACCATGGCGCTGGAGTGGTCGCAGTACGGCATCCGGGTGAACGCGGTTGCACCCGGCAACATGTTCGTGCCGCGCCGCGGTGGGCATGTGGTGCGCACGCTCACCTTCGACGATGTCGCCGCGGCGGCCGTGCCGATGCCGGTGGTGCCGCTTGGGCACATGGGTACGCCGGTGGATGTCGGTGGCGCGGTACTGTTCCTGATGTCGGATCTCGCCGCCTACATCACCGGCCAGGTGCTGTGCGTGGACGGCGGGCTGAGCGTCAAGGCGGTCACCGTCGGCGAGGCGATCCGCACCCTGCCGATGGAGCCCGAGGCGGCGAACGACGTCGGCCGCACGTCCTAGGCCCCCGCGCACTCCCGAATGGGAATGGTGCCGGGCGGACCCTCATGCCACAGTGCGACGCCGGTCCGCGTCGTGGACCGGAGCGGGAACGTGAAATGGAGCGTGGCATGAGTGACGTGAAGGGCAAGGTGGCGATCGTGACGGGCGCCGGCCGCGGCATCGGGCGCGGCATCGCGCTCGCGTACGGCGCCGCGGGGCTGAAGGTGGCGGTCGCTTCGCGCACCCGGTCGACCGTGGACTCGGTGACGAAGGAGATTACCGATGCCGGCGGCACCGCGGTCGGTATTACCTGCGACGTCGGCCGCCGCGATCAGGTGTATGCCATGGTCGAGCAGGCCGTGAAGGCATTCGGCACCGTGGATGTGCTGGTCAACAACGCGCAGGGCTTCGGCACCGACGCGAAGCCGGCGCCGACGCCGAACCTGCAGCCGCTGGAGTCCTTCGACGAGGCCGAGTTCGAGTACACGCTGCGCACCGGTGCCTGGGCGACGCTCTGGGGCATGAAGGCCGCGTTCCCGTACCTGAAAAACCGCGGCGGCAAGATCATCAACTTCGGATCCAACTGGGGGCAGGTCGGCTACGAGGGGTCGGCGGCCTACAACGCCACCAAGGAGGCGATCCGCGGCCTCACCCGCACCGCCGCGCGCGAATGGGGCAAGTACGGCATCACCGCCTATGTGATCAACCCTTCGGTGCAGTCGGACGCGATGGCGCAGTTCCAGAGAGACCATCCCGAGGAAGCCGCGGCCGCGGTGCAGATGGTGCCGCTGCGGCGCTGGGGCGATCCGGTGCGCGATGCCGGCGGGCTGGCGTTGTTCCTGGCCAGTAGCGCCTCGGACTACGTCACCGGCATGACCTTCATGCTCGAAGGCGGCTGGCACATGTTCCCCTGACGTCGCGTCGTCATTGCCAGGCCACGTCAGCAGCCACTTCGCTGCGCTTTCCATGAACGAACTGCCACCGTCATTGCGAGGCCGCGCAGCGGCCGCGGCAATCCAGGCGGCCTGGACGAATCCGGCGCTGCATGGGTCGCTTCGCTGCGCTCGCGACGACAATGTGTCATGGGCTCGATCGGCAGGAGCCAAGTCCGGTCGTCGGGCTCGCGATGACGAGAGGATCGGGCCTATGCGCCCGGTTCAGATGATTTTCGCCTCGCGCAGCCGGGCCAGATCCGCCGCCGCGTAGCCAATCGACTTCAGCACCTCGTCGGTCTGCTCGCCGAGCAGGGGCGCCGGGTGTCGTACCCGGTAGGGCTGTCCGGCGACCATGCCCGCTTCACCGATGTAGGTGAACGGCCCGGCGTGCGGGTGCGTGTCGTCGACCAGGATGCCGCGGTGCCGGAGCTGGGGATCCGCGCGCAGTTCCTCCACGGTGGTCAGCGTCGGCCCCATGGCGATGTCGTGCTCGCGGGCGATCTCCAGCCATTCGGCCATCGTGCGGGTGTGGAAGATCGCCTGCAGTTCGCGCCGCAACGCGACGTCGCCGCCGGCGAAGTCCACCGGCGAGGCGTGGTCGCTCGGCCCGATCAGATCCTCGCGGTCCACGGCACGGCAGAAGTTCTCCCAGAAGTGATGCTCGATGCCGCAGAACAGGATGATCTGGCGATCCCGGGTTTCGTAGAACTGGTATTTCACCCCGCCCGAGGCACCGGTCTGCGGCAGCGTGGACCAGTCGGTGATGCGCTCGGCATTCAGGGCGTTCGTCATCGGCAGGAAGGCGTTCGCCACCACCACGTCCGCCGCGGACAGGTCGATGAACGCGCCCTGGCCGGTCTTCGCGCGCTGCGCCAGCGCCGCGCACACGTACATCGCCGCGTAGGCCGGCGAAGTGAACGAGCCGTCCCCGCCCATGCCGCCCGGCACGCGGTCGGAATGCGACTCGGATTGCACGAAGCCGTCCTCCCCCATCTGCGCCCAGACCGACGCCGCCAGCGTGTTCATCATCTGGCCGTGGGTGGGGATGCGCGCGTACGGTCCGCTCGCGCCGTAGCCGGTGATCTGGCAATAGATGATGTCCGGCTTGTGCTTGCGCATCTCCTCGTAGCCGATGCCGAGCTTGGCGCAGGCATCCGCGGAGTTGCCGTCGATGAATGCGTCCGCGGTGGCCAGCAGCTTCCAGAACACCTCGCGGCCCTCGGGCTTGCGCAGGTTCAGCGTCACGCTGCGCTTGTTCTTGTTGAGCTGCATGTGCGCGGGGCTGTGGTGCGGGGTGATCTGGCCCAGGAAGTCGCGGATGTAGTCGCCGCGGAACGGGCTTTCGACCTTGATGACGTCGGCGCCGAGATCGCCGAGGAACATGCCCAGCCGATCGCCGTTGATCAACTGCGCGGATTCGATGACGCGGTAACCGTCCAGCAGCCTGCTCATGTTGCCTCCCGATTCGCCAACCTGCATGCCCCGGGTGGGGAAAGCAGCGGGACTCTAGCACGCAGGCTGCACCCTGGCGCTGCCGGTGCACCGCCCGTCCGGGCGCGTAGCGGAACCGGTACGGGCGTATGCCCGCCGCGCGCGATCCGCTGCTACGGCGCCGCGGCGGCGTCGAGCCGGGCGGCTTCGGCGGCGGAAAGTTCCAACCAGGCGGCGTCGATGTTCTCGTCCAGGTGCGCAATCTTCGAGGTGCCGGGAATGGGCAGCATCGCCGGCGAATGCCGCAGCAGCCACGCCAGCGCCACCTGCTGCGGCAGCGCGCCGCGCGCGGCGGCGATCGCATTGGCCGCCGCATCCGCGGGCGTGTCCCTGAGGATCACCGGGCGGTAGGGCAGGAACGCCATGCCCTCTCGTTCGCAGGCGGCGAGCACCGGCTCGGAGCCGCGCTCGCCGGCGTTGTAGCGGTTCTGCACCGACACCACGGTGCAGATCGACTGCGCGACGCGCAGCTCTTCGAGAGAGACGTTCGAAACGCCGACGTGGCGCACCTTGCCCGCGCGTTGCAGATCGGCGAAGGCGCCGACGGTCTCGGCGAACGGCATGTTTGGATCGGGCGTGTGAACCTGGTAGAGGTCGATGCAGTCCACGCGCAGCCGGCGCAGGCTCTTCTCGCACTCCTCCCGGATGTGGTCCGGGCGCCCCAGGGCGGGAAGCACGCGCATGCCGGGTTCCAGCCGGCCGGGCTTGTAGCCGGCCTTGGTCGCGACGACCAGATCGCGCGGGTAGGGATGCAGCGCCTCGGCGACGATCTCCTCGCAGGCACCGTAGCCGTAGATGTTTGCGACGTCGATGAAGTTCACGCCGCGCTCGCAGGCGCGCCGCACCAGCGCGACCGCAGCCGCGCGGTCGAAGTCGCCCTGTGCATTGCGGGCGCTGGAGACGCGCATGGCGCCGAAGCCCATGCGCCGCACGCGCAGGTCGCCGAGCGCGAGCGTGCCGCAGGTGGAGTCGTCGAGGGTTCGGGCGCTCATCAGGCACGCCTCCCCGAGGCGGGATCGCGCAGCCGGTTCATGGGCGTGGCTCGAGCACCACCACCGGGATGGCCCGCGGGGTGCGTGCCTGGTACTCGGCGTACTGCGGCAGCAGTTCGACCATCTGCTGCCAGAGTGCCTCGCGCTCGGCCCCCTGCGCCGTGCGTGCGCGTACCGTCAGGTGTTCGCGCCCGACCTGGATTTCGCAATCCGGATTGGCCTGCAGGTTCTTGTACCAGACCGGGTCGTCCGGCGCGCCGCCCTTGGATCCGACGATGACGTAGTCTGCGCCCACCTTCCTGTAGATGAGCGGCAGCGAGCGCTGCCTGCCGGATCTGCGGCCGGTGGCGGTCAGCAGCAGCGCAGTCACGACCTTGCCGTACGGGTTCCACGCGTGCGCAGCATCCGGATCCTCGCGGTACTGCCTGATGTGATCCTTGATGCGCTGCCATTCGGCATTCACGGTCATGGTCGGTCCCTCCGCGATTCGGGGTTGAGGTGGTCGGGTGTCACGCGGCGTCTGCCCGCAGCCGGGCCGCGAGCCGCGTACGCCAGTCGGGTGCGAGCACGCCGGCGAGATCGCGTTCGAGCCGATCGGCGAGCGATCCCACGCTCGGGATGTCGTCGATCAGCCCGACGCTGTGCCCGGCGCTCCACACGGTCTTCCAGGCGCGCACGCCGGCGGGCAGATCGGGACGGTGCCGGCCGGCAGGCGGCGGGAGGCGATCCGGGTCCAGGCCGTTGGCGACGATCGAGGGCCGCAGCCAGTTTGCCGTCAGGCCGGCGATCGCGTCGGTTTCGATCACGTCGCCGGTGGCGGACGCGACCAGCATGCGCTTGTAGTCCTCGGGTGCGACCGATTCGGCGGTGGCGATGAAGCGCGTGCCCATGCACACCAGGTCCGCGCCGAGCGTAAGCGCCGCCCGGATGCCCGCGGCCTCGGCGATGCCGCCGGCGAGCACGAGGGCGCCGTCGAAGAAGCGCCGCACCTGCGGCAGGAATGCGAATGGCGACAGCGCGCCGGTGTGGCCGCCGGCGCCGGCGCAGGTCAGCATGAGGCCGTCCACGCCCGCCGCGGCCGCCTTCTCGGCGAAGCGCAGTGTGGTCACGTCGTGGATCACCCGCCCGCCCCAGGCGTGCACGCGCGCGACCAGCGCGGCCGGGTCGCCGATGCTGCTCACCACCAGCGGCACGCGCGCGCGCTCGCACAGATCGAATTTCTCGCGGTAGCCGGCCTGCTCGATGGCATTGGCGTTGACGTTCACCGCATAGGGCGCGAAGCGTTCGCCGCGCGCGCGGCAGTCGCGCTCCAACGCGGAGATCGCATCCAGCCACTGTTCGAGTTCCCCGATCGTGCGCGGGTTGGCGAGCTGGAAGGCGCCGGCGATGCCGGCGCGGCAGCAGGCGCCCGCGAGCGACAGCGAGGAAACCAGGAACATCGGCGCCTGCAGGATCGGCAGGCGCAGATCGGCGAGCATCCGTGAGAGCGGCATCAGTGAAACTCCGGGCGGCGTCGAACTCCGGGTCGCGCCGCGGCCCGGATTGTAACGCGGGCGCAAAACTCACGGCGCAGGATCCGTGCACGGACAGGCCCGGAATGGGCCGGCGCCTTCGTTGTCCAGACTGGCTGCGCTGAGGCGCGCGCTGGCCGGCGGCACCGCACCCCGGCGCCGCGCACCCGGCGATCCGCAACGGCAGGGGGCAGGGATGCAGCCACCGGGCGACCGGCCGCCGGCCTTGATTACGACCTTCGCCGGGGTTCGCAGCGAGCGCGGCGACGTGGTGGCGATCGCGTGCGTGGACGAGCGCGGCCGCGAGGTCGTGCTGCGGCTGGATCTCGGGGTCGCGATCGATCTCTGCGACGGCTTGATCGACGTCATCGCGCCGCGCAATGCGACCGCGTCGTTCTGGTCCGCAACGGACCTTCAGGAAGGCGACCCGATCCTCGACGCAGGCGAACCCGACCCGGCGTGACGCGGGTGCCGCAGACGCGAGAGCGAAGCGGGTCGAACTACCGCGTGGCGCGGACGAACCGCAGCAATCCGGCCAGGGCGGGTGCAATCAGCAACAACGTGCCGGGCAGCGGCACCGGGGAGTTGCCGATCCCCTCGCTGAAGTGAAATGTGTATTCCGGGCCGATCCCCGGCCCGAACGAAAACACCGGATCGATGAACGCGGCGGCAAACGTCTGCGAGTCGGAGTCCACCGCGCCCGCCGCCGCGTCGGCGGTCAGGGTGACGCGATAGATGTGGCCCGCGGTCAGCATCAGGTCGACCGAATGGCCAAAGGATTCGCTGAAGCTGCCCTGCAGCGCCGGCGTTTCGATTCCCTCGGCGAACACCTGTGCCAGACCGAGGTTGACGTCATCGATTCGCCACAATGCCTTCAGGGCAAAGGATGTAAAAGGTTGCGTTGACGAGGAACCGGACGCGCCGCCGGCGACCGCGACCGACACCGGGACTTCGCCCGGTGGGCCGAGGATTTCCATCGAATAGATGATCTGGCCGCTCGACCGGCCGAAGAACCCCGGGGCGACGTGCGCTTCGGCGGCCGCGAACGGACCAGGCTCGCCCACGGACGAGAACTGCAGGAACCCACCGGGCCCGCTCAGGGGGAACGTCCCGAACGTGCCGATGTTGATACCGGGAGGGAAATTGAACAGCACCTGCGCGGCGACACCGGCGGGGGCCAGGGTGGATGCGTATGCCCCGCCGCCCATGGTCCAAAGAAGGCTCAGGGCCGCGAAGCGCGCAATGAGAGGGGCGGTCTGCTTGATGGCCATCCGTTCGGCTCCCGCGTACTGCCTGGTACGACATCATTCGGGCTCACTGGCGCAGTTCGGTTCGAGTATAGGCCGCGCGTCGTTCCGCCCACGCAGGCGTTTCCGCCACTGCGTCACAGATTCGGCGCACCCGCCGGAACCCGTCGAACGGCGCTTCGGGACCACCGCCGCCGAGGCGCCGCTGAAGTACGCGCGGTCGTCCGCGATCGCGCCGATCCATGCCGTGAAATGCGACTAGACTCTGAAGTGGAACGACCGGACCGTCGCCACTGGAATGCAACGGAAGGAGAACGAAAATGCAACCGGAAAGCCAGACCGACCACATCGCGCTGCTCGCCCTGATGATCGGCGGGACGCTCATCAAACGCCTCGACGAAATCGGCCACCTGGACCAGGCCACCGCCCGCCACCTGCATATCCTTGTCGGTGCCGTACGGACCCACGCAAAGGACCGCGGGCTGTCGGAGCTGAACATGCTCTTCGACAACATCGATCGAACGCTGACCGAGAGCCTGCGGAAATCGGAGCAGTCCTGACCGCGGCCCGGAGGCCGGACTGCCGCGGCAGCCCCGCCGTGCCATCCGCATCCCGCCATCGGGCCAACGCGAAATGGCAACGGTTCGATTTGTTGCCTACACTCGTGCCTGACGCACCGATACGCGAAGCCGGGGACGAATATGGAACCGAAAACGCTCGATGAACTGCTGTCCACATGGCGCAATATGCAGGAACAGGCCTGGAAGACCTGGACGGGTGGCGCCGTCCCGAATCCATTGGCGGGAGCCGAAGGTGCGGCCGCGACGGCGGCGCAGCCGCTGGCGATCGCCGAGCACCTCGCGCGGCAGATGTTCGAATTCCAGGAACGCCTGATCTCGACGATGCTCGATGCGAATCCGTTGGCGAGCGCGGCGGAGGGGGCGGGAGCGCAATGGGCGCGGCAGATGCGCGAAATGGCGGCGGCGGCAATCGGCGCGCAACGCAGCGCGTTCGATTCCTGGTGCGGCGTGGTGCGCCAGTTGCAGCAGCCACCGGGCGCCGCCGCGTCGGGTCCCGGCGCCACCGCGACGATGGCGGCGTGGCAGTCGGCGGCCGCGCAGTTGGTCGACATGCAGTCCGCATGGTTGAAGATGGTCCGCGACTTCGGCGCCGCCGCGGGCGCGCCGCCGAAGGAAAAGTGAGTTCGTCGCGGCCGGCTGAATTCGCGGCGCGTCGTCAATCCAACGTTCCCGGGTGGCCGGCAGCGATGCGGTGCCGGTCCACCTGATGTCGATCCCGTCACGCTCGCCGCACCGGCATGGAGGGCCTGCATGAATCGGCTGGTTTTCCTGGTCTTCGCGGCATGGCTTGCCGGCTGTACGGCGAGTGGGCCGGCGCGCGTCAAGAACGTCGATGCGATCGCGTCCGGCAGCGGTAGCGGGCTGATTGTCGGATCATTCTCCCGCGCTCCGCGAGGGCCGAAGTACAGCTACTATTCATTCTATTATCGGGAAGTCGGCACCGAGCGCGCTAAGGGTTCGCTGCGCGCGTCCCGCAGCCAGGTCGGGCTGGGAGAGGAAGAGTTCAAGGACGACTTTCGCGAGATCGATGCGGAAGGCGCGATATTCAGCATCGAGTTGGCGCCGGGCAGCTATGAGTTCTTTCAATACGAACTTTACGTCGGGAACGGCTACTTCAGCAGCACGTGGAGATCGAAAAAGGATTTCTCGATTCGCTTCGACGTAACCCCGGGCGGGATCATCTATATCGGCGAAATACTGCTGGAACCCGTCACGGGGCGGAATTTGTTCGGGCTCGAAGTGCCGGATGGCGGCACCTGGAGTCTTCGCAACAAGGCGGAACGCGACTTGCCGCTGCTCCTGGATCTGTATCCGTCGCTGCCCTGGAAAGCGACATCGATACTCCGGCAGGACGGATGCAGTTCGATTTATGAGTGTTGAAAAGGGCCGCGGTAAGCCCAGCCGGGCCCCTGGCGCCTGCCTCGTCGCAGGCAACCGCGGGTGATGCAATGCCGGGGCTGAGACGATACGTCCTCGCAGCCGCCTGAGCCGCCGACTGCGAGTGGCACGGCCCCCCCGGGCTGTGGCACCTTGCCGCCATGAGCCGATT
The DNA here is from genome assembly GCA_050183625.1 of Gammaproteobacteria bacterium. Taxonomy (GTDB): domain Bacteria; phylum Pseudomonadota; class Gammaproteobacteria; order JADZEE01; family JADZEE01; genus JBFXBD01. The sequence continues at coordinate 25,063 of JBFXBD010000036.1, forward strand.
CGACGACTTCCTGGCAGCGGTAAACGCCCTGCTCTGGCATGACGCAGTCCTGTTCGTCATCCTCGCGACCGGTATCGTGTTCACGATCTGGTCGCGCTTCTGCCAGTTCCGGGCCCTGACCCACGGCGTGCAGGCGATCCGGGGCCGGTACGACCACGCAGGCGATCCGGGCGCCATCAGCCATTTCCAGGCGTTGTCGGCCGCGCTTTCGGCCACGGTGGGCCTGGGGAACATCGGCGGCGTGGCGATGGCAATCAGCCTGGGCGGCCCGGGCGCGGTGTTCTGGATGTGGGTGGTGGGCTTCTTCGGCATGGCCCTGAAGACCACCGAAGTGACCCTCGCCATGCTCTACCGGAACACGGACGACCCCGGCAATCCCCACGGCGGCACGATGTGGGTGATCAGCAAGGCCCTGGCGGAACGAGGCGCCGGCCGGTTGGGCAGGGCCATCGGCATGCTCTTCTGCCTGACCCTGCTGATCATGGTGGTGACCGGCGGCAACATGTTCCAGGCCTGGAATGTCGGCAACATCACCGAGAACTACCTGGGCGTTCCCGCCGTCGTTTCGGGGCTCGTCCTGGCGATGATCGTCGGGCTGGTGATCGTCGGTGGCATCCACCGGATCGGCCGCGTGGCGGGCACGCTGGTGCCCTTCATGGTGGGGCTGTACTTCCTCGGCGCGTTCTACGTTCTCGCGGTTCATGCAGACCGGATCCCCGCCATGTTCGCGTTGATCCTGCGCTCGGCCTTCGCGCCGACCCAGGCCGGCGGTGCTTTCATCGGCGGCACCATGGGCTATGCGTTCCTGTACGGGATGAAGCGGGCCATCTTCTCCAACGAAGCCGGCCAGGGGACCTCGCCCATCGCCCACTCGGCGGCCCGCACCCGCGAACCGGTGCGCGAGGGCGTGGTCGCCGGCCTGGAGCCGTTCGTGGACACGATCTTCGTGTGCACGTTGACGGCACTCGTAATCATCGTGACCGGCACCTGGAACCGCCCGCCTGAGGCGCAGCTCGGTGCCGATGTCCGACCAGTGCAGGTCAGCCCCGGTACCTGGACGCTGCCCGAGATGCCGGCGCCGGCCCGATCGAACGGCGGGTGGAATGGCGGCCAGGACGTGTTCGCGATCCTGCGCGCGGATCCGAACCCGCAGGCCGGCACCGACCTGCATCGACTGGCCGGCCATGTCGCCGCTGGGGATTCGGGGCAGGTGCTGCGCTGGGAGACGCTGCCGAGCCGCGTCGAGCCGCGATTGCACGATCGCGGCGTGTACGCGAGCTACGTGGGCGCAACGCTCACGGCGGTGGCCTTCGACTCGGCGATGCCGGGCCTGGGGAGCTGGGTCGTGCTGCTCGCCGTGTGGCTGTTCGCGGTGTCGACCATGATCAGCTACAGCTACTACGCCGAGCAGGGCCTGGTGTTCCTGGGCGCCGGGCGCTGGCTGCAGGGCTTCAAGCTCCTCTACTGCGCGCTCGCCGTGGTGGCCACCATGGGCTTCCTGAAGACCGATGCCCAGCTCGACAACCTCAGCGGCCTGGGCACCGGACTGATGTTGTTCGTGAACATCCCGGTGATGTGGCTGCTGGGGCGGCGGGCGATGGCGGCCTACACGGACTACATCCGGCGCCTGGACGCGGGCCGGATGTGAGCTTCGCCGCGGGCGCGGCGCAGGGCGCGACCCGGCCGGGGATTCAGAGCAGATCGATGTGCAGCCGCAGTTGCAGCGGCTGATCGCCGGCGTCCTCGGCCCAGCAGGGCAGCGGCGGAATGGTCAGCGGCCGGCGCGCGCAGGTGCCCCGGATGGCGACCCTGACGAACGGATCGGGATGATCGCCGAAGCTGATCCCGGCGATCTCCACGCTCGGTTCGAACCGCACCGCACCGCGCCGGACGTGGCCCTCCCACGCGCTGGCCGGCAGAGTACGCCACTCGAAGAACACGCCGCAGTAGCCGACCATGAAATCCAGGCCGACCAGCCCGTGCACCGGGTGCTCGACGACGAGGCGTACGGAGGCCGGTTCGAGCGCCGAGCGCGCGTAGTAGCAGCGCACCAGGCGCGACCGGGACGTCATCGAATCCAGCAGGTGGCGGATTCCGCACTCATCGCCGGCGGCGGGCACCGGTTCAGCCGCTGGCCCGGCCAGGCCGAAGCCGTGCGGCGGGGCCAGATCCTCCAGGAACAAGGCCGATTCGCCGTTCATCGTCCGTCAACCCGTTGCGAGGCGTCTTGCCCGGGCGCCGCGCGCGCGACTTCGCGGCCCGCCACCCGCAGGTGGCGCCAGCGCCCGGCGGCCACGCCGGCCAGATAGGCCGCCCAGACCTTCCGGGCGGGCTCCGGGAGACCGTACTCGGCGATGGTCTCGGAATAGCGCTCTACCAGAGTCCGTTCGTTCAAGGACGGCGACATCGCTTTGGCTTTGACCATGTCGGACTCCTGCTGCGTTGAATCGGTTCATCACACCGGCTGCACGGCCGGCGACCGCCGATCGCGGACCACACACACGACGGCTTCGACAACTCGCGAACGCACAGGTTGCACGGCCGCGCTCTCACGGCGTGCAAATCTAGCCGGGCAATGCGACATTCCGGTGAACGCAGCGGCGCGCGGTGGCCGCGCGCGATCATTCACGTGCACGTCACGTATTCGTCATCTACGCGTCATCCGCGCCGCATAATCTGCAAGCCCGTACCGAGGCGGGGCCTCGGATCGGGAGACCGCCCCTGAATCAGTCCCTGACGCTCTCGGATCGCTTCGACCAGAAGGTCTTCGACGCGATCTACTCGCGCTCGCTCGTATACAACACGTGCTGGGAAGACCCGGCCGTGGACCGCAAGGCATTGCAACTCACGGCGGACGACACGCTCCTGGTCATCACCAGCGCCGGTTGCAACATCCTCGACTACGCGCTCGACGGGCCGGCACGCATCCACGCCGTCGACGCCAATCCGCGCCAGACCGCATTGCTGGAGCTGAAGCTCGCGGCCATCCGGCGCCTGGAGTTCGCCGATTTCTTCGCGATCTTCGGCCAGGGGCGGCACGCGGAGTTCGGCGACGTCTACCGCGAGCGGTTGCGCGCGGAGCTTTCGCCGTTCGCCTGCGGGTTCTGGGACCGGAACTGGAAATGGTTCGTGCAGCGCGGTGATGCCGGTTCGTTCTATTTCCACGGCCTGTCCGGCATGGTCGCGCGCGGGTTCCAGGGCTACCTGCGCGTGCGGCCGGGGCTGCGCGAGGCGCTGGAACGCCTTGCCGAGGCGGCGGATCTCGACGAACAGCGCGATCTCTACGACCGCCTCGTCGCCCCGCGCCTGTGGACGCGGCCGATGAACTGGGCGCTCTCGCGCCAGATCACGATGAGCATGATCGGCGTGCCGCATCCCCAGCGCAAGGAAGTGGAGCGCCAGCACGCCGGCGGCGTGGCCGGCTTCGTGCGCGAGTCGATCGAGTACGTGGCGCGGCAACTGCCGATCTGGACGAACTACTTCTGGACGCTCTACCTGCGCGGCCGCTACACGCTGGCCAACTGCCCCCGCTACCTGCGCGCGGAGGGGTTCAACGCGCTCAAGGGCGGCCTCGCCGACCGCATCCTGCCCCATACCTGCACGGTCACCCGCCTTCTCCAGGGTACGGGCGATCGGATCTCCCGGTACGTGCTGCTGGATCACATGGACTGGATGAGCAGCTACATGCCCGATGCGCTGGCGCAGGAGTGGGACGCGATCCTCGGGCGCGCGGCGCCCGGGGCGCGAGTCATCTTCCGCAGCGCGCACGCGCGGCCCGGCTACCTCGGCGAGATCCGCGTCGGCGGCGGACGGCCGTTGCGCGAACGGCTCGAATTCCGCGCCGATCTGGCGCAGGCCCTGGCGCTGGAGGACCGCGTGCACACCTACGCCGGCTTCCACATCGCGGACGTGAGGGCCTGAGCGGTGCGGCTGGTCCGCGAAGCGCGGGTGCTGGGGGCGATGTTGCGGGGCATGCGCGATGCCGATACGCACGCGCAGCGGTTGCAGCGTTTCTACGCTCCGCAGGCCGAGGGCTATGACGAATTCCGCGAGCGCCTGCTGCACGGCCGGCGCGAGCTGGTGATGCGGCTGCCGATCCGCCCCGGCGCACGGGTGGTCGAACTCGGTGCCGGAACCGGGCGGACCTTCGAGTTCTTCGGCGGGCGGATCGGCCTCATGGAACGCGCGGACCTGGTCGATCTCTGCCCGGCGCTGCTGGAGCGGGCGCTCCAGCGCCACCGCGGTCGCGGCAACGTGCGCGTGGTGGAGGCGGACGCCTGCGCCTACCTGCCCGAACGCCCGGTGCACTGCGTCTACTTCTCCTACGCGCTGTCGATGATCCCGGACTGGCGCGCGGCAATCGACAATGCATTGCGGATCCTGGCACCGGGCGGGTGCATCGGCGCGGTGGACTTCCACCTGCCGGCCCGCGACCGGGGCTGGCGCGCGCGCATCGACAGGCAGTTCTGGGCGCGCTGGTTCGGTCACGACGGCGTTCGCCTTTCCGGCGAGCACCTTTCCTACCTGAGCGATCGCGTCGAGCCGCTGGATGTGCGCGAGCTGCGCGGCGCGGTGCCGTGGATGCCGCTGCGGGCGCCGTACTACATCTTCGTCGGCCGCGTCCGCGTGGCGGCGGCGCAGGCGAGGGTCGCCTGATGCCGTGCGTGCGCTCGATATTCCTCTCCGACATCCACCTGGGCACGCGCGCCTGCCAGGCGGGGCGCCTGCTCGAATTCCTGCGCGAGTACGAGACCGAGTACCTGTACCTGGTCGGCGACATCGTCGACTTCTGGGCCATGCGCCGGCGCGGGATCTTCTGGTCCGCGGAGCAGAACACGCTGGTGCAGAAGATCCTCAAGCGCGCGCGGCACGACGTGAACGTGGTCTACGTGCCGGGCAACCACGACGAGACCGCGCGCGAGCACGCCGGCGTGTCGTTCGGCAACATCCGCATCGAGAACGACTTCGTGCACGTCGCCGCGGACGGCAGGCGCTACCTGCTGATCCACGGCGACGAGTTCGATCAGGTCACGAAGTACCACCGCTGGCTGGCGATCCTGGGCGATCACGCCTATGCCGTGGTCGTGCACCTGAACATCTGGCTGTCCTGGGTGCGGCGCCGGCTGAACATCCCGGGCTACTGGTCGCTCGCCGGCTTCGCCAAGCGCGAGGTCAAGAGCGCGATCAGCTTCATCTTCGATTTCGAGCATTCGGTGCTGCGCCACGCGCGCGAACGCGGCGTGGACGGGGTGGTGTGCGGCCACATCCACGCCGCCGCCAACCGCGATGTCGAAGGCATCCGCTACATCAACTGCGGCGACTGGGTGGACAGTTGCACCGCGATCGTCGAGCACCCGGACGGGCGGATGGAGCTCATCCAGTGGGACGCGGCACCCCGGCGCACCGGCGCGGACGCCGACCGGGGCGAACCGGTTGCCGGGCACGCGCCCACGCAGCCGCCGGCCAGCGCAGGGTACCCGGCGCGCACGAACCGGGCGGCGTGAGCTGGCGCGACTCAATCCCCGCGAGGCTCCTCCGCGAACCGCCTGAGCCGTCGTCTATACTGCCCGTGCGCCGATATTCCACACGGCGCCCGGCTCCGTCGGCGAACCGCGCATCACGGTCGGGTTCGCCGACGCCTCGCAGCCGTCCGGGGCGAAGCGTGCCGCCGCGCGCGCCGGCAGCGGCACGGTCGAGGTGAATCCCGCCGCCGGTCCACATCGGGAAGGAGGATCCGCCATGTCCTACATCGAAGGCTTCGTGATCGCGGTGCCCACCGCGAACAAGGACGCGTTCATCGCCCACGCGCACAAGGGCGACAGCGTGTTCATCGAGCTCGGCGCGACGCGCGTGATCGAGTGCTGGGGCGACGAGGTGCCCGACGGCAAGCTGACCGACTTCCGTCGCGCCGTGCAGGCGACGGACGACGAAACGGTCGTCTTCAGCTGGATCGAGTGGCCCGACAAGGCAACCCGCATGGCTGCTTTCGCGCGCATGGACGAGATGATGAAGACCGACCCGCGCTTTCGCGACAACCCGATGCCGTTCGACGGCAAGCGGATGATCTTCGGCGGATTCGCGCCGGTCGTCGAGCTGAGGACCTGATCATGGCAAGCACGGGCGGGTTCATCTGGTACGAACTCATGACCACGGATCCGGACGCCGCCGCGCGCTTCTATGGCGCGGTCGTCGGCTGGACGATCGGCGGCGAGGCGCGGCCCGTTCCGGGCGGCCCCGACTACCGCATGATCCTGCGCGGCGACGGCGGCCACGCCGGCGGGGTGATTGCGATCGACGACGAGATGCGAAGTCACGGCGCGCATCCGTTCTGGCTCGCGTATCTGCAGGTCGCCGACGTCGATGCCGCGCTGCATGCCATCGCAGCGGACGGTGGCCGCACCCTGATGCCGCCGATGGATCTGCCCGTGGGCCGCATCGCGATGGTCGCCGACCCACTGGGCGCGCCGTTCTACGTGATGACGCCGATCCCGCCGCCGGGCCAGCCCGACGCACGCAGCGACGTATTCCATCCCGCCCGGCCGCAGCACGTGCGCTGGAACGAGCTGATGAGCAGCGATCTCGCGCGCGCCAAGGCGTTCTACGCGAAGCACTTCGGTTTCGAGTTCAATGAAGCGATGCCGATGGGCGAACTGGGCGATTACTGTTTCATCGACCACGCAGGCGAGCGCCTCGGCGCGATGATGCGCAAGCCGCCGGAGGTGCCGATGGGCGCGTGGCAATTCTATTTCGGCGTCGTGTCGGTCAGCGCCGCGAAGGCGGCGATCGAGTCGGGTGGCGGCACGGTGATGATGGGGCCGCACCAGGTGCCGGGCGGGGAGTGGATCGTCGTCGCCACGGATCCGCAGGGCGCGCCGATCGGCGTCGTCGGGGCCTTGGGAGACTGACCGATGAACGCTTTGACACTCTGCCTCTGGTACGACCGCGACGCGGAAGAAGCGGCGAACTTCTACGCGCGCACGTTCCCCGACAGCCACGTGCGCGCGGTGCACACGGCGCCGTCGGATTATCCGGACGGCAAGGCCGGCAACGTGCTGACGGTCGAGTTCACCGTGCTCGGCGTACCGTGCATCGGCATCAACGGCGGTGCGGCGTTTACGCACAGCGAGGCGTTCTCGATGCAGGTCGCGACCGCGGACCAGGCGCAGACCGACCGCTACTGGGACGCGATCGTCGGCAACGGCGGGCAGGCGAGCGCCTGCGGCTGGTGCAAGGACAAGTGGGGCATCTCCTGGCAGATCACGCCTCGGATCCTCACCGACTCCATGGCCGATCCCGACCCGGCCGTGCGCAAGCGGGTGTTCGAGGCGATGATGACGATGGGCAGGATCGACATCGCCGCGATCGAGGCCGCGCGGCGGGGGTGAGTCGCCGGCGCTTTACGGCGCGTGATCCGGGATCGGCGCCAGCCCGCCAAGGAAGGTCTCGGCGACGGAACGCCAGGAGAAGCCGCCGGCGTAGCGCACGCACCGGTCCGGGTCGAGCCTGAGCGCGGCGGCGACCGCTGCGCCGAGGTCGGTGTCGAGCACGCCGGACACGCCGTCGGCGACCACGTCCAGCGGGCCCGGCACGGGAAAGGCGGCGACCGGCACACCGCATGCCATCGCCTCCAGCATGACGATGCCGAAGGTGTCGGTCAGGCTCGGAAACACGAACACGTCCGCCGCGGACACGTGCTCGGCCAGATCCTCGCCGAGCTTCTGGCCCAGGAAGCGTACCTGCCCGTAGCGCGCCTGCAGGCGGGCGCGATCCGGACCTTCGCCGATGACCACCTTGGTGCCGGGGATGTCCAGGTCGAGGAACGCCTCGATGTTCTTCTCCACCGCCACGCGGCCGACGTACAGGCTGATTGGCCGCGGCGCGTCGATGGCCGCCTTGCCGCGCGGGCGGAACAGCGCGTGGTCCACGCCGCGCGACCACAGGATGAGGTTGCGGAAGCCATGCCGTTCCAGGCGATCGCGAACCGCCGGCGTGCCGACGAACGTCCTGCGCGCCGCGCCGTGGAAGCGCCTGAGATAGGAATACGTCCAGTCGATCGGCACCGGCGCGCGCGCGCGCACGTACTCCGGGAACTGGGTGTGGAACGCGGTCGTGAACGGCAGGCCGCGGTGCAGGCAGTAGCGGCGCGCGGCGTGGCCGAGCGGGCCTTCGGTGGCGACGTGGATCGCGTCGGGCCCGAAGCGATCCAGCGCGCGCGCGAGCGCCGTGCCCGGCAGCAGCGCGAGCCGGATCGACGGGTAGGTCGGGCAGGGCACGGTGTGGAACTGTCCCGGCGTCACGTGCAGCAGCTCGCGGCCGAGTTGCTGCAGTTCCTCGCTCACGCGCGTGAGCGTGGTGACGACGCCGTTCACCTGCGGGCGCCAGGCGTCGGTCACCAGCGCGATCCGGCGCGGAAGCTCGCGCGCCGCGCCGTCGGGCGCGGGATGGGTCGGATAGGGCTCCGGGCGCACGTCAGGCCGCCTCGCCGCGATCGATGTCGGGCACGGCGCGCCCGTGATGGGCGAGGAACGTGCGCGCACCCTGGTAGCCCATGTAGCGGACGAGCAGGCGCGGATCGGCCTGCGCGAGGTCGACGGCGATCAGGCCGTCGAGTGCGTCGTTGAACTGCGGATCGACGTTGAACCCGGCCAGCCGGCCGCCGAGCTTGAGGTACTGGCGCAGCAGGACCGGCACGCCCTTGCCGTCCGGTTCGATCCGTCCGATCAGATCGGCGATGTCGTCGACGTCCGTGAGGGCACGAAGCAGTTCCGCCCGCAGCGCCCGCCGGCGCGGCGGGCGCTGCGGGTGGACGTGGCGCGCGAGCGCGGGATCGAGCCGGTGCCTGCGCAGGTAGTCGACCATGATTGCGCGCGAACGCGGCGCGTAGCTCGCGCTGATGCTCACCGGGCCGAACAGCACCCGGCGGCGTGGATCCGCGCAGGCGATGGCGCAGATTCCCCGCCAGAGCAACAGCAGCGGCGCATGCGAGCGCTGGTAGTGCGGGTGCACGAACGAACGGCCCAGTTCGATGGCGGGGCCGAGTGCATCGATCAGCCCGCGCCCGTAGCGGAACAGGCCGTGCGTGTACAGGCCTTCGAGACCGAGTTCGCGCACGGTTTCCTCGACGAACGCCAGGCGATAGGCACCCGCGATCACGCCGGCCGCCTCGTCCCAGAGCACCAACTGCGTGTAGTGGTCGTCGAACCGGTCCAGGTCGCGCGCCCGTCCGGTACCTTCGCCGACGGCACGGAAGCAGATCTCGCGCAACCGGCCGATCTCCAGGCGCAGCCAGTGCACCTGATGCGCCGCAACGGTCCATGCCTGCAGCGCACCGGATTGGGCCACCTTCTGCGCCGGCGGCAGCGCGGCGATCTCGGCGCGCAGCAGCGCCGCCGGCACCGCCGATGCCGGCGGTTCGCAGGCAGGGGCAGTCGACGCGACGGCCGCGACCGGCCGCACCGGAGATTCGACGGCCTCCAGCGCGAAGGTGCGGGCGCGCACGTAGGCGGTGGCCGCGGCGTCGTCCAGCCCGCGCAGCCGGGCGCAGGCGATCGGCTCGCCGATCCGCAACGCGATCGACGTGCCGCGCCGCCGGAGCAATTGGTGCGGAAGCAGGGCGGTACGCAGCCGCGGATGCGCGACGCCGGCAAGCTGGAAGGCCGGTCCGTTGCGGCCCGGAACGAACACCGGGACCACCGGCGCGCCGGCCAGCCGTGCCAGGCGCATGGCGCCGGGCTGCCACGGCGGATCGGTGACGGACAGGGTGCGGAGTCGAAAGTGCGCGACTTCGCCGGCCGGAAACACGAGCAGCAATCCGCCGGACTGCAGCCAGCGCAGCGCAGTGCGCGCAGCGGACGGGTTCTGCCTGGATTCCCCGCGTTCGAAGACGTCGACGTCCAGGATCAACGCCCGCAGTTCCGGGATGGCCGCCAGTGCCCGGTTGGCGAGCACCCGAACGTCGCACCGGCGCCGCAGCAGCAGGTCGAGCAGTGCCACGCCCTCCGGGCCGCCGTAGGGATGGTTGGCGACGACGATCGCCGCGCCGCGCGCCGGGATCGCATCGATGGAGCCGCTTTCGACGAAAAACGACAGATCGAGCGCGCGCGCCGCCGCGGCGACGAAGTCGTGCGCGGACGCGGCGCGCACGGCCTGGTAGCAGCGGTCCAGCGCCTTCAGCCCGAGCATGCGATCGACCACGGCGGCAATGCCCGACGCCACCGGCCCCGCGGCGCCACCCGGCATGAGTGCACCGGAGGACAACCTCCCCCGCAGGCCGGCGACCGCGATGCGCTCCTGGCTCGATTCGGCTGACTGCAATTTAGCCTCGCTTGGATTTCGGGCTGCGCGCATGGTGTACGGCGTGTGTTACGCATCGATGAACCGCGCGTGTCGGTAGTGCCAGAAGCTCGAACACAGGATCGCGAACTGCACGCTCGCGCCGGCCTGGGTGGAGATTGCGGCAGCCGCAACTGCCGCCGCGCGCCGTGCAGCGATAGCACCGATCAATGACGGCGCCGTGACAGTGCACCCGGCGATGGGGCATCGGGCCGCGGCCGGATGGTTTGCGTCCCACGGAAGGCGATGACAAGCTTGCACGTCCACGGTCGGTGCTGGAGCACGGTACCGTGGTGTCGGCACAGGAGAACCCCATGAACAGGAACATCGCAGTGCGCACGGCGCCGGCGCTGTGCGCGGCGCTGATTGCGCATGCCTGGCCGGCGCCGGCCGCGCCGGTCGTTTCCAGGCTCACGCCGCCGAGCCAGCTTTTCGCAACCGGCGGCGCCGAGAGCGAACCGATCATCGCGCGTTTCGTGCCGGGGCAGCGCTTCGACCTGCAGGCGACGGTGCGGCCCGATCCGGGGCAGGAGATCGTCGCGGTCGAGTTCAGTGTCGATGGCAAAGTCGTCGCCAGGGTCGGTCCGGGGGTGGCGGGCAACACGAGCCTCGTGCCCGCCACCGCAATCGCCGCGCATGCGCCGGGCGCGGTCGTCGCCTCGGTGCGCGCCTACGCGAACGACAGGCCCGGCCGGCATGCGCTGACGGTCGTCGCCACGCAGGGCGACGGCCGCAGCGCGAGCGCCGCGGGCGATTTCGAGGTGGTTGGGGGCGCGCGCGGCAGCCGTCCGGCGCGCAATGTGATCCTGATGCTCGGCGACGGCATGGGTGCCGGGCACCGGACCGCCGCCCGCGTCGTCCTCGGCATGGCGCAAGGCAAGCCGAAGGCGGGGCTTGCCATGGACCGCTTCCCCTACGCCGCGCTTATCATGACCGCGTCGCTGAACTCCATCGTCACCGACTCCGCCCCCGGCATGTCCAACTACGTCACCGGCAACAAGGCCGACAACAACGAGCTGGGCGTCTGGCCGGACGACACCGCCGATGTCTTCGACAATCCGCGCGTGGAGAACCTCGCCGAGTACCTCGCGCGCACGCGCGGCATGAAGCTCGGCGTCGTCACCACGGCCGATGTCTTCGACGCCACGCCCGCGGCCAACGCGGTTCACACCGGTTCGCGCGTGCATGGCACCGGGATCGTCGATCAGTTCTTCGACGAGCGTGCATCCAATGGGCTGGCCGTGGTGATGGGCGGCGGGCGCAGGTGGTTCCTGCCCGCCGGCACGCGCTGCGACGGGACGAACCCGGCCTGCGGTACGGCCGGCGGCGCCGCGCCCTTCGTCGGATCGGCGCGCGGATCGGATTTCGACTACCTGCTGCCCGCCGATGTCGCCGCGGGCTGGGGCGTGGCGCGGGGGGCGAAGGATCCTGGCCGCGATCTCATCGCGGAGTTCCGTGCCGCGGGTTGGAACTACGCGCCGGACGCGGCCGCCATGCGGGCGGCACCGGCCGGCGCGCCGATGCTCGGCCTGTTCGCGCTCGGCAACATGAACGTGGCGCTGGACAAGATCGACGCGCGCCGCGGCCGGTCGGACGTGGTCGGCGACTTCGGCTTTCCCGACCAGCCGATGCTCGACGAGATGACGGTCAAGGCGCTCGACGTGCTGGCGCAGACCAGCCCGAAGGGCTTTTTTCTCATGGTCGAAGGCGCCTCGATCGACAAGCAGTCGCACATGATGGACGCCGAGCGCCTCGTCCTGGACATGATCGAGTTCGATCGCACCGTCGCGGTCGCCAGGCGCTGGGCGGATGAACATCCGGACACGCTGGTGCTGGTGACGGCGGATCACGACAGCGGCGGCGTCGCCGTCATCGGTGCGTCGATGCAGACCGACGAGGTTCTCGGGCGGCGCGCGGCCGACGGCATCGGCCCCGGCACGGATCTGAACGGCAACGAGAAGGTCGATGCGGGCGACACGCCGGGCCTGCGCTTCGATCTCGCGGGCACCTACGAGCGGGCGGGATTTCCCGCCTACGAGATCCTGGACGACGGCTATCCCGCCACCATGGACCCGGATCGCAAGATGCTGCTGGGCTTCGCCGCGGACGCGGACCGCCACGAGGACTGGCGCACCAACCCCAGGCCGCTCATCGACAAGCAGCAGCCGGGCAGTGCCGCCGCGCCGCTCGCTGCGTATCCGGCCACGCCGCTGGCGCGCGATGCCGCCGGCAGCTTCCGCGTGACCGGCCAGGTTCCGGACCCGGTCGCCGCGCACACCGCGAACGATATCCCGCTCGTCGCCGCCGGCCGCAACGCCGCCCTGTTCAGCGGCACGCTCGACAACACCGACGTGTTCTTCCGGATCATCCAGGCCCTGGGCGGCGCCGGGCGGCGTTGAGGTAAAAAAAAGGGGCCGCGAAGGCCCCCAAGGGAGTGTGTGACGCGGGTCCTACGGTAAACGGGTCACGCGCGGCTTGTGCAGCAGCGTCGAAGCCGGGTCGTACGGTGCGTTGGGCGCCTTGAACGCCGCGAGATAGGCGACCAGGGCGTCGATGTCCAGCGCGCCGCCGACCAACTGCTTGCCGCCGGTGAGCACGGAGAGGTTGTCGCCACCGGTGGCGAGGTAGCTGTTCACCGTAACCCGGTACGTTCGCTCGGGATTGCGCACCGTGCCGCCAGCCACGATGTGGTCCGTGACCAACGGGTTGCCGAGCGCGTCGTAGGCCGTCAGGGTCGCGTCGACGATCTTCTCGCACGGCGGCGCGCTATCGTTCCACGAGAACGAGAACCCGTTCGACACCTGCAGGACGTTTTGCCGGATTTGGCCGTTGCAGCCCGGGAATTGCTGTTCCAGTACGTCGTTGATCTGCTGCGCGGTCAGCGTCATGGTCACCAGGCTGTTGCCGAACGGCTGGAGCGTGAACCCCTCCAGGTAGGTGACGTCGTGGGTCACGGGCGGCGGGCCGATGCCGCAGCGGGAACAGGGCAGGCCGGGACTGCGCACGCCGCCCGGGTTCATCAGCGCGATCTGTGCGCCGCCGAGATGCGCCGGCCGCGTCGCCTCGAGCTGCGCATCGGCGATGAGATTGCCGGCCTCGATCTCGCCCGCGGCGTTGGTGACACTGGACACCGTCGCGGCGATGGTGCCGATGACCTGGCCTGCCAATGGTGCGACCTCGTTCCTGTAGCCGGCGACGATGTTTGCAATGGTGGGGTTGGCCGTCACCTCGGCGGCGATTTCCGCGTCGGTGCGATCCACCGTCAGGTTGTGCGCCGTGACGTGGATGACGTCGCCGGTGCGGGTATCGATGGTCAGGTCGATGTCCGTCAGCGCGCGGCCGAACGCACCCGCCTGCGTGACCGGGATGCCGCGCCCGACCCTGTTCGGCAGCCGGCAGTTGTATCCGGTGTGGGTATGGCCCGAGATGACCAGGTCCACCGCATCGTCCATCCGCGCGACGATACCAACGATCGGCGATACGGTGGGGTTCTGCAGCGCGTCCTTGCAGTCATTCATGAAGTTGTCCGGCGGAGTGCCCGCGGGGATATTGCTGACCCCCTGGTATCCACCCTCGTGCAGCAGGACGACGATCGCCTTCACGCCGCGCCTGCGCAGCTTGCGGACCAGCGCGTTGATGGTGTCGGCTTCGTCCCTGAAGGCGAGCCCGGCCACGCCGGCGGGTGTGACGATGTCCGGGGTGGATTTCAGCGTCATGCCGATGAAGGCCACGCGGGTACGGCCGAATTTCCGGATCCCATAGGCAGGAAAGATCGTCCTGCCGGTCGCCTTGCTGACGACGTTCGCGGCCAGGAACTGGAACTTCGCGCCTTCGAAGGGGGTTGGCGTGCCGACGCGCTCGCCCTTGCAGGTGTTGACGTCCGTGGGGTGGCAGCCGCCCTTCTGCATGCGCAGCAGTTCGGCGCTGCCCTCGTCGAACTCGTGGTTGCCGACGGCGTTGAAATCCAGCCCGAGCCGGTTCATGGTCTCGATCGTGCCCTCGTCGTGGAAGAAGGCCGAAACCAGCGGGCTGGCGCCGATCAGATCGCCGGCCGAGACGACCACGCTGTCCGGGTTTCCGGCCCTGAGCCGCTTCACGTACGCCGCGAGGTATTCGACGCCGCCGGCCGGCCGCTTCGCAATTTCGGAACCCGGGCCGCCGGGCTGGATACCGAATTCGCCAGGCGACTCCATGTTGCCGTGGAAGTCGTTCAGCGCGATGACCTTGACGGTCCGCGTCGCCGCGGCGACCGGCATCGGCAATACGCCGGCGGCCAGCGACGATACGCAGGTGAGTGCCGTCGCGAAGCGCCTGAAGCCGTGTGGTGTCATGGCGCGTATTCTCGTTCACTTCAACGGCAATCGCACCGGCGCTGCCCAATCGCACGCAGCAGCGGCTCGCCCATGCGGATCACCGCGCCGGAGCGCAGATCCGGGCCCGGCATCCAGCCGGGTGGGGCGAGCAGTACGATTGTGGATCCGTGCTCGAACCAGCCGATCTCGGCGCCCTTTTCGAACCCGACGTCGCAGGCGATCCGTGTCGAAGGGCCGGGCCGCGCCGGTCGCAGCGGCCGGTCGAGGAAGCCGAGCCGGATCCCGGCCACGAGGATCGCGGCGACGGGCACGAGCGTGAGCGGGGCGCCGTCCGGCAGCCGGGCCTCGATCACCGCCCGTTCGTTGCGGCAGAACAGCCTTTCGATGCGCGCGAGCGCGATCGGATTCACGTTCCAGGTGTCGCCCCACAGGTGCGTCACGCGCTCGATCCGGCAGTCGTACGGGGCGTGGAAGCGGTGGTACATGCTCGCGGTCAGCCGCAGCGTCACGTAGAACCCGCCGCGGTGGCGGTCCGCCAGGGTGGCATCCTGCAGCAGATCCGCGAGCCGGTAGCGCAGCGACTTGGCCTGCGCCACGGTGCCGTCGCCGACCGCCCCGAATGCGCCGACGATCGCGTCGCAGGGGCTCGCCAGGACGCGCGGATCGCGATCCACCGGCCGCGCGCCCGGCCGCAGGCGGCGCGTGAAGCAGTCGCGGATGCTCGAGAACTGCGCCTTCTCGGCCTCGTGCAGGCGCAGATCGGCGCAGCGGCGCCAGAGGAACAGGCTCGGAACGCGCACCAGCGGGTGCTCGATGCGGCTGAACCAGCCCATGAAGCGGGTCGCGAGCCGGCGCGGAATCCGGTTCGTGAGCAGGAAGTTCACGTCCTCCTGCAGGAATATCCGCCCCAGCGCGCGCAGCATCGTCATCGTCCTGTAAGAACCATCCGGTATTCGGGGCGGGGCCTTCGACCAAGGACAACGACCCCGCCATGCTGCCTGTCTACGTGCTCGGTGCGCTGCTCGCGGCGCTGCTCTCCATGAAGCTGTATTCGCGCCTGCTGCTCTCGCGCGCCAAGCATCGATCCCTGAGCGGGCACGCGCGCATCTCGCGCGCGGTCGCAGCGCTCGTACCCTACTTCGAATACTCCGAGTCCGAGTTCTTCGATACCGACGGCGCGCCCGCGGACATCGCCGCGCGCCGCCGCGCGGGCTTCCTGCGCCTGGCCGGCGTGTTCCGGGCCCGGTTCGCGCGCAGCGTGGAGTTCACCGACGCCGTCGTCGACGCGATCTCCGACCTGCAGTTCACGGGCGCGTACCGGGTACCGTTCCCCTATCGGGCCTACGCGTCGCGGCACCTGAAGTACGGTGCGTTCGTCCAGTCCTCGGGGGGCGTGCACCTGACCGATCTCGACGGCAACCGGTACCACGATCTCACCGGTGCCTACGGCGTCAACCTGCTCGGGTACGACTTCTACAAGGAGTGCATCGATGCCGGCTCGGATCGCGTCCGCGCCCTGGGGCCGGTGCTCGGCAGCTACCACCCGGTACTCGCCTACAACGTGCGCCGGCTGCGGGAGATCTCGGGGCTGGACGAGGTGTCCTTCCACATGTCCGGTACCGAGGCGGTGATGCAGGCCGTGCGGCTGGCGCGCTATCACACCGGCCGCAGCCACCTGGTACGGTTCTGCGGCGCCTATCACGGCTGGTGGGGCGACGTGCAGCCCGGCATCGGCAATCCCGTGCCGGCGCACGAAACCTATACCCTCAACGACATGCACCCGCGGTCGCTCGCGGTGCTGCGCAATCGCAACGACATTGCCTGCGTCCTGGTCAACCCGTTGCAGGCGCTGCACCCGAACGCCGCGGCACCCGGGGATTCGTCCCTCGTGGACAGCTCGCGCCGCGCCGGATTCGACCGCGAGGCCTACGCGCGCTGGCTGCAGGAATTGCGCGCGGTGTGCACCGATCGGGGCATCGTGCTCATCTTCGACGAGGTGTTCGTCGGCTTCCGGCTGGCGCCGGGAGGCGCGCAGGAGTATTTCGGCGTGCGTGCCGACCTGGTGACCTACGGCAAGACCCTGGGCGGCGGGCTGCCCGTGGGCGTGCTGTGCGGCCGCCACGAGTTCATGAAGCGATATCGGGACGACCGCCCGACGGACATCTGCTTCGCACGCGGGACCTTCAATTCCCATCCCTACGTGATGGCGGCGATGCACGAGTTCCTGGCGCGCCTGGAAACGCCGCAGGTCCAGGGCCTGTACCGCGGCCTGGACCGGACCTGGCACGAGCGCGCAGAAGCGCTCAACCGGCGCCTGGAATCCGCCGGGCTGCCGGTGCGGGTGGCGGCGTTGTCGACGATCTGGACCGTGCTCTTCACCCGTCCGGCGCGCTACAACTGGATGTTCCAGTACTACCTGCGTGCCGAGGGGCTGGCGCTGAGCTGGGTCGGCAGCGGGCGGATCGTGTTCAGCCTCAACTATACCCAGGCCGAGTACGAGGCGGTCGCGGATCGGTTCGTCGCCGCTGCAAGGGCCATGGAAGAGGATGGCTGGTGGTGGTGCGCGCCGGGCGCCACCAACGCGGCACTCAGGCGTCGCTTCTTCCTGGACCTGTTCGCGCACGTGGTACGGGGAGCGCGGCGGCGCCCGGATGCGCCGCCGCCCCCGGTGCCGGCCGCGGTCAGGCCGGCCGCCGCGAAGTCATCGGATCGATGAGTTCGCCGCGCAGCAGGTACAGCGGCGCCTTGTGGTAGAGCGCGACGTCGTGGAACGGGTCGGTGAGGATTTTCGTCAGCCAGACCATGCCCGTGCGTACGTCGCGGATGATGAACAGGTGCACGGTCCGGAACAGCAGCCCGCCGACGCCGAGCGCGAACCAGGCCAGTGCGACGTTGTGGATGTACTCCGATGGCTTCGAATGCGCGGTGAACAGGCCGAACAGGGTCGGCTCGACGTACAGCGCCAGCGGCAGCAATGCCCAGATCGATAGCAGCACGACCTTGCGGCGCAGGTTGTAGCCGACCTTCACTTCTTCCTTGTACTCGTGGGTCGCCTGGTTCACCTCGTCGTAGCCCTTGGGCTCGAACAGGAAGTGCCCCGTCTGGCGCGTGACCATCGCCACCAGCCAGCCCACGAGCGCGGCCAGCCCCGGATCCTTGAATACCAGGACGTAGCTTGCCAGGAAGCTCAGGGCGCTGACGAAGTGCAACGACTGGTTGATGCGGCTATGGTGGTAGTAGCGGTGGTCGTCCCAGCGCTGGACCGCGAGCGCTTCGAGGAAATCTTTCATTTCTGTCTCCCGTTTCGTACTGCCGAAGGGTTGCGTGGATCGAAAACCGCGATCCACGGGCAGCGAATTACCGGAACAATTTGAATATTTGATTACAGTCGGCACGATCGGGCTCCGTTCGCAGAACGAAACCGGTGCAATCGTCCGTCCGCATGTGCTGACGGGCGCGTGCGGGCCGCGGCGTGGACGTATTGCGATGCACGAAGCCTTAACCATGTCTTCATCGTCCTTGAACGACGCCCCCCTACGTTCGCAGGCGGTGCCACGCGCACCGCGACAGTCGAAAAATCCAAATCAGAGGGGAATCGCGATGAAATTGACAGCCTTGGCCCTGGTGTTACCGGCCGCCCTGACGGCGTGCCTTTCGATCCCGGCGGCCGTCATGGCGGGCGGCGACGATCATGGCCACGACGGCAAGCGCGCGCAGGCGCAGGTCGGCCCGCGGCCGTTCTACTTGGTGAAGGGGATGGACGAGGGTGCGCTCAAGCGCAAGCTCACGCAGTGCGAGAACGGGCCGTTCCACCGCACCGACTTCTCGATCGCGCACCGTGGCGCGGCCCTGCAGTTCCCCGAGCACACCCGGGAGTCGTACGAAGCCGGGGCGCGCATGGGGGCCGGCATCGTCGAGTGCGACGTGACCTTTACCCAGGACGGCGAGCTCGTCTGCCGCCATTCCGAGTGCGACCTGCACACCACGACCGACATCGTCGCCACCCCGCTCAACGCAAAGTGCTCGGTGCCGTGGACGGGTGCCGGCTCGAGCCCCAAGTGCTGCACCAGCGACCTGACGCTCGATGAGTTCAGGACGCTGCGCGGCAAGATGGACGCGAGCAACCCGGCGGCGACCACGGCCGAGGGCTACCTGGGCGGCACCGCGAGCTGGCGCACGGACCTGTACACCGGCCGCGGCACGCTGATGACCCTGCGCGAGAGCCTCGCGCTGAACAAGGCGCTCGGCGTCAAGCACACGCCGGAACTCAAGGGTGGCGATCCGGCGCGCATCCAGGCCGTATTCGGCGGCCAGGCCAACTACGCGCAGAAGATGATCGACGAGATGAAGGCCGCGCGCGTGAAACCCGCCGATGCCTGGCCGCAGTCGTTCAACCTCGATGACGTGCTGTACTGGATCGAGCACGAGCCCGCGTACGGCCGGCAGGCCGTGTACCTGGACGACATCGATCCGACCGCGACTCCGGCCATCCCGCGCCTGACGCTGGAGGAACTGCGCGAGATCCGCCGCAAGGGCGTACGCATCTTCGCCCCGCCGATGCCGGCGCTGCTCGATGTCGACGCCGTCGGGAAGGTCGTCCCGTCCCAGTACGCGCGCGACATCCGTACCGCGGGCCTGGACATCATCACCTGGACCTTCGAGCGCTCCGATCTGCGCCGCGGCGCATCCAGGGGCGGGTTCTACTACTTCTTCGATCCGGCGGGCCGGGCGATCAAGAAGGACAGCGACATGTACAAGGCACTCGACGTCCTGGCGAAGCAGGTGAAGATCCTGGGCATCTTCTCCGACTGGCCGGGCACGGTCACTTACTACGCCAACTGCATGGGGCTGAAGTAGTCCACGGCCGGGGCGGCCGCCTCGCGGCGGCCGCCCATTTCCCCGCGGCGCCGCGGCGGCTCACGCACGTGCGTACCAGCCGCGGCTCCTGTTGACGATGGCGACCACGGACAGCATCACCGGCACCTCGATCAGCACGCCGACGACCGTGGCGAGCGCGGCGCCGGATTCCAGCCCGAACAGGCTGATGGCGGTGGCGACCGCCAGCTCGAAGAAATTGCTCGCGCCGATGAGTGCCGAAGGGGCGGCGACGCAATGCGCTTCGCCCGCGGCGCGGTTCAGCAGGTAGGCCAGCCCGGCGTTGAAGTACACCTGGATGAGTATCGGCACCGCGAGCAGCGCGATCACCAGCGGCTGGCGCAGGATCTGCTCGCCCTGGAACCCGAACAGCAGCACCAGCGTGGCGAGCAGGGCGACGAGGCTTGCCGGGCCGAGGTGCCGCAGCGCCGCGGCCAGCCGCTGCTGCCCACCCGACGCGAGCAGTGCGCGGCGCAGGATCTGGGCCACGATCACGGGCACGACGATGTACAGCGCCACCGACAGCAGCAACGTGTCCCAGGGCACGATGATGGCCGACAGGCCGAGCAGCAGGCCGACGATTGGCGCGAACGCAATCACCATGATGGCGTCGTTCAACGCCACCTGGCTCAGCGTGAAGTGCGGCTCGCCATCCGCGAGGTTGCTCCAGACGAACACCATCGCGGTACAGGGCGCGGCCGCGAGCAGGATGAGGCCGGCGATGTAGGAGTCGATCTGTTCGGCGGGCAGGTAGGCACGGAACAGCCCGCCCACGAACAACCAGCCGAGCAGCGCCATCGAGAACGGCTTCACCGCCCAGTTCACGAACAGCGTCACGCCGATCCCGCGCCAGTGGCGGCCGACCTCGCGCAGGGCGGCGAAGTCGATCTTCATCAGCATCGGCACGATCATCAGCCACACGAGCACCGCGACCGGCAGGTTGACGCGCGCGATCTGCGCCGCGCCGATGGCCTGGAACGCGCCGGGAAACAGGTGCCCCAGGCCGATGCCCGCGACGATGCAGGCCGCGACCCAGAGCGTGAGGTAGCGCTCGAATGTGGACATGGTTCAGCTCCGGCCGATTTCGCGCACGCGGGTTTCCAGCGCCAGGGCGTCGAGCGAGGCGACCGGCAGGCTCGTGAAGAGCATGATCCGGCGTTCCAGTACCCGGAAGGTCTCACGGAAAGCCTGTGCCCGGGTGATTTCGTCGCCCTGCACCGCCGCCGGATCCGGCATGCCCCAGTGCGCCGTCATCGGCTGCCCGGGCCAGACCGGGCAGGCCTCGCCCGCGGCGTTGTCGCAGACCGTGAACACGAAATCGAGGGCCGGTGCGCCCGGCGCGGCGAACTCGTCCCAGGACTTGCTGCGCAGGTCCTCGACCGGCAGGTCCAGCCGGCGCAGCAGGTCCAGGGCGTGCGGGTTCACCACGCCGGTGGGATGGCTGCCGGCGCTGAACGCGCGGAAGCTCGCGCCTCCGCGGTGGTTCAGGATCGACTCGGCGAGGATGCTGCGCGCCGAGTTGCCGGTGCACAGGAACAGCACACGGTAAGGTTCAGTACGCATCGGGGTTCACGCGCAACAGGCTTTCGCGGGCTCGCCGGCCCGGGCGGGCGCCGGGTCGCAGCAGGGCGCCTGCTGGATTTCCGGAGCCGTGCTCCCGAACACGGGGATGCTCGCCAGGGTGTGGAACGACTCCCAGGCGATGCCCTGCGGATCGGTAACCCAGTGCTTGTCGCTGGTGGCGTAGCAGCAGTTCGCGGCGCGCTCCGTCACCAGCGCCGCGTCCGCCTGGCGCAGTTGCTGTTCGAGCGCGCCGAGTTCGGCGCCGGAATCCACCTGGATCCCGAGGTGGTTGACCCCGGGCGTGCCCGCCCGCGTGGAGATCGCGAAGTTGATGCGGGGGTCGTCGATCATCCACTTGGCGTAGTCGTCCTTCAGGACCGACGGCTCGGCGCCGAACAGCGCCGAGTAGAACCGCACGCTGGCGGCGAGATCGGTCACGGATACGTGGGCATGGAAGCGTTTCATCGTCGTTTCCTCCTGGGGGTGCGCTTCTTGGGGGCACAGGACGGCGCGCACGATCCGCCCCGGGCGCAGCAGTTCTCGGTGAGGTAGGCCACCAGCGCGGCCATGCGTTCGAAGTCCGCGCTGTAGTAGAGGAAGCGGCTCTCCTTGCGCGCCACGACCAGCCCGGCCTGCGCGAGCGCACGCAGGTGGAAGGAGAGCGTCGGGCCGGGGATGGCGAGCGCGGCGGCGATCTCGCCGGCCGGGTAGCCGTCCGGACCGCGTTCGACGAGCAGGCGAAACAGCGCCAGGCGCGTTTCCTGCGCCAGCGCACCGAGTGCCGAGACCGCGTCTGAAGATTCCATGGTTCCATAATTGTGGAAGGCTGGAATCTTGTCAAGCCCGCGCTTCGGTACGCGACCGTGGTTCACCCGCCTGCGCGCATGACGATTACATGACGAACCGATGACATCGCGCCGCAAGTTGCGGCATCCACGCCCGCAAGCGAATGCCTGCCGATCCGTCGTGGACATCGCCGGAACGCTGCGGCAAGATTCGGCGGGCCCGGATAAATCAGAACGAACAGCCGCCGCCGTAACCGACCTGGACTGCGCGCGCCACGCATGTCGATCCCCTGCATCGACATCGTTGCCCGCGGCGGCGCGCGGCAAAGCTGGACCGCAGACATGAACGATCACCGCGATGGCAGCGCCGATCCGTCCGCAGCCAAGGACCTCTGGAACCACGCCCGTGCCCGGGTGCTCGCGATCGGTGCCTTGGCCGTCGAGCGGCTCGAAGCCACGGTCGCCGCCCTCTACGGATGGAGCCCCAGGCACGATGGCCAGGGCGCGAATGTCGCGGCCGATGCAGGCCCGGATCCGCTCGACGCAGCATTCGAGCAGCTTTTTTCCGCGCGCACTCCCGACGCGTCCGACACGCGCTTCCTGCTGGCGCTGTCACGCATCGGCGCGGATCTGGAACGCATCCGGGTGGACTGCCAGCGTTTCGAAGAGTTGCGGCGCAATCGGGCACGGGACGAGCTGCTGCCGCTGCCTGCGGCACTCAGGCACGCCGTCGAGTCGGCCGCGGAGCGCCTGCGCGGCGCGCTCGCGGCGATCGAGAGCCACAGTTTCAACACAACGCTCACCCGCGAACCTTCGCTGCCGGATCTGCGCCGCTGCCGCGAGGCGGAACTGCGCCAGCTCGTGACCTACACCATGGAGCGGCCCGAGCTGATGCCGCTCATGCTCAACACGCTCGCACTCACGCGCGCGCTCGAGCAGATCAGTGCGCATGTGGGGAGCGTGTGCGAGACGGTCATCTGCCTGCTGACCGACGACGGGCGCCCGGCCAGCCGCCGTGAGCGCCTGCGTGCGTGGCGCCTGGGTGAAGCGCGGGAGATGGCGCACGCGAACTGAGCCCTACGGGACAACCCCGGGGGCGAGCCCACCCGGGCCGGCGTGATCGGTTCGTGTCACGAAATCGTGACATTCGCCGCCTAGACTGCCGCCATGGAAAGCCGCAGCCCCGCCGCGCGCCAGCGCGGATTCACCCTCATCGAAATCATGGTCGTGGTGGTCATCCTGGGCATCCTGGCCGCGATTGTCGTTCCGCGCGTCATGAGCCGCCCGGACGAGGCGCGCGTGGTCAAGGCCGGGCAGGACATCCGTGCCCTGGGCGCGGCGCTCGGCCTGTACAAGCTCGACGTCTTCACGTACCCGACCACCGACCAGGGCCTGGAGGCGCTGGTGAAGCGGCCGGCGGATCTGCAGGCGGCGGCGCGCTGGAAGGAAGGCGGCTACGTGGAGCGCCTGCCGGCCGATCCCTGGGGCAACCCGTACCAATACCTGCAGCCGGGCACGCATGGCGAGTACGACCTCTACTCGCTGGGTGCCGACGGACTGCCGGGCGGCGAGGGATTCGCGGCCGACATCGGCAACTGGTCGCTGCAGTGACGCCATGCCGGCGCCGGCACGTACATCCTCGCGTCACGGCGGTTTCACGCTCATCGAACTGCTGATCGTGCTCGTGCTCGTCGGCATCACGGCGGGCCTGGCGATCCTCGCCGTCGGCGACGGCGGTACCGGGCGGCGCGCCGAGGACGAGGCCCGGCGGATCGCGGCGCTGGCGGATCTCGCCTCGCAGCAGGCGGTGCTCACGGGCAGGCCCTGGGGCTTGCAGATCCGCGCCCGCACCTACCGATTCCTGACTTTCGAAGCCGGTGCCTGGCACCACGTTGAATCCGACACGGTGTTCGCCGCGCGCACGCTTCCGGACGGGATCGGCGCGCGCGTGCTGCGGCGCACGGCCGACGCGGCGCCGGACCGCCCCGACACCGTGTTCTTTCCCGACGGGACGATGCTCGCCGCGGTCGTGGAACTGGCACCGGAACAGGGCCGGCAGCGCTACGCGATCGACTTCGACGAGTCCGGCCTGGTCCGGATCGAGGCGCCGCGCGGATGACGCCCGGCGCGCGCGGATTCACGCTCCTGGAAGTACTGGTCGCGCTCGCGATCATCGCCATCGGCCTGTCCGCGACGCTGCGCTACGCGCAGGCCGGCGTGGATACCGCCGACGCGCTGGAGCGCCGCGCCGAGGCGCACTGGGTCGCCGGCACGGCAGCCGCCGAGGCGCGTCTGGATCCGCCGCCGGCCGCCAGCGTACGCAACGGCGTCGAACGCATGGGTCACCGTGACTACCGTTGGGAGATGCGCGCGGGCGGCGCGGATGCGGGCGGTGCGCTCGCGATCGCCATCGACGTCGCCGACGCTGCCAGGCCGGCGCAGGTGCTGGCGCACCTGGATGTCCTCGCGGTGACGAAGCCATGACGCGCGCCCGCGGCTTCACGCTGGTGGAAATGCTGGTCGCGCTTGCGATCTTCGCCGTGCTCGCCACGATGGCCTATCGCGGCCTGGAGACGCTGTTGCGCGCGAGTTCCCGAACCACCGAGCACGCCGGCCGGCTCGCCGCCCTGCAGCGTACGTTCACCCTGCTGCAACTCGACTTGGAGCAGGCCGCGCCGCGGCCGGTGCGCGACGAACTGGGCGATCCGATCCCCGCCCTCGCAGGCGGCACGGCGGCGGCGCCGCTGGTCGAGCTGACGCGCGCCGGGCGCAACGGCGGCGTGGCGATCGAACGGCCGGACATCGAGCGTGTCGCCTGGCGACTGGACGCGCAGCGCCTGTCGAGGGTGCGCTGGGAGAACCTGGATCGGGTCCAGGGCGACGTGCCGCGAGCCGCCGTGCTGCTCGAAGGCGTGCGCGGCGTGCAGGTGCGGTTCTTCAGCGACGGCCAATGGCTG
Source organism: Gammaproteobacteria bacterium (assembly GCA_050183625.1). Classification (GTDB taxonomy): domain Bacteria; phylum Pseudomonadota; class Gammaproteobacteria; order JADZEE01; family JADZEE01; genus JBFXBD01. Next base: position 49,888 of record JBFXBD010000036.1, read on the forward strand.
GGCTATTGGCCGCCTGCGGATGGCGGCGGTGGAGAAGCCCTGCCGGCCGCGTTCGAGGCCGTCGTGACGATGCAGGACGGTGCGCGCTACCGGCGCGTCATCCTGCTGCCCGGAGCCTCGTGAATGCCGGGCGCGCGCGCAACGACGATGCAATCGGGCATGGCCGTGCTCGCGGCGATGCTGATCCTCGCCTTCGCCGCCGCGGCAGCGGTCTCGATGGCTTCGACCCAGCAGATCGAACTGCGCCGGATGCAGAACGTCGCCGAGGCCGACCGCGCCCGCCTGCTCGCCGCGGATGCCGAGCGCACGGCCGCGCTGCTGCTTGCCGATCTGGCCCGCCGCGAGAAGTCCTCGGGCGGGTTCCTGCGCGGGCGCCAGGCGCTGCCGTCATTGCGGACCGGGAACGGGCAGGCCGATGGGTTCGTCGAGCCGGCGCAGGGGCGGTTCAACCTGAACAATCTCGCGCCCGCCGGCAGCCGCGGCGATCGCCACGAGGATGCCGCCCGCGGCGGCGCGCCCGCCGATCCCTCCGGCGAAACGGGAGGGCAGGATCAGGCGGCGGCTGCCGCCGTGGCCGCGATGACGGTCGACCCGGCTGCGGCGACCGTCGACCGGCGCCGGTTCATGCGCCTGCTGGAGATCCTGGACATCGACCCGCACGTCGGCGCCGCCATCATCGACTGGGTCGACGCCGACGGCATTGCCTCGGGCGACGGTGGCGCCGAGGACGATCACTACCAGCGCGCCGACCGCCCCTATCGCACTGCCAACCGGCCGCTGGCCGACCTGGGCGAGCTGTATCTCGTGCGCGGCGTGACGCCCGCGATCGTCAACCGTCTCGCGCCGTTCGTCGTCGTGTTGCCGGGCCATACGCCGATCGACGTGCAGACTGCGCCGGTCGAGGTGCTCATGTGCCTGGGGCCGGGCGTCGACGCAGCCACCGCGCGCTCGCTCGCCGGCCGGCGCGAGCGAGCGCCATTCGCGAGCGTGGATGCTTTCCTCTCCGTGCCGCTGCTGCAAGGCACCGGTGTTACCGAGGCCGGGCTGACGGTCGCGGGCGACCATTACCGGATCGTGGTTCACGCGCAGTCGGGCGCGATGCGGATCGGCCTGCAATCCTGGGCCCGGGGCACGGCGGAGCGCTTCGCGATCTTCGCCCGCCGCTATGGTGACGTGCATGGCTGAGCGCCTGGTCATCCGGCTGCACGCGGGCGACGCGACCGATCCGGAATGCTTCCGCGTCGCCGGCGACCCGGGGCCGCGGGCGCAGGTGGCGTCGATCGCGCCATCCGCCGGCGCGCCCGGCGGCCCGCGCGCGGTGCTGATCGTGCCGGCCGAGGACGTGCTGCTGCGCGTGCTGCCGATGCCGCCGGGGCGTGCCCGCGACGTGCAGCGGGCGCTGCATTTCGCGGTCGAGGAGAGCGTCGTCGGCGGGGTGGAAACGCTGCGCGTGCGCCATCACGCGCGCGATCGCGACGGCAACGTCCGCGCGGCAATGGTTGCCGATGCGGCACTGGCACGCTGGCGCGCGCGCCTGGCGGTCATGGCGACCGGCGCCGTGGATGCCGTCCCCGATGCACTGTGCCTTCCGCCCGCGGAAGGCGGCGGCTGGAGCCTGCTGGTCGAGGGCGAACGCCTGCTCGTGCGCTGCGGACCCTGGGATGGCTTCGCCGGCGAGCGCGACGTCGCCCTGCGCGTGCTGCGCCGGCGACTGGCCGGCGACGGTGCGCCCGCGACCCTGGATTGCTGGTACGCACCCGGCGATGCGGCGGTGGCGCGGGCGGTGATGAACGCACTGGCGGATCGGGCGGCCTGCAGCGCGCGCGCGATCGACGCCAGCGCATCCGCACTGCTCGCGCGCGGCGCCGATCCGAGCGCGGCGCTCGACTTCGGCTTGGGCGGTGCGGCCGCGGCGGCCGCGCGTGGACTGCGCGCCTACCGCCCGGCCGCGGCGGTCCTGGCGCTCGCACTGACCGGCCACGTCGGCCTGTCGGCCTGGGAAGCGGTGCATTTCGAGCGCGCCCGGCACGCCGCTGCCGAGGAGACCGAACGCCTGTTCCGCGCCACCTTTCCCGACGTGAAGCGGGTGGTGAATGTCCGCGCCCAGGCGGCGCAGCGGCTCGCCGCGGCGCACGACGCCGGCGTCGCCGCCGATCCGTTCCTGGAACTGATGACGCGCACCGGCGTGGAACTCTCGCAGGCACAGGCGCGACCGCTGGCGTTGAGTTATGGCGCCGGCACGCTGCAACTGCGCGTGGAGGCCCGGGATCTGTCCGCGCTGGAACGCCTGCGCGCCGCGCTCGCCGGCCAGGCGCTCGCGGCCGAGGTGATCGGGGTGGAGAACGCGAACGGCCGCGCCGTGGGCACGATGAAGATCTCGGGAGATGCTCCGTGAACGCCTGGCTCCAGGGCCTGGCGGCGCGTGAACGGCGCCTGCTGATCGCGGGCGCGGGCATCGCCGCCGTCGCGCTCGCTTTCGTACTGATCGTGGAGCCGCTGCAGCAGCGCGCCGCGCGCGCGCGCGCGCAATACGCGGCGCAGGCGGGCGAACTGGCGTGGCTGCGCAGCGCGGCGGCGCAGATCGGCGGCGCCGCGTCAGCCGCCGGCCCGGCCGCGACGGATCCGCAGGCGCGGCTGGCGGCGATCGATGCCAGCCTGGCGGGCGCCGGCATTCGCGAACGGCTCGAACGGATCGCGCCCGAAGCCGGCGCCGCGGTGCGCTTCGGCTTCGCCGCCGTTCCGTTCGACGCTCTCATGCGCTGGCTTGCCGAGATCCACGCCGGCACCGGGCTGTCCGCCTCCGCGCTCAGTGTCGAGCGGCTGGAGACCCCCGGCGAGGTGCGCGCCAGCGGCGTGCTCGCGCCGCCGGGCCGGTAGGCAGCGCTCGCTCCGGCGTCCTTGCGAAGCTGAACAGGAGCTTCCATGGCCGAATGTGGCCATGAACCGCCCCTTCGTCGTCGCGAGCGCACGCGAAGCGACTCACGCGGCCTCGATGCCGCCGGCAGCGCGTGGATTGCTTCGTCGCTTCGCTCCTCGCAATGACGGCGGGCGCGGGAGTCAGACGATCCGGTTCAGGTCGAAGATCGGCAGCAGGATCGCCACGACGATGAACAGCACCATGCCGCCCATGGCGAAGATAAGCGCGGGTTCGAGCAGGCCCATCAGCACCGCGAGCAGGGTCTGCACGCCGCGCTCGTGCACAGCGGCGGCGGTATCGAGCATCTCGGCCAGGCGGCCGGAATGCTCGCCGTTGGCGATCAGGTGCGAGGTGAGCGCCGGCCAGCTTGGTTCGCGCCCGAGCGCGGCGTTGAGCGATTCGCCCTCGCGTACCCGTTCCAATGCCCGTTCGATGGCGGCGCGCATCGGCCGGCTGGTCACGGACTCGGCCGCGATGCGCAGCGCGTCGAGCATCGATACGCCGCTGGCCAGCAGCACCGCCAGCGCGCGGGTGAAGCGCGCGGCGTTTGCGTCGCGGATCAGCCGGCCGGCGACCGGCAGGCGCAGCAGCAGGCGGTCGCGCGCTGCCTGCGCGGCGGGTGCGGCGAGCGCGCGGCGTGCCAACCAGACGCCGGCGGCGAGGGCGATGAAGCCGGCCCACCACCACTGGCGGAAGATCGCGCTGGCGGCGATCAGTGCGCGCGTGACCAGTGGCAGTTCGCGGCCGGCATGCGCGAACACCTCCACGACCTGCGGCACCACGTAGGACAGCAGGGCCGCGACCACCGCGAGCGCGGTGATCACCAGCACCGCGGGATAGATCATCGCCACCCGCAGGCGCCCGCGCAGCGCATCGGCCTGCTCGGCGTGCTCGGCCAGCCGGCTCAGGACCACGTCCAGGTGCCGGGTCTGCTCGCCGGCGGCGACGGTGGATCGGTACACCGGCGGGAAGATGCGCGGGTACTCGCCCAGCGCCTCGGCCAGCGCGCGACCCTCGGTCACGCGCGTGCGCACGCCGAGCAGCGCCTGCGCGAGCGGGCGGCTGTCGGTCTGGCGCGCGACCGCGGCCAGGGCCTCGTCCATCGGCATGCCGGAGCGCAGCAGCGTTGCCAGCAACTGCGTCGCCAGCGCCAGCCGGCCGGCACCGACGCGGGCGCCGAAGATCGCTGCCGCGGCGGCGTGCCGCTCGCCGATCTCCTTCATCTCCACCGGCACCAGCCCCTGCTCGCGCAGGCGCTGGCGCGCGTGACCGGCGGACTGCCCGTCGATCGTGCCGCCGCGGCGGCGGCCGCGCGGATCCAACGCCAGGTACTCGAAGGACTTCATGGGTTCAGGCGTTGGTGACGCGCAGCAGCTCGTCCACGGTCGTCAGCCCGGTGCGCACCTTGTCGCGACCGCAGTCCATGAGCGAGGGCGTCGCGGTCCGCACGTGTGCCTGCATCGCCTGCTCACCTGCGCCGTCGTGGATGAGGGCGCGCAGGGCGTCGTCCACGGTCACCAGCTCGTAGATCGCGCTGCGGCCGCGATACCCGGTGCGGTTGCACTCCGGGCAGCCGACCGCGCGGTACAGCACTGCGTCCTCGTCCGCGCGCAGGCCGAGCATGCCGCGCTCCAGCGCACCGGCCGGTGCCGGCGCCTTGCACGTGCCGCACAACAGGCGCACCAGGCGCTGCGCCATCACCCCCACCAGGCTGGATGCCAGCAGGAAGGTCTCCGCGCCCATGTCGCGCAGGCGGGTGATGGCGCCGATCGCGGTGTTGGTGTGCAGCGTCGACAGCACCAGGTGGCCGGTGAGGCTGGCCTGGATTGCGATCGAGGCGGTCTCCAGGTCGCGGATCTCGCCGACCATGACCACGTCCGGATCCTGGCGCAGGATCGCGCGCAGGCCGCGCGCGAAGCTCATCTCCACGCGCGGGTTCACCTGCGTCTGCGCGATGCCGTCGATGAAGTACTCGATCGGATCCTCCACCGTCATCACGTTGCGGCTGCGGTCGTTCAGGCGCGCCAGTGCGGCGTACAGGGTGGTGGTCTTGCCCGAGCCGGTCGGGCCGGTGACCAGGAAGATGCCGTGCGAGCGGTGCACGAGCGCATCGATGCCGGCGGCGGCCTGGGGATCGATGCCGAGCTGTTCGAGCTGCAGCCGCCCGGCCTGCTTGTCCAGCAGGCGCAGCACCACGCGTTCACCGTGCCCGCAGGGGATGGTGGATACGCGCACGTCCACTGGGCGGTTGGCGATCCGGATCGAGATGCGGCCGTCCTGCGGCAGGCGCTTCTCGGCAATATCGAGCTTGGCCATGACCTTGACCCGCGAGGCGACGAGCGGCGCGAGCGCGCGCGGCGGCGCGAGCACTTCGCGCAGCACGCCGTCCACGCGCAGCCGCACCGCGAGCCGGTTCTCGAACGGCTCGATGTGGATGTCGGAGGCGTTCTCGCGGATGGCCTCGGTCAGCAGCGCGTTGATGAGGCGGATGATCGGCGCGTCGTCGGCGTGTTCGAGCAGGTCGGCGGGCTCGGCGAGCTGCTGGGCCACGGTGTCGAGATCCAGGCTGTCGCCGAGATCGTCGACCACCTGCTGCGACTGCCGGGCGCCATCCTCGTAGCGGCGCTGCAACGCCTGCGCGAAATCCTCGGCGCCGAGATCGACGATCGACAGCGGCCGGGCCAGGCCGCGGCGCAGTTCCACGAGTGCCGCCGGGTCGAAGTCCGGCCGGCACAGCACGCGCACCCGATCGCCCTCCTCGCCGTCCAGGAGCAGGCCGGCCCGGCGCGCGAACGCGAACGGCAGCGGCGCCGGCGATTGCGCGCTGGCGGGGGCGTCGCTCACGGCGCCGCCTTGTCTGCCGCTTCACCGGCAGGTTCGACCGCGACCGATCCCTCAGCGGATCCCGCGGCCGGCGCCGGCGCGATCGGCGGCAGGCGCGGGCGTTCCTCGCCGGGCATCAGCGGTACCGCGGCCGGTGCCTGCGACTGGCGCTCGCGGATCGCCTCGTACTTGAGCGTGGACAGCGCCGAGGCGCTGCGCGAGTCGCGCAGGATGGTCGGCCGCAGGAACACCATCAGGTTGGTCTTGGTGTACTGGTTGGCGCGGGTGCGGAACAGGTGGCCGAGCAGCGGCACGTCGCCCAGGAACGGGACCTTGTCGACGTTCTCCTTGAGATCGTCGGACATGAGCCCGCCGAGCACCAGCACCTGGCCGTCGTCCACCAGCACGCTGGTCGAAATCGCGCGCTTGTTGGTGATGAGATCCGAAGCCGTCGTGTCGCGGGAGATGGTCGACACCTCCTGCCTGATGTCCAGCTTGACCGCGTCGCCTTCGTTGATCTGCGGCTTCACCCGCAGCAGGATGCCGATGTCCTGGCGGTTGATGGTCTGGAATGGATTGCCGGGCGTGGTCGCGGCATTGGTGGTGAACTGGCCGGTGATGAACGGCACGTTCTGGCCGACCACGATCTCGGCCTCCTCGTTGTCCAGCGTCACCAGCGTCGGCGTGGACAGCACGTTGGCACCGCGATCGGTGCCGAGCGCGCGCAGCAGCGCGCGCAGGTCGCCCGATCGCAGGTAGCCGAAGGTCAGGCCCTGCGCGAGCTGCAGCGGGCTGACGCCGAAGTCGGTGATGTTGCCGGCCTGGTCGCCCGGCTGGGCGCTGCCGACGAAGGTGCCGTCGTCGGGCACGTTGGTGCGCCATTGCACGCCGAGCTCGACCCTGGCGTCGTTGGACAGTTCCGCTATCACGGCTTCGACATAGACCTGGGCGCGGCGGATGTCCAGGCTGGCGATCACGCGCTTCAATTCCTCCGCGCGCGCCGGCGGCGCCTGGATGATGATCGAGTTGGTGCTCGGGTCGGCCTGCACCTGCGGCGTGGCGGCCATGCCGACCGCGCGCGCCGCGGGCGCCTGCGCGGCGCCGGTGCCGGCCTCGTCGGTCTTCTTCGCCACGCCTTCGAGGATCGCGACCAGGTCCTCGGCGTTGGCGTAGCGCAGGTACACGACTTCCACGCCGCTCCTGCGGTCCACCGGGTTGTCCAGCGCGGCGATGATCGCGCGGTAGCGCAGCCGTTCGGGCGCCTTGCCGTTCAGCACGATGCTGTTCGTGCGCGGGTCCGGGGACATGGTCACGCCGCGGGCCGGCAGCTGCGCGGCGGCGTCGGGCGCGAGGCTGACGAGATTGCGGACCAGATCGGTCGCGTCGGCGTTGACGAGGTTGATGATCTCGATGTCCTGCCGGTTGGCGCGGTCGATGCGTTCGATGATCCGGCCCAGCCGGCCGATGTTGCGCGCCGTGTCCGAGGCTACCAGGACGTTGCTCGCCGCATAGCCGGTCAGCAGCGCGCTCTGCGGCAGCAGCGGGCGCAGGATGGGCACCAGTTCGCCCACCGGCACGTGCTCGACGCCGAACACCTGCGTCACCAGTTCGTCCCCGCGTACGCCGCCGGTGCCGACCGGCGAAGCGTTCTGCGTCGCGACCGCGTCCGGGACGATCTTGTCGACCTTGCCCGCCGGCACGACGACATAGCCATGCACGCGCAGAATGGACAGGAATACCTCGTACAGTTCGTCCGAGGACGTGGGCGCCGCGGAGATCACCGTGACGTTGCCCTTCACGCGCGGGTCGACCACGAAGTTGCGCCCGGTGACCTTGGCCACGGTGTCGATCAGCGCCTGGATGTCGGCGTTCTGGAGATTGAGCGTGATCGGCGCGGCGGGCGGCGGCGTCGCGTCGCCGGCCCCGGCGAGCGCGCCGGCCAGGGCCAGCAGGAGCAGGGTTCGATGCAGCATCGTGCGGGTACCTAGTATTGGTTCATACGTTAGTTCTTAAGGGGTGCCGTAAACGTGCTGCAGCCCGAGCTTGAGTCGACCGGACTTCGCCTCGCGCGCCGGATGCGCGCGGCGCGCGTTTGTCGCCAGGAAGTCGATGGCGTTCAT
>JBFXBD010000037.1:0-57020 GCA_050183625.1 Gammaproteobacteria bacterium
ATGAACGCCATCGACTTCCTGGCGACAAACGCGCGCCGCGCGCATCCGGCGCGCGAGGCGAAGTCCGGTCGACTCAAGCTCGGGCTGCAGCACGTTTACGGCACCCCTTAAGAACTAACGTATGAGCCTGCGGTAAAAGAGCGAGTTTGGGAGAACCATGAAATCCGGCAGGCAGGCTTCGGTGGTCCGGCGCATCGCGGCGCGCATGCGCGCCGATGTCCTCAAGCGCAAGCCGGGCGAATTCATCTCCTCGGAAGCGGACATGGTCGCCCGCTACGGGGTGAGCCGCCCGACGTTCCGCCAGGCGGCGAGCCTGCTGGAGCAGGAGCAGCTCCTGGTGATGAAGCGCGGCGTGGGTGGCGGCTACTTCGCCGCACGGCCCACCAGCGCGGTGGTCGCGCACACCGCATCGATCTACCTGCAGACCAAGAACACTTCCCTGGAGGAGATCTTCGCCGCGGTGGTGCCGGTGCGGGTGGAACTCGCGCGACTGGCGTGCCTGGGGGACTCGGAGACTTTGCGCGAGGAACTCGCCGCCTATGTCGGCCGGGAGACGCGGCTCGCGCGCAAGCCGCCGGCCGAGACCGTCGACATCCGCCGCTACAAGGAATTCCTGAAGTCCGAGCTGGATTTCGCCCGGACGATGGAACACCTCGCGGGCAACAATGTGCTGTCGCTGTTCCTGGACATGCTCTACGACTTCTGCGCCCAGCTCCCCAAGACCGAGGATCTGTACCGCGACCGCGCGGATCGGATCCGCGCCCACCGCGCGTTGCGGCTGAAGGTGGCCCAGGCCATCCTCGATCGGGATCCGGATCTCGCGGCGCTGCGCATGCAGCAGATGGGGGCCGCCATCACCGGCTGGCTCAAGGAGAGCCTCGCCGGCCGCGGGCGCAGGCGCCGCGCGGCCTCGATCGCCCAGATCATCCTGCCGCCGGTGCGCGCGGGCTGAGCGCGGCCCGCGCGTGCCTCAGCGTGACGGGCAGCGCGGCAGGGTTCGATCCTCGCACCGCCGTTCGCCCTGCGGGCAGCAACCCGGCTGCACGCTGACGTTCGTTCCGGAGACCAGGATGCGCTTCATGTTGATCTTGTTCGGCACGACGTCGAACCCGGCGCGCCACTGCGCCTGGTCGATGGCCTGGAACGCCACCATCACGGCGACGTAGCGCGTCTCGCCGTTCAGTTCCAGGCGCACGGAGCGGCTTTCCCCGGGCTGCAACTGCACCTCGGCCGAGTTCATCAGCACCGACGCCAGCACCGTGCTCGCGCCTTCGAACAGGGCGAAGAAGTCCGCGCTCATGAACGGGCCCGGCGAGCGCAGCTCGAAGTACCGCACCATCACCGGGGACGGGGCGCCGCCATTGTCCGGGTTGACGTCCGGCGCGGCGGTGATCGTCATGTCCAGCACCGTCGGCCGCGGCCGCGCCTGGCTGGCGAGCGCGGTGACGGCGAGCACGATGGCGGCGGCGGTGGCGGTCCAGCGGTTCAGGCGGATCTGCATGTGGTTCCCCGGCGGTGCAATGGTCCTGCGCGTGATTATAGGGTTGCCCCCGACGTACCGGGCAACGGCCGCGCGCCGCTGCGGCGCGATCTTGCAAGGCATGCGCTGCTGCACGACACTGCGGCAATCCGGCCGCGCACTTCCCGCGGCGGTACGCGACGGGAGGCCCGATGGCAGCAGGCGAGAACGTAATCGATCACGCGCAGCGGCGCAGGCGCGGGCTGGAGCTGTATCGCGAGATCATGCAGCAGGCGCATCCCGAGCCGGACAGCCCGCGCGCCGCGGGGCTGATCGACTTCGTGTTCGCGGAAATCTGGGCCCGGCCCGGCCTGTCGCGGCGCGAACGGCGCTTGATCGCGCTGTCCTGCGCGGGCGGCGCCGATGCCCGCGAGACGCTCGCCGACCACGTCTACGCGGCGTTGAAGAGCGGCGACTTCTCGCGCGCGGAAATGGACGAGGTGATCCTGCACTTCGCCGTCTACTGCGGCTGGCCGAAGGCCGAGGTGTTCGAGCGCATCATGGACGCACAGGTGGCGCGGATCGGCGCCGAGACCGGCGCGCTGCCGCCGCGTCGCGCACCGGCGCCGCTGACCAGCGTTTCGCCGGACCAGGAATTGCGCAAGCAGGGCGGCGAGCAGGAGTTCCGCGACGTGAACGTCGCCCCGGCGCCGCCGCGCGGGGTGCCCTACTATGACGACGGCATCCTGAACTACGTCTTCGGCGACATGTGGAAGCGGCCGGGCCTGTCGCGCCGCGACCGGCGCTGGGTGACGCTGGCCTGCGTGGGGCTGGACGACACCCACGTGCCGATCCGCTCCCACGTGTATTCGGCGATGAAGTCCGGCGATTGCTCCTACGACGAGATGCGCGAGATGGTGCTGCAGTTCGCGGCGCATTCCGGCTGGCCCAAGGCCTCCTTCATGCAGCAGGTCGTGGACGAGGAGCACGCCCGCGTCGTGCGCGAGGCCGGCGGCAGCGCCTGACCCCCGCCGCGGCGGACTGTCATTGCGAGGCCGAACCGGCCCGGGCTCCGGCACACACCTTACGTCGTCGCGAGCGCAGCGAAGCGACCCACGCGGCCTCGATGCCACCGGCAGCGCCGTGGATTGCTTCGTCGCTTCGCTCCTCGCAATGACGGGTGCGGTTCATGGATAGCGCAGCGAAGCAATCCATGCGGCGCCGATGCAGTCCGGTCCGTATGGATTGCCGCGGCCGCTGCGCGGCCTCGCAATGACGACGCGATCAGCCGACGACGCCCTCCAGCGCCAGCGCCGCGATTTCCTCGTCCGAAAGTCCCATGCGCGCGAGCACTTCGAAGGTGTGCTCGCCCGGCGCCGGCGCGGCGCCGCGCACGCCGACCTCGGCGCCGTAGATCTTGAACGGCGTGTCCAGCGTTCGGAAGCGGCCGAGCGTGGGACTGTCGATCTCGGTGAACCAGCCCATCTCGGCCACCTGGGGATCGTCGATGACGTCCTGCAACGTCGCCACCGGCGCCCAGATCAACCCGTGTTCGTCCAGCCGCCGCGCCCACTCGGCGCGCGTCCGCGCGGCGAAGATCGCGTCGATGTCGGCGGTCAGCGCGGCCGAGTGTTCGCGGCGCAGGGCGAGGGTGGCGTAGCGTGGATCCGCGGCCCACTCCCGGCGCTCGATTGCGGCGCAGAACTTCGGCCAGTACGGATCCGGCTGCGGCATGACCAGCAGCACCCACAGGCCGTCCTGGGCCTGGTAGGAGTTCCAGATCGGGTTCGCCGGGCGCGTTCGTACGTGCCGGGCGGGGTTCTCGCGCGCGACGAGCGCGCATTGCAGATCCCCGGCCAGCGTCCACATGCCTGTGCCCTGCAGCGTCACCTCCACGTGCTGTCCCTGGCCCGTGCGATCGCGCAGGCGCAGCGCGGCGAGCACCGCGGCGAGGATGTTGAGCGCGGTGGTGTGGTCGCCCTGGCCGCCGCGGCACAGCGGCGGGGGGGAGGGTGGTTCGCCCAGCAGGCCCATCAGGCCCGAGCGTGCCCAGAACGCCGCGTAGTCGAAGCCCGGCCGGCCGAGATCCGGCCCGCGCGCGCCGTAGCCGCTGAACGACGCGAAGACCAGGCGCGGATTCGCCGCGATCAGATCCTCGAAGCGCAGGCCGAACTTCTCCCGGCGTGGCTGGACGAGATTGGTGATGTAGACATCCACCTCGCGCGCCAGCCGCTTGATCAGCTCAGGGCCGCCCGGACGATCCAGCGCCACTGTCACGGACTGCTTGCCGCGGTTGTCGAGTTCGAAGCCGTAGTTGGCCGGGAACTGGTACGTGTACCCCATCGATCCCGGCAGGAAGCCGCGGAAGGCATCGCCGCCGGGCGGCTCCACCTTGATGACCTCGGCGCCCATGTCCGCCATGAGCGCGCCGGCCGCCGGCGCGGCGAGCCAGCTCGCGACTTCCAGTACCCGAACACCCTCCAGCGGCCCGGCCATGGGGATCCCCCGGTTGAACCGGGGGCAGTGTAGCGGGTTCGCCAGCGGCCGTGTCGCGCCCGGCGGGCGCTACTGGCGCCCGGCGCGTGCCGCGTCGATGGCCAGGATCCTGCGGGCCTCGTCCGGCGTGGCCGGCTCGCGCCCCATCGCACGGCAGATCGCGGCCATCCGTTCCACGAGCTGGGCGTTGGTCGGGTTGCCCAGATCGGTGTAGGGGTGATCGCCCAGCCCGACGCGCACGTGCCCGCCCAGGGACAGGGCGAGGGTGTTCATGCGCCACTGGCTGCCGCCGTAGACCACCGGCAGCCACTCGATGGCCGAGCGCGGGAACAGCTCGCGCATCCGGTCCACGTAGTAGAGCAGCTTGCGCGGGCCCTCGTTGTCGCCGAGGAAGAACAGCTTCACGAGCATATGGCCGCCGTCGATCCAGCCCATGTCGACGATGTTGCGCAGGTTCTGCAGATGCACCGTGTCGAACACCGCGAAGGTGATCTTCAGATGATGCTGCTGGCAGAAGGCGGTGAGCCAGCGGTGATCCTCGCCGGTGTTGATCTGGTGGCCCGAGGAGACGATCCACTCGCCGCCGGCGCCGTCCGCGCCGAGCGCCTTGAGGTGATCGCCGCCGCCGCCCGCGGCGCGGAAGGCGTTGATGTCCAGCGCCGCGCCCAGGTCGATCGGCGCGAGTTCGAAGCGCACGCCGGCGGCCACGCCGGCGACGAAGTGCCGGTAGCGCTGCGCGGCCGGCCCGCCGATCGTGTACCAGCCGTCGAACACCTTGCACATGTTGCCGTAGGTAGGGTAGGCGACGATCGAACTGGCCGAGTTCACGAGCCGCTGCGTACGGATGTTGGTTTCGGGCTCGTCGTCGTGGATCTCCCCCGCCGGGCCGCGGCCGTGGTAGTGGACCACCGCGGCGCCGGCATCGCAGCAGCGGCGCGCGTCGGCGGCGACTTCCTCGGGCGTCAGCGGTACGTGCGGGTTCTGATCCCGGCTCCGGTTCTCGTTGATGCCGACTTCGATGATCACCTTGTCCGACAGGGTCATGCGTCCTCCTGTGCGCCGGTCGCCGGCGGTTGGTCGATTCGGTCCGGATCGGGGCCGGCAGTGACTCTCAGGCGAGCCAGTCGACGAAATCCCCGTATTGCCCGCAGCGCGCGAGCGTACGGGACTGCGCCTCCCCGCCGCGATAGAGCGTGCAGGTCGCCAGCGGAAAGATCGATTCGTCTGCCGCCGGCCTGCCCGCGCGCGCGGCGTCGCGTGCGCGCGCGGCGTAGCCGTCCGGTTGCTCGATGCCGATCCGGTGCACGGTGCGCCTGCGGCCGATCCCGCGCAGCCGATCGTCCAGGGCCTGCTTCGCCGCCGCCGGCCAGTAATACAGGCAGTGCGAGTGCAGGATGCAGAGCGGATCGGGCACCTGCGCCAGCGCCTCGTCGAGGTTGTCCAGTGCATCGCCGGCCAGCGTGCGGATGCCGCGCCGGGCGACGAGGTCGAATGCGGCCTGCAGGTTGGCGTGCTGCTGGCGCCACTCGGGGAAGATCGAGCCGAGGATCCAGGCGCGCGCGTCCGGGTCGCTCAGATCGACCGGGTGCAGGTCCAGGCCGATCCGCGCGCCTATCGCCGGCATGCGCCGCGGCGCGGCCGCCGCCGGCCCGGCCCAGCGCGATCGGATCCGGACCGGACTGTCCTGCGGACCGATCGAGAAATCGCCGAATTCGTAGCGGTAGTCGTCGAACGCCAGCAGTACGCCGGCGCTGGCGCCGATCTCGATCAGGCCGAGCGGCTCGCCGGCGATTCCGGCGACATGCGCGAGCAGCGGCAGCACGTAGGCCGCGCGCTCGGCCGCGGTGCTCTGCACGGTGCGCTCGCGCATGAGCGCGACGATCTCCGGCGCGCGCGCGAGGCAGAAGTCGCGGAACGGCGTCCACGCCTGCTCCGGCGGCAGCGGCGAGTCGCACAACGTGGCGTACCAGCGCGCGAGCGGCGCGTCGCGCTGGCGGTGCAGCAGGTAATGGACCGCGCACAGCAGGCTGAAGTGCGGCGGCGCCCCGGGCCGGGCGCGGGCGGCGAGCGCAACGATTTCGGCGTCGTGCCGGGCGCGATCGCACAGGGTGCTGTAGAGCACGGAGCCCTGGTTTCGCAGGAACACCCCGACGCCCAGCCCGAAGGCATTGGCGGTCTCGGCCAGGCGCAGGGCATCGACCTGTTCGGCGATCATCGGCGGCACCTCGTTTGGCCGCATCCTAGCACCGCGCGCGCGGATCGCCGCATCGGTCCGCGCGGCTGGACGCGTCATCGGCAATCACCTATCGTTGGATACGTACACCTTGCAGTACCGCTGCGTTCATGCCCGTCGAGTCCGACAACATCCGCACGATCCGGCGCGGTTATCCGGACGACGAGCTTTCGGGGCTCCTGGCCAACCTGCGCCTGCACGCGGAACAGCTCATCGTCGCCGACGTCGACCCGCCCTGGTGCTACCGGCAGCCGCGCGCCGCCAGGACGGTCTACTACTACCGGATGCGCAAGGGCTGCGCGGTGCTGGAACTGGACGGCACCGCGCGGCGCGTGCTGCTCGGTCGCGGCGACATCGTCATGCTCCCGCACGGCAGTGCGCACCGGATCGGCGATGGCCATACGGCACCGGCGCGGCGCGCGGTGTTCGATACGCCCCCCGCAGACGAGGACGTCCAGGTGCTCTACGCGGCCGGGTCCGGGGCCGCGGTGTGCTTCAGCGGCGGCTCCTACACCATCGAGGCGGAGCTGGCCCGGGGGCTGGTTCGATTGCTGCCGCCGGTCATGCACCTGCGCAGCGATTCCGGCGAGCCGCCGCGCTGGTCCGACAATCTGACCGTGCTGACCCATCCGCCCGGCGAGGCGGCGCCGGCCTACAAGCTCGGCCTGCGCGCGCTGGTGATGCGCGCGGCGGAGTACTTCTTCATCCAGGTCATCCGCGAGTATTTTTCCCGGCGCCAGATGACGACCGAGGTCTTCGGGCATATCGCCCGGCACCCGGGCATCTCGGCGCTGCTGCCGAAGATCCGCGCCCGGCCGGGCGCGGACTGGTCGATTGAACGCATGGCCAGGGCGGCGGGCCTGTCGCGCACGCGGTTCATCGGCACCTTCCACGAGGTGACCGGGGTGACGCCCGCGCAGTACGTCATCGCCCAGCGCATGGCGGTCGCCTGCGAGCTGCTCAAGGACCCGGCCTGCTCGGTCGGCAGCGTCGCCTATCGCGTCGGCTACACGTCCGACGCGGCCTTCGCGCGCCTGTTCAAGCGTCGCTTCGGCGTCTCGCCCGCGGCCTTCCGCCAGGCCGCCATCGAGACCGCGGCCGAGGCGCGCCGCGGCGCGTCCGCAGCCAGGTAGTCCGCTGCGTCCATGATGGTGTCGACCGACAGCCTCTGCCTAGCGGTGCAGGACGCCGATGCCGCGGCGCATACCTTTCGACGCCTGTTCGACGCCGTGATCGTCGGCGACGCATCCGATCGTGCCGCAGGTGCGCGCAGGTTGACCCTGCAGTGGGGCGAGTCCCTGCTGGAATTGCTGCAACCGGACGGCCCGGGCAGCGTCGAGGCGTTCATGAGCCGGCGTGGCATCGGCGCTTTCGCAGGGGGATTCGCGGCTGCCGATCCCGAGGCGCTGGTGCGGGAACTGCGTGAGCGCGGGCTGGCACCGATCGCGCGCGATGACGGCCGCTGGCTGCTGCCTCCGGAGCGATTCGACGGGATCGGCGTCCTGATCGGTCCAATCGAGCCGCGGCGGCGGGCCGGGCTCGTCGGGCGGCTGTATCAGATCACCTGGGCGGTACCGGAACTGGATCGTGCACTCGCCCGCCACGCCGGTGCGCTCGGCCTCGCCGATCGCACCGTGCATCACCATCGCCGGGTACGGTACAACTACGAGCAGGCGCTGGTGCGCCTGGACGCCAGCGGCCGTTCCCCGGACAACATCGAACTCGTGGCTTCGATTGGCGGCGGCAACACCGTCGCTTCGTTCGTGGCGCGCAATGGCGGCCCCGGCACCTTTTCGGCTTCGGTCGAATCCGACGCCGCCGATGAAATCGAGCGCCGTATCGCCGCGGCGGGTGGCTGGTCGCCGCGCAGCGCGCCCGGCGGCGGCGGGCTGGTCAGCCCGCGCGTCCTGCATGGGCTGAACCTGTACGTCCTGCCCCGCGCACCGGATCCGTCCCAATGAGCAACCGCCGGCCCGGCCGCGGGGGCGGTAGCGGCGCCGGTAATTGATTTAGATCTTGGCCGCACGCGCGCCGATGTCTGGCATACTGCGTTCGAAGGCACCCCCGGGGCATCGGTGCCAGGAGACAAGCACATGCTGATCATCGACGGCGACGGCCATTTCGTGGAACCGGCCGACATCTGGGACACCTGTGCCGACGCGCGCCACCGCGCGGCCATCAAGGACACCATGGCGGTGCTGCTGACCAGGCTCGGGCCGCTGCCGAAGAACACCTCGCCGCTGAAATCCGGCGGCCTGTCGAGCGCGGGCGACAAGCACGACGAGCGCGATCCGGCCGGCTGGGACGGCAAGTTGCGGCTGCAGATGCACGACCGCGAGGGGATCCACGCCGCGGTGCTTTTTCCGACGCTTTCGCTCACCGCGGGCGCGATCGAGAACCCCGAGGTCGCGCTCGCGACCGCGCAGGCCGTCAATCGCTGGGCCGCCGAGCATTACGCCGCGGCGGCCCCGAAGGAACTGTACGTGGTCGCGACCCTGCCGACGCAGTTCCCGGATCTGGCGGCGCAGGAACTGCGCCGGTGCGTGAAGGAATACGGCTTCGTCGCCGGCGGCATCCGCCCGAATCCCACCGTCGACGGCCGCCTGATGGTGGACCCCGGCAACGAGATCATCTGGGCGACCGCCGCGGATCTGGACGTACCGATGTGCATCCACAACGCGTTCTACACCGATCGGCCGCAACTGGGCACGGACCGCGTGCGCCAGTTCCTCGCCGGCCACGCGGCCATCCATCCGCTGGAGAGCATGATGGCGTTCGCGGCGCTGTACGAGACCGGCGTCTTCGATCGCCACCGAGGGCTGCGCTTCGGCTTCATGGAGGCGGCCTGCGGCTGGGCGCCGTTCTGGCTCGAACGCCTGGACGAGCATTACGAGCACCTGGCCTGGGCGAACGATCCGGTGCCGGCGCGCAAGGCGTCCGACGTGTTCCGGGAGCAGTGCATCATCGGCTGCGAGGGCGAGGAGCACATGGTGCCGTACGTGCAGGACATGTTCGGGCAGGACAAGGTCGTCTGGGCAACGGACTATCCGCACTTCGATACCCATCCGCCGTTCACGGCCGACATGCTCGGGCGCGGCGACATGAGCGATGCGCAGAAGGCGGCCGTGATGGGCGGCGCGGCTGTCGGCTTCTACCGGCTGGACGTGGACGCGATCCGCGCGTCACGGCGCGCGCGCGGCGCGGCGACCGACTAGGAGGCAACCATGAGCGAGCCCGCCCTGGATCTCACCGGCAAGGTCGCGCTGGTGACCGGCGCCGGCACCGGCATCGGCCGCGCGACCGCGATCCTGTATGCGCGCCACGGCGCGGATCTGATCCTCGCCGGGCGCAAGCCGGCGCCGCTGGAAGATACCGCGGACAGGATCCGCGCGCTCGGCCGCCGCGCCACGGTGATACCCACCGACGTCAAGGATCCCCAGGCCTGCGAGCAACTCGTCGAGCGCGGCACCGCGGCGTACGGGCGCCTCGACGTGCTGCTGAACAACGCCGGCGGCAGCCGCGCGAAAAGCCTGGACGCGTGGACCCTCGCCGACTACCAGGACATGATCGCGCTGAACCTCACCAGCGTCTGGGTGCTGTCGCTCGCCGCTTCACGGGTCATGCGTCGCAACGGCGGCGGCGCGATCGTCAACATCTCCTCGATGGCCAGCCTGCGGCCCATCCCGCACTCGGCGCCCTACGGTGCCGCCAAGGCCGCGGTCAACAATCTCACCGCCGTGATGGCGGTGGACATGGCGCCGTTCGGGATCCGCGTCAACTGCATCGCCGTCGGCGTGGTCAAGTCCGAGGGTTTCCTGCGCGCGATGGACAAGCTGAAGATGGAGCCCGACGTGGTCGGCGGCTACAACGCGCTCGGCCGTGCCGGCACGCCGGAGGAAATCGCCTGGCCGGCGCTGTTCCTGTCCACGCCGGCCTCGAGCTTCATCACCGGCCAGACCATCATGGTCTCGGGCGGGCCGCAGGGCTGGTTCCCGGGGGAGGACATGCGGCCCACGCCCGGGCCCGCGCCGTGATCGACACGGTCGCGCCGCGGCTGGCGCCGGAGCGGCTGTTCCACGTCGGCATCGTCGTCGACGACATGGACGTGGCGCGCGCCGAACTGTCCGCGCTGCTGGGGCTGGACTGGGCCGGCGGCGAGCCGCTGCGCATGACGCTGTGCCTGTACGGCAGCGAGCGCGAAGTCACGATGCGCATCGCGCATTCGATCCAGGGGCCGCCGCACTACGAACTCATCCAGGCGCTGCCGGATTCTCCCTGGGCCGCGCCGGCCGCGCGCGGCGTGCATCACCTGTGCTACAGCGCGCCCGATCCGGTCGCAACATGCGCGGCGCTGGAGGCCGCGGGCATGCAGCGGGTGCTGGGCCGCGCGGGATCGGGCAGCGGGTACTTCCAGGCGCCGGGCGGGCTGCTGGTGGAGATCGTGGACGAGGCGATGCACGCGCGGCTGCGCGGCATGATCGCCCGCGCCGCCGCGCGCGGGCGTTAGCCGCGAGTATCAGTCGACCAGGCGCTCGCGGGCGCGCTGCACCAGCATGCGCAGCGTGTCCGCCTCCTGTGCGCCCTGGACCGCGAACCGGCGCTGCAGCACGAAGGTGGGCACGCCCGCGATTTCCTCCTCCCGGGCGGTGGCGATGTCGTGCTCGAAGGCGTCCCGTCCCGCGGCCGGATCCTCCAGGTGGGCGCGGGCGGCGCCGGCGTCCAGCCCGGCCTGCGCCGCGGCCTGCACGAGCACCTCGCGGTCGCCCACGTCGCGACCCTCGCAGAAGTTGAATCGGAACAGTACCTCGACCAGGGCATTCTGGATCGCCGCGTCGGCCGCGAAGCCGATCAGCCGATGGGCGTCCAGGGTGTTCGGCATGCGCTTCTGCGCGCCGAAATCAAAGGCGATGTCCTCGCGCGCGCCCTCGGCGGCAATGCGGTCGTAAATGCCGGGGCGCATCCCGCCCGGGCCGAAGCGCCGGCGCACGTACTCGGCGCGGTCCATGCCTTCGGGCGGGATATTCGGGTTGAGCTGGTAGGCCCGCCAGCGCACCTCGACGTCGCCGGTGCCGTCCGCGGCGAGCGCGCGCTCCAGCCTGCGCTTGCCGATGTAGCACCAGGGGCAGATGACGTCGGAGAAAACTTCTATCAGCATCGCCGAGCCCTCGGTCGCGTGGTCGCCGCGCAGCCCGCGCGCGGCCGGTTCGTCATGGGTCGCGCCAGCTGTAGCGGGGTTCGTAGCCGAGGATCCGGCGCGCCTTGTCGATCGACAGCAGCGACTGGCGGCCCTCGAGCGCGCCCCGGATCGGCACGTTCGGAAGCACCTCGGCCATGAGTTCACGGCTGGGCCGGTCCATGACCGTGTCGGCGGCGGCGACGATGAATGAATCCGCGCCGCTCACGGGCGCGGTGAGCGCCAGGCGGCAGGCCTGCGCGCAGTCGCGTGCATCGACATAGCCCCACAGGTTGAAGATGCGCGCCCCCGGCCGCCCCTGCCAGGCGCCGAAGCCGGCGTAGTCGTGCGGTTCCATCACGTTCGAGAACCGCAGCCCGAGGATGGTCATCCGCGGATGCCAGCGCACGAAATCGCGCGCCATGTGCTCGCCCAGGGACTTGGCCAGCGCGTAGGACCACTCCGGCCGGTCGACGGCTTCGTCGAGCGGAACGTACGGGATCTTTGCCGCGTCCAGCGGCAGGCCGAGCAGGGTTTCCGAGGATGCCCAGACCACCCGTGCAATCCCGAGCCGTGCCGCGGCCGAAAACACGTTGTAGGTGGACAATGTGTTGACGCGGAACACCTCGGCGTCCGGGTGACGGCCCGGGCCCGGGATCGCGCCCATGTGCACGATGCCGGCGATCGGCGCGCTGCCACCGAGCAGCGGCCGCAGCGGGGACGCGTCGATCCCCGTGAAGGCGCCCATGACGGCGCCGAAATCGGTGAGGTCGCAGTGCGCGAACGCGCCCTGCGGCGTGGCCGGCGGAGCCAGATCCAGGTTCAGCGTCCGGTAGCCGTGCTCGGCCAGGTCGCGGCAGACCGCGCGCCCGACCTTGCCGCTGCCGCCGGTCACGATCACCACCGGCGGTGGGGCGCCGCGCTTGTCGCTCGACGTGCTCATGGCTTGGGCTTCGGTGCAGTGGGGTGGACTTGGTTCAGTCGCAGCCCAGCAGCGCGCGCAGGGCCGGCTTGGCGACCTTGAGCGACGGCGTGCGCGGGAGTGCGTCCACGATCCGCAGGTCCGCCGGTACCTGGTACGACGCCAGGTGCTCGCGGGCAAAGGCGAGGATCTCCTCCGGGCTCGCCGGCGCGGCAAGTTCCACCGCCGCCACCGGCACCGTGCCCAGGCGCGGATCGGCGCGGCCCACCACGCCCGCGGCGCGCACCGCCGGGTGCAATTCCAGCACGCGCTCGACGTCCTGCGGCAGGATCTTGAATCCGCCGCGGACGATGGCGTCGTCCGCGCGGCCGACGATGTAGATGAAGCCGTCCACGTCGAGCCGGCCGATGTCGGCGGTGACGATCCAGCCGTCGCCGCCGCGGCCGGCGGTGGCGGGCGTGCGCACGGCAATCAGGCCAGGCGCGTCCGGCGGCAGGTCGGCGCGGGTGTCCGGATCCAGGACACGGAACTCGACGCCGGGCTTGGCGCGGCCGGAACTGCCGCGCTTGCGGCTCCAGAACTCCTTGTACATAGGCAGCGTCCAGCCGGCCAGGCCGCCGGGAAACTCGGTCGCGCCGTACTGCAGCAGCACCGGCTTGCCGTAGCGGGCGGTGAACTCGTCGGCGGTGTCCGGATCGAGCGCGGCGGTGCCCACGACGACGGCGCGCAGCGTCGCGAGGCGCTCGGGCGGAATGTTCGCGTCAAGCACCATGCGCATCGACGCCGGCACCAGCGAGCCGGCGATCGGCTTGTGGGCTTCGATCAGGCGCGACCAGCGCTCGGGATCGAAGCGCTCGAGCAATGCAAAGCGGTAGCCGTCGGCGGCGATGTTCAGGGCACGGGTGTAGCCGCTCGTGTGCACCAGCGGTGCGGCGAGGATCTCCACCTGCGCCGAGAGCTGCGGCTGCTCGCGCGTGGCGGCGCTGCGCCTGGAGTAGATGGCCGTGGCGGTCATCATGTTGTCGAGCTCGGCGTACGTGAGTGAAATGCGCTTGGGCGTGCCGGTGGTGCCGCTGGTCAGCATGCGCACCGCCACGCCGGGCATCGACGGGTGCCGCTGCGCGGCCGGCTGCGGCGGCGTGGCGACCGCACGCAGGGGTTCGTCGTCCGCGGGGAAGATCGCGAACGCCGCGGTGCCGGCCGCTTCGCAGGCCGCGGCGAGTCCGGGGCGGGCCCAGTCCTCGGCGTCGGCGACCAGCATCGGCACGCGCTGGGCGCGGATCTCGTCGGCGAGCTTCGCGTCGCCGAACATCGGGCTGAACGGGACCACGCAGCGGCGCCCGGCGGTCGCGGCCAGTTCGGCGGCGAGCGGGCCGAAGCGGGTGCGCAGGATGATGCCGATGGGTGCGCCATCGCCGGGTACGCGCGCGTCCAGTTCGCGATCGATCGCGGCCTTCAGGCGCGCGACGTCGCTCCAGCGCCACCAGCGGCCGCGATCCTCGATCGCCTCGGCCTGTGGGTCCAGGGACAGGATTTCGTCGATGCGCCTCGCCAGGTCCATTCAACCACTCTCCACGGACTCTTTTCACCGAACAAGCCACCCGGCCATCGCCGGACGGTGCCGCCCCCGCGTCATCGCGAGGCCGAACCGGACCTGGATCCGGCCGATTGCGGCCATGAACCGCCCCTTCGTCATCGCGAGCGCAGCGAAGCGACCCATGCAGCACCGAGTCGGTCCAGGCCGCATGGATTGCCGCGGCCGCTGCGCGGCCTCGCAATGACGGCGCGCGCAGAAAAGGGGGTCAGCGCACATCGTCGCGCGGCATGCCCAGGCCGCGTTCGGCGATGATGTTGCGCTGGATGTTGGAGGTGCCGCCGCCGATCGTCTGCGCCAGCGAGCCGAGCAGGTAGTTCACCCAGCGCTCGTTGCCTGCGCGCGCGGCGCCCTGGGCCTGGTCGGGGTCGAAGTCCTCGTCGCCCGAGTGCGCCGCGCCCTGGGCAAGCAGCAGTGCGTCCTCGCCGATCAGCTCCTGGACGATGCGGGCCGCCTCCAGGCCGATGACGTGCATCTGCACGAACTTGTTCATCAGTTCCAGGATCCCGGCGCTCTGGCCCTTGGCGTCCCTGGAGAACTGGTGGAACCCGGCCCAGTAGTGCGCGCGCACGAAGCCCTCCAGCGCGACCAGCCACTGGCGCACCTCGGGATCCTGGATCGCCGGCCGGCCGTTGCGCTGCGTGCGCCGGGCGAGCTTGACGATCTTGTCGAACAGCTTCACGCCCTGTTCCGGGCCGCCGATCTGGTTGCGCTCGAAGCGCAGCGTCGTGCGCGAGACCTTCCAGCCCTGGCCGCGTTCGCCGACGATCCAGTCCGCCGGCGTGCGCGCGTCGGTGAGGTAGACCTCGTTGAAGCTCGCCCCGCCCGTCATCTGCCGAAGCGGTCGCACCTCGATGCCGGGTTGCTTCATGTCGATCAGCAGGTAGGAGATCCCTGCGTGCTTGGACACATCCTTCTCGGTACGTACCAGGGCGAACATGTAGTGGGCGATGTGGGCGCGTGAAGTCCAGATTTTCTGGCCGTTGATCACCCACTGGTCGCCGACGAGTTCGGCCCGCGTGCGCAGCGAGGCGAGATCGGAGCCGGCATTCGGCTCGCTGTAGCCCTGGCACCAGATGTGTTCGCCGCGGATCGCCGGGCCGATGAAACGCTCGCGCTGCCAGGGGTTGCCGTGCTCCAGCAGCGTGGGCACGATGCGGGTGACGCCGTTGCCCTCGATTTCGCGCGGCGCGCGCGCGGCGTTGAACTCCTGGCGGATGATGTGGCCGCGGATAGGATCCGGCACCTGTTCCGAGCCGCCGTAGCGGCGCGGGATGTTGCGGTAGAGATAGCCGGCCTCGATTGCGCGGGTGCGGAAGCGCCGGCGCTGCTCGCCCGCGGGCAATGCCGCCTCCTCGCCCCGTGGAGGCCAGTTCGCCGCGAGGAACTCGCGTACCTCGCGCTGGAAGGCCATGTGCGCGGCGGAATAATCCAGGTTCATCCTCGGCGCCCCTCGTGCTTCACCAGCCGGCAAGCGCCGCGGCGCGCTCGCGGTGCAGCGCCGGCATGCCGAAGAATGCGTGGTCGAACATCGCCCGCTTCACCCACGCCTGGCAGTGGAACTTCCACGTGTAGCCGATGCCGCCGTGCAGTTCGACCATGCGCCGCGACGCGTGCAGGAAGCGTTCGGTGTTGTGTGCCTTGGCCAGCGCGGCCATGCGCGGGGCTTCGTCCGGGCGCCGATCGAACGCGTAGGCCGCATACCAGTGCAGCGACTGCGACGGCCGGACCTCGGCCGCCATGTCGGCGACCTGGTGCTTGATGCCCTGGAAGCTCGCCAGCGGCCGGCCGAACTGCTCGCGTGTCTTCAGGTAATCCACCGTGAACTCGACCGAGCGCCAGGCACCGCCGTAGGCGTCCGCGGCCAGCAGCAGCAGCGCCGCGTCGCGAATGCGATCCGCGGCATCGGGTGCACCGGGCAGGATTTCGCATGGGGTGTCCTGCAGCCGCAGCGTGCCGATGCGCCGGGTCCGATCGATGCCGTCGACATCCTGCGCCGCGAGGCCGCTGGCGCCGCGCTCCACCAGCGCCAGTGCGCCGCCGCGCAGGCCGACGATGAAGAGATCCGCGTCCGCTGCGAACGGCACGTGCGTTTTCGTGCCGCTGAGGCGATTGCCGGCCGGTGCCAGCGTCCATGCGTCCGGCAACCAGCGTTCCCCGCCCTCGGAGGCCGCGAGCGTCGCGACGATCTCGCCGCTCGCCAGGCGCGGCAGCCAGTGGCGCCGCTGCCCGGGGCTGCCGGCGATCGACAGTGCCATCGCCGCGAGCGTGTGGCCGAGGAACGGTCCGGGCGCCGCGCAATACCCGAGTGCCTCGGCCGCCACCGCCGTGTCGAGCATTCCCAGGCCCGCGCCGCCGAAGTCCTCGGGTACGAGCATCCCGGCCAGTCCGATCCCGGCCATGCCGGTCCACAATGCGCGATCCAGGGGCTCGTCGCCGTCGTAGATCCGCAGCAGGCGCAGCGGCGGTGCCGATTCGTCGCAGAAGCGCCGGACGCTCTCGTAGAGCATCGATTGCTCGGGGCTGAGGTCGAAATCCATCGGTTCTCGTCCGCGCCGGCGCCGCCGGTGCACTCAATGCATGGCGCGCGCGGCGCGTTGCGGATCGAACCCGAACAGCCTGGCGGCGTTGCCGCCGAGCACGTTTGCGCGCTGGGCCGGCGTCAGGTGCGCCATCGTCTGCTCGATGACCGGCTGCGACCGCGGCCAGGTGCCCTCGTGGTGGGGGTAGTCGTTCGACCACAGGAAGTTGCGTTCGAAGCGGTCGATGAATGCCAGCCCGATCGGATCGTCCTGGAACGCCGCGAAGCCCTGGCGCAGATAGTACTCGCTGCATTTCATCGGCAACGTCGGACTGGCCCAGAAGTGGTGCTTGGACTGGGCTTCGTCCAGCGCATGCAGCAGCCAGGGCACCCAGCCGATCCCGGACTCGATGGTGCCGAACTTCAGGTTCGGGAAGCGCTCGGCGACGCCGGAGGAGATGAGGCGCGCGATCGTATCCTGGGCGCCGCCCAGGGCGCTGACGGCGTAGTTGTAAACCGCGCCGCCCGCCCCGGAAGCGGTGCGCGGATCGCGCCCGGTGCCGACGTGGAAGCTGATCGGCCAGCCGGTGGCCTGGATCGCGTCCCAGAGCGGATCGTAGATCGCGAGGTTGTACGGCTGTTGCGGAATGTGCGCCGGCAGGAAGAAGGTGCGGAACCCGCGCGCGGCGCAACGCTCGACCTCGGCGATTGCCGACTTCACGTCCAGCGGCGGGATGCACGGGGCGGGCATCATCCAGTCGAACTGGCCGGCGTAGGTCTCGTGCAGCCAGTCGTTGTAGACCCGGGCCTGGGCCATCTGGAACTCGGGATCGGGGGTGACGAAGCACACCAGCCCGCGCGTGGGGAAGGTGACTTCCGCGTCGATGCCGTCGCGGCGGTGATCGCGCAGCCGCTCGGCGATGTCGTGGCTGCCGCGCTGCGAACGCTCCAGCGCGTCGCCCTCGAGCGTGAAGTCGACGATGCGCTGGTTCTTGTGGCCCTCGACGACCATGAATTTCTTTCCGTCGATCGTCTGCACGCGCGGGAGGCGATCACGGAAGCGGTGATCGATCCGCGTCGACCACAGGTCGAGCGGCTCGACCACGTGGCAATCCACCGAAACGGTGAAGGGGCGGCTGGCGGCGGATGCGAGCTGGGTCTGGCTCATGTCGGGTTCCTCCTGGCGATTGTTTCGAATGATATCAGCGTCCCAACTCCGGGCCGACGGCGGCCCGGCGGGTGCCGGCGTCCGGCCCGGGTGCCGCGCGTGCGTTCAGGCCGGCGCGGCGCCGCGATCGAGTGCCGCGCCGGCCACCAGGCGGGTCGTGACGCCGAGGTGCTCCTGCGGTGGCGGCGGCAGGATCGCCGGCCCGAACTCCCGCGAGGGCAGGATGACCGTGGCGGTGGCGCGGCAGGTCTGGCGCCCGCGCTGGTCGGTGCCGGTGAGCGCCAGATCGACCACGCAGTGCAGGCCGTCCCGGCGCTTGTCCGTGACCCGGCCTTCCATCAGGTGCCAGTCGCCCAGGAAGTTGAAGGCGCGGATCTCGTCGTGGAACCTCCACAGCCAGGCATCGTCGCCCATCCAGTGGGTCGCCACGTGGATCATCCAGCGCGTGCGCATGAAGCCGTAGTCGTAGGGCATCGGCAGGCCGAGCCTGGAAGCCCAGTCCTGTTCCCAGTGCAGGCGCTGGACCACGTCCGGGACGCCGTTTGCGTTCCTGGTATAGAAATTCGGCATGCGCTGGCGGGTCTTCCACCAGTAGCGCAGCGGGCCGTGGCTGTAGTGCCCCATGCCGCGGCCGAGGTGATCGGCGATGATCTCGGTGACCAGCATCGGGCCCTTGGCCAGCGGCTGCAATGCGTCGCCGACCTGCACGTCCTCCCACCAGCGCGGCACGGCACCGCGGACGATCTCGGCAGCGTAGATGGAGTCGATGTGGGCGATGTCGGCGTCGGTATATTGCGCCGGCCGGATGTCGGCGTGCTTGTCCGCCTTCTTCGAGCCGCCGCGTTCGGCATGCACCATGAGGTTGTCGTTCACGCCCAGCGGCAGGCCGGCGCGATCCGCGTACAGCATGCGATTGACCAGGTGCACCGAGCGGCCGCCGGAGAATTTGCTCGATTCGCGCACGTCCACGCTGGCGACCGTGGTGTGGTAGTACACCGGTTCCGCGGGGACCACCGGCCGGTAGAACTCCCACTTCGAGCCGGAGTGATACTCGCCCACGCCGCGGAACAGGCCCCGGAACAGGGCCTTCTTCTCCGGATCGAACGGCGGCGTCGGGTTGACGCCGGCGATGTTCAGGAATGCCGGCGGGGCGATCCGGCCGCGCCAGCGCGTGCTGCGGGCGTAGTCGTCGTCGTGCCAGAGCGGGTTGTCGTCGCCGTAGCTGAAGGCGAAGTGCGAGATGCCGTTGGCGGACGGCACGCGTTCGTGCCGGACCTCGCGCGAGGGCTGCGGGATGCCGATCTGCGCGCGCGCCCGCTCGATGTCGGCGTCGGTGATCCGCGCCGAAGTGTCGGCGTCGGTTGGGTTCGGTTCGGCGTCGGCCATGCTCGTTCTCCTGTGCCGGCGCGCTGCGGGAGCGCCGGCATGCTGTTGGGTCTTCCAGGCCGCCGGGTGCGCCGGGTCGAGCGCACCGTCACCGGCCAGGGTGCATGAAACTAGGGACCCGGCAGGGTGCGCAGCCCCAGGAACGGCGGCAGGCCCTGCTGGACGATGCCGTCCCCCGGCAGCCTGCATTCGAAAAGCTGGTCCGCGACCCGGCGGGCGAAACGCCAGCCCTGCGGCAGGCGTACCACATCGTCCTGGTAGACCCCAAGCACGTACAGGTAATCGCCGCCGGTGGGCTTTTTGATTTCGCTGAACCACCAGCGTGCGCCGGCACGGTCGCCCTGGATGTCGATCACGCCGGAGTGGGTCATCTGGAACAGGAATTCGCGCTGCTGCTCCACCAGGCGCGCAAACGCGCGGCCGATCTTCTCGATACCCGCAATCTGCGGCCCGCCGCCGACCTGCAACACGCCGTCCGGTGCGTACACCGCCGCCATGTCCGCCGCCGCGCGGCGGTTCACGGCGTCGGTATAGGCGGCGGCGAGCGCCCGGATGGCGGCCTCGTCGGCCGGCAGATCTCGAGCCTGCCCCGTGGCATCGTTCGCCGTCATCGGACCGTACCAGTTGCCGCGGCGCGCACGTGCGCGCGCCGGCCCGGCATCGTTCGCAGTGTGATCGGGACCCGCATCGTCACGCGCATGGCCGGGATTATAATCGGTGCGCACACGTTCGCATCTTCGCGATCCGGAGGTCCGGCTTGGTCAAGGTCTGCTATTGCCTGCGGCGGCTGCCGAACCTGAGCCGGGAGGAGTTCCAGCGCTACTGGCTGAAGGTCCACACGCGGGCGGCCGGGGCCGATGCAGCGACCACGCTCGGGATCCGGCGCTATGTCCAACTCCACACCCTGGACCACGACTCCAACGCGCGCCTGCGCGCCACGCGCGCCTGTCCGGTGGAGGAGTTCGACGGCATCGCCGAGGTCTGGTTCGACGGCGCGGAGGCGATGTTCGCCGCGATGCAGACGCCCGCGGGCCGCGCGACGCTGCAGGCGTTCATCGACGACGAGGCCCGGTTCATCGACTGGTCGCGCTCGACCATGCTGATCGGCGTCGAGCAGGTCCTGCTGCCCGCGGCGGCGGCGAAAACCAAGGGAGGCTGAGCATGGAACTCGTACCAGTGCATCCGGACATGGGCGTGGAGATCCGCGGCGCGGATCCGCACGCGTTGCTCGACCGCGGCGGCGAGGCGTTCCGTCGTGCGTTCCTCGACCACCGGCTCGTGCTCCTGCGCGGCGTGGATCTGGGCGAGGATCTGCAGGTGCGCCTGACGGAACTGCTCGGCGAGGTCTCGTTCGCCAGCCCGAACATGAAGGGCGGGCGCAAGTTCTCTCTGATCTCGAACCAGCATACGGACGGCAAGATCGGCGACGGCGAGTTGCTGTTCCACGCCGACCTGATGTTCATGCCCGCGCCGCTGCGGGCGATCGCCCTGTACGCCATGGTCGTGCCGTCGAGCGGCGGGGAGACCGTATTCAGCGACGGCACGGCCGCCTACGCACGGCTGCCCGCGGCGCTGAAGAAGCGCATCGAGGGTCTGCAGGCGCGGCACGTGGCCAACTACGGCGCGTTCGACGGCGCCAGCCGGCCGCGCTACGACCCGCAGGCGCGCAAGTCGTTCGCGGCGATCCACCCCCTGGTGTGGCCGCATCCGCAGACCGGCCGGCCGATCCTGTTCGCCTGCCGGCTGCTGACCGAGAGCATCATCGGCCTGCCGGCGGACGAGGGCGAGGCGCTGCTGCAGGAACTGTTCACCTACGTCGAGGATCCGGCGCACCATTTCGTGCACGCATGGCGCGCGGGCGACTACCTGGTGTGGGACAACTGCGCCCTGCAGCACTCGCGCCGGCCGTTCGATCCGGCCGAGCCGCGCGCGATGCGGCGGGTGCCGATCGCGGCCTGACGCCGGCTCGCGCGAACGGGCCGCGGCCGGCGTTCAGACCGCCCAGCGCAGCGCCGCCGCGGCGGCCGCGTGCTCGCGCTCGCCGCCGCCTTCCTGGCTCAGGAACTTCATGCGCAGGGTCCAGCGGTAGAGCCCGAATTCGTGGATGAAGCCGCGCGCGCCGCACAACTGGTGGGCGTCGAAGCAGAACCGGTGCGCGGTGGCGGCGGTGAACGCCGCGGCGCTGGCGGCAGACAGGTCGTCTTCCAGCCAGGCTGCCTCGCGTACCAGCCAACGCGCGCTCTCGATCGCCACCGCGTGCTCGGCGAGCCGGTGCTGCAGGCCCTGGAAGGCGCCGAGCGCGAGGCCGAACTGTTTGCGCCCGGAGACGTAGGCCACCACTTTTTGCAGCGCGGCGTCCATCGTCCCGACCGTCTCGGCGGCAATCGCCAGCCGCCAGCAACGCCACGCGGCGGCGGCCGGTGCGCGCGCCAGCGCGTTGTCGTGGTCCCAGGCCGGGCGTGCCAGCGGATAGACGTAGTTCGCGGCGACGGGCTGTGCCTGGGCCGGGCGGGCGCGGTACAGCACGGCTTCGCGCGTGCCGATGACGGCGACCGCGGCCGCGTCGCCGCCGTGCCGCACCGGCGCGGCGCGCCCGTCCACGCATACGGCGAGCGGTCCGCCGGCGCTCGCGGTGCCGAACAGCGGGCCTACCAGCGCCTGCGCACCGAAGGGCTGCAGGACGTCGCTTGCACCGATCGCCTCGGTGAGCAGCACCGCGCCGAGCGCTGCGCTTCCGCCGGCGGCGGTGTCGAGCAGGCCGGCATCGCGCAGCGCGCCGAACAGGCCGGCGTCGAAACCGGCGCCCGCCGCGCCGGCGTGGCGCGCGAGCACCTCGCGCAGGATGTCCAGCAGGGCGGTCTGGGAGGCGTCGTTGCGGAAGTCCATCTCAGGCTCCCCGGGCCATTTCTTCTTCGCCCGGCTTGGGCAGTTGCAGCCACAACCGCGCGACCAGGTTGAGCTGGACTTCGTAGCTGCCGGCACCCAGGCCGGCGATCAGCGTGGTGCGGAATTCGCTGTCTTCCCAGCTGCCGTGCTCCAGGCCCTCGTCGGCACCCAGGTAGGCGGCGAAATCCGCCACCGCGCGCTCGGCCTTGATGATTGCGACCCGGCCCAGGTAGGCATCGGGTGCCGCCAGGGCGCCTTCGGCCCGGCTCTGGCGCGCCTGGTAGCTCAGCAGCCGCGCGGCGCGGCAGGCGGCGATCGCGCGATCGGCGCGTTCGTGCAGGCGCGGGTCGTCGAATGCGCCTCTGGCGCGGGCCTGCGCGACCAGCGTTTGCAGCACGTGCTCGGCGCGCATGTGGCGCGGGGCGCCCACGCGTTCGTCGGCGAGTGCGTCGCGGACGATCTTCCAGCCGGCGTTCTCGGCGCCGAGCCGGCACGACTCCGGCACCCGCACGCCCTCGAAGCGCAGGTGGTGCATCACGTGGATGTCGAGCATGGCGGGCAGCGGCACGACCGACACGCCCGGCGACTTCATCGGCACCAGGAACACGGAGATGCCTCGCTCCGAGGTGCGGGCGAGCAGGAAGCAGTAGTCGGCCTGCATCGCGTAGGAGGTCCAGATCTTCTGGCCGTCGATGACGTAGTGATCGCCCTCGCGTACCGCACGCGTGCGCATGGCCGCGAGATCGGAGCCGGCTTCCGGCTCGGAGAAGCCCTGGCACCAGTGCACGTCGCCGGCGGCGATGCGCGGCAGGTGTTCGAGCTTCTGCGCCTGGGTGCCGGCGTTCATGATCGCCGGGCCGATGTAATTCGCGTTCATGTACTGCGAACCGCGCGGTTCGCCGGCGGTCCACAGTTCCTCGGTCAGGATCGCGAACATCCAGGCGCTGGCGCCGGAGCCGCCGTACTCGCGCGGCCAGTGCGGCACCATCCAGCCGCGCGCCGCCAGCGCGCGGCAGAACTCGCGCGTGACCTGCGAATACGGCTCCTCCCCGGGCACGCGGCTGAACCACGCCGGCGGCAGCTGCGCGCGCATGAAGGCGCGGATTTCGTCCCGAAAGCCCTGTTCCTCGTCCGACCAGCCGAACTCCATCGATCCTCCGCCCAGTTCTTCAGCGCACCGCCGGCGACGGCAGCATAAAGTAATGCCGCGGCGGGATCATGCGGGTCGGATCCGCGGCCGGCGCATGCCGCGCCGGCCGCGCATTCACTCCAGCGGATAGCCCGCCTCGCGCCAGGCCTTCATGCCGCCGTCGAGCGCGCCGGCGCGCAGGTAGCCGAGCTGGCGCAGCGTCGCCGCCGCCAGGGTGGAGATCTTGCCGTACTCGCAGCAGGTCACGATGCGCAGGGTCGGATCCGGCAGCTCGTCGTTGATGCGCAGCTCGAGCTGCCCGCGCGGCAGGTGCCTGGCACCCGGAACGTGGCCGGCGGCGTAGGCGTCCTTCTCGCGCACGTCGAGCACCACGATGCCGCCCGATCCCGCCGCGACGCGCTCGCGCAGTTGCTGCAGCGACATGAAGGGCACGACCGCCGCCGCTTCGGCCAGGAGCTGCGTGACGGTCTTGCCGCCGCTCATGTTGGTCCGCAGCGCCTCGGTCAGGTGCGTCGGTGCGGACAGGTTCAGCTCCCTCATCATGCGCGTGAACCCGGCCCGATCGCGCACCTGCAGGCGCGGGTTGCCGGCCAGTTCCTCGCCGATGGTCGAGAACGCCCGCCCCTTGTAGTCGTGCGCCGGGTAGATCCGCAGCGCGGGATCCAATGTCAGCAGGCGCTGGAAGAGGCTGTCGTAGAGCGCGTCCGGATCGCCGCTGGGCAGATCGGTCCGGCCGGTCGCGCCGATGAGCAGCGTGTCGCCGGTGAACACGCGATCCGCGGCTACCAGGCACAGCGAGTCGCGGGTGTGGCCGGGCGTGTGCATCGCCCGCAGCCGCAGGTTGCCGACCACCAGCATGTCGCCGTCGTCCAGGCGCAGGCTGGCGTGCGGTGCCGGGCTCGCCGGGTGCATCACCACCGGCACCCGCAGCAGCGTGCCGAGCTCGCGGGTGGCGGAGAAGTGATCCGCGTGCGTGTGGGTGTCGACCAGGAACCGGATCCGCAGCGCCTCGCGCGCCGCTATCGCCTGGTAGCGATCGATCTGGCGGATCTCCGGATCGATGAGTACCGCCGCGCCGGTCTCGGGGCAGCCGACCAGATACGACTGGCAGCCTCCCGTGGCAATCTGCTCGAAGATCATGCGTTCTTCTCCCGTGCGGGCGGCCCTTCCGTCGCGAATGCCGGCTCCGCTCAGCCCGCCGGTGGGTCGCCGAGGATGTGCGCGTACTTGCGCCGCGCCGCCTCGACCTTGGGCGGCAGGTGCTCGGTCGGGAACAGTCCGGCAGCCGGCTTGTAGCGCTTGAGCAGTTCCTTGACCACCGTGGTGCGGTGGACTTCCGAGGGGCCATCCGCCAGGCCGAGCGCCGGCACGTGCATCCACATGTGCGCCAGCGGCAGTTCGTGGGTGGCGCCGAGCGAACCGTGCAGCATCACCGCGCGCTGGACGATGTCGTGGTAGATCTTCGCCATCGCCACCTTGACCATCGCGATGTGGCTGCGCGCGGCGCGCGGGTCGCCGTGGCTGTTGTCGATCACCCAGGCGGTGCGCAACACCAGCAGGCGGAACTGTTCCAGCTCGATCTGGCTCTCGGCGAGCATGGTCTGCACCGCCTGCTTCTCCCACAGCATCGTGCCCTGGGTGCGGCGGCTGAGCGCACGCTCGCACATCATGTCGAGCGCGCGCTGGCACTGGCCGACGGTGCGCATCGCATGGTGCACCCGGCCGCCGCCCAGGCGCGCCTGGGCCACCGCGAAGCCCTTGCCCTCGCCGCCGAGCATGTGGTCCGCGGGCACGCGCAGATTCTCGTACTGCAGGTAGCCCTCGGTGGCCTCGTCCAGTTCCGGGCGCTCGCCGAAGTACGGCGCGTTGCGGATGAACTTCAGCCCCGGCGTCTCGCGCGGCACGATGAACATGGACATGCGGTTCTGGATCGGCGCCTGCGGATCGGTGACGGCCAGCACCAGCAGGAATGCGGCGAAGCGGGCATTGGAGGAAAACCACTTCTGGCCGTTGATGACCCATTGATCGCCGTCGCGCTCGGCGCGGGTGACGAACTCGCGCGGATCGGCACCGGCCTGCGGCTCGGTCATCGAGAAGCAGGAGACGATTTCGCCGTCGAGCAGCGGCTGCAGGTAGCGCGCCTTCTGCGCCGGGGTGCCGAACAGGGCCAGGATCTCGGCATTGCCCGTGTCGGGCGCGGCGGTGCCGAACACCGTCGGTGCCCACTGCGAACGGCCGATGATCTCGTTCATCAACGCCAGCTTGAGCTGGCCGTAGCCCTGGCCGCCCAGTTCGGGCCCCAGGTGGCAGGCCCACAGCCCTTGGCGCCGCACCTGATCCTGCAGCGGCTTGAGGATCGCGCGTGACTTCGCGTGCGTGGGGTCGTAGACGATGCTGGTGGCGGGGAACAGCACGTCCAGCGCCTCGACCTCCTCGCGGATGAAGCGGCTCATCCAGTCGAGCTTGGGCTGGAACTCCGGGTCGGTCGAAAAATCCCACATCGCTTCGTCTCCTGTCGTGTGTGTTCGGGGGCGCGGCTCCGGCCGTGCCCGGCCGTTCGCGCGCCGCTGCGGCCGCGGATGCACGCGCGCCATGGGAATCATGACACAACGGCGCCGGTGCTTCTGCCGCGCGGCGGACTCGGCTATCGTACGCCGCTTGCACCGAATCCCGCAGCGGACGCGCACCCCATGAAAATAGGCATCAACCTCGGCAGGCTGAACCCCGGCCTGTGGACCGCGGCGACCGAGCGCGCCGACGCGCTCGGCTTCGAATCGGCCTGGCTGCCCGAGCACCTCGTGCTGCCGGCCGCGATGAGCGGCAGCCCGAACGCCGGCGAGTCCCACCCGCCGGTGCCGGCGAACATTCCGGTGTTCGATACGTTCGTCTACTTCGCGATGCTGGCCGGGCGCACGGCGCGGATCCGCTTCGGCACCTTCGTCTACAACATCGGCCTGCGCCACCCGTTCGTCACCGCGCGCGCGGTCGCCACGCTCGACGTGCTCTCCGGGGGGCGGTTCGAGTTCGGCATCGGCGCAAGCTGGCTGCGCGAGGAGTGGCAGGCCGCGGGCCTGGACTTCGACAGCCGCGGACGGCGGGTCGACGAGGCGCTGCAGGTGTGCCGGCGCCTGTGGACCGAGCCGGTGGTCGAGCACCACGGCGAGTTCTTCGATTTCCAGCCGGTGATGTTCGAGCCCAAGCCGGTGCAGCCGGGCGGGCCGCCAATCCATGTCGGCGGCGACGCCCGGCCTGCATTGCGGCGCGCGGCGTTGCACGGCGACGGCTGGGTGCCGTTGAACACGCCGCTGGAAGGCCTGAGGGCGGCATTGGACCGGATCCATGACCTGCGCGACCGGGCCGGACGCAGCGGCCGCGTGGAAGTGACGATCGCCCTGCCGGTGCAGTCGCGCAGCGATCTGGCACGCTACGCCGAGGCCGGCGTGGACCGGGTGCTCATCAGCCCGTGGAAGCGCTCCAGCGAGGCGTTGGATGCGATCGCGCACGCCGCGGATTCGTTGCTCGCATAGGCTGGTCGTGCCCATTCAAAAAGGAGACACCCCATGACACGTGCACTGATCACCGGCGGCAGCCGCGGCATCGGCCGATCGATCTGCCTGCGCATTGCGCGCGACGCGCTCGCGCGCGGGCAGACGCCGAAGATCGTTCTCACCGCGACCGGGCGCTCGCCGGACCTGGACAATGCCGTCGCCGAGTTGAAGGCAATGGGTGCGCAGGCGCTCGGCGTCCCCGGCGACCTGAACGATCCCGCGGTTCCGGCGATGCTGGTCGAGCGCACGCTGGAATTCTGCGGCGGCCTGGACGCGATCGTGCACAACGCCGGCGGCTCGATCGCCGGCACGCTGCTCAAGACCAGCCTGGCCGACTGGGACACTGTGTTCGCGGTCAATTGCCGGGCGTTCTTCCTGCTCGGCGTCGCCGCATTCAAGGCGCTGAGCCAGAGCCGCGGCACGCTGGTGGCGATTGGCTCCGGCGCGGCCGAGTCGCCGCAGCCGTTCCTGAACGCCTATCCCCCGGCCAAGGCGGCATTGAAGATGCTGGTCCAGCAGATGGCCTACGAGTGGGGTCCCAAGGGCATCCGCGTCAACTGCATCTCCCCGGGACTGACGATGTCGCGCTCGACCGAGGTCGCGCTGGCGGATCCGGCGGACAAGGCCCGCGCGGGTGAAAAGATTCCGCTGCGGCGGGTGGGCGAGTCCGAGGACGTCGCCGGCGTCGTCTCCTTCATCATCGGGCCGGACGCCGCCTACATCACCGGCGAGAACATCAACATCGACGGCGGCGTGCGCCACATCGCGATGGACGGCGTACTGGGCATCGGATCCGGTGACTGGGCGGCACAGCGCGCGCTGCGCAACATGCGGCCTTCGGAGGAAGCGAAGAAATGAGATTGGTGCTGCTGACTGCCATTGCGCTTTCGCTGCCGGCGGCGACCGCCGGGGAGATGCCGCCCGGGGAAGCGGTCTACAACGCGCATTGCGCCGCCTGCCACGCCCCGCCGCTCGGCCGCGCGCCGTCGATCATGACGCTGCAGATGATGCCGCGCGAATCGGTCCAGAAGGCATTGGACGAGGGGGTGATGAAGCCGATGGCCGAAGGCCTCACGCCCGTGCAGAAGACCCAGGTCGTGGATTTCCTCACCGGCGCGGCCCCGGCGAATCCGGATCGGCCGCTGGCGATGTGCGCGCCGGGTGCCTCGCCGTTCGCCGCCGACCGTCCCCCGTCCACCCAGGCCTGGGGCATGGACTATGGCGCCACGCGCTACGTG
Organism: Gammaproteobacteria bacterium; assembly: GCA_050183625.1. Lineage (GTDB taxonomy): Bacteria > Pseudomonadota > Gammaproteobacteria > JADZEE01 > JADZEE01 > JBFXBD01. Next base: position 27,775 of record JBFXBD010000037.1, read on the forward strand.
CCGCCGGCGGTGGCCGGCCTGAGCGCCGCCGACGTTCCGCATCTGGCGCTCAAGTGGGCGTTCGCGTATCCGCGCTCGGTGCGGGTGCGATCGCAGCCGGTGCTGGCCGCCGGCGCGCTGTACGTCGCCGGGCAGGATGGCACGGTCTACGCACTCGACGCCGAGACCGGTTGCGTGCGCTGGACCTACCAGGCGCGCGCCGAGGTGCGCGGCGGGATCTCGCTCTCGTCCTGGCGCGCCCGCGACGGCACGGCGCTGCCGCCGCGCGCCTACTTCAGCGACTCGGCCATGCACGTGTACGCGCTCGATCTGCAGACTGGCCGCGAGATATGGACCGCGCGGATCGAAGATCATCGGACCGCGACGCTCACCGCGCAGCCGGTGTGGTACGACGGCGTGCTCTACCAGGGCGTCAGTTCGGGCGAGGAGGGCGCGGCGCTCGATCCGGCCTATCCGTGCTGCACGTTCCGCGGCTCGATCGTCGCGCTGGATGCGGCCACGGGTGCGCAGAAGTGGCGCGCATGGACGGTCGACGAGCCCGCGCGCGTGGCCGGCCGCACGAGCGCCGGCACCACCACCATGGCACCGTCCGGCGCGCCGGTGTGGAACACGCCCACGATCGACGCCGGCCGCGGCCGGTTGCTGTTCGGCACCGGCGACAACTACTCCCGGCCGACCACCCTGACCAGCGATGCGATCATGGCGCTGGACCTGCGTACCGGCACGCGCGCGTGGGTCAGCCAGACGTTTCCGGAAGATGCCTGGACATTGGCCTGCTACCCGTTCGTGCCCCATCGCGACAATTGTCCCGAGGCGGGGCCCGACTTCGACTACGGCGCGCCTCCGGTGCACGTGCGCGACGGCGGCCGCGAGATCCTCGTTGCGGGCCAGAAGTCCGGGTTCGCCTTCGGCCTTTCGCCGGAGGACGGCCGTGTGCTGTGGCAGCGCCGGCTCGGCGAGGGCGGTACCAAGGGCGGGGTCAACATCGGCATGGCGGCGATCGGTGCCACGGTGTTCGTGCCGATTGCCGATACCGGCGTGGCCAACGGACGCCCGGGCCTGTACGCGCTGGATGCGTTCACGGGCGATCTGCGCTGGAGCGTGCCCGCCGATGAGATCTGCACCGGCCGCGCCGGCTGCAGCAAAGGCTTGCACGCGGCACCGACGGCGATCGACGGAGTGGTGTTCGCCGCGCACCTGGACGGGCGCCTGCGCGCCCACGACGCGGCGACCGGCAAGGTGCTATGGGAATTCAGTACCGCGCAGGGCTTCGACACCGCCTCCGGCGACGTCGCCTGGGGTGGCTCGATCGGCGGCCCGGGGCCGATGATCGCCGGCGGGCACCTGTACGTGAACTCCGGCTACGGATTCGCCGGGCACATGGCGGGCAACGTACTGCTGGCGTTCGAGGTCCGCCGGCCGCGCTGATCGCCCCCCGGCAGTGGTGCCGCCATTGCGATTGCGGCACACTGGCGGCCCATGGCGACCAACGCGGAAATGCTGGCGGAAGTACCGCTGTTCGCGCTCCTGGATGACCAGGAGCGCGCGGTGCTCGCCACCCGCGTGGAGGTCGTGGCGTTCAAGCAGGGCGAAGTCATCTTCAACGTCGGCGATCCCGGCGACTCGATGTACCTGCTCAAGTCCGGCGACGTCGAACTCACCGTCAAGACCAAGACCGGCGAGAGCATCCTGCTCGAGAGCCCCGGCACCGGCGACTTCTTCGGCGAGATCTCGCTGCTGGACGAAGGCCCGCGCAACGCCACCGCGCGCGCGCTGACGGACGTCGAGGCGCTGGAGATCGATCGCGGCGATCTGGACGAACTGTTCCGCCTGAAGCCGGCCGCGGCGCTGGATCTGCTCGCGGCCACCGGCCGCCGCCTGCGCCAGACCTCGGCGCTGCTGCGCAATGCCGCGACCCGCAATCCGAACGAGGACGCCGAGGACAGGCGCACCCGGATGATGAAGGTCGCGGACTGGATTGCCGCCTTCTCGGGCAGCCTCACCTTCCTGTTCATCCACCTGGGGTTCTTCGCGCTCTGGCTCGGCTGGAACCTGACGTTGCCCGAGGCCGACCGGTTCGATCCCTATCCGTTCGGGTTCCTGACCCTGGTGGTATCGCTGGAAGCCATCATCCTGTCGGTGTTCGTGCTGCTCAGCCAGAATCGCCAGGTCGAGCGCGACCGCGTCCGCAACGACATCGAGTACGACGTGAACCTCAAGGCCGAGATGCAGATCCAGCACCTGCACGAGAAGGTCGACACCACCTACGCCGAGTTCACGCGCCGGCTGGACCGGATCGAGAAGCGCCTGGATCCGGCCGCCACCCGCAACGGGCGCTGAGCCCGGGGGTTGCTGCCGGCATCGCATCGGGCCGGCGGGGTATCCGTGCGTTCGAAAACCAGGCACCCGCGGCGACCGGGCGTGTGGCCAGCGCGCGTGCGGCCCGGCTACACTGGCCCGGCCCCGCGCCCGGGGCTGCAAGGCACAGGAGCACGACGATGAACGACGGTCCAAGGATCCTGTTCGCGCGCGGGCACTACTGGGATGGGGAAGCCAATGCGCGCGTCGCCGGCGAGGTGCTGATCGCCGGCAACCGCATCGAGGCGGTCTCGGATCGCCCGGGTGCGCTGCCGCGCCAGGGCGCGGAGGTGATCGACGCCGCCGGCGCCACCCTGATGCCCGGGCTGGTCGAAGGCCACAGCCACCTGCCGTTCCCGATGCCGATGCACTACATGACCCAGCTCGAGGACACGCCGATCGAGGAACTCGTGCTGGTCACCGTGCACAATGCGCGGCTCATGCTCGACTGCGGCTTCACGTCCGTGATTGGCGCGGGCTCGCCGCGGCTGCGGGTGGAACTCGCGGTGCGCAACGAGATCGATGCCGGGCGGCTGCCCGGCCCGCGCATCCTGGCGTCCACGCCCACCCTGACCACCACCGGCGGGCTGAACGACACCGCCCAGGTTCACCAGGGGCGCTCGCCCTGCGCAATGGTGATCGACGGCCCGGAAGAGGCGCGGCGCGCGGTGCGCACCGGCTTCCGCGAGGGCGTGGACATCGTCAAGGTGAACATCTCCGGCGACGATCTCGTCGGCCGGCCCGCCGGCCGCACGGTGACCATGCACGATGACGAAGTGCGCGCCATCGCGCAGACCGCGCGCGAGCTGGGCCTGATGGTCTCGGCGCACGCGCGCGCCGCGGGGTCGATCAAGTGCGCGCTCCGGCACGGCATCGAGATCGTCCACCACGCGGACTTCGCCGACGCAGAAGCCCTGGACATGTTCGAGGCCGCCAGGGCGCGCGTGTTCACCACGCCCTCGATCGGCTTCCTGCACAACATGAAGCACGATTCGGTGCGCCACGGCATGCCGCCCGAGGCGCTGGTGGCCATGGGCGTGGACCGGCACATGGAGGAGAACGTCGCCACGCACACCGAGCTGCGCCGGCGCGGCGTGCGCGCGCTCATCGGCGGCGACTACGGCATCTCCTGGCTGCCGCACGGGACCAACGCGCGCGACATCGAGCACTTCGTGAACTACCTTGGCTACGCGCCGGTCGAAGCGCTGCGCTGCGCGACCCGCAACGGCGCGCTGGCGATGCGGCGCGGGCAGGATCTGGGGCGGGTTGCGGCCGGATACCTGGCCGACCTGATCCTGGTGCGAGGCGATCCGACCGCCGACGTGCGCCTGCTGCAGGATCGCGACAACCTGCTCGCCATCATGAAGGACGGCAACTTCCACAAGAAACCGGCCGGCCCGGCGCACGTCGCCGATGCCGCGGCCTGAAGACGAGGGGAGACACCTCATGACTGCCAAGGCTACCGGACCCTTTCCCGGCTTCTACCAGTTCGGCTACGTCACCAACGACTTCGATCGCGCGGTGGCGCAATTCGCTCGTACGCACGGCATCGGCAGCTTCCTGCAGATGCGGGAGATGCAGTATGAGACCGGCCCCGGCCGGGCCGCGATCTGCCACCTGGGCCTGGCCATGAGCGGGGCGACCGAGATCGAGATCATCGCGCCGCTGGACGGCGACGTGGGGATCTACCGCGAGATCCTGCCCGCCTCCGGGTTTGCGCTCCGCTTCCACCACGCCTCGCGCATCATCGCCGACGAGGCCGCCTTCGACGCCGAGCTCGAACGCCACCGTCGCGACGGCCGGCCGCTGCCGATCGTCGGCGGCGCGAAGGGCTCGACGCGGTACTTCTATGCCGATTTCCGTCCCGAGCTCGGGCACTACGTCGAGAACATCGTCTTCGGGCCGGATACTCAGGCGATGATGGACGCGATGCCGCGCTACTGACGCGGCGGGCGGCGTTACGCGGGGGCGGCGTGCTGATCGGCGATCTGCTGGAAACCAACGCCGCGACCTGGCCGGGCGTGGACGCGATCGTCGCCGGCGAGCGGCGGATGAGCTACGCGCAGTTGCACGCGCGCGCCGGCTGCCTGTCGCGCGCGCTCGCGGGCACCGCCGCGCCCGGGGATCGGGTCGCAATCCTGTCGACCAACCGGCCCGAGTACGTCGAGGCGTTCTACGGCGTGCCCACCGCCGGGATGATCCTGACGCTGCTGAACTACCGCCTCACCGCACGCGAATGGGGCTTCATCCTGCGCGACGCCGGCGTGCGCGTGCTGCTGGTGGAAGCGCGTTTCGTCCAGGATCTCGGCGAGGCGATGCAGGGCCTGGATGCGCTCGAGCGCGTGATCGTAATCGGCGATGCGCCGCAGGGGTGGCAGGCCTACGAGGAGTTCCTGGCCGCGGCGCCGCGGGAGGTGTCGTTGCCGCCGGCGCGCGAGGACGACGTCGCCTGCCTCATCTACACCAGTGGCACGACCGGCTTTCCCAAGGGTGCGATGATCAGCCACCGCAACATCGTTTCCGGTGCGCTGGCGGCGGCGTTGGAGCAGCGCTTGCCGGTGCACCCGCGCGCGCTGCTCTCCTTTCCGATGTGTCACGCCTCCGGATTCACGATCTTCATGCACCACCTGCGCGCGGGCACGCTGTTCCTCCCCCCGGCGTTCGCCCCGGGCGAATGGCTGGCGGACGTCGAGGCGCACCGGATCACGCACGCGAACCTCGCACCGACCATGGCCAGCTTCGTGCTCGAACACCCGGACTGGCCGAAGGCGGACCTGTCCTCCCTGCAGATGCTCAGCTACGGCGGCATGGCGATGTCGGCGTCGGTCGCGCGCGCACTGGCGCCACGGGTGGGCAGCCTGACGACCGGCTTCGGACAGAGCGAATCGACCTTCCTGGTCACGTACATGGACGACGCCTGGCACCGCCGCGCACTCGCCGGGCAGGAGGAGATCCTGAAGTCCTGCGGCCGCGCCATGGCGTTGTCGACGGTCGACGTGCTCGACGAGAACCTTCAGCGCTGTGCGCCGGGCACGGTCGGCGAGCTGTGCGTGCGCGGGCCACTGGTGATGCGTGGCTACTGGAACAATCCGCAGGCCACCGCGGAGGCGACGCAGGGCGGCTGGCTGCACACCGGCGATCTCGCCCGGCGCGACGAGCACGGCCTGTTCTACATCGTCGACCGACAGAAGGACATGCTCAAGACCGGCGGCCAGAACGTCTACCCGCGCGAGGTCGAGCAGCTCCTGGTCACGCACCCGGCGGTGCGCGAGGTTGCGGTCGTCGGCATGCCCGATCCGGTCTGGGGCGAGAACGTCGTCGCCGCGGTCGTGCGGCACGCGGGCGAGTCCCTCACCGGCCAGGAGCTGATCGCCTGGTGCGCGGGCCGCATCGCCGGCTACAAGAAGCCCAGGCACGTCGTGTTCGTGGACGAACTGCCGCACAACGTCACCGGCAAGGTCATCAAGCGCGAACTGCGCGAGCGCCTTGCCGCCCGACTACCGAAGAACGAGGAAGTGTCATGACCGACGACCGCGTCACCATCGATGTCGATCACAACGGCCCCGAATTCGCGGCCGACCCGCATGGCCTCCTGCGGCGGATGCGCGAGCGCTGCCCGGTGGCGTGGTCGACCGCCCAGGGCGGCTACTGGGCCGTCACCGGCTACGACGCCCTGGCGCGCATCGCCCAGGACGACGCGACCTTCTCCTCCAGGCGCGTCGACGACACAAACGCCGTGGTGATCACCGGCAGCCGCGGCGCGGTGCAGGTGCCGATCGAGCTGGATCCACCCGAGAGCACGCGCTACCGGGCGATCGTCAACCCGATCTCCTCCCCGCGCGCGGTGGAGAAGCTGAAGCCCAGGTTCGCGCACTGGGCCGCGTACTTCATCGACCGGATCATCGAGCGTGGCGAAGGCGACCTGGTGCTGGACTTCGCCAGCCCCGTGCCGGCGGCGGTGACGATCGAGTGGCTCGGGTTTCCGTCGCAGGACTGGCAGCGCTACGCCGAGCCGATGCACAACATCACCACCTTTCCGCCCGGCTCGCCGGAGTTCGCCAAGGCCGGCGCGGACATGGCCTGGATCTACGAGCAGATCGTCCGGTTCGCGCACGAGCGTCGTGCCGAGCCGCGCGACGACGTCATGACCTACTTCGTGCAGCAGCGGATCGACGGCCGGCCGCTCACCGACGAGGAAATGGTGTCCATCATCTCGCTGCTGATCGTCGGCGGCGTGGACACCACGACCTCGCTGACGGGCCAGACCCTGCTGTACCTGCATCGGCATCCGGATCTGCGCCGGCGGCTGATCGAGGAACCCGCGCTGCTGCAGAGCGCGACCGAGGAATTCCTGCGCTACTTCGCCCCGGTCACCGGCCTGGCCCGGCGCGCGACCGCGGACGCCGAGGTGGGCGGCCAGTGCATCCGCAAGGGCGAGCGCATCTGGCTGAGTTGGGCGGCGGCGAACCGCGATCCTACCAAGTTCACAGAACCCGACCGCTTCGATCCGGAGCGTTTCCCGAACCTGCACACCACCTTCGGCCTGGGCACCCACCGCTGCGCCGGCTCGACCATCGCGCGCTTCGAGTTCCAGGAGATGGTCCGCCAGGTGCTGGCGCGCATGCCGGACTACGTCGTCGACGAATCCTCGGTGTCGTTCTATCCCTCGCAGGGCGTGAACACCGGAGTCGCGCGGCTGCCGGTGAAGTTCAAGCCCGGGCCGCGGCTGCTGGCGGGCTGAATCGGCGACGGCGGCGAGCGCCATCCTCACGAACCGCATTTCAACCCGGCTTGTCCGTCTCCTTGAGGATATTCGACAGCGCGCTGGCCACGCCAGTAATGCCTTCATTCGATAGACCTGCGTCCTTCATTACCGCGTCAATGATTGGCTTGGCGAGCTGGTATTGAAGCGCCGAGTTCATGACCTGCTCGGGGAAGGTTGCCGAACCCGAAGGGGGGGAGTTGTCCCCGGCCGTCGAAGACGTGGTGCCCGGAAGGCCGGCGACGTGGAAGATGCGAATCGAATCGATCTTCTCCATCGGCCGTACGGCCTGTTCCAGAATGTGTGGAAGCTGTTGCAGCAGCAGCGATCGGATTTGGAGATCGATTTGCGCAGAGGAGAGTGTGTTCAGCGCCTCGTTGATGGCGCGTTTGCCCTCGGCTTCCGCCAGTGCCGCGGCTTGTCGCGCCTTGGCTTCGATGGTAACCGCTTCCGCGCGGTCGAGCGCGGCTTCCTTTTCGGCGGATGCTGAGACTCTGACGGCGATCGCGTTCTGCTCGGCCTCCTTGGAAGCCTCGATAAGCTGAATGCTCTTCTCGCGCTCGGCTACGGCGACCTGCCTTGCGGTATTGACGGCTTCCTCGGCCTTGACGGCTTCCGCCCGTGCGAGATCTGCTGCCGCGTCCGCGTCTGACTGCTCCCGCGACTTGGTCGCAATCGCTATTTGCGTGTCCTGCCGTGCGATTTCAACCTGCTTTCGCTGCTCGGCACGTTGCATTTCAGTTTTTCGTTCGAGTTCGATCTCGCGCGTCTGGACCACGAGATTCTTGTCGATTTCAGCAGCCTTGATTTCGCGTTCGGCCTCGATACGCTTCTGACTGACCTGGCGTTCGGCTTCGATTTTCGCGGCTTCCGCCTCCCGGCTGCGTTCGGCTTGCTGCGATGCGATGAGCGCCGCTTGCTCGGCCCTCGTTACCTCGATCGCACGTTGTTGCTCGAGCGTCGCGAACTCCTGGTCCTTCTCAATGGTGAGTTTCTGCCGGGTTGCGTCCAGGTTCTTCGTGCGGACCTGGACTTCCGTATCCTGCTCGACGTCGTTGCGCTGCTTTCGTCGCGCCTCGGTCTGCTCGGTGAGCCTTGTCAGGCCTTCCGCGTCAAATGCATTGTTCGGATTGAAAAACTGCTTGTCCGTCTGGTCGAGGCTTGTGAGCGATACGGATTCGAGTTCGAGTCCGTTCTTCTCGAGGTCCTCCGCCACCGCGTTCTGGACTGCCTGAACGAAATCTCGTCTTTTGTCCTGCAACTCCTGGATCGTCATCGTTGCGGCGGTGGCCCGCAAAGCATCGACGAATTTGTCCTCGACCAAAGCCTTGAGTTCATCGGGGCTCATCGTGCGGCTGCCTAGCGTTTGGGCGGCGATGCTCACCGATTCCTCGGTTTGTTTGACCCGCACGAAAAATGCAGCCGTGACGTCGACGCGCATCCTGTCCTTCGTGATCAGGCTCTCGCGCTCTCGGCGCAGGACTTCCAGCTTCAGTGTGTTCATGTTCACGAGCACGCGCTCGTGGAATACAGGCAGCACGATCGCGCCGCCGTCCATGATTACTTTCTGGCCGCCGAGGCCGGTACGTACAAAAGCCGTTTCCTTCGTCGAGCGTTTGTACAATCGCGCGAATACGATACCAATCGTCAGGATCGCAAGGAACGCAATGCCCGCGAGAGTCAGCATCTCTATCAAACTGTCCATTGAAAAGGATCCTCCCTCCAATAACTCGGTAAAGCCCCTTATTGCATCTACATCAGGTTCGGATGTGGGTTCGCTATGCACCGATAGAAGGCGCCTGCCTTGCTGACGATAAGGACCTGCGCCCCCTCGTCGAATATGTCGTCATCGACGTCTGGTTCGACCATCAGGTAGTGCGAACGCCCGAGACTGTCGCGTACGCGGGCCTGCGCTGCAAGTCCGCGTCGGGCCCGGCCACTCACGATGACGCCCACTCGCCCGATCAATGTCTTCTCGCTGACGATGCTGGTCTCGTCTTTGGGGATGATGTGCGATATCAGTGCCCCGAGACCGCGGACCGTAGCCATGCCGGCGGGTACGGCCAACACGCCTGCGACTGCCGCGGGCAGGTAGGCGCCGAGCAATCCCTTTGACACGATCTGCAGGCTGTACCCGAATATCGTGTAGCCGCAGAGAAACAAGAGCAGAAGTACGAGCGCAGGTACCTTGCCGACGTGCAACCAGCCCAGCACCCGGTCAAGGCCGGAATCGCCATGGATTTCGGGCAGCAGATCGTCGAGCAGATTGCTGGGGCTCAGCGAGACGAGCATACCGAGCCCTTCTATTAGAGCGATGGCGACGATGAGTGAAAAACCAACGCCGAAGGGAAGATTCTGCGGCGCGGTAAACAGGCTCATGCTTTGTCGGCCTTCAATTGAGCCAGGCGCTCGGAGATTTTGTTGTCGCGGACCATGTCGTCCAGTTCTTTAAGTTGCGCGGCCTGTCGTACTGCCGTGCCGCGCGATGTCGCCGGTATTCCGGTGTGGCGTTCGAAAACCCGGTCGAAAGCGCCGGTGACGCTATCGATTCGGTGGGCGGAAGTGCCGGAATTCGCCGCGGGATCCGCGCGCGAGGCCGCGTCCGTCTGGCTGCGGCTTCTCCTGAAATCGGAAATGGCGTCCTGCATTTCGCGCTTTTTGGCGATGAGTGCGGCGATGAATCCTTGTAGCTCGGCCTCACGGCGCGAGAACTCTCCGAGCGTCGCCTCGAGTACGGGTAGCTGGGCTTCGATATCCAGTTGACGAGCGACCGCCGCGCGTGCGAGATCCTCTCGGCCGCTCGACAATGCCTCGTCGATCTGCGCTGCCAGCTTGGAGTGCTGTTCGTTCAGATTTGCGTGCTGCTGTTGGCCCAGGTGCCGATTGGCGGATACGATGCCCAATTCATGGCGTACTTCATCGATGACCTCTTCGGCTTCGCGAACCGCCTGCTCCATAACGGCTTCGGGCGCTTGGTCTTCGAGCCGATCGAGTAGCGCGTGCATGCCGCCCGCAATGATGCGTCCAACTCGGCTTTTGAGGGTATCGGTCATTTCAGGCTCCTTTCGCGGAATGAACGTTAATTGCCAACTCTAGCGTCGGATCGATGTGTCGTCTTACGACGGCCGGATCGTACGCCGCCGCATTCGGCGTAGTAGCTTGCCGAAGCAATGTCTCGCACAGTGCGAAAGCGCGGCGCACGAGAGCATCCTCGAATTCGGTGGTTTCGCTTTCGTCCGTTGGGGCTTGGCTGACGATGAGCGCCAGGAATGCCGCGAGGTGATCCAGCAGAAGGCTTACGACCTCTGAATGTCTTCCGGAGCGGCCCTCCGCGCGGATGAGAGCTTCCCGAGTTCGGGCCATGATGTCCCGTGCCCATGCGTGAGCGGCGACGTAGTCGAGCGCCCCGTCGTATTGCCGCTTCAATTGCCCCAGTAGCACCCGCAGCTTGTCGCTGTTCGTCGTTGCTCCCTCTACCTGGAGCTGTGCGAGCCACAAGTAAACGTCCCCTGGAATGCGGGCGGATAGAGGTTCCATCGATGCTGAAGTTGCCTGTGTCGCCATGATTACCGATACCGTCATCTGTGTGTATGCAAGTGTATGCATATGAACCCCCGTGTCAACGGCTCGTGCGCAGATGTGTTCCGGGGAGCACGCGTCGGGTAACCACGGTCGAACAGCACCGGTGTCGAGATCGATGAAATGATGCAATCGACGGGCTACGTGGATTTGGTGCGATTGCACTATGGGAAGGGCGGGCGTTGTCCCGAGCGGGGCAGCGTCCAAGCGGCGATTGGTGCATGAGACCGATTTCCGTAAGCAAGCGGCGCTGGAGCGCGAAATTGGGGTGGGATCGGAAGTTGTGCCGGATGGTCGATACCTCTTAAGAGCCGGCGCGACTTGCAACTGCAGGCGGTACGCATCCGGGGAGTCGAGCACGAGGCGCCGGCCGGCAAGTGCCGGCAGCAGATTTTCGGAGAACGAACCGACACTCCCGGCGTCGGCGGCCAGGAACTCGAAGACGGTGCCGATCACTGGATCGAAGCCGTCCGGCAGCGTCACGCGCAGGCGCCCGCCGAGCGTCGCGCTGCCGTCGATCGCGAGCAGGTCATGGCCCAGGGCGGAGCGCTCGATTTCGAGCACGCTGCGTGCTGCCTGGAGGTAGTCGCCCGCGGCGTGCGTGGTGCCGGGGGATTGCCCGGGGGCGAGCGTCGCACCGCTGCCGACCTGCAGGTTCCCGGTGAACGTGTCGACCGCGAGGCGCCCGCTGTCGAAGTGGAATTCGCCGCCAGATGGCCGTCGCATCCAGGCTGCCGCCGCCCGGTTCCAGGGTGCCGCGGACGTCGATCCCGCCGCTGGTCCTGACGGTGCCGGCGTCGACGTTCAGAACGGAGCGGGCGTGCAGGCGATGAGCACGGTGAGCGCGGTGGATGTCGCCTGCATTCGGGCAGCGGCGGCGAATGCGCCGCGGCGGGTGGTTGCGCGGTTCTCGTGCTGGTTCGTGTCGTCGCGCTTCTATCGCGGAGGTGTACGGATGCGGGTGACGCCATGCGGCGACGATGCCGCCAGTTTGGCGAACGTCATCGAGCGGCGGCAGTCGGCTTGAGACGGTCGTAGGCTCCGCGCCGCGTGTTGTACGACCGGGTCGATTGCGGTATATCGGTCCCGCCTTGTGTCGGATACGACGCGGCAGACGCCAGCGTCGAAGGGAGGTCTCATCGCATGTCCGGCAGGTTGTTCGCAGCGGCACTCGCGGCCGCGTTGACGTTCGTTGCACCGCCATCCGCCGCCCGGCAGGACGCGGCTCCCGAGTTCACCATCGCGGTGATCCCGGACACACAGAATTATCTCGACTTCAAGCGCCAGCGCGCCGCCGGGTTCCCCTTCGACGCGAGCGAGATGCTCATGGGGCAGATGAGTTTCATCGCCCGCAACCTGGCCGAGGCCGGCGGAAAGATTGCCTTCGTCACGCATGTCGGCGACGTTTGGCAACACCCGACCGGCGGTATCGACGCCGCGCATCGTGCGCTCGGGCTGGCGGCGGATCCGACGAACGCGGTCGTGGCGCACTACGTGGCCGATCCGCGCTCGGTCGCGATTGAAATGGAAGGCGGGCGACGCGCGCTGCGGTTGATCGCGGGCAAGACCCCGTTTTCAGTCGTGCCCGGCAATCACGACTACGACGCATTCTGGGCCGACAGCCGGTTCCCGCAGGCACCGGATCCGCGCAATCCGGGCGATCATCCGACGCCCTACGGCTTGCTGCACTATGGCGGACTGGAGAATTTCAACCGGGTCTTCGCGCCGGATTCGGAGTTCTTCCACGGCCAGCCCTGGTATGTCGCGCACTACAACGGCGGCGCGAACAGCGCGCAGGTCTTCGAGGCCGCCGGGTACCGGTTCCTGCACATCGGCCTGGAGATGGCACCGCACGACGACGTGATCGGCTGGGCGGCATCGGTCGTCGAGCGCCATCGCGGCCTGCCGACGATTGTCACGATCCACGATCACCTCGACAGACTCGGCGAACGCCGGGCATTGCCGGAAGTCGATTTCAAGAAGGTGAATCCCGAGCACAACGACCCCGAGGATCTCTGGCGCGAGTTCCTCTCCCGCCATGACCAGATCTTCCTGGTGCTCTCGGGCCATCAGAACGGCCAGTCCCGCCGGGTCGATACGGGCGCGGGCGGCGGCAAGGTCTGGCAGTTGCTCGCCGACTATCAGGATCGCAACCAGTCGCTGCGCAACGTCGACCCGGACGCAAAGGCGCAGGGCGGCGTCGGCGACGGCTGGCTCAGGCTGCTGAACTTCGACTTCTCCGCTTCGGTTCCCAGGCTGCAGGTACGCACCTGGTCGACGCACTTCAATGCGTATGCGCGCGACCTGCCGCAATACGCGGCCTGGTACAAGGCGCACGAGCAGCCGCAGATGACGGACGCGCAGTTCCTGGACCAGGAGGAGTTCGAACTGGAACTGGACGACTTCGTGCGCCGCTTCGGCACGGCTCGAGCGGCTGAAGCGAGCCGCGATCGCTGACGATCCACCCGGCGGCAGGGCGCACGGCGATCCGCTCCCGCTTCCCGGCGGCGGCGATGGCCCCGGCGCGGGCGTGGTTCGCGCCCGGCTGCCGCGTCGTTGATGCGCGTCAATGCCGTCGTGTGCGTCCGGATCAGAATAGCTCGCAGCGCCGAACGCGCGAAATGCCGGTCGTTGTAGTGTCGGACGAGCGATATCCCGCATGCGAGTTCAGATCGAGCCATCGCGTTACCGTGCGCCCGCGATTGCGGGCCTGTGTGCCGGCGTATGTGTCGCCGCCACGTGGCCGGAAGCGGCCGGGGTCGAACGACGACTGGCCATCGCAAGCGCGTGGGGCGGTACGGGATTGCTGACCGCGAGCCTGTTGCTCATGGTGCGCGAGCCGCATCTGGCGCAACGGCTCGGCGGCATCGAGCAGATGTACCGCTGGCACCACCGCAGCGGCACGACCGCGTACGCCCTGCTGCTGATACATCCGCTTGCACTCGCATTCGACGCCGGGCCGGACCCGCATGCCGCGTGGGCTGCAATCACGCCGGCGGATGGCGGCGCACCCGTGGCGCTCGGCTGGGCGTCGCTGGCCCTGCTCATGGCCGGGCTGCTGTCGACCTTTGCCGTGGCCCTGCGCTATCGGCCATGGCGCGCCCTGCATTCGTTGCTCGCGGTTGCGGTTGCGGTGGGTCTCGCGCATGCGTTCGCGGTGCTCGGCGCGACGGGAGTCCTCGTGACTGTGGCCGTCGTCTGCGTGGCGGCGCTCGTCGCGCGATTCGTCGTCGGTGAACTGGGGCTCGATTCTTACCCCTACGTGGTCGCCCGGGTCGCGCACCCGTCGTCCGGCACGGTCGAGGCGACCATTCGTCCCCTGAGCGTTCCGATCCGGGTTGCTGCCGGTCAATTCGTACTCACGGCATTCGGTCGCGGTCCGCGGTATCGCGGTTGCGACGAGTTCCATCCGTTCACGGTCAGCCGCGTCGGCCGCGACGGCACGCTCGATCTCGCGATCCGGGCCCTCGGTGCGTGCACGGACCGGTTGCAGGCCCTGGCGCCCGGAACGCCGCTGCGGCTGCAGGGGCCGTTCGGGGATTTTATTCCGGAGTTCCTGGCCGCGCCGCAGCTATGGATTGCGGGTGGAATCGGCATCACACCCTTCATGGCCGCCCTGCGCGCAGGCCCGCTGCCCGCGGATTCGGTGCTGATTTACCTGTACCGCCGCGCGAGCGATGCGCTTTTTCACGACGAACTCACCGCCAGCGCGGCGGTGCTGCCCGGTTTCCGGCTGATCAGCGTGCCTGCCGGCGACGGGACGCCGGACCTGGGTGCAGTCCTGTCGCGCGTCGGTGGACTCGCCGGGCGCGAAGTCAGGATATGCGGACCACGCCCGATGCTCGACGCGCTGTTGCGCGAACTGCGGCTACGGGGCGTTCCGGAAGCGTCCATCCACTTCGAACGATTCGATCTGCGCTGATGCGCGTGCTGTTCGTCGTCTCGACCGTTCTGTTCTGGCTGGCCGTCGGCGGGCTGTGGGCCGCCGCGCGCGACGATCGTGGCCATCCGCCGGCCGAATCCGCGCCGGCGAACACGTACACGCTGGCGGACGTGGCGCTGCACGCCACCGCGCAGGACTGCTGGATGGCGCTCGACGGCGCGGTCCATGACTTCACCGCGTACCTGCCTTCGCATCCCGCGGAGCCGGGCTTGATGCTCTCATGGTGCGGAAAGGAGGCGAGCGAGGCCTTTCGTACCAAGACCCGGGGCCGGGCCCATTCGCCCTATGCCGCGAGCCTGCTGCCGAAATACCGCATCGGCGTTCTGAGTACGCAATGACCCGGGCATTGCGCCTGGTTCAGCGCATCGACCACCGCGGTGACCGGGATGTGCAGGAGCCCTGGATCTGCGCCCCGCGCCCGCCGCGGCGGGCGCGGGGCGAAGGACCTTCAGGTGATCGAGGCCTGGTAGATGCTCTCGATGGCGGCGTCGAGGGCGGCGTTGAACTCGGCGTCGCTCTGCTGCTTGGACAGCCCCTCGGTCAGCGCGCGCGAGAAGCTCGCCACCATGCCGTGGTTGCGCGCCAGCCGCGCGTTGGCGTCCTCGCGCGTGTAGCCGCCCGACAATGCCACCACGCGGGCGACCTTGGGGTGGGCGATGCAGTCGGTGTAGAAGTCATCGACATCCGGCAGGGTCAGCTTGAGCATGACCTGCTCGCTGCCGAGCTTGCCGAGCTCGGCAAGCATCGCTGCCTTGAGCAGCTCCTCGGCCTTGGCTTTCTGCGGGCAGTGGATGTCGACCTCGGGCTCGATGATTGGCACCAGCCCCGCGGCGCAGATCTGGCGCCCGATCTCGAACTGCTGCCTGACCACGGCAGCGATGCCGGTGGCATTGGCCTGCTTGACGACCGACCGCATCTTGGTGCCGAAGATGCCCTTGTCCCTGGCCCGCGCAAGCAGCGCGTCGAGCTTGGGCATCGGCTTCATCAACTGCACGCCGTCGGCCTCGTCGGCCAGGCCCTTGTCGACCTTCAGGATCGGCACGACGTTCTTGTCGTTCCAGAGGTAGTCGGCGCTCGGCTTGCCGGCGATGTCGCGGTCCATGGTGCCCTCGAACAGGATCGCGGCCAGGATGCGCTTGCCGGTGAAGGCCGGGCTGGTGACGATGCGGGCGCGCATCTCGTGGACGAGATTGAACATCTCCTCCTCGTTCGACCAGCTGCCCTCGGCGATGCCGTACAACCGCAGGGCCTTGGGCGTGCTGCCGCCGCTCTGGTCGAGGGCGGCGATGAAGCCTGGGGCGTTGCGGATCTTGTCCAATTGTTTGGCGTTGATAGTCACGCTCTTCCTCGCGAATCGATTGCGGAAACGGATTGCGCCGGCGCAGCCGGCGGCTATGAGGCATTCTAGCAGCCGGACGCGCGGCCCGCCCCCCGAGCGGCCGCACCGGCATCGGTCCGGGCGCGCGGATGAACATCGCGGTGGCGCCGACCTGAGTTCGCGCCGCGGTTCGCCGAGGATCGGCCGTGCCATACAATGGCCAGCGACCCTCGGGAGCCTCCAGCCGTGGAGCCCGGGCCGGGGCCGGGTCGCCCGGTTCATCGCCTCAGGAAAGTTGAATCATGCTCAAAGGCGTCGCAATCGACGACTCCAGGCTCCACGCGCGCGCCCACGAGTACGATCACCCCGCGTCGCCGGATACGCTGTGGGAAACCACCGCGGGGCTGGCGCGGGTGGCGCGCGAACGCGGGCCGCTGGTGCCGGAAGCACTGCCGGAACTGGCCAGGGAAAGGCCCGTCCTGTCGGATTGCGGCATCGACATCCCGGCCCTGCGCGCATCGCTGCGCGACTACGAAGAACGCTTCGGCATCGAGGAGGATTCCGACCTGTGACTACGAGTGATCCCGCCTGGCAGGCCTGGCTGGCCGCATTGGATGCGGTGCGCAGGCGCATGCTGGGCCGGCCCGAGGCGATCGCGCACCCGCGGGTGCGCGAGCAGGCGCTGTACGCGCTCCAGGCCGTCACCATCGGCGCCCACCAGATGTACCTGCTGCCGCGCCAGGACTATGCGCAGTTCCAGACGCGCTGGCATCCGTTCCTGCTCAACTGGGGAGGCCCGGCGTCGGTCATGCGCTATCAGTGGTGCTTCATCGACGGCCGCCGCAGCTACCGGATCCGCGGCCGCCGGGGCACCACCTGCTTCACCGACCTGCAGGTGTTCAGCGGCTATTTCGGCGACGAGCGCATGCGCTCGCTTGGCAACTACGATCTGGCGCGGTTCCATGTCGACTCCGACGGACGGTTCGAGGCCGTCGCTTCGCCCGATCCGCAGCCGGGCAACTGGATCCGGCTGGATCCCGAGCAGTCGCGCAGCATCGTGCAGGTGCGCGACGTCTTCGATGACTGGGGCGCACGCGCGACCGAGCTGGACATCGACACGCTCGATCGCCCGGCCGACAGCATGCACATCGACGAGGCGGAATTCAGCGTGCGACTGGCCAGGACCACGCGCATGGTCGAGCAGACCGTCGCCCGCGCGCTCGGCTATGCCAAGCGCGTCAGGCAGATTGCCGGCGGCGACAACGCGTTTGCCGAGGTCAAGGCCGAGGGGGGCGGGGAGAGCAGGGATCACGGCGCCAGCCCGCGCGCCGGCTACTACGGACTGGTTTGGAATATCGCCCCCGGCGAAGCGCTCGTCATCGAGGCGCCGGCGCCGACGGCGCGCTACTGGGGCCTGCAACTGATGGACCTGTGGTGGGGCACGCTCGACTACGCCTGGCACCAGAGCGGCCTGAACGGGCGCCAGATGCAGGTCGATGCCGACGGGCGATTCCGCGCCGTGCTGTCGTTCGAAGACCCCGGGATCGCCAACTGGCTTGACCCGATGCACACGCCGGTCGGCCAATGCATGCTGCGCTGGTACGACGGAACCACGCCCGATCTGCCGCAGGTGCGCAAGGTGCCGTTCGCCGAGCGGTTCTCATTCCTGCCGGCCGGTACCCGCACGATCGATCCGGCCGCACGGGCGGCCGCCATCGCGCAGCGAGCTGCCCAGGCGCTCGCGCGCGGACCCCGGTGAGGTACGCCTGATGATCCTCGGGAACGACTCGAAGTTCGGCCGGCTGTTTCACATCGGCTACGTCACGCGCGACATCCACCGCGCCATCGCCCGGGTCACGGCGGACCTGGGCGCGCGGCAGCTCGATCTGCTGCAGGACATCCGCGGCGCGTCGGGCGAGCCGTCGATGCTGTACGCGATTTCACACCTGGCGTTCGCCGGCGCGGAACTCGAACTGCTCCAGCCGCGGCTGGAGATCGAATCCGTGTATCTCCAGGCGCTGCCGGCAGACGCCGACGCCATCGCGATGCACCACGCGGGCTACCTGCACCCGGACGTACCCTCGTGGGAAGCGGCCATGGCGGACATCCGCGCGCGCGGGTTGCCAATTGCCTTCGAGGTCGCCGCGCCAGATCTGCGCTGCGCCTATGTCGACCTGCGGCGCCAGGTCGGGCATTACGCCGAGATCCTCTGGCGCGCCCGGGGCTCGTACGCCGGTTAGTTCGGCACCGTCCGGTGCGGGCTTCCAGGCGGACGGCTCCGGTACGCCGGCTGGCGGTCGCCGGGGCGGAGCGCCGTGCCGCTACAGGATCCGCCCCGGCCGCGCCGTGGTGTACCGGCCCTGGTCGACGAGCACCTCGCCGTTGACGATCACCTGCTCGATCCCCTGCGGATGGCGCACGTAGCGGCCGTTGTCGCCCGGGACGTCCTGCACCCAGACTTCCTCGCCGCGCGCGATCGTGGCCGGATCGAAGATGACCAGGTCGGCGAACCTGCCGGGCGCGATCTCGCCGCGGTCGGCGATATTCCATCGGTGCGCCAGCTCGCCGGTGAGCCGGTGCACCGCGCGTTCAAGGCTCATCGCACCGAGTTCGCGAACGAATTTCTCGAACAGGTAGCAGGTGTCGCCCGCGCCCGCGAACTGGTTGATGTGCGCACCGGCGTCGCCGGCGCCGATATGGATACCGGGGTGGTTCAGCAGCTGCGAGACGATGCCGGTGTCGGCCTGGACCGATCCGCCCTGGCCGAACTCGGCGGTGAGATCGTCGTCCAGGGCGATGTCGGCGATGACGTCGAACAGCGGCCGGTCTTCGGCCGCGGCGATGTCCGCGACCAGCCGGCCTTCGTACTTCCTGTTGCGAACAGCCTGCACGCGTTGCACGAACAGGCCGCGGGCGCCGGGCAGGGTGTCGGTCTCCTCGCGCAGCAACGCCCGCATCGACGGATCGCGCAGCAGGGCGATCCGCTCAGGGATCGGCAGTTCGAACAGCCGGCGCCAGTGCCTGCCCTTGGACAGGCCGGCGGATCCGCGCGCGAGCTGCATGTTCGACGTTCCCGGGCGCACCTGCGTCTGCGCGTACAGCGGCGCGCCGCGGGCCTGCCAATGCTCGAAGCGCGCGAGCATCCTGCGCCACAGATCGCCGAACACCGGCATCTGCAGCAGCGGCGAGATCGAGCAGGTCACGCCGGTCGCCGATGCCAGCTCGCCGAAGCGATCGATGCAGGCGCAGACCACGTCCGCGCCGCTCATCAGCGGCGGGGCCACCTCGGCCATGCCGCGGCCCTCCTCGGCCATCACCGCGAACAACGCCTGCAGCTCACGCATGTCCGCGTAGTGGCATGGCAGTTCGCGACCGAGCTCGTCCAGGTGGATGTAGGTGAACGACAGGCCGAATGCGCCGGCGCGCAGGGCGGCGCGCAGTTCGCCGCACATGGCCTCGATCTCGGCGTCGGTCGCGGCGCGCTCCTGGGCCGCGGCGCCCATCACCAGCAGCCGGATCACGGCGTGGCCGACGAAGGCGCCGACGTTCGGGCCGAGATCGCGCCGGAGGTAATCGACGTACTCGGCGTAGGTTCGCCACTGGAACGGAACGGTATCTTCCAGCAGGCGGCTTTCCATGTCTTCCACCGAACCGAACAACTGGATGATGCGCGCCCGGTGCTCGGGCCTGACCGGCGCGAGCGTGACCGAGCAGTTGCCCATGATGAGCGAGGTCACGCCGTGCTCGGGCGAGGGCGTGGCGAGCCGATCCCAGCACAGTTGCGGATCGTAGTGCGTGTGGATGTCGATGAAGCCGGGCGCGAGCACGCGCCCGCGGGCGTCGATCTCGCGCGCGGCGCTGCCCTGCACCTGGCCGACCTGCGTGATTCGATCGCCGGTGACCGCCACCGACCCGGGCCGGGCGGGCTGGCCGGTACCGTCGACGATGAGGGCGTTCCTGACGATCAGCGTGGGGGATGCGGTCATGACGGTTGCCTCGAATGGGTTGCGGGGCGTGCCTTGCCTGGAGTGAATCGACCGCGGCCGGCTCACCAGAGCCGGCGCAGTTGCGCACCCTGGCGGCGCACGCGCAGGGCGGCGTCGCGTTCGGCCGGGGTGACGACCGGCGTGTCGGCAGGCAGGTGCCGGCGCAGGTCGCCGAGCTTCACCTTCGTCAGCACCGGTTGCGGGGCCGAGTCCGCCTTGTTCCATCGCCCCTGGATCAGGCCCTGGCCGTAGCCGCCGGTGTCGAGCCAGTTCGGTACCCCCGGATCCTGCATGGCGATCACCGCGCGGAAGCGGCCGTCGGCGTCCACGCGCGCCTGGTACCCGTTCAGGCTCGACTGGCGGTTCATCCAGTCCACGGTCGCGAACAGGTCGTCGGTGAGCAGGAAGGACCAGTAGCGGCAGGTGCGCGGCAGCGCGGTGTCCAGGATCAGCGCCTCGTCGGGCGCGAGGTCGTAGATCCCCTCCAGATATACCTGGCCGATGAAGCCGCCCATCGACGCATAGTCGTGCACGACGACGTCGTTGACGACGCCCTTGGCCCGCTGGGCCTGCACGTGCAGGATCCAGCGGTCCACGCCGCGCTCGACCCAGCGCGTCCACAGCTCCAGGCGCGCGCCGATCTCTTCGGCCGACAGGCGCGGCTTGAGTGCCGGGATGTCCAGGCGTTCGATCGTCAGGCGCGGGTCGATCTCGTTCAGCCAGTCGTAGGAGGCCACGCGCACGCCCAGGCCCTTGGTGCGCGGGTCGAGCCGCCACCAGTCGCCATCCCAGCCGGCCGGGCGCTCATTGCTCATGATGACGTTGAAGCTGCGATCCGGGCCGATGCGCAGGTCGTCGAGGTCGTAGCTGCCGAGCGACGGCCCGGGCGCGTCGTCGCGCGCATAGTTGCCGGCACCCATGGAGATGTCGACGAAATGCGCCGTGCCGCGATCGCCGGCAATGCGGTACACGCCGTTGCCGTGCACCGGACTGCCCAGGTACATGAAGTCCGGCACCGGCGCGGCGATGTTCAGGCCGATGTTGAGGAACGGCACCCAGGACGGATAGTCCGGATCGGCCCACAGCGCGCCGCAGTAGCCCTGCGCGGCGCAGGCGGACAACATGCGCCAGAGCTCCTGCCGGGCGCAGGGATCCTCCTTGTGCCAGAGGTTCGCGGCGATGCGTTCGCCGATCGGCGCGAGCCGGTCCATCAAGTCCTTCCATTCGGGCAGCATGCGGTTCTCCCTCGACGGCGCGGTCGCGCCGCGGTTGCAGAAGTGATCCGGCGCCGGCACCTGCCGGCGGTTCAGGATTCGAGTGTGTCGATGAACCTGCGCAGCGCTTCGGCCAGGGCCTCGGGCTCGGCAAGCGCGTCACCGTCCGCCGCCGGCAGTGTCGCGCGGATCGCGTCCGGTCGCAAAGCCGCGGCCCGATCGCAACCGTGATGCGCCGTGCCGGGTGCCGTGCAGACGATCTGCAACGGGCATTCGGCAGCGCCGAACCGGGTGTCGAAATCCTGTGCCTGAAGCGCCGCCGCGCAGCGCGCGGCATCATTCCCGGCACCGGAACTGGCGAAGACGTGCCGGGCGGTGTCCGAGAAGGGTTCGATCAGCGTCAGCGAGGCCGCGTGCCGCGGCTGGCGCGCCGCGATTTCCAGCGCCACCTGCGCACCGGCCGCGATGCCGCAGCCGTGGAAGCGTGCGATCCCCAGGCTGAAGATCGCCTCGATCAGACGATCGGCCAGATCGCCGATCGTGTCGATTGACCGCGGCGCGTCCGATGCGCCGCTACCGGGCAGGTCGAAGGCGTGGAGCGTGAAGCGATCCTGCATCAGCGCCATCAGCGGTTCGAACACGGCGCCGGTGCGGTCCAGGCCGTGCAGCAGGCAGAGCACCGGCGTTCCGGGCCGGCCCACCTTGCGATAGTGTATCTGGCCATCGCGGCAATCGGCGTAGGCTCTGCGGATGCGCATGATGGGCCGCGTGCGGACGGGAGGAACACGAGTGAACAGGCCCGGACTTATACCACAGCGGCGCGGACCGCGCTGACATGCCGGCGTTGCGGCGTATCGGGGTGATCGAGGTTTCCGCGCCCGGGGGGCCGGATGTGCTGCGCCCGGCGTATCGCGATCTGCCGCAGTTGGCGCCGGGTGAGGTGCTGATCGAGGTCGCCGCCGCGGGCGTGAACCGCCCGGACTGCGCCCAGCGCGCCGGCCTTTATCCGCCGCCGCCCGGCGTCTCGGACATCCCCGGGCTCGAGGTGGCCGGCACGATCGTCCAGGCCTGCGGCGATGTCGGCGAGTGCGAAGTCGGCGCGCGTGTCTGCGCGCTGGTGGCCGGCGGCGGTTATGCGCAGTACTGCATCGCACCCGCGGGCCAGTGCCTGCCGGTGCCCGCGGGGCTTTCGATGGTCGAGGCCGCGGCGCTGCCGGAGACCTTCTTCACCGTCTGGAGCAACCTGTTCGATCGGGCACGCCTGGCCGGCGGCGAGTCGTTGCTGGTGCACGGCGGCGCGAGCGGCATCGGCACGGTGGCCATCCAACTCGGGCGCGAGTTCGGCGCAATCGTGTACACCACCGCCGGCGGCGCGGAAAAGTGCGCGATCTGCACGAACCTGGGCGCCGCGCGCGCGATCGACTACCGCAGCGAGGATTTCGTCGCCGCGATTCGTGCCGCCACCGGCGGCCGCGGCGTGGACGTGATCCTGGACATGGTCGGCGGGGATTACGTGGCGCGGAACCTGTCGATCCTCGCCGAAGACGGGCGCCTGGTTCAGATCGCCTTTCTCGGCGCCCGGCCGCCGGGTTGCGTGGCGAGCATCGATCTCGCGCAGGTCATGGTGCGGCGCTGGACCATCACCGGCTCCACGCTGCGGCCGCGGCCGTTGGAGTTCAAGCGTGCCATCGCCCGCGCGCTGCTGCGCGAGGTCTGGCCGCGGATCGAGGCCGGCAGCGTCCGGCCCGTGATCCACGCCGTGCTGCCGCTGGCACAGGCCGCGGCGGCGCACCGCCTGCTGGAATCCAACGCCGTCGCCGGCAAGCTCGTCCTGGAGGTTCGTCCCTCCTGACCGGCGCGGCGGCCGCAGCGGCGCCGGGCTGGACGATCAGCGCGGTGCAGGCGCGGGCGGCGGTGCGTTGGGCGGCGGCGGGGGGTAATAGGCCGGCGTCGGTGGCGATGCCGGAGGGTAGGGTGCGGCCGGCATCGCGGTGACCGGCGCGCCCGGCGCAGAGAATGCGCCGCTCACGGGCACGCGATGGCCCTGCGCGTACATGCACTGGATGTAGGCGATGTCGTAGCGATCCTGCACGCCGTAGGCCGAGGCGTTGCCTGCGTCGATGCCGGTGAGCGTACCGGCAATCGCGCCGGCGCCCGCGCCGGTGGCGGCACCGCTGCCGCCGGCGATGGCCGCGCCCGCGGCGGCACCCAGGGCAGTGCCGACGGCGGCGCTACGCAACGCGGCATCCTGGCCTGCCTGTCCCGCGGATGTTCCGCCGACCTGGGACGCGGCGAACTGGCGGCACATGGCATCGTCGCCGCGGAACTGATCGAAGGACCGGCCGGTGCCGGGCAGGACCATCACCCCGGGGCCGGTGGGCATCACCGCGCAGCCGGCGAGCAACGCCGTACAAGCGGCCGCGACCAGAGTCTTGGTATGGTTCATTGGTTCCTGACCTCGAGGCTGTTCAACGCGGTGGCGTCGGCATGACGGTCTGCCACCCGGACGGGCAATCGCGCACGTAGGGGTAGTACGCGCCGGCGGCGGCGCAGTAGTACCAGTAGTTCGCGGCCTGGGCCTGGGGCGCAGCCTGTTCGATGTACACCGGCGGCGCCTGCGGAACGACGACCACCGGTGGACGCATGCGGTAGTAGCCCGGGCCGTAGTACCACGGATCGCGATACCAGGGATCGTAGAACGGACTTCCTAACGCGAAGCCGAAATGGATGTTCGAATGGCCGCCGTGATGGAAGCGTTGGTGGTGATGATGACGCGGTTCCGCGGCCGCGGGCTGGCTGGCCGCCACGCAGGCCAGCGTCATCGCCGCTGCCGCGAGCGCGCGCAGCCGTAATCGACGGCCCTGGGCGAGCATCATGAGGTTTCTCCCGATACGTTGAGTTGAAGTCCGGTGCGGCTGTCGCCGTGGCATCGGCCCGAGGCCGGAGCGCTGCAACGGATGAATTCGCTCACTGCGGATTCCACGGCAGTCAGATCGCCATGCAGGTACAACAGCCCGCGCACGCCACGGTAGGCTTCCTCGAAGCTGTACCCCGCGCGATTCGCCACCTGTCGGGCGAGCGCCCGCAGCGCCGCATGCAAACTATGCCTGCCGCGCCTTTCGCGGCAGGCGGAGGGATCGGTTCCGGTGGATTGCCGGTGCGCGTCGAGCAAGTGTCGTCTCCGTTGCACTGCGCCGCCCTGCTGCGGTGATCGAGCCGATGCGGCCGTGGTGTCCAGGCCATTGCAGAAGGCGTACTGCAATTAGACGACGGCGCGCGGCGCGCGTGCGCGATGTCGTTGTAAATGTAGGTAAATCCGCATCGTATCGATTCAGCCTCGGTTCAGCCTGGCGGGCTGCCTGCGTTTGTCTCGCCGCCGGGCGGTGGCTAAACTGCGGATGCGGCGGCACGACGGCGCATCGCGCCGCGTTGCGTCGCGGCGCCCATCCGAGACCACGGCCGACGATCGCCCATGAGTGAAACCCGCGAGATCCGCATCCCCGACATCGGCGATTTCAAGGACGTGGAAGTGATCGACGTCCTCGTGCGGCCCGGAGACCGCATCGAGGCCGAGACCGCGCTCATCACCCTGGAAAGCGACAAGGCGACGATCGACATCCCCTCGCCCGTGGCGGGCACGGTCGCGGAGCTGCGGATCAAGGTCGGCGACCGGGTGTCCCGGGACAGCCCGATCATGACGGTGCAGGTCGAGGCCGTCTCCACCGAGCCGGCATCCGCGTCAGGCACGGCGGCAGACGAACCCGACCGGGCGCCGGCGACGGTGCCGGAAGGCGCGGATCTGCAGGTCGATCTCATCGTGCTCGGCGCCGGGCCCGGCGGCTACACCGCCGCGTTCCGCGCCGCCGACCTGGGTCTGTCCGTGGCGTTGATCGAGCGCGAGCCCACCCTGGGCGGGGTATGCCTGAACGTCGGTTGCATCCCGTCCAAGGCGCTGTTGCACGCCGCGCGCGTGATCGAGGACGGCCGGCAGATGCAGGCGCACGGAATCCGCTTCACCGGGCTGGAGATCGATTTGCCGCGGCTGCGCGATTGGAAGCAGTCGGTGGTCGGCCAGCTCACCGGCGGGCTGGCACGGCTCGCCAGGCAGCGCAAGGTCCAGGTGATCGAAGGCCGCGGCAGCTTCGCCGGCCCCAACCTGATCGAAGTACGGACCGCGGCCGGCATGCGCCGGGTGGCCTTCCGCCAGGCGATCATCGCTGCCGGCTCCGAACCGGTGGCATTGCCGTCGCTGCCGGCGGATCCGCGCGTCATCGATTCCACCGGCGCGCTGGCGCTCGCGGACGTTCCCGAACGGATGCTGATCATCGGCGGCGGCATCATCGGCCTGGAGATGGCGACCGTCTACGCAGCCCTGGGTTCGCGGGTGACGATCGTCGAACTGCTCGACGAACTGGTGGCCGGCGCGGATCGCGACCTGGTCAGGCCGCTGGAACAACGCCTGCGCAAGCAGGTCGAACGCATTCTGCCGGGCACGCGCGTGACCGGCGCGCGTGCCGAGGCGGCGGGCATCGTCGTGTCCATGCAGGGGCCCGAGGGCGCCATCGAGGAACGCTTCGATCGAGTACTGGTCGCGGTTGGCCGGCGGCCGAACGGCGCGGTGATCGGGGCCGATCGTGCCGGCGTGGCCGTGACGGCGCAGGGATTCATCACCGTGGACCGCCAGCAGCGCACCAACGTGCCGCACATCTTCGCGATCGGCGATGTCGTCGGCCAGCCGATGCTGGCGCACAAGGCCTCGCACGAGGGCAAGGTGGCGGCGGAAGTCGCCGCCGGCCACAAGAGCGCGTTCGAGGCCGGCGTGATCGCCTCGGTCGCCTACACCGATCCGGAAATCGCCTGGGTAGGCCTGACGGAAACCCAGGCGCGTGCGCAGGGGCTTCAGATCGGCAAGGGCGTGTTTCCATGGGCGGCGAGCGGCCGCAGCCTGACGCTGGGCCGCAGCGAGGGCCTGACCAAGCTGCTGTTCGATCGCGACAGCGGACGGGTCGTCGGCGGCGGCATCGTCGGGCCGGGCGCGGGCGATCTGATCGCCGAGGTGGCGCTCGCGATCGAGATGGGCTGCGACGCGGCCGACATCGGCCTGACCGTCCATCCGCATCCGACGCTGTCGGAGACCGTGGCGATGGCCGCCGAGGCCTACGAGGGAACGATTACCGATTTGTATCTTCCGCGCAGGTAGCCCCATTCGCATGCGGGATCCCGGTGCCACGGCGGCGGCCGTGCCGCGCGCGCATGCCGATGCGGGGCGGTGCCAGGCAGACCCGGAGCAGGAGCGATTCTCCAGATGAAAATAGGCATTCCAAAGGAAATCCACCCCGGCGAACGGCGTGTCGCAACGACGCCCGAGGCGGCCGAGTTCCTGAAGAAGCTCGGATTCGAGGTCGCGATCGAGGCCGGCGCCGGCGCGGCAGCGGACTTTCCGGACGATGCCTACCGCGAGGCAGGCGTGGAAGTCCTGCCGGACGCGCGCACGCTGTGGCAGCAGTCGGATGTCGTCGCGAAGGTTCGCGCGCCCGAGCGCAACGTCGTGGCGGGCGCGGACGAAGTCGATCTGTTGCGCGCGGGCGCGACCCTCATCGCCTTCATCCACCCGGCGCAGAACAAGGACCTGCTCGATCGCCTCGGCGCACGCAAGGCGACGGTGCTGGCGATGGACGCGGTCCCGCGCCTGTCGCGGGCGCAGAAGATGGACGCCCTGAGTTCCATGGCGAACGTCGGCGGCTACCGCGCGGTGATCGAGGCGGCGCAGCACTTCGGGCGGTTCTTCACCGGCCAGGTCACGGCCGCGGGCAAGGTGCCGCCGGCCAAGGTGCTGGTGATCGGCGCAGGCGTGGCGGGGCTGGCGGCGATTGGCGCCGCGCGCAACATGGGCGCGATCGTGCGCGGCTTCGATACCCGGCCGGAGGTCAAGGAGCAGGTGCAGAGCCTGGACGCGGACTTCCTGGAGTTGAACGTACCGGAAGAGGACGCCAGCACCGCGGGCGGCTACGCCAGGCAGATGAGCGAGGCCTACATCAAGGCCGAGATGGACCTGTTCGCGCGCCAGGCGATGGACGTGGACATCATCATCACCACGGCGCTGATCCCCGGCAAGCCCGCGCCCAAGCTCATCACCGAGTCGATGGTCCAGACCATGAAGCCCGGCAGCGTGATCGTCGACATGGCCGCGGAGCAGGGTGGCAACTGCGCGCTCACCGAGCCGGGTCGCGTAGTGACGAAATACGGCGTCACCGTCATCGGCTACACCGATCTGCCCAGCCGCATGGCACACCAGTCCAGCCAGCTCTACGCAACCAATCTGCGCCACCTGCTCGCGGAACTGTGCCCCGGCAAGGACGGTACGCTCGCGGTCGACATGCAGGACGCCGTCATCCGCGGCGCCACCGTGGTGAAGGCCGGCGAGATCACCTGGCCGCCGCCCGAGATCAAGGTGAGCGCCACGTTGCTTGCACCGGTGCACAAGCCGGCGCCGACGGCGAACGGACACGAGGCGCGTGCCCCGCTCTCGCCCGCGAAGGTGGCGGCGGCCATGCTGGTCGCGGCGCTCGGATTCCTGGGCATCGGATCGGTCGCGCCGACCGAGTTCATGCACCATTTCACCGTCTTCATCCTGGCGTGCTTCGTCGGCTACATGGTGGTCTGGAACGTCACCCCGGCGCTGCACACCCCGCTCATGAGCGTGACCAACGCGATCAGCGGCATCATCGTCATCGGCGCGCTGCTGCAGGTGTCGTCCGACAGCGCGCTGGTGCGCATTCCGGCGGCACTGGCCATCCTGCTGGCGGCGATCAACATCGCCGGCGGCTTCCTGGTGACCCAGCGCATGCTGGCGATGTTCAGGCGCTGATCCGACGATGAGCACGGGCATCGTCACCGTCGCCTACATCGGCGCCTCGGTCCTGTTCATTCTCAGCCTCGGCGGGCTCTCCAACCAGGAGACGGCGCGGCGCGGCAACCTCTACGGCATCATCGGCATGGCCATCGCGCTCGTCGCGACCATCGCCGGCGGCCAGGTCTCGCGCTACGGCGAACTCGCGGCGGCGATGGCGGTGGGGGGCGCGATCGGCGCGTTCCTCGCCGTGCGGGTGGCGATGACCGCCATGCCCGAGCTGGTGGCGATCCTGCACAGTTTCGTCGGCCTGGCCGCGGTGCTGGTGGGGTTCGCGAACTATCTCGGCCCCCACAACACCATGCAGGGTGCGGCGCGCGCGATCCATGAGGTCGAGATCTACCTCGGGATCCTGATCGGCGCGGTGACCTGGACCGGTTCCATCGTCGCCTTCGGCAAGCTGCAGGGCTCGATTACCAGCCGCCCGTGGCTGCTGCCGGGGCGGCACCTGCTCAACGCATCGATCGGGCTGGCGGCACTGGCGCTGCTGTTGCACTTCGTCGGTGCGCCGTGGCCGGGGGAGGTGCAGGCGCTGGCGCGCTCGGGCGTCGTCCCGCTCGCCGCGATGACCGTGCTGGCGCTGGTGTTCGGCGTACACATGGTGATGGCGATCGGGGGCGCCGACATGCCGGTGGTGATCTCGATGCTGAACAGCTACTCCGGATGGGCCGCAGCCGCGACCGGCTTCATGCTCTCCAACGATTTGCTGATCGTCACCGGAGCGCTGGTCGGGTCGAGCGGGGCGATCCTGTCGTACATCATGTGCCGGGCGATGAACCGGCGGTTCCTGGCCGTGATCCTGGGCGGCTTCGGAACCGAAGGGGCCGGCGCCCCGGCCGCGGCGGCTCCCGCCGGGGAAGTCGTCGCCGTGAGCGCCGAGGATACGGCGCGGATGCTGCGCAACGCCCGCAGCGTGATTATCGTTCCCGGCTACGGCATGGCCGTCGCGCAGGCCCAGCATACGATCTCCGAGATCACCCGCCGGCTCCGCGACCGCGGCGTGAAGGTGCGGTTCGGCATCCATCCGGTCGCCGGCCGCATGCCGGGCCACATGAACGTACTGCTCGCCGAGGCCAAGCTGCCCTACGATATCGTCCTGGAGATGGACGAGATCAATTCGGACTACGAGGATACCGACGTGGTCCTGGTCATCGGCGCCAACGACATCGTCAACCC
>JBFXBD010000038.1:0-56425 GCA_050183625.1 Gammaproteobacteria bacterium
AAGGAGACCAAGCGGCGCGCGCTGACCCGGCTGGCCAATGAGCTTGGCCAACAACTGGTGCCGCTACAACAACAGACCCAAGCCTAGGGGGTTCATGGAAAGGAGCGAAGCGACGAAGCAATCCACGTGCTGCCGATGGCATCGTAGCCGCGTGGGTCGCTTCGCTGCGCTCGCGACGACGAAGGGGTGGTTCATGGCTTGAATCGGTCGGAGCCTGGGCCGGTTCGGCCTCGCGATGACGCAGCGGTTCATGGATAGCGCGGCGAAGCGACCCAAGCGGCGCCGATTTGGCTCAGGCTGCGTGGATTGCCGCGGCCGCTGCGCGGCCTCGCAATGACAGGGCGAATGGAGCGGATGAGATGACGGAATTGATTCAGATCGAACGCGACGGTGCGGTCGCGGTGCTGACCATGAACCAACCCGAGCGCCGCAATGCGTTTTCGGTGGCGCTGCGCAATACGCTGATGGAGGCGCTGACGGACCTGAACGGCGATCCGGCGTGCCGGGCGATCGTGCTCACCGGTGCCGGCGCCCACTTCAGCGGCGGTGGCGACATCAAGAGCTTCAACGAGCAGACCGTCACGGAGGGGCGCCAGCGCCTGAAGACCGGCAGTTCCCGCCTGATGCCGCTGATGATCGCCGGCGCCAAGCCGATCGTCGCCGCGGTGGAAGGCTATGCGTACGGCGCCGGGCTGGCGCTTGCCGCGGCCTGCGACTACGTCGTCGCCGCGCGCGAGGCGAGCTTCTCCTGCGCCTTCATCCGCATGGGCTTCGTGCCCGATCTCGGCCTCATGTGGACGCTGCCGCGCCGCATCGGCCTGGGGCGGGCCAGGCGCTACATGATGACCGGCAAGCCGTTCGACGCGGTGCAGGCCGAGGCGATGGGCCTGGTCGACGAACTGGTGCCGCAGGGCGGGGCGCTGGCGCAGGCCAGGACGGTTGCCGCCGAACTGGCGCAGGCACCCACGCTGGCGATCGAATTGATCAAGGCTGGGCTTGCCGACGGCCTCGACGACGTGCTGCGCCACGAGATCGACTACCAGTCCGTGCTCCTGCAGTCCGAAGACCACGCCGAGGGCAAGCGCGCCTTCTTCGAGAAGCGGCCGCCGAAGTTCACCGGCCGCTGAGCGTTCCGGGGGGTCAGCCGGATCGTTCGCAGAGCCCGTAGCCGGGGTCGCCGTCCCAGTCGAAGCTCGCCAGAGACTGGCTCATCGCCCGCGGTGTGCCGGGCAGCAGCCCGCGCCCGCCGTCGACGTGCTGCGCGCCCGCGATCGGCTTGCCGCCGGCCGTCCCGCCCAGCCCCTGCGCCGACATCGAAATCCACGACACCCGGTCATCCTGGCCGCGCAGGCGCGTCAGGCCCAGGGCATCGCAGGCCAGTTCGATCACGAACTCGCCGTGCGGATCCGCGCGCGCGACAGGCGGCGCGTAGATGATCCGGTTCGGATGCATCACGCCGCCCTGCCAGACGTAGGCCTCGCTGAACGCGTAGCCGCCCGGCGCGTCGTGGTGGATGTGGCATTGCAGGCCGACCGCGCGCCCGGTCTCCGGAAATACCGCGCCCACCCACGTATGCGCCTTGAAGCCTGCCATCGCGCGCACGCCGCGCACGTGCCCGCGCAGGCCGTGGCCCTCGAACGGCATGCTCTGCCCATCGACCGTGATCGTTCCGCGCGCCGACAGCGCCTGGTCGTAGCGGAACGCGGACGGGTCCGGTCCCGCGGCCAGACGGCAGGCAATCCACAACCCGGCGGGGCCTTTCACCGCCTCGCGGGCTTCGGGCAGCAGCTCGCCCTGCAGCCAGATGGGTGCGACCGCGGTGGCCTGGAAATCCAGCGACACGCGCGCCGTGCGGCCTTCGGCCACCTGCCCGCGCGCGTGCGCCTCGTCGCCGGTGAGCAGCATGTCGTAGTCGCACAGCCGGTACTGCCAGCGCCGGAACGGTTCCAGGCAGGCATAGCTCACGTGCGCGGTCTGCGGTGTGCGGGGATCCTCGATTGGCGCGCTCTCGGGGCCTGCGTGCAGGATCCGGCCGCCGGGCAGGAACACCATCGCCCGGCCCTGCGCCACGCCGCCCTGTGCGTGGATGCGCAGCTCGACGCCGGTGTCGCGGGCGCGGTCGTGCAGCCACACCACGAAGGTCTCCAGCACCGCGGGATCCTTCGGGTGCGGGCCGGCCAGGGGCAGATCGTCCGCGGCCGCGCGGCCGCTGGCGAAGGGATCGGCGTTCATGAGCGGGGCTCCTCGTGGTTGGGATGGGCGTTGACCGGCATCAGGCGCAGATCCTCGACCCAGACCTGCGATGCGATCGCGTCGAGGATCTCGCCGGCGACTTCCTCGACGGTCATCGGCCGGGTGCGTGCCAGCCCGCGCTCGGCGCGAATCCGCGAGAACTCCAGCATGGCGTTGCCGTCCCAGTGGGCGCCGAACTCGGTGCCCGCGGTCGGCCCGATGACCACGCGCGTGAACGCGATGCGCGGGTGCTCGCTGCGCCAGCCGCGGATGAGGCAGTCCAGGGCGGCCTTGCTGGCGCTGTAGGGGACCAGGAACGGGCGCGGATCTTCGGTCGCCACCGACGACAGGAACACCGCGCGGCCGCCGGACCGCTCCAGCGCTTCGACGGCGGCACGGCACACCAGCGCGGCGCCGACCACGTTGGTCTCCAGGATCGCGCGCCAGGCGCTGCCGTCGGTGTTGGCCAACCGCGCCAGGGGCGACATGCCGGCCGCATACACGAGCGTGTCCAGGCCGCCGAGCTGCTGCACCGCCGAGTGCACGATCCGGTCGCAGTCCTCGTCACTGCGCACGTCCGCCGCGACCCAGTCGACCGCGCCGGCGGTCTCGGTCGCCACCTGTTCGAGCCGCTCCGCGCGGCGCGCCGCGGCGACGACCCGCGCGCCGCCGCGCGCGGCACCGACCGCGACTGCACGCCCGATCCCCGACGAGGCGCCGATGACCAGCATGCGCCGGCCTTCGATCCGCCGTTCACGCACCGTCATCGATCGGTTCCCGCACCGGCATCCGGGTGCCGATCAGTTGAAGCGATGCTCCGTGGGATACAGCGCTTCCAGGTCGCCGATGCCCTCGCCCGCGACCGGCACGGTGCTCACGCCGCCTTCCATCGGGATCACCTGCCCGGTGATGTAGGACCCGGCCTGCGAACACAGGAACACCACGCCGCCGGCGATGTCGTCCGGCTCGCCGATGCGACCGAGCGGAATGTTGCGGGTGAAGCCGCCGAGCACCGCGTCGTTCTCCCACACCGGGCGCGAGGAGAAGCTGCGCACCAGGCCCGGCGCGATGCAGTTCACCCGCACCCGATCTCCGACCACCTCGGCGGCCAGGCTGCGCGCCAGGTGCGCCTGCGCGGCCTTGCTCAATCCGTAGGCCATCTCGGTGGTCGATGGCCGCAACCCGGACACCGAGCCGATGATGACGATGTTGCCGCTCTTCCTGGCGCGCATCTGCGGCAGGACCATGTGGCAGAGCCGGAAGGTGTTGTGAATGTTGCCTTCCATGATGCGCGAGAACAGTTCCCGCGGCGTATCCGCGGACGGGCCGATGAAGGGCAGGATCGCGGCGTTGCAGACCAGGATGTCGATGCGGCCGAACGTGGCGCTTGCCTTGTCCACCAGGGCCTGCAGCGTGTCGACCTTGTCGAGGTTGGCGGCGATGCCCGCGGCGACGACCGCGCCCTGGCCGTAGCGCTGGTTGATCTCGGCCGCCGCGGCCTCGCATCCGGCCTGGTCGCGTGCCGACACGACCACCCGCGCGCCGTGCTCGGCCAGCCTCTCGACGATGCCGCGGCCGATGCCCTTGGTGCCACCGGTCACGATCGCGACCTGGCCGGAGAGATCGAACAGTTTCATCCTGGTGCCTTTCAATCGATGAAGGGGTTGGGATCCGCCGCGCATACGCGTGGGAACGGATTATAGGGGTGGCGTGCGCTCAGCGCCCCGCCAGGCCGACCTGGGCGGCGTACTCGCGCGTGGCCGGCAGCGCGCGTTCGCGCCGCTTCCAGTCCACCCAGGGCGTGACCACGATCTGATCGACGCCGGCGGCCTCGTAGTCCGCGACCTGCGCGGCGGGCGGCGCGCTGAACAGGAACAGCAGCGTGAGCTCGAACGGCCGCCCGGCGGTTCCGTACTCGCGCCGGTAGCCTTCGATCCGGTCGCGGGTGGCGCGTGCCTGTTCCGGCGAATCGACCAGGCCGTACCAGCCGTCGCAGCGCGCGGCGCGCCGCAGCGAGGGCTCGGTGAAGCCACCCGCGTGCACCGGCACGCGCGGCGCCTGCACCGGCTTGGGCTCGAATCCGATCGGTCCGAAGTCGAAGTGCCGGCCGTGGAACTCGGGGGTGGCGTCGCTCCAGAGCCGATCCAGGGCCGCCAGGAACTCGTCGAGCACGGCGCCGCGGGTTTCCCAGCGCCGCCCCACGCGGCCGTACTCCGAGCGCACGGAGCCGACGCCCACGCCGAGATCGAGCCGTCCGCCGCTGAGTCGATCGACGGTAACGATGGTGCGCGCGGTGGTGAACAGGTCCCGCAGCGGCAGGATGACGATGCCGGTGCCGAAGCGGATCGTGCGCGTGGCCGCGGCCAGGTGCGTGAACAGCGCGAACGGATCCAGGAACCGGGTGCGCGGATCGAACGGCGGCTTGCCGGTGGGGTATTCGGCGGGATCGAACACCGCCGGCAGGGCGATGTGCTCGCCGTACCAGAGCGAGTGGTAGCCGAGTTCCTCGGCGAGCCGCGCGAGCGGCACCTGCTCCTCGAGGGCGACGGGGAAGATGTTCAATCCGATTTTCATGCAGCACCGTATGCGGCTCGTCGCGCCCACCCGCCGGGCAGGGTCGCACCTTTCGGCTGCGCCGCTCATGTATCCTATCAACCCGCTGTCATCGGATCACGCACGAACCACGTTCGGAGGATGTCGGAATGAAGCGCGCTGCACACCACAATCCAGGCGCCCGAACCGCGGCGCTGACGCATCGGCCGGCGCATGCAGGCCGGTAATCCCAGCGGCACCGCACGGCGCACGGCGGTCGTGCGCGCCATCCACATGCTCGAGGACCGGCCGGCGGTGTTCGACGATCCGCTCGCGGTGCGGATCGTGGGCGGCGATCCACGCACCCCGGGGTACGAGACGAGCAACGCCTACCGCATGCGCGGGTTCGTGGTCTCGCGCAGCCGGATTGCGGAGGAAGCGATCGCCGCGGCACGTGCCCGCGGCGTGCGTCGGATCGTCATCCTCGGTGCGGGGCTGGACACCTACGCCTGCCGGGCCGGCGGCGGCGACGTGGAGGTGATCGAAGTCGACCATCCGGCGACGCAGGCCTGGAAGCAGGCGGTGCTGCGCGAGAACGGCATCGCCGTGCCGGCGGGCGTGCGCTTCGTGCCGATCGACTTCGAGCACGCCGGATTGCGGGACGGCCTGGCCGCGGCCGGCGTACGTCCGGACGCGCCGACCGTGTTCTCCTGGCTGGGCGTAAGCTACTACATCCCGCCCGAGTCGTTCCGGGCGACCCTTGCGTTCGTCCGCGACTGCGGGCCGGGCTCGGAGATCGTGTTCGACTTCATGCCGCCCCAGGAGGCCGTGGCGAAGCAGGAGGTCGACACCTTCCGCCGCAACATCGACTCCGACGAGCATCCCGGCGAGCCGTTCATCTCCTTCTACCGCGTCGACGAACTCGGCGCCGAACTGCACCGCATCGGCTTCTCGGCCGTGGAGATGATGGACAACGATACCCAGAATGCGCGCTATTTCGCCGGGCGTGCCGATGACCTGCGGGTCATCGGTGGCGTCTACGTCGCCAGGGCACGGGTCTGAGCCGCCTGGCCGGTGAACGCGCGCTTCGAACACCTGCTGCAGATCAACGACCCGCTGATCCCACTGCTCGACGAGCTGTCCCGCGCGCAGCTCTGGCGCGGGCTGGTGCTGCGCAGCGAGACGCCCGAGCAGTTCACGCTCGGCCTGGAGGGCTGCACGATCGAGGCCCGCGAGATCGCCGGTGGCATCACGACGCTGGCCCGGACCCTGGATTTCGGCAACTTCAAGGTGCGCGATCGGGTACGCCTGGAGCCCATGGACGCGGTGACGATCGACGTCCCCGCCGGCGCGACCTGGCCGCCGATGCAACTGCGGATCCGGATCGAGGAACCGCAGCCGCGGCTGTTGTTCCTGCGCTTCGTCTACGAGTGGGACGAGCCCGCGTCCGCCGATCCGCTCGACGCGACGGTCCGTTCGCTGCGCGAGCAGGCCTACACCCAATCCGACATCGATACGGTGCTGAAGATCCGGATGCTCGCCGAACGCGGCGCGCTGGACGGCGCTCCGATGTCGCTCCAGTGACCGGGACATCGATGAGATACGTCAGCGCCCACGAGGCAATCCGCGCCATCCCCGATGGCAGCACCGTCATCTTCCCGCACAGCTGCGTCGAACCCGTCACGCTGTACGGCGCCTTCGCCGATGAACTCGATCGCTTCCGCCGGCTCACCGTCATGTCCGGCCTGGGCTTCGGCGACTACCGCTTCCTCGAAAAAGGGGTCGGAGTGAATTTCCAGTACCGCACCTGGCAGGCCGCGGCGCGGATCCGGCACCTGTTCCGGGACCGGCGCGCCGGCTTCGTGCCGATGCGCTACAGCGAGATCAACCGGCTCATCCGCCGCCAGGGGCCGATCGTGCCGGACGTGGTCGTGGTGCAGGTGTCGCCGCCGGATGCGGACGGCATGGTCAGCCTGGGCACCTCGGTCAGCCTGTCGCTGGATTTCGTGCGCGAGGCACGCATCGTGATCGCCGAGGTGAACGAGCACATGCCGGCCACCGCGGGCGACAGCCGGGTGCCGGCGCAGCGGATCGACTTCGCGGTGCGCACCGACACCCCGCATGGCGTCTACGCGCCCGGGCGCCAGAGCGAGCGCGATCGACGCATCGTCGATCGGGTGCTCGACCTCGTGCCGGATCGCGCCTGGGTGCAGCTTGGCGTCGGCGCGGTGCCGGACGCGGTGCTGTTCCGGCTCGCCGACAAGCCGGGGATCCAGTTCCACACCGGTATCCTCACCCAGGGGCTGATGGACTTCGTCGACCGCGCCCGCCACGACGCGACCATCGTCACCGGCGAACTCGCCGGCGACGCCGCCTTCTACGACTTCTGTGCGCGCACGCCGCGGATCCGCATGGCGCCCGCGCGCGTGACGCACCACGTGCCGCTGCTGGCGGGCCTGCCGCGCTTCACGTCCATCAACTCCACCATCGAGGTGGATCTGCACGGGCAGTGCAACGGCGAAACGATCGGCGAGGTGCAGATGAGCGGCGTCGGCGGCAGCCTGGATTACGTCGAAGCCGCGGCGCTGGCCGAGGAGGGCGTGTCGATCATCGCCCTGCCGTCCACGACCGAGGATGGCAGGCACTCCAAGATCGTCGCCCGGCTGGCGCCCGGCGCGGTGGTCACCACGCCGCGCTTCTGTACCGACTACATCGTCACCGAGTACGGCGTCGCGCGCCTGAAGGGCCTGGATCTGCGCCAGCGCGCCGAGGCGCTGATCGCCATCGCCCACCCCGATTTCCGCGATTCCCTCGCTGCCGCGACTTGAATTTCACAGGGCGGCCGAGTAGCCGCCGTTCACCGGGTAGGTCTGGCCGGTGATCCAGGCAGCGCCGTCGCCGGCCAGGTGCAGCACCAGCCCGGCGACGTCCTCCGGCAGGCCCGGGCGGCGGATGATGTAGTTCTGCAGCGCGGCCTTGTTTTCCGGCGCGTCGTAGCCCTTGTCCCAGCGATCGGCGCTGAGCGGGGTGTGCATGGTCCCCAGGGCGATGTTGTTGACCGTGATCCCGTGCCGGCCGACTTCCTTGGCCACGCCGCGGCAGAAGCCGGCCGCGCCGGCCTTGGCGGCGCAGTAGGCCGCCATGTGCGATTCGCCGACCCGGCCGGCGTCGGAGATGATGGTGACGACGCGCCCCCACCGGCGGGCAATCATCGCCGGCAGCGCCGCGCGCACGCAGTGCATCACCCCGTACAGGTTCACCCGCAGGTATGGCTCCCAGTCCGCGGGTTCGGTCTCGACCAGGCGCTTCATGTTGAAGCCCCCTGTGCCGCCGGCATTGCCGGCGTTGTTCACCAGGATGTCGACCCCGCCCACGGCGTCGATGCCGGCGGCGACCGCGTCGTAGCGCGTCACGTCGAAGGGTGCGGCCAGGGCACGCCCGCCGGCCGCGCGAATCTCCGCCGCGATCGCCTCGGCCCGCGCCGGGACCAGATCGTTCACCGCCACCTCGGCTCCGGCCTGCGCCAGGATGAGGGCGATGCCGCGGCCCACGCCCTGGCCGCCGCCGGTCACCAGCGCGCGGCGGCCTTCGATGCTGATCGTATATCCCATGAGTATCTCCCGCAGGTTCAGACCACGCCTTCGGCGTGCAGGACGGCAATTTCGTCGGCGCCGAAGCCGGCCGCGGCGAGCGCGGCGTCGGTGTCGGCGCCAAGTTCCGGCGGGGCGCCGCGGGCGCAGGTGGATGCCTCGCCGTCGGCGCCGTCGAGCCGGACCGGGTTGGCCAGCACGCGCGCGCCGCCGGCGATCTCCACGATGCTTCGGCGCGCCGCCAGGTGCGGATCGGCGAGCATATCGGCGGGCTCGTTGACCGGGCCGACCCCGCCGGCCAGCCCGGGCTCAACGATCCAATGCGCGGACGGTCTGCGCGCGAACGCTTCCGCGAGCCGCGCGATGGTCGCCGGTTCATCGGTGCCGTGTACGTGGTTCGCCAGGTCCGGCAGGTCGAGCGCGGCGCACAGGCGCGCCCAGGGCCTGGGCTCGGAAGCGGCGACCGTCACCCAGCGCTCGTCCGCGCAGCGGTAGTTCATGCGCGCGGCGAATGCGCCCCAGCCGGGACCGGGCGCGGCCGCGGCGCGGGCGACGCCTTCCGACAGCAGCCAGCCCGCGGCCTCCGCCAGTGCCGCATCCACGCGCGCACCCCGGCCGCTGTGCCGGCGCTGCTCCAGGGCGGACAGGATCCCGACCGCGCCCATGAGCGCGCCGAGTGGCACCGACAAAACGATGTCCGGCACGGGCGGCACGCCGTTCACGCGCATCTGGCTCATCACGCCGGCGATGCCCAGGTAGGTGATGTCGTGGCCGGGCGCGTCGGCGTTCGGCCCGGTGGGGCCGAACCCGGTGAGCGCGCACCAGATGAGGCCCGGATTGTCGGCGCGCACCTGCTCGAACCCCAGGCCCATGCGCTCGTAGAAGCCCGGCTTCTGCGATTCGATCACCACGTCCACCCCGCGCAGCAGCCGGCGCAGCACCTCGGGCGCGCGCGGGTGCTTGAGATCAAGGCGCATGGAGCGCTTGCCGCGGTTGAAGGCGACGTGCGCGGCCATGAACCCCTCAGCGCCGGCGTAGCGCATGCCGTCGCCGATTCCGGGCGCTTCGATCTTCAGCACGTCGGCGCCGAGGTCGGCGAGCAGCAGCGAGCAGAAAGCGCCCGGGTGCAGGCGGGACAGGTCCAGCACCTTCAGGTGCGACAGCGGGCCATTGGGTCGGGGTTGCATCGTTGTACTCATTCACTTGGTCTCATGCGGCAGGGCGGCGGGGCGATGACCCTGCCATTGCAATGGTCGTTGCGGGGCCGATTTGGTCCAGGGCGCATGAGATTGCCGCGGCCGCTGCGCGGCCTATGCATGAACTGCACCCGTCATTGCGAGGAGCGAAGCGACGAAGCAATCCACGCGCTGCCGGAGGCATCGAGGCCGCGTGGGTCGCTTCGCTGCGCTCGCGACGACGTAGGGGTGGTTCATGGCTGCTTCAGGCTCGCAATGACGGGGTGCGATTCATGGATTTCGCGGTAACGGCGAGGCCGGGTCATTCCTGGACGGTGATGGCCCGCTCCGGGCAGGCGCCGCGCGCCTTGCGCACCAAGGCCTTCTGCTCCTCGGTGAACTGCGCGAGCGTGCAGCGCGACACGCGCGTGGCCGGATCGAGCACGAAGATGCCCGGGGCGACCTTGGCACACAGCGTATGGCCCTGGCACAGGTCCGGGTCGACGTTGACTTGCATGCGGGTGCCTCCTTCGTGTCGGCGGGCGCGTCAGCGTGTGTTCTTTTCCGCGGCCCAGTCCACGACGCGGCCGACTTCCAGCAGCGCGGTCTGCGTCAGTCCGCCGTCGACCACCAGCGTCTGGCCGGTGATGAAGCTCGAATCCGGGCCGGCGAGAAAGGCCACGGCACCGGCGACGTCCTCGGGTTCCCCGACCCGGCCGAGCGGCGTCAACTCGCCGCGCCGCTGCACCGCCGCTTCGTTGGTGAACGCCTTTTCCGTGGATCGCGAGCGCGTCACGCCGGGCGCGACGACGTTCACCCGGATGCCGTCCTTGCCCCACTGCGCCGCCATCTCGCGCACCAGCATGTGCAGGGCCGCCTTCGACGACGAATAGCCGCCGAGGTTGTAGGAGACGTTGGTCCCGGACATGGAGCCGATGGCGATGAGCGAGCCGCGTGCCTGGGCCAGTGCCGCGTGCGCCGCGCGGCCCAGCAGCAGGAAGGCGCGCACGTTCACCGCGAACATGAGATCCCAGTGCCGGACCTTGATGTTCATGAGGTCGGCCGTCACCGGAAATCCCGCGTTGTGCACCAGCGTGTCCAGCCCGCCGCAGAAGTCCACCGCTTCGGCGACCACGCGCCCCGGCACTTCGGCATCGGAGAGATCGCCGGCAACCCCGTGCGCCTGCGCGCCGAGCGCCTTCAGTTCGTCGACCACGGCCTGCAGGTCAGGAGACTTGCCGGTGCCGGTGGCGACGATGCGCGCCGGCTCGCCGCGCCGCACGGCGTCGGCAGCCAGGCGCAGCAGGATGGCGCGGCCGATGCCGCGGCTGGAACCGGTGACGAGCGCTCGCATGCGGTGACCTCATTCGATGTCTGAGCGACGCAATATAGCGGCTCGCCCCGGCGCCGAACACCCGCACGTGTTGCCGGGCGCGGGCGCCGTGCCTATGCTGGCGATCGGATCCATGCGCGCGTATTTCGATTGCGCGCGTTCGTTCGCTCCGGGAGAAGACAATGGCCGCACACTCGGTTCCACGCGCGCGCGTGGCCATGGTGACGGGCGCGTCGAGCGGCATCGGCCGCGCCATCGCCTGCAGCCTGGGCGCGCTGGGCTGGCCGGTGGCGATCGGCGCCCGGCGCACCGATCGGCTGGCGCAGACCGCGCAAATGCTGGAAGCGGCAGGCGGCCGCGCGCTCGCGTTGCCGCTGGACGTCACCCGGGCCGACTCGGTCGAATCCTTCTTCACCGCCGTGGAGCGCGAACTGGGGCCGGTCTCGGTCGTGGTGAGCAACGCCGCGGTGGGGCGCTACGGCCCCCTGGATGACTTCTCCCCGGAGGAGATCGAGCGCGAAGTCGCCACCAAGCTGCTCGGCGGCCTGTACGTAGCGCGGCGCGCGATCAGGACAATGCGCGGGCTGGATCAGGTCTGCGACATCGTGTTCCTGACCTCCATCGCCGCGCAGATGCCCTGGCCGCTGCACCTGCCCTACGCGGCGGCCAACGCGGGCCTGGAACACGCGGCGCGCATGCTCAAGCTGGAACTGGAGGGCACCGGGATCCGCGTTGGTGCGCTGCGCTGCGGGGAGACCGCCGGCACCGAGTTCGGAGCCGGCGAAGCCGGGCTGGCGCGCCAGCGCGAGGCGATAGAATTCTGGTACCGGCGCGGATTGCTGCGTCACCATGGCATGCTCGATCCGCGGGACGTCGCCGCCGCCGTACAGGCGATGGTGACCCTGCCCGCCGGGGTACAGTACGAACTGCTCGCGGCGGTGCCGGTGGCGCCCCGCGGGCCGCAGCCGGCCACCTTCGGCGAG
The DNA here is from genome assembly GCA_050183625.1 of Gammaproteobacteria bacterium. Lineage (GTDB taxonomy): Bacteria > Pseudomonadota > Gammaproteobacteria > JADZEE01 > JADZEE01 > JBFXBD01. Next base: position 11,846 of record JBFXBD010000038.1, read on the forward strand.
TTCGCCGCGGGATTCGGCCTGCCCGATGCGGGCGGCGACGGCGCATGAAAGCCCGTCTGCCCGCGGGAGAGGCGATGACATGAACTTCCAGTGGACGACCGAACACGAGGCCTACCGCGGGCGGATCCGGGATCTGCTGCGCAGGCACCTGCCGCCGGACTGGGGCGCGCAATCCCGCTACGACAACGGCAGCGACTTCACCGTCGCGTTCTCGCGCAGGTTCTGCCCGATCCTGGCGGCCGAGGGGCTGCTCATCCCGCACTGGCCGCGCGAGTACGGCGGCGGCGGCCTGGACGCCTGGCACCACTGGATCCTGAACGAGGAGATGTGGGCCGAGGGCGAGCCACGCGCCTACCAGTACATGAGCATCAACTGGGTGGGGCCGGCGTTCATCCGCTTCGGCACGCCGGCGCAGAAGGACCTGCACCTGAAGGGCATCACTTCCGGCACGATTTCCTACTGCCAGGGTTTCTCGGAGCCCAATGCCGGATCGGACCTGGCGGCGCTGCGCACCCGCGCCGAGCATCGCGGCGGCGCCTGGATCATCGAAGGCTCGAAGATCTGGACCTCGGCGGCCAGCTTCGCGGACTACTGCATCCTGCTCGCGCGCACCGGCGGCAGCGGGCGCGGCGGCATCTCGGTGTTCGTGGTGCCGATGAACCTGCCCGGCATCACGGTGCGGGTGATCCCCAGCCTGCAGGGCGCGCGCGCCATGCACGAGGTGTTCTTCGACGCGGTCGAACTGCCGGCCGACGGCATCCTCGGCGAGCCGAACAAGGGCTGGGAGGTCGTGACGCAGATCCTGGCGCACGAGCGCATCGGCGCGCCGCGCTATGCGTTGACCTGGCGCGGCCTGGATCGCGCCATGGAACTGCTCGCGGCCGACGGCCGCATCGCCGACCCCGAGATCCGCGCCCGCGCGGCGCGCTGCGAGGCGGCGCTGAACGCCGCCAAGTGGCTCGCGTTGCAGGTCATCGGCGGCCGGGTGCAGGGTCGCCCCGCGGACGCGGAGACCAACGTCGCCCGCTATGCCGCGGTCTGCGCCGATCGCACGGTGTGCGAGTTCATCGGCGACTTTCTCTCCGAACACCTTTTCCCCGAGCGCGAGCCGCTGCTCGCCGCGGCCTACAAGCGCACCGCGTCCATCGGCATTGCCGCCGGCGCGGCCGAGGTGCAGTTGAACCTCATCGCGCGCAACCTGCTGCACATGCCCAGGGAGTCCTGAATGGATCTGGAACTCGACCAGGATCAGGTGGCACTGTGCCAGGGGCTCGATTCGCTGCTGGAACGGTATGCGGACATCGATCCTCCGGGCACGGCGCAATATCACGTGGGCAATGCACGCCTGGAGCGGGACCTGGAGGAGGGCGGCTATTTCGACGCCGCCCGCGACCTGGGCACGATCGGCGCGGTGCTGGTGATCGAGGCCGTCGCGGCGCTGCCCTGGTGCGTGGAGATCGCGGCTTCCGCGCTGCTGCGGCCCGTGCTCGGAAGCGAACCCGCCACCCGGCCGATCGCGCTGGCGCGGGCACCGCTCACGACGCCGGTGCGGTTCCTGGCGCCGGGGGCGACGCTGCTGGTCGTCGATGGCGCCGCGGTGCGGCGACTGCATCCGGCGCCGGAGCAGGTGCGCGCGGTGGAATCGCCGTTCGCGTACCCGTACGCGCTGTGCGAAGGCGTCGATCCGGCGCGCGCGCCGCTCGTCGATGGACTGGCCGCGGCGGAACTGCAGCGCCTTTGGCAGATCGGCATCGCCGCCGAGATCGTCGGCGCGGCCGGGCGGGCGATTGACATGGCGGTGCGGCACGTCAAGCAGCGGCACCAGTTCGGGCGGCCGCTGGGGTCGTTCCAGGTCATCCAGCACCGCCTGTCCGAGTGCACGGTGCTGCACCGTGCCGCGCGCCTGCTCGCCCGCAAGGCGGCCTGGAGCGGGGATGCCGCGGATGCGGCGCTCGCGGCAGCATACGCGCAGGACGCGGCAGCGCGCGTGGTCTACGAGACCCACCAGTTCCATGGCGCGATCGGGCTGACGCTCGAATACGCGCTGCACTACCTGACGTACCGGCTGCGGCGCCTGCAGGGCGAACTCGGCGGCACATCGCATCAGGCGCGGGCGGCCGCGGATCGGCGCTGGCCGCTGCCGGCCTGAGGTACACGCATCAATTTCAGTGCGCCAACCCGGCGCTCGAGGAGTCCAACGTGGGCAACCTGGCGGAAATCTACTACGACCCGTACGACTACGCGATCGACGCCGATCCGTACCCGGTCTGGAAGCGCATGCGCGACGAGGCGCCGGTGTACTGGAACGATCGCTTCCGTTTCTATGCGCTGACCCGCTTCGAGGATGTGCTCGACGCCTCGATCGACACCGATCGCTACAGCTCGGCGCACGGCTCGGTGCTGGAATTGCTGGATCTGCCGGAGGAACACGTGCCCCGGCTCATGCTGTTCACCGATCCGCCGTATCACACGCAGCTTCGCAAGCTGGTGAGCAGGGGGTTCACCCCCAGGGCGATCGAACGGCTGGAACAGCGCGTGCGCGCACTGGCCTGCCAGTACCTGGACGCACAGGCCGGCCGGCGCGAGTTCGACCTGGTGCAGGATTTCGGCGCCAAGCTGCCGATGATGGTGATCGGCTCGATGCTCGGCATTCCCGACGAGCGCCAGGATTACTTCCGCGAACGCTTCGACCAGTTCCTGCACCGGGACGAGGGCGAGACCGACTTCAACCTGGAGTTGCAGCACCGGGTCAACCGCGAGCTGGCCGAGATAGCCTTCGAGCGCCGCACTCACCCGCGCGACGATCTCATGAGCGTGATCGTCAACGGCGATCTCGAAGAGGAAGGCGGCGCACGGCGCAAGCTGACCGATCGGGAGGTGGCCGAGATGCTCGGTCTCATCGCCTCGGCCGGCAACGAGACCGTGGCGCGGCTGGTGGGCTGGATGGGCGTGCTGCTGGACAAGCATCCGGACGAGCGGCGCAAGCTGGTCGAGCACCCGGAACTCATTGCCGACTCGGTCGAGGAATTCCTGCGCTACGAGCCGCCCTCGCCGGTGCAGGCGCGCCTGCTGCGCGAGGAGGTGACGCTGCACGGCACGACCATGCCGCGGGGCGCCAAGGTGCTGCTGCTGACCGGCGCGGCCGGGCGCGACGAGCGCGAGTATCCGGATCCGGAGCGCTTCGACGTCACCCGCAAGGTGGTGCGCCACGTCACCTTCGGCATCGGCCCGCATTACTGCCTGGGGGCGTCCCTGGCGCGCCTGGAGGGCAAGGTTGCGCTGGAGGAACTCCTGAAGCGCTACCCGCGCTGGGAAGTCGACTACGACAACGCCGAGCCGGTCCACACCTCCACGGTGCGCGGCTACCAGCGCCTGCCGGTGCGGGTCTGAACCCCGTCAGGCGCGCCGCCGCATCCGCATGGCCGGTGCGGCCGCGGCGGCGAACATCCACGCCGCGGCCGGCAATGGCACCGGCGTGAACTCCACGCTCACGGCGAAGTTGTCGTAGCCGCCATCAATCGTGAACCCGGTCTCCAGCGCGCCGGCGGAGTTGAACAGGCCGAAGGTGATCGCCGAGCCCGCAATCCAGTCCACGGCCGGGAACAGCGGCACGAGGTCCGTGACTTCGAAGTGTTCCCAGTCCGGGATCGCGATCGCGGTGACGCCCTGGTGGCTGCGATGGATCACGCCGTCCTGCATGACGGCGATGCCGCGGGCGATCTGGGTTGCGCTCGGCAGGCTCGAGGACACGCGGGAGAGATCGTAGGACAGCGACACCGAGTCGATGCGTCCGCGGACCGACGGGTCGAAGCTCGCGACCGACCAGAGTGAGACCTGGACCGCGGTCTGGTCCGGCCCAAGCACCAGGCTCAGGCGCCGGTAGGCGCCAGGATTGCCGCCGTCGACTTCAGTGATGGCCGTGCCGGACCCGGTACTGTCCGCGGTGGTCTGCGACGACCACTGCGCATCGATGAACTCGCCGGTGGAGAAGTTCTGGGTGGCCGCGTGCACGGGCGCGGCAGACAGGGCCAGCACGGCCAGCAGGGGTTGCATGCAGGTTTCGGGGCGGATCTTCATCGGGCGTCCTCCAGGACATCGCACCCGTGCCGAGGGCTGGGCCGGTCCGTCGCTGGAAAATTTCCGCCTTCGACGCGGGCAGGTAAACGTAGATTGTAAAAAACTGTGACGCGGTGGGCAGCGACCAGGCCGATGCCCGCGCAGCCACGGCAGGCGCACCGCGGATCGCGCAGGCGGGCAGCCGCGCACGGGGCTCGACGAACCGCACGGCGATCCGTAGGGTGGCGCCGACCGGACCATGACGGCAACCGAACCAGGAGACCCAGGGCATGTATGACTTGATGGCTGGCGTGCGCGTGATCGAAGTGGCCGAACACACCTTCGTGCCGTCCTCGGCGATGATCCTCGCCGACTGGGGCGCGGACGTGATCAAGGTCGAGCGCGCCCAGGGCGGCGATCCGGGCCGGCATCTCGTGCTGCCGGGCACCGGCGGAAAGGTCAACCCGTTCTTCGAGACGCCCAATCGCGGCAAGCGCGGCATCGCCCTGGATCTCAACCAGGACGCCGGGCGGCAGATCCTGTACCGGTTGATCGAAAAGGCCGATGTCTTCATCACCAACCTGCGCACCAGCGCCCGCAGGAAGCTGAAAATCGAGCCGGAAGATCTCCTGCGGATCAATCCGAAGCTGATCTACGCCCGCGGCAGCGGCTACGGGCAGAAAGGCGCCGATGCCGACCGCGGCGGGTTCGACTACCCCTCGTCCTGGTGCCGCTCGGGTTCCGGCTTCGTGCAGACGCTCCCGGACGGGGAGCCGCCGATGCAGCCCGGTTCGGTGGGCGACCTGTGCGGCGGGGCGACGCTCGCCGGCGCCATCTCGGCAGCCTTGTTCCGGCGCGAGCGCACCGGCAAGGGCGCCGTGGTGGACCACGCGCTGTATATGATCGGCACCTACATCATGGGCCAGTCGCTGGTCGCGGCCTCGGCGGGGCTGCCGCACATGCAGAACCGGCTGCAGCGCGATTCCGCCAGCGCGACCACCAACAACTACCGCACCCGGGACGGCCGCTGGCTGAACCTGTGCATGCTGGTGCCGGGCTGGTGGCCGGACTTCTGCCGCCACGTCGAGCGTCCGGATCTCATCGATGATCCGCGCTTCGCCGCGCCGGAGGCGCGCATGAAGAACGCCCGGGATCTGATTGGCATCCTGAACGAGGTGTTCGCCAGCCGCACGCTGGACGAGTGGCGCGCGAAGTTGAAGACCATGGAGGCGGTGTGGGAACCGATGGCGAGCCCGGCGGAGGTATTGAAGGATCCCCAGGCGATCGAGAACGGCTTCGTGGTCCCGGTCACCATGGCCGACGGCACGGTCTACACTGCGGCGGCCAGCCCCTGCCTGTTCGACGGCCAGAAACTCGATGGCTGCAAGGCCGCCCCCGCGTTCGGCCAGCACACGCTGGAGGTGCTGCGCGAGATCGGGATCGGCGACGGCGAGATTGCGGCGCTGAAGGCCGCGGGAACCGTGGTCCAGGCGTGACGCGGCTCAGCCCGCGCGCGCCTGCGGGGTGAGCCGATCGCCCAGGTGCTGCGCGTAGCGCGCCATTGCGTGCGCGGTGAGTTCCGGCGAGGACAGCGGCAGCCCGAGCAACACGCGCGTCACGCCAAGGCGCTCCAATGCTCCGAGCCACTCCGGCGCGGGCAGCACCTCGTCGAAGCGCTGCGCGGAGCGCTTGCCCGCCATCGAGCCCGACGGCTCGACGATGGTCACGTCCAGGGTGGCCGGATCGCGCCCGGCCTGGCGCATGGCGTCGCGCAGTGCGGCCAGGTCCTCGGCCAGGCGCCCATCCTCGAAGGTTTTCACCGGAATGCACCCGTCGCAGAATTCGACGATGTGCCGGATCGCGCGCGGAGTCAGCTTCGCGCCGAGCAGCACCGGGATGCGCGCCTGCGCCGGCTTGGGATACGACCAGCACTCGCTGAACCGCACATGCTCACCGGCGAAAGTGGCCGTTTCCCGCGACCACAATTCGCGCATGGCGAGGATCTTCTCGCGCAGCACGGCGTGGCGCGCGGCGAAGTCGATGCCGTTGTTTTCGAGCTCGAGCCGATTCCATCCGTAGCCGACGCCGAATACCAACCGGCCGGCGCCAAGGCGGTCCAGCGTGGCGACCGTCTTGGCCAGCGCCAGCGGCGGGTGCTCGGCCGGCAGGGCGACGCAGGTACCCAGCCGCAGGCGGGAGGTCGCCACGGCGGCCGCGGCGAGGCAGGCATACGGGTCGGGAAAGCGGCGGTAGTAGTCCGGCACGTAGCCTTTGGATCGCTGGCCGCTGTCGCCGGTGTAGGCATGGACCGTATCGACCGGCATGTGCGTGTGCTCGCCCATGAACAGCGACTCGAAGCCGAGCGCTTCGACGGCGCGCGCCAGGCCGGGCATCGATTCGGGCTCCGTGATCTGTGCCACCAGGCCGATTTTCATGCCGCTGACTCCACGACGCGGTGAAAGAACCCTGCCTGCACGCGGCGCGTGCAGGCCTAGCCGGCGATGCGCTTCAATTCGGACGCAATCGGCGCGGACTCGAGCGGCCGCACCAGCCGCGATACTTCGACGCCGTCGCTCAGGAACACCAGGGTCGGCCAGAGCTTGACGCCGAAGGAGCGGCCCAGGGGCAGGCCCCTGCCGTCGGCGATCTTCAGGTGCCGCACGCGCGGGTGGTCCGCGATCGCGGTGGCAATGGCCGGTTGCGCGCGCAGGCAGTGGCCACAGGTCGGGCTGCCGAACTCGAGCAACGTGGGGCCGGCGAGGCGGTCGATCTCCCCGCGATCGGGCTGCGACTCGCCGTCGTACCCGGTCATGGAAGCGGCGTGCGGCAGCATCCCGGCCGCGCGGCGTCCGTATCGATGCCACCGTACCGCGCGCCGACGAGCGCCGCGGGCGGGCGCGGATCGGGCATCGGTGCGGTCGGTGCGATGGTCATGTGCTGCCTGCCTTCCGGGCGCCTCGTTGCGCGCCCGCGGCGCGATGCCGCGCAAGTGCAGCATGCGTCAGCGGGGCTGTCAACGCAGAAGTGCCCGCAGGGCCCGGCGCCGGTCGCTCGGCCCGCCCCCGTCGCCCGTGTCCACACGGCCGGCGGATGTCGCAACTGCCCGCCTCGAGACCTTCGCCGGGCGGGCGCGGGACTGGCTTGTCTCGCACGATACATACATGTATCGTGATTTCGCGCAGCGCGCACGGGCATTCGGTTCGATGCGCGCCTGCATTCCGGGACGACCAACGAGGGGGAAACTCACATGAATCCGCAGATCGCCAGCGCGACTTCGACGAATGCCGTGGTTCATCGGCGGACCGGGTATCCGGGCCACGCCCGCATGCCGCAGGGCCTTGCCCTCGCCGTGGCCCTGGCGGCACTGGCGCTGCCGGCGCAGCCGGCGCGCGCGCAGGCCGCGGCGGCCGAGCGCGCAAGCGGGCTGGAGGAAGTGGTCGTCACGGCGCGCCGGCGCGAGGAAGCGTTGCAGTCCGTGCCGATCGCGATCACCGCGATCAGCGGCGCCGACATCGACAAGGCCTCGATCACGGACGTCCAGAACCTCCAGTACCATGCGCCGACACTGACCGTCTCTCCGAACGAGTCCAAGCGCAACCTGCCGACCTTCGGGATCCGCGGCCAGCGGCAGGGCAGTTCGGTCATCACCCAGGATCAGTCGGTCAACGTGTACTTCGCCGAGGTCGTGCAGGCACGCCCGCACGGGTTGAACCAGGCGCTGTACGACCTGCAATCGGTGCAGGTGCTCAAGGGCCCGCAGGGGACGCTGTTCGGCCGCAACACCACCGGCGGCGCGGTGCTCGTCACGCCGAACCGGCCGGTCGATCGGATCGAGGGCTACGCGGCCCTGACCGGGTCGACGTTCGACGCCGGAGGCGGGATCTCCGGCGAGGGCATGTTCAACCTGCCGCTTTCGGATCGCGCCGCGCTGCGCGTGGCCGGAAAGATTGCGCGCCGCGACGGCTTCGTCGAGAACTTCGACGCGCGCGGTCCATCGGACCTGAACGACGAGCACGCCGATTCGATCCGCGCCTCCCTGCTCGCGCGCGTGACCGACGACATCGAGACGAACTTCGTCTTCGACTGGTTCCAGGTCGATGAGAACGGCACTGCCACCCGCCTCACGTACGTGCGCCCGGGGTCCGCGCTCGCAGTGCCGCTGACCGCGGCGCTCGCGCGCGAACGGTCGCGCGGCTTCCAGACCACCGAGATCAATCTTCCCGCGTTCTCTAAGTTCGAGGTCTGGGGGATCTCCAACACCACCACCTGGGACATCGGCGGCGTGACCCTCAAGAACATCGTCGGCTACCGCTCTATCCTGGAGGACGATCGCGTCGATCAGGATGGTAGCCCGATCCAGGTCGTGGAGTCTGTCAGCAAGGTGGCCGACTTCACGCAGGTTTCGGATGAATTCCAGGTGCTCGGCAAGGCGTGGGAAGACCGGGTCGAGTGGGTCACCGGCGTGTACTACTTCCGCGAGTACGGAAGCGACCTGGGAACCTCGAACATCTTCCCGGTCAACCCGAGCAATCCATCGCTGACCGGCGGGACCGCGGACAACATCAGCTACTCGGTGTTCGCCCAGGCCACGACCCAGGTGCCGGCGATCGAGGGGCTGTCGTTCACGGGTGGCCTGAGATACACGTGGGATAAGCGCCAGTACAACTCCGTCAGCCGCAACGGGCTGGGCTGCCGCATCCTGACTGCGAACGGTACCCGGTTTCCGCTCGCCGGTTGCAGCAAGTCCGTCGAAGAGTCCTTCGACAGCCCGACCTGGACGTTCAGCCTGGACTACAAGATCGACGAGGATTCGCTCCTCTACCTGGCGCACCGCCGGGGCTATCGCTCGGGCGGCTTCAACCTGCGGGCCGAGCGCGTGGAGGAGTTCGCGCCGTTCGAACCCGAGTTCGTCACCGATGTCGAACTCGGGCTGAAGACCGACTGGCAGATCGGCGACACGAAGCTGCGGACCAATCTCGCCGGCTACTACCAGAGCTACGAGGACATCCAGCGCCAGATCACGGTGTTGACCGGGACCGGTGCGCTGGCCAACACGGTGGTCAACGCCGCGTCCGCACGCGTCTACGGCGGTGAGTTCGAAGCCACGATCATTCCGGCCGAGGGCCTGGTGATTTCCGGCTTCTATGCGCTCGTGAACGCCCAGTACATCGAGTTCATGAGCGCGACGGCCGATTTCAGCAACAACGAATTCGCTTTCGTGCCGCAGCACTCCGGTGCCGTGACCGTGCGCTACACCCTGCCGTTGGATCCGGGCATCGGCGAGATTGCCGTCCAGGGCAATTACTTCACGCAGAGCCGCATTTTCTTCAACGACCTCGCGCAGGGCGTAAATGCGGGGCCGATCGACACCCTCGGCCAGAAGGGCTACGGCATCTTCAACATGCAGATCGACTGGAGCCGCATTCTCGGATCGCGCTTTGACGCCAGTTTCTTCGTCAAGAACCTGACCGACGAGGAGTACACGACCTCCGGCCTCGTGTTCGGCGACATCGCCCTGGGATACAACGCGGCGACGCTCGGCGACCCGCGCGTGATCGGGCTGACGCTGCGCTACCGCTACGAATAGTCCTGCCGCCCGCCGGTGCGATCGCGCCGGCGGGCGGGGAACCGGGCACTTCGCAGACCTGGCTACTTCTTCACCGCCGGCACGTGCCGGGCGATCTCGGTGCGCCCGATCTGATCGGTATGCACCTCATCCGGACCGTCGACGATGTGCATGACGCGCGCGCGCGCGTACATGTGCCCGAGGTCGAAGTCCTCGGTGACGCCGCCGGCGCCGTGGGCCTGGATCGCCCAGTCGACGATGGTGGTCAACATGCGCGCGCAGGTGACCTTGGCCATGGCGATTTCCTTTTTCGCGGCCTTGTTGGTCTCCCGATCCATCTTGTCCGCCGCGTACAGCACCAGGAAGCGTGCCTGGTCAATCATGATCCGGGCGTTGGCAATCCGCTCGCGCCACAGGCTCTGCTCGGCCACCGGCCGGCCGAAGGTGACGCGCGAGGCCAGCCGGCGGCACATCTTCGCCAGCGCGACCTCGGCCTGGCCGATGTTGCGCATGGCGTGGTGGATGCGGCCCGGGCCGAGGCGGCCCTGCGCGATCTCGAATCCGCGCCCTTCGCCCAGGAGCATGTTCGACACCGGCACGCGCACGTCGTCGTAGCGCACCTCGGGGTGACCGTGCGGGTGCTCGTAGAAGCCGAGCACGGGAAGATCGCGCACCACGGTGACGCCCGGGGTGTCGCGCGGCACCAGGATCATCGACTGCTGCTTGTACTTGTTCGGGTTGTCCGGGTCGGTCTTGCCCATCACGATGAGCACCTTGCAGCGGTTGGAGATCGCCCCGGAGGTGAACCACTTGCGGCCGTTGATCACGTAGTGATCGCCGTCGCGGCGGATGCTGGTCTGGATGTTGGTGGCATCGGAGGAGGCTACGTCCGGCTCGGTCATGCTGAATGCCGAGCGGATTTCCCCGGCCAGCAGCGGCTCGAGCCATTGCTTCTTCTGCGCGTCGTCGCCGAAGCGGTGCAGCGTCTCCATGTTGCCGGTGTCCGGCGCGGAGCAGTTGAACACTTCCGAAGCCCAGAATACCCGGCCCATGATCTCGGCCAGCGGCGCGTATTCCAGGTTGGAGAGCTTGTGCTCGGAGTGGGAGTGGAACAGGTTCCACAGGCCCGCCTCGCGCGCGATCGGCTTTAATTCCTCGATGATCGGGATATCCGCGCCGAGATCGGTCAGGGCGCGCTGCTGTTCCCGGTAGGCTTCCTCGTTGGGGTGGATGTGCCGGGCCATGAAGGCTTCGACCTGATCCTGGTAGCGCTTGACCTTGTCGCTGTGCTGGAAATCCATGTGTGCTCCTGGTGGCGATGATTCGGCCCGGCCGGCGGGCGGGTAGGACGCGGGGCCCGAGTATCCGGCGCGCATGTGCCGGGGCTTTGACCTGCGTCATGGCAGACCCTAATCTTAGCCGATGCAGAACGTCGAACTGGAACAAATCTTCCGTGCCCGGGCGCAGTTGCGGGCACGCTGGCACCGTGAAGGCTGGTACCGCAACGAGAGCGTCGGCCAGACGCTGATGCGGCTGGCGCGCGAACGACCCGACACCCCGTTCCACTTCCATACCGAGCACGGCCTGCGGCGCAGTTCCACGGCCGAGATCGTCGGCGACGGCGCGCGCATGGCGCGGGCGCTGGCGGCAATCGGCATCCGTCCCGGGGACGTGGTCGCGTTCCAGCTTCCGACCAGCTACGAGACCGCGGTGTTGTACGCGGCGGCGTTCTGCGCCGGCGCGACGGTGCTGCCGATCGTGCATTTCTACGGCCCGGCCGAGGTGGGGTTCATTCTGCGTCGCGCGCGCGCGCGTGCGCTGATCGTTCCGGACCGCTGGCGCCACGTGGACTATCTGGAGCGGCTGTCGGCGCTGGGAGACACGCCCGACCTGGAACACGTGATCATCGTCGGCGAGCGGGCGCCGGCCGGCGCGCAGACGCTTGCACGCCTGCGCGAGAAGGCCGCGGATCCGGTCCCCGTGCCGAAGCAGGATCCGGATGCCACCTGCCTGATGCTCTTCACCTCGGGCACGACCGGGGAGCCCAAGGGCGTGCAGCAGACCCACAACACGCTCACCTGCGAGTGGTACATCCCCAATTTCCTGCGCAAGCCCGGCACGTTCCTGAACCCGACGCCCGCGGGCCACATCCAGGGCTTCAATTTCCTCATGCGGCCGATGGTGCGCGGCTATCCCGTGGTGCACATGGACCGCTGGGACGCGCCGGTGGCGGCGGAACTGATCGACCGGCTGGGCGTGAACCAGAGCGGCGGCGCGCCCTATTTCCTGCTGACGCTGGTCGAGGCCGCGCGCGCCGGCGGGCATTCGCTGGCCAGCCTGCGACAGTTCGGCCTGGGCGGCGCGACCGTCACGCCGGAGCACGTTCGCATGGCCGACCGCCTGGGCATCATCGCCGGGCGCACCTACGGTTCCAGCGAGCATTCCACGGTTTCCTCCTACGATGCGGCCATGTCGCTGGAGCGGCGGTCGATGACCGACGGCAAGATCCTGCCGGGCACCGAGGTGCGGATCGTCGACGACGAGGATCGGGACCTGCCGTTCGGCAGCGACGGCGAGATCCTGCTCATCGGCCCGGAGCAGTTTCCGGCCTACCTGGACGACGTACACAACCGCACCAGCTTCACCGCCGACGGTTGGTTCCGCAGCGGCGACGTCGGCTGCGTGGATGCGCAGGGCTTCCTGACCATCACCGATCGCAAGAAGGATCTCATCATCCGCGGCGGCGAAAACATCTCCTCGATGGAGGTCGAGAACATTCTCATCACGCACCCGGCGGTGGCCGAGGCCGCGGTGGTGGCCATGCCGGATCCGCGCTTCGGCGAGCGCGTCTGCGCGTACGCGGTACTCAAGCCGGGCGCGCAACTGGATTTCGAGCAGATGCGCGCGCACTACGCCGCATCGGGGTTCGCGAAGCAGAAGACACCCGAGCACCTGGTGCTGGTGAGCGAACTGCCGCGTACGCCGACCGGCAAGATCCGCAAGAACGAACTGCGCGCACGCCTGCGCGCCTAGAGCGCGCCGTCGCCGGCGTGTCCGGCGCTGCGGCGCAGGTCCACGATGCCGGCGTCGCGGTGACGCACGGCCGACAGGAGACAGTGCCATGCAACGACTCGCGGGTAGGGTTGCCGTCATCACGGGCGCGGGCCAGGGCGTAGGCCTGGGCATCGCCCAGGCCTTCGCCGCCGAGGGCGCGACCATCGTCATGACCGGCCGCGACCGGGCCAAGCTGGAAGCCGCGTCGGCATCGGTCAGGGCCGAGGGCGCCGAAGTCCTCATCGTGCCGGGCAACGTCCGCGAGCGCGCCCATGCGAAGGACGTGATGGCGCGGACGATGGATCGCTTCGGGCGCCTGGACGTGCTGGTGAACAACGCCCAGACCATGGCCGATACCAAGCCATTCATGGAACTCAGCGACGACGACTTCGAGTCCGTCATCGGCTCCGGGCTGTTCGGCACGATCTACATGATGCAGGAGGCCTTCCCGTACATGAAGGAGCGCGGGGGCTCGATCATCAACCTGGGCTCGCGCGAGGGCGTGTACGGGAACCGCCTCATGGCGGCGTACTCCGCCACCAAGGAAGGCATCCGGGGCATCACTCGGGCGGCGGCGCGCGACCTGGGCCAGCACGGGATCCGCGTCAACGTGGTGAACCCGGCGGCGCTCAGCCCGAATGCGGCGGAGTTCCTCGAATCGCACCCGAAGGAGGCGGAGATGTACAGGCGCGACCTGTCGCTCGGCTATTTCGGCGATTCGCGCAAGGACATCGGCCCGGTGTGCGTGTTCCTGGCCAGCGACGACGCGCACTACCTCACCGGCCAGACCCTGAACGCCGACGGCGGGCAGGTCATGCTCTGACCGTCGCCGGTCAGCGGCCGTGGAAGTCCGGGGTGCGCTTGCCGACGAACGCCTCCGCGGCTTCCTTGAAGTCCTCGGACAGGGAGGCGACGATCTGGGTCGGGTTCTCCATGTCCAGCGCCGCGTCCAGGCTGGACGCATCGACGCTGCGCCACATGATGCGCTTGGTCTCGCGCACCGAGAACGGCGCGTTCGCGCAGATCGCCGCGGCGATCTCCAGCGCCGCGGGCAAGGCCTGCCCGTCGTCCACCAGCCGTGAGACCAGGCCGATGCGCTCGGCTTCGGCGGCGTCGATCGGCCGCCCGGTCAGCATGATCTCGAACGCGCGGCTGGCGCCGACGTAGCGCGGCAGGTGGTAGCTGATCCCGCATTCCCCCGCGGACAGGCCGATCTTCACCGCCGCGACGTGGAACTTCGCCGAGCGGGCGGCCACGCGGACGTCGGCGCCGAGCGTCAGCGCGAAGCCGGCGCCGGCCGCGGCGCCGTTTACCGCGGCAATGACGGGTATCTTCAAGCGCCGCATCGCCTGCACCATGGCGGCGAAGGACTCCTGGCCGTCGAACTTGGTGATGGAAGTGTCGCTGCCGGCGCTGTTGCGCGCGCTGGCCGCGCGCAGGTCCAGGCCGGCGCAGAAGCCGCGACCGGCGCCGGTCAGGACCAGCACCCGGCACGCCGGGTCGCGCCCGCACTCGCCAATCAACCGGCCGAGATCCACGACCATCTCCCGGGTCAGCGCGTTCAGTTGATCCGGGCGGTTCAGGCGCAGCACCGTGACGCCGGCGCGCGGGGATTCGATTTCGATATCGGCCATGTTCGTTCTTCCTGGGGTGTCGATCGAAAGCCGGGTTACCCGGCGGGATGTACATTCCACTGCATCCAGCGGCCGTAGCCCTCGGTCAGGCCGAGCACGCGCGGCGCCGAGCCCGCGCCATCGCGGTACTCGGTATACAGGATCTCCACGGGCGGAAACTCGCCGTGCTCGCGCATGTACGCGGGGGCATTGTAGAGCGCCGCGTCGGAGGTCTCGATGCCGACGCGATGCAGCACCCGGCCGCGGCTTACGTCCCGCAGCAGGGCATCGAAGCGTTCGCGCTGGGCGAGCGACCACTGGTACAGGCAGTTCGAATGCAGCACGCAGACCGGATCGGGGCGTTCGCGCACGAGCGACGGCACCAGATCGAGCGCATCGCCGATGCGGATGTCGAGGGCATGCCCGGCGCGCATTTCGAGCGCGGCCCGGGTACGGGCGGCCTCGTCGACCCACTCCGGGAAGGTCTGCGCCTGGATCCAGCGCCGGACTTCGGAATCGCCCACTTCCACCGCATGCAGATCGACTCCCACCCGCCAGGCAATCGGCGGCAGGCGTGCAGGCACGGTCGGCGGCGTGCCGCGGAACACCGGCCGCACGCGCACGGGCGAGTCCGGGTCGCCGATCGTGCCGCCGGGTCCGAAGTCGTAGCCGAAGCGGTCGAACATCAGCAGCAGGCCCGCGCTGCAACCCACTTCGATGAGCGACAGGGGCGCACCCGCCCGCCGGGCGACGAAGTCCAGAGAAAGCAGGATGGTCGGCGCGCGATCCACGGCAGTGGTCTGGCAGGTGCGCGTGGAGGCCACGGCGATGATCTCATCGCGATGCGCGCTGCAGAACGCCTTCAGCACCGGCGCGATCTGCGCCGGCGGCCGCGGCTTCGGAGCGATCGAGGGAAAGAATT
The DNA here is from genome assembly GCA_050183625.1 of Gammaproteobacteria bacterium. Lineage (GTDB taxonomy): Bacteria > Pseudomonadota > Gammaproteobacteria > JADZEE01 > JADZEE01 > JBFXBD01. The sequence goes on from JBFXBD010000038.1 coordinate 27,057, forward strand.
CGGCGAACGCGTGTTGCGGATACCGCAGGGCGACATAGTGCAGTACGCCCATGAAGAAATGCGGGATGACCTGCCCGGGCCGGCAGTGCGCCGCGAGGGCGATCAGATCCGGGTCGACGGCGATCGCGCGGCAGATCGCGCCGTAGGCGAAGGCGCCGTTGATGTCGTGGACGCCGGCCTGGAGCAGGAACTTGTCCGACGTGCCGGACGCGTCGTTCATGGCCGGTGGTGCGCTGGAGGCGCTCTGGTTCACGGTCCCGATCTCCTGTGTGGTCGATATCCGGCGCCGCGCGGCAGCGGCTATAATTCAAAGGGCCGGACGGGCATGGGCGATATTGCCCGTGGCCGGCGCATCAATTCACACACGGTCGACCCGATGTCCAGCCCCGAGAACCCGCAATCCCGGCCCGGTGCCTTCCAGATCCTCAAGGCCGTGCTCGCCAGCGCCATCGGCGTGCAGAGCCGGAAGAACTTCGAGCGCGACATGAAGACGCGCTCGCCCTGGCCGTATATCGTCGGCGGGCTCATCGGTACCGCCCTGTTCATTTTCACCGTGGTCACGGTGGTACGCATGGTGTTGCACGGAGCCGGCGGCTGACCGTTTCGGGCGCGGCGCCGCCTCAGCCGCCGAGCAGTTCGAGCGCCGCGGCGTGGCAGCGTACATCACCGGCGGCGACCACGCGGCCGGAGTCGAACGCGCGCCGGCCCTGCCAGTCGGTGACGATCCCGCCGGCGCGCTCGATGATCGGGATCAGCGCGGCGATGTCGTAGAACTTCAGATCCGCCTCGACGATGAGATCGATCTGCCCCGCGGCGAGCATGCAATAGGCGTAGCAGTCCCCGCCGAAGCGGGTCAGCCGGGCCTGTGCGGCCACGCGGTCGAACGCCGCCCGCTCGCCGGGCTGGCGGAACATCGCCGGGTCGGTGGCGTAGAGCACCGCGTCGGCGGGGGTTGCGCAGGGGCGGGTTACGATCCGGCTGGTGACCCCGCGCATGTGCATGAAGGCGCCGTCCGCCGTGCCCAGGAAGCGTTCGTCGAGGTAGGGCTGGTTCATGCAGCCGACGATCGGCTCGTTGCCCTCGCACAGCGCGATCAGCGTGCCCCACAGCGGCAGGCCGGAGATGAAGGCGCGGGTGCCGTCGATCGGATCCAGCACCCAGCGCAGCGCGGCCTCGCCGTTCTCGATGCCGAATTCCTCGCCCAGGATGCCGTGCTGCGGATAGCGCCCGGCGATCATGTCGCGCATCATGCGCTCGGCGGCGCGATCGGCGGCGGTGACCGGGTCGAAATTGCGCCCGTCGCCCTTGCTGTCGACCTGCAGCCGGGCACGGAAATACGGCAGGATGACCGCGCCGGCGGCTTCGGCGAGCCGGTGCGCGAATTGCGCGAAATCCTCGTGCGGCGGCACGTTCATGCCGGCGACACGACCCGCACCATGCCTTCCTGCATCGTCGACGCGACCAGCGTGCCGTCGCGACGATAGATGCTGCCGCGGGCCAGCCCGCGTCCGGCGGACAGGTTCGGGCTCTCGCTCGCATAGAGCATCCACTCGTCGATCCGGAACGGGCGGTGGAACCACATCGCGTGGTCCAGGCTCGCCATCTGCACGCGCTGTCCGGCGATGTCCCCCCGGTGCGGATCCAGCGTGGTGCCCAGCATGTTCTGGTCCGAAAGGTAGGCCAGGATTGCGCGCTGCAGGAGTTCGTCGTCCGGCACCGGCACCGGGATCCGGAACCACAGGTTCCGGTACGGCACGCCGTTGCCCGGTGCCATGAAGTCGGGCTCCGCCGGACGCAGCTCGAAGGGCCCCAGGGTCTTGGTCGCGTAGCGCGTGAGCGTGGCGTCGAGGGTGGCGGCGTGGCGCGCGCCAAGCTCGGCCACGGTGGGCAACTGCTCGGGCGGGCTGACACGGGGGGCGGCGTGCTGGCGGTCCAGGCCGGACTCGCGCCGGTGAAAGGATGCCGCCAGGGTGCAGATCGGCTGGCCGTGCTGGATCGCGACCACGCGCCTGGAAGAGAAACTGCCACCGTCGCGATTGCGATCGACGACATAGACGATCGGCGCGTCGCAGTTGCCCTCGCGCAGGAAGTAGGCGTGGAACGAGTGCACGTCCCGGCCCTCGACCGTGTACTGCGCGGCCTGGATCGCCTGGCCCAGGACCTGCCCGCCGTAGACGCGGTTGGCGCCGATATTGCGGCTGGAGCCGCGGAACATGTTGTCTTCCAGGCGCTCCAGGCTCAGCAGGCCGATCAGCTCCTGGAGCAGCGCGGTGGTGGCGGTGGGATTCTGCGGCATCGACATGAGCCGGATCGTACAGGCGGCTCCCGCGCGCGCCAACCGCGTGCCGTGTCCGCAAGCGACGGCTATCATCGGCGCAATGCCGGCCGCCCCGCTCGCCAACCGCTACTACGCCCTGCGCCACGGCCAGAGCGAGGCGAACGTACTGGGCGTCATCGCCAGCCTGCCGGCACGCGCCCGCGAGGGATTCGGCTTGACGCCGGCGGGGGGCCTGCAGGTGGAAGCCGCCGTGCGTGCCTTGCCGGATCTCGACGCCGCCGCGCTGATCGTCAGCTCGGACTACGCGCGCGCGGCGCAGAGCGCCGCGATCGCCGCCCGCGTCCTGGCGGCGCGGGCACCGGTGCGCTTCGATGCGCGGCTGCGCGAACGCGGCTTCGGCGGCCTGGAAGGCGCGAGCGATGCGCACTATGCCGCGATCTGGGCGCGCGACGCGGTCGATCCCGCGCACACCCACTGGGGCGTTGAGAGCGCGCAGGCGGTCGCGGCCCGGGCCTTGGCGCTCGTCCGGGCGCTCGATGGCGAGCACCGCGGTCGTACCATCCTGCTGGTCTCGCACGGAGATGTCCTGCAGATCCTGCGTGCCGTCCTCGCCGGCGCCGGCCCGGCGGCGCACCGCCGCGGCACGCCGATCGGGACCGGGTCGGTGATCGCCCTCGCGGATCGAGCGTAAATCCGCGTAAACGCCGCAGCCGTTCGGAACTCGAGGCGGGCGCCGGATTCTAAACTGCGCGTACCCAACCATGCAGGAGGCACAATGAAGCTCCCCATCGCAGTGCTCGTGCTCACCGCCGTCGCCGGGACGGCGAGCGCCCAGGTCGATGCGCGCTGGGAACAGCGCGAAGTGGACCTGCGCTACTACGGCTTCACGACCAAGTATTCGTGCGAGGGCTTCGAGGCCAAGGTCCGCGACATGCTCAGGGCCATCGGCGCGCGCGACGATCTGCGCGTGGACACGTTCGGCTGTGGCCAGCCGGGCAAGCCCGAGCCGTTCGTGAACGCGCACCTGAAGTTCTCGGTACCGGTGGAAGTCGGCGCCGGCGGCGGCGGGGAGATCAAGGCGCGTTGGCAGACCGTGTCCATCGACGGCACCGGCACGCGCCGGGTCGATCGCGGCGACTGCGAACTGGTCGAGCATTTCCGCGACCAGGTGCTGCCCGCGCTGAACTACCGCGCCGAGAAGCAATCCCTGGGCTGTGTGCCGCACCAGCTCACGACCACGCCGCGGCTGCAATTGAACGCGCTGGTGCCCGAAGCGGCGAGCTGATCGTTTCACCCGGTGTCCGCCGGCGGCGTCCGCGTCCCCCCTCCCCGCAGGCGGGCGCCGCCGCGCGGTACATCGTCGTCCGCCCGCCCGGGCAGGGGCCCCGGGTGCGCGCGGTCCGGCTTTCGCCCGTCGCCCCGATTTGTCATGATCCCGCGCCATTGCCAACCGACCAAGCCGCGGCGCCACCGGCCCGGCAGGGATCCGACACGTGCGCCTGTCCGCAGACGAATTCCGCCGCTGGCCGAACAAGTCCGTCACCCTGCTGGGCATGTCCGGCGTGGGCAAGACCTGGCTGGCCAACATCCTGCGCCGCCAGCAGTGGTTCCATTTCTCCGCCGACTACCGCATCGGCACCCGCTACCTGGATGAACCGATCCTCGACAACATCAAGCTGCAGGCGATGCAGGTGCCGTTCCTGCGCGATTTGCTGCGATCGGACTCGATCCACATCAACAACAACATCACGGTCGACAACCTCGCGCCCCTGTCGACCTTCCTGGGCAAGCTCGGCGATCCGGACCGCGGCGGCCTGCGCCTGGTCGAGTTCAAGCGCCGCCAGCGGCTGCACCACGCGGCGGAGGTCGCCGCGCTGAAGGACGTGCCGGAATTCATCCGCAAGGCGCGTGAAATCTACGGCTACCCGCACTTCGTCAACGACGCCGGCGGCAGCGTCTGCGAGCTGGACGACCCCGACGTGCTCGAAACGCTCGCCGCGCACACGCTGATGCTCTACATCCGCGCCAGCGACGCGGACGAGGCGGCGCTCATCGAGCGGGCGCGGCGCGATCCGAAGCCGCTGTACTACCGTGAGAAATTCCTGGACGAGCACCTGGGGGTGTACATGCGCGAGCGCGCGCTGGAGTACGTCGCCCTGGTGGAACCGGACGATTTCGTCCGCTGGGTGTTTCCGCGCCTGTTCTACGCCCGCATCCCGCGCTACGAGGCGATCGCGGCGCGCCACGGCTACTCGCTGGCCGCGGCCGACGTGGCACGGATCCGCGACGAAGCCGATTTCCTGGCGCTGGTGGAGTCGGTGCTCGCGGCGCAGGCCGTGCGCGCAGCGGCGGTCTGAAGCCATGCCGCTGGTCGCCAATTCCGGCCTTCCCGCCTTTGCCGCCCTGCGTGCCGAGGGCGCGACCGTCATCGAGCGCGACGCCGCCGTACGGCAGGAAATCCGCGAGCTGCACATCGGCCTGCTCAACATGATGCCCGACGCGGCGCTGGAGGCGACCGAGCGGCAGTTCTTCCGCCTGGTCGGCGAGAGCAACCAGATCGCGCAGTTCTACATGCACCCGTTCTCGCTCGCCGGGCTGCCGCGCGGGCAGGCCGCCGCGGACTACATCGCCGCCAACTACGAGACCTTCGACGACATCCGGCGCGCCGGCCTGGACGCACTCATCATCACCGGCGCCAACGTCACCCAGCCGGATCTGGCCCTGGAGCCGTTCTGGGAGCCGCTCATCGAGGTGATCGACTGGGCCTACGGGAACGTCACCTCCACGCTGTGCTCCTGCCTGGCCACGCACGCGGTGCTGCAGTTCCGCCACGGCCAGAAGCGGCGCGCGCTGCCGGCCAAGTGCTGGGGCGTCTACCCACACCGTGTGCAGGATGCGCGGCATCCGCTCGTGGTCGGCGTGAATACCCGCTTCGACGTGCCCCACTCGCGATTCAACGACGTCGATCGTGCGCAGTTCGAGGCGGCCGGGCTGCGCGTGCTGGCCCAGAGCGACGAGGTGGGCGTGCACCTGGCGGTCAGCGAGGATCTGTTCCGGCTGGTGTTCTTCCAGGGGCATCCCGAGTACGACACGGTCAGCCTGCTCAAGGAGTACAAGCGCGAGGTGATGCGCTACCTCGCCGGCGAGCGCGCGGATTATCCGCCCTATCCCGAGAACTACTTCTCGCGCCAGTGCCAGGACCTGCTCTGGGAGCATGCCGAGGCGATCTGCAACGCGCGCTCCAACGGCGCGCCGCCGCCGCCGATGCCCGAGGCGCTCGTGACCGCGCGCCTGGACAACACCTGGCACGATACCGGCGAGGCGATCATCAACAATTGGATCGGCAAGGTGTACCAGATCACCGACATGGATCGGCGCCGTCCATTCATGCCGGCCGTGGATCCGGACGATCCGCTCGGCCTGCGGCGCTGAGGCGCAGGATGATACGAAAGGAGCGGGCATGAGCGATTCAGAACTCAGGAGCGCCTGGTCGAAGTTCCTGGACGACCTGCGCACCGCGAGCGATCACATCTTCGACGAACGCATCCAGGCCTCGCCGGGCGAACGCGGCGAGGCATTCCGCTACCTGACGCAGAGCCTGCGGCTGGGGTTCGAGTTCCACTTCGAGAACGACACGCCGCAGCATCCGTACCTGATGCGGTACTTCTACCCGACGCGCAAGCACGCGGGCGACAACGCCAACGCCCTGTACTACTCGGCGTGGATCGACGGCAGCCAGACCTACCGCCTGGTCGGCAACCGCGGCAGTGCGCAGTGGCTGGTGTTCAGCGTGCTGCGCCGGGCCGAGCCGCAGCCGGGCGTGGATGCCTGGGAGATGGGCGAGCCCTACAACTTCGTCCTGGACGCGCAACCGCTGCTCGGCGACGAACTGCAGGTCGAGTGGGACGGCAGCTTCGAGGTGATCCTCAGCCCCGATCCGCACCCGGGCAACTGGATCAGGACCACGCCGCAGGCGGTGCACCTGCGGATCCGCCAGTTCTTCAACGACTGGCTGAACGAGGACTCGGTGCGGCTGCGGATCGAGCGCGTCGGTGCGCAGGGCGCGCCGCCGCTCATGAGCCCGGAGCGTGCCATCGATGCCCTGCGGCGCGCGGGGCAGTTCGCAGTCACCTCGACGAAATTCTGGGCCACGGAGTTCACGCAGGGCATCGGCCCGCCCAATACGATGCTCGCGCGCGGTGGCCGGCCCAGGCCCGACGCTTCCTGGATCGGCCAGCACGACGCGAACCCGCGCAGCGCGCTCGCCATGTGCCGTTGCGTGATCGAGCCGCAGGAAGCGCTGGTGCTGGAGTTCGCGCCGGTGCCCTGCCGGTTCTGGACCCTGGAGTTCTACAACCTCTGGGGGCAGACGGTGGACTACCGCTGGCGGCTCGCCAGCCTGAACACGCACCAGGCGGCAGCCGAGGCAGACGGCACGATCCGGGTCGTGCTCGCGCACGCCGATCCAGGGGTGCCGAACTGGATCGACGTGTCCGGCTGGCGCGAGGGTTCGCTCAGCTACCGCGGGCTGCGCTCGGATACGCTGCCCGGGTTCAGGACCCGGCTGGTGAAGCTCGCGGAGCTGCCGGCCGTGCTGCCGGCCGACACCCTGCGCATCACGCCCGAGGCGCGGCAGGCGCAGATCCGGCTGCGCGCGGCCGGCATCGATCGCCGGTTCCGCCAGTAGCCCGCGGTCGCGACGCGTTCAAGCGCCATCCGCGCGCCGCAGGCGCTGCGCGCGGATGGGCAGTTCGCGCACGCGCACGCCGGTGGCAGCGAAAATGGCGTTCGCGACCGCCGGCGCGATCGGTGGCGTGCCAGGCTCGCCGGCGCCGCCGAGTTCCGCGCCGCTGTCGACCACGTGCACTTCGATCCGCGGCGCCTGCGCGAGCGTCGCCAGCGGATAGTCGTGGAAGTTCGACTGCTGCACGGCGCCGGAGTAGATCGTGATGGCGCCGTGCAGCGCCGCGGTGAGTCCATAGAGGATCCCGCTCTCCATCTGCGCGATGACGCCCTCCGGGTCCACCGCCATGCCGCAGTCCACGGCACACACCACGCGATGCACCCGCGGTGTGCCGTCCGGTGCGATCGAGACCTCCGCCACCTGCGCCACCAGCGAGCCGAAGGATTCGTGGAAGGCGATGCCGCGCCCGCGCCCGGCGGGCAGCGCGGTGCCCCAGCCGGCGCGCATCGCCGCGGTGTCCAGCACCTGCAGCGCGCGCGGATCGGCGGCGAGCAGATCGCGCCGCAGGCGGTACGGATCCTGGCGCGACGCGTGCGCGACCTCGTCGAGGAAGGACTCGACGAAGAAGGCGTTGTACGAATGCCCGACGCTGCGCCAGAAGCCCAGCGGCACCGGCACCGGCACCAGCACGTGCTCCACGCGCCTTGCGGCGAAGGAGTAACGCTGGCGGACGGCGCCGTCGGCATTGTTCTTGTCGGGCGGAAAGTCCGAGGCCATGGCGGGCAGGATGCGCTCGGTGGTCGAGCGCGCGACCGAAGGACCGCAACTGCGGCTCCACCAGGCCCGCGGCCGGCCCCTGGCGTCCAGCCCGGCGCGCAGTTTCGCAACCATCGCCGGCCGGTATACGTCGTGGCGCATGTCCTGCTCGCGCGACCAGAGCAGCTGGATCGGCGTGCCGGGCAGCGCGCGCGCGATGGCCAGCGCCTGGCCGACGATATCGATCTCGGCTCGCCGGCCGAACCCGCCGCCCAGGAACGTGCCGTGCACGACGACCTGCTCGGGTTCCATTTCGAGCATGCGCGCCGCGAACCAGCGCACCAGGTGCGGGGATTGGTGGCCGATCCAGATTTCGCAGCTGGCGGCATCGACCCGCGCCGTGCAGTTCATCGGCTCCATCGTCGCGTGGGCCAGGAACGGCACCCGGTAGGCGGCCTCGACGATCCGGTCGGCGCCGGAAATCGCCGCTTCCGTGTCGCCCTCGTCCTCGTAGACGATCGGCTCGCCGCGTTCTAGTCCTTCGGCCAGTCGGGCGTGGATGGTTTCGCTCGAAACGCTGGCGGCCTCGCCGGCGTCCCACTGGACCACCAGCGCATCCAGCGCGCGCTGCGCGCGCCAGTGGCTGTCGGCGACCACCGCCACCGCGTCGGTGAGGCGGACGATGGCGACGATCCCGGGCTGGCCGGTGACGCGCGCGTCGTCCACGTCCACGAGCCGGCCGCCGAACGTCGGGCACTGCGCGATCGCCGCGTGGCGCATGCCCGGTACGCGCACGTCGATCCCGAATCCTGCGCGGCCGGTGACCTTGTCCGGCGCGTCCAGCCGCGGCTGGCGCCGGCCGAGCAGGCGGAAATCCGCGCGCGCCTTCAGCTCCGCCCGGGGCGGCGGAGCGATGGCAGCCGCCTCCTGCGCGAGATCCCCGTAGCCGAGCGTGCGCCGGCTCGCCGCGTGCCGGACCTGGCCCGCCTCGGTGCTGCACTCGCGCGCCGGCACCTGCCAGCGTCGCGCGGCCGCCTCCACCAGCATCGCCCGGGCCGAGGCGCCGGCGGTGCGCATCGGCAGCCAGGCATTGATCATCGAGCTGGAGCCGCCGGTGACCATGAAGCCGATGAGCTGGCCGGCCTTGCGGCCGATCCAGCGCAGCGCCACCGACATCGGATCGCGCCCGAACGGATCGCCCGGCAGCATCTCCACGAACACCGCCGTGTTGGCGTAGAGCGGGTCGAGCGGGGCGGGCTCCACGCGCACTTGCGCCGGATCGAGATCCATCTCCTCGGCGATCAGCAGCGGCAGGCCTGTGTAGACGCTTTGGCCCATTTCCACGTTCGGCAACGCGACGGTGACCGTGCCGTCTGGGGCGATCTTCACCCAGCCGTTGAGCGCCGCCGAGCGGCCGTCGGCGGCAAAGGCCGGTACCGGGCTGAGCGGATCCGGGTCGCGCAGCGCGTAGCCGACGAGCAGGCCGCCGCCGAGCAGGGAACCGGCGATCAGGAACCGGCGCCGCGAGCGGTTCACCTGCCCCCCGCAAGACGCGCCGCGGCGGTGTGGATGGCGGCGCGGATCCGGCCGTAGGTGCCGCACCGGCACAGGTTGGTCATCGTCGCGTCGATGTCGGCGTCGGTGGCCGCCGGGTTCTGCAGCAACAGCGCGACCGCCGCCATCACCATGCCGGGCTGGCAGTATCCGCATTGTGGAACGCCGTGATCGATCCAGGCCTGCTGCACCGGGTGCAGGCCGGCCGCGTCCAGCCCCTCGATGGTGGTGATTTCCTTGCCTTCCAGCACCGCCGCCTGCACGACGCACGCGCGCACGGCCTGGCCGTCCACGTGCACCGTGCAGGCACCGCACGCACCGATGCCGCAGCCGTACTTGGTGCCGGTCAAGCCGAGGGCGTCGCGCAGCACCCACAGCAGCGGCGTGTCGGGATCCGCGTCGATCTCCCGGGCCTCGCCATTGATCCGCAGCACAATCATCGGTCAACCCTCGGGGGGCGGCGCGCGGTCGTCAACGGCCGCTGAAAACGGTCGGATCGGTGGGGATCGATCGGGACTTGAACAGCCAGCGGCCGCCCTGCTTGACGAATACGTCGTCGTAGAAGCCGGTCATCATGAGCGCCGGCGCATCGCCGGACTGGTTGGTCACGACGATATAGCTCTTGGCCTGCGCCTGCGTGCCCGCGCCGGTGATGACGGTGTTCAATGTCAGGTGGCGCATGGTGCGCGGGCCCTTCGCGAAGCCGGCGATGAAGGCATGCAGGGCGGCGCGGCCCTCGAAGCGGCCGATTGCGCCGCCGTCCCAGACGCAGTCCTCGGTGAACTGGGCCACGAACCGGTCGGCATCGGCGCTGTCTGCGTAGTAGCAGTAGTTGGAAATCAGGTCGCGGATCGCTTCCTTGTCTTCCTGCTGGATGCTCATCGGGATGTCTCCTTCGTGGTGGGGGTCGGGGGGATTCAGGGACTGGGAGCCGGATCGGGACGATACCCGAACCGCCGTGCCGCCTGCGCGCGCGGCACGAACTCCAGCGGCAACGGCCGGTCGTTCCAGCGCAGCGTGAGCGGGCACTCCGCGGGATTCGCGAGGGCGGCTTCGATCTCGTCGTCGTCGAGCGGGCGGCCGTGCGCGCCGGCGATCCGCGCGGCCAGGATCGGGACGTCGCACGCATGGATGAGTCCGGGGCCGAGCGCGGCCAGCGCCAGCAGGTGGCCTTCGTCATCGATGCAGAAGCGCTCGACGGCGCCCGCCTGCCGGCCGGTGTGCGCGACCAGCCCGTCCCGGCCATCGACGCGGTAGATCCACGGCGTGTACTCCAGCGCGACGTACACGCGTTGCGGTCCGTTCTGGAAGAACCAGCGCCCCTGTGCGTCCGCGGCGTAGTTGCGGCCGATGAACGCGATGATGTTCGGATGGTCCAGGGGCTCACCGCGCAGGCGCCAGCCGCCCCGGCGGTCCAGGGCGAGCCAGCCGTGGCACTCCGGCACATCGGGCCAGCGCGCCATGGCCCGCACCACGGCCGGATCGAATTCCGGGGGATTCGCTGCGGTTTCGCCGGCGACCATGGGCGGATCCAGGCCGTCCGATCAGCCGTCAGTGGCGCGCCACTGTTCGAGCGCGCGCTCCAGGGCGAGCATCTGCGCCTCGGTACCGACCGTGATCCGCAGGCCTTCCACCGGCGGGATCGCGCGCACGATGATGCCGTGGCCGCGCAGGACCGCGTCGACCCGGTCCCAGCGCGGGTGCCGCGCGAGGATGAAGTTGCCGCCCGAGGGCAGGGGCTGCAGTCCCGCCGCAGCCAGCCGGCCCGCCAGCCATGGGCGCCAGCGTTCGTTGTGCGCTATCGAAGCGCGCGTGTGTTCCTGGTCCCCGAGCGCGGCGACCGCGGCGGCCTCGGCCGGCCGGGACACGGCGAACACCGCCCGGGCGCGCATGAGATCGGCGATGGTCTCCGGATCCGCGTGCGCCCACCCCACGCGCAGGCCCGCCAGCGCCTGGAGCTTGGAGAACGTCTGCACGCACAGGACGCGGCCGCGACGCTCGCGCACCCAGCCCAGGCCGTCGTCGTAGGCCGGATCGGTGGCATAGCCGGCGTAGGCCGAGTCGATCACCAGCAATACGTCGTCCGGCACGCCGGCCGCCAGGCGCGCGAGCGCATCGCGCCCGATCCAGGTGCCGGTGGGATTGTTCGGGTTGGCGATGAAGACGATGCGGGTGCGTGGGGTGATGGCACCGAGCAGCGCATCGACGTCGGTGGTGAAGTCATGCACCGGCGCGGTGACCGGCGTGGCGCCCGCGGCGCGCGCAAAGATCGAATACATCGGGAAGCTGTAGGCCGGCGCGAGCACCTCGTCGCCGGGACCGGCGTAGACGCGGCAGATGACCTCGATGAGGTTCTCCGAGCCGGCGCCGCAGATTATCCAGTCCGGATCGATCCCATGGCATGCAGCCAGGGCCTCGTTCAACCGGCGCGTGCCCGGGTCGGGGTAGATGTGCATGCGCGCGAGCGTCTCGCGCGCCGCGGCGACCGCGAGCGGGCTCGGGCCGAGCGGGGACTCGTTCGACGCCAGGACGATCGGTTCGTCGAACCCCGGCAGGTTCTTTTCGCCGGCCACGTAGGCGGCGATGTCGCGGATCCCCGCGCGCGGTATCGGCCGTGTCATCAGCAATTCTCGAATGCGCCTCCCCAACCCCCGCCATGTTACCGGACGAAACGGGGTCGGAGTGATTTTCCGTCATCGAAACGGGGTCGGAGTGATTTACGGCCATCGGAAGCTGCCTGGCCCCGGAACGGGATTTCGAACACCGCTCGGGTCGGGCTAGACTGTTTCACGCAGACACTCACCATGGCAAAGGAGATGCCATGCCACGCCGGGCAAGGATGTACCTCGCCGGGGTACCGGCACACGTCGTACAGCGCGGCAACAATCGCTCGGTATGCTTCCATGCCGAAGCCGATTTCCGCCTCTATCTGGACCAACTCGAGTACGGGCTGCGCCGCTATCGGGTCGCGCTGCACGCGTACGTGTTGATGAGCAATCACGTCCACCTGCTCATGACCCCGTCGGATGCCGAAGGCATATCCAGGGTCATGCAGCACGTCGGCCGCAGCTACGTCCTGTACGTGAACAAGACCTATCGACGTACGGGCACGTTGTGGGAGGGCAGGCACAAGGGCAGCATCGTGTGCGCCGAGGAGTATCTGCTCAGGTGCTACCGGTATATCGAACGCAATCCGGTGGTCGCGGGCATCGCTGCCCGCCCGGCGGACTACCGCTGGTCGTCCTACGGCGCCAATGGCGACGGCGAGCGGAATTTCCTGCTCACGCCGCACCCGTTGTTTCTGGCGATGGGTATCACCGCGGGCGAGCGGATGGATGCGTATCGCGCCCTGTTCGAGGGCGCGGATTTCGAATCATCGGACGCAACCATACGAACTGCACTGCGGTTCAACTACGCGCTCGGCAACGAAGGCTTCCGGTCGCAGGTGGAGCGGCTGCTCGGCCGCCCGCTGGGTGCGCCCCGCCCAGGCAGGCCGGCCAGGGGCGGGAGGCGGCGCGCGGGCGGCGCGATGCCGGAAATTCACTCCGACCCCGTTTCGGAGGCGGAAAATCACTCCGACCCCGTTTCGGGGCGTGGGTCGGAATAAATCACTCCGACCCCGTTTATACTTGCGCGGATGAGTGCGCAGACGATTGAGGCTGGGGTGCGACCGGAGCCGGCGGCGCCGATCCGGGTGGTGACGGCCGCGAGCCTGTTCGACGGGCACGACGCCGCCATCAACATCATGCGCCGGGTGCTGCAGGCGGCCGGGGCCGAGGTGATCCACCTCGGCCACAACCGTTCCGTGCACGAAATCGTCACCGCCGCCCTGCAGGAGGACGTGCAGGCGATCGCCGTCAGCTCCTACCAGGGTGGGCACGTCGAGTTCTTCAAGTACATGGTGGATCGGCTGCGCGCGGCGGGCGCCTCCCACGTGCGCGTGTTCGGCGGCGGCGGGGGCACGATCGTGCCCGAGGAGATCCGCGATCTGCACGCCTACGGCGTGACCCGCCTGTACGCTCCGCAGGACGGCCAGCGCCTGGGGCTGGCCGGGATGATCGACGATCTGCTCGGGCATTGCCGGTTCGACCCGAGCGTGGTCGCGCCGCCGGACGTGGAAGCAGCCGCGGCCGGCGACTGGCGGGCCCTGGCGCGCCTCATCACCGCGATCGACAACGGCACGCTCGCCCCGCACCTGAGCGCGCGCGTCGCCGCGGCGCGCGAAGCCGGGCGCCGGGTGCCGGTGCTCGGCATCACCGGCACCGGCGGCGCCGGCAAGTCGTCGCTGACCGACGAACTGCTGCGGCGCCTGCGCCTGGACTACGACGATGCCCTGCGGATCGCCATCATTGCGGTCGACCCGACCCGGCGCCGCAGCGGCGGCGCGCTGCTTGGCGACCGCATCCGCATGAACGCACTCGACGGCGAGCGGATCTTCATGCGATCGCTCGCCACCCGCGCCGGTGCCGACGGCCTGCCGGCCGATCTGCGTGCAATCGTCGATGCCTGCCGGCTGGCGGGCGCGGATCTGGTCGTGGTCGAGACGCCCGGCATCGGCCAGGGCGACGCCGGCATCGTGCCCTTCGTCGACCTGCCGCTGTACGTCATGACCCCCGAGTTCGGCGCCGCCTCGCAGCTCGAGAAGATCGACATGCTCGACTACGCCGAGGCGGTGGCGATCAACAAGTTCGACCGGCGCGGCGCGCAGGACGCCCTGCGCGACGTGCGCCGGCAGATGCAGCGCAACCGGCAGGCGTTCACGCATCGCCCCGAGGACATGCCGGTATTCGGCACCATCGCCTCGCGCTTCAACGACGACGGCGTGACCGCCCTGTACCAGCACCTGCGCGAGGGGCTGGTCGCGCATGGCCTGCCGGCGGGCCCGTGCCGGCTGGCGCCGGTGTCGACACGAACCTCCACCCGGGCCGCGGCCATCGTGCCGCCGGCCAGGGCCGGTGCCCTGGCGGAGATCGCCGCCGCGGTGCGCGGCTACAAGCGCGAGGTCCGTGCCTGCGCCGAGGCCGCGCGCGCGCGCCAGCAGGCAGCGGCGGTGCGCGCGATGCTCGCCGCGCGCGGTGCAGACACGGCCGCGGTCGATGCGCTCGCCGCCGAGTGCGACGCCGCGCTGCCGGCGCGCGCGCGCGCGTTGATCGATGCCTGGCCCGCGCGCCGCGCGGCCTACGCGGGCACCGAGCTGGTCACCGCCCAGCGCGGACGCGAGCAGCGCACGGCGCTGACGAGCACCTCGCTGTCCGGCACGCCGATCCCGCGCGTCGCGCTGCCGCGTTTCACCGACGAGGGCGAACTGCTGCGCTTTCTCATGCTGGAGAACCTGCCCGGCGAATACCCTTTCACCGCCGGAGTCTTTCCGTTCAAGCGCGGCGACGAGGATCCCACCCGCATGTTCGCCGGCGAGGGCGATCCGTTCCGCACCAACCGGCGTTTCAAGGCGCTGTCCGCGCACGCGCCGGCCAAGCGCCTGTCCACCGCCTTCGACTCGGTGACGCTGTACGGCTGCGATCCGGACGAGCGGCCGGACATCTACGGCAAGGTCGGCACCTCGGGCGTGTCGATCGCCACCCTGGACGACATGCGCGCCCTGTACGACGGCTTCGATCTGTGCGCGCCCAACAACAGCGTGTCGATGACGATCAACGGCCCGGCACCGACGATCCTGGCGATGTTCCTCAACACCGCCATCGACCAGCGACTGGCGGCCTTCGAGCGCGAGCATGGCCGCGCGCCGGATCGCCAGGAGGCCGCCGCGGTGCGCAGCGCGGCGCTTGCGGCGGTACGCGGCACGGTGCAGGCCGACATCCTCAAGGAAGACCAGGGCCAGAACACCTGCCTGTTCTCCACCGAGTTCTCGCTCAAGCTCATGGGAGACGTGCAGGCCTGGTTCATCGAGCACCAGGTGCGCAATTTCTACGCGGTGTCGATCTCGGGCTATCACATCGCCGAGGCGGGCGCGAACCCGATCACCCAGCTCGCCTTCACCCTCGCCAACGGCCTGACCTACGTCGAGGCCTGGCGCGCCCGGGGCATGGATATCGACGATTTCGCCCAGAACTTCTCCTTCTTCTTCTCCAACGGCATGGATCCGGAGTACGCGGTGATCGGCCGTGTCGCGCGCCGGATCTGGGCATTGGCGATGCGCGAGTACTACGGCGCCGGCGAGCGCGCGCAGAAGCTCAAGTACCACGTGCAGACCTCGGGCCGCTCGCTGCACGCCCAGGAGATGAACTTCAACGACATCCGCACCACGCTGCAGGCGTTGATCGGCGTCTACGACCACGCCAACAGCATGCACACCAATGCCTACGACGAGGCAATCACCACGCCCACGGCCGAGTCCGTGCGCCGGGCGCTGGCGATCCAGCTCATCATCAACCGCGAGTGGGGGCTGGCGAAGAACGAGAACCCGAACCAGGGCGCGTTCATCATCGAGGAGCTGACCGAGCTGGTGGAGGAGGCGGTACTGGCCGAGTTCGAGCGCATCGCCGAGCGAGGCGGCGTGCTCGGGGCGATGGAGCACGGCTACCAGCGCGGCCGGATCCAGGACGAGTCGATGCACTACGAGCACATGAAGCACGACGGCTCGCTGCCGATCGTCGGCGTGAACACGTTCCTGAACCCGGATCCGGAGCCGGAACAGAGCATCGAGCTCGCGCGCGCCACGCAGGACGAGAAGTCCTCCCAGCTCGCGCGCCTGCGCGCCTTCCACGAGCGCCATCGGGCCGAGGCGCCGGCGGCCATCGAGCGCCTGAAGCGCACGGCGATGGAGGGCGGCAACGTCTTCGACGTGCTCATGGACGCGGTGCGCTGCTGCTCCCTGGGCCAGATCACCCAGGCGCTGTTCGATGTCGGCGGCCAGTACCGCCGCAACATGTAGCCGGGCGTGATGGCGCTGTGGCGCGATGCCGCCGGCACCGGGCATTCCCATGCCGGCCCGGATGCGCGGGTGGCCTGCCTGGTGCCCAGCATCACCGAGCTGATGTTCGACCTGGGGCTCGGTGCCCGCCTGGTCGGCCGCACCCGGTACTGCATCCACCCGCGCGGGCGCGTGGAAGACCTGCCGCAGGTCGGCGGCACCAAGCAGGTGCGGCTGGAAAGCCTGCGCGCGCTGGCGCCGACGCACGTCGTGGTCAACGTCGACGAGAACACCCGCGAGGATGTCGACGCGCTGGCCCGGTTCGTGCCGCACGTGATCGTCACCCATCCGATTGATCCGCTCGACAACCTCGCGCTGTACCGCATGCTCGGCGGCATCTTCGGGGCTGCCGGCGAGGCCGAGCGCCTGTGCGATCGGTTCGGGCGCGGGCACCGCGCGCTCGCCGAGGCGGCGCAGGCGTTGCCGCACAGGCGGGTGCTCTACCTCATCTGGCGCAAGCCCTGGATGACGGTCGGCGCGGACACCTACATCGCGCGCATGCTGGCACTGGTGCGCTGGCAGGCGGCGCACGAAGCGCAGGGGGCGCGCTATCCGCGCATCGAGCTGTCGCCGGAACTGGCCGGCCGCATGGATCTGATCCTGCTGTCGACCGAGCCGTTCCCGTTCGACGCCGATCACGTGCGGTCCCTGCGCGAGGCGCTCGGCCCGCAGGCGCCGCCGGTGCGGCTGATCGACGGCGAGATGCTGTCCTGGTACGGCAGCCGGGCAATCGCGGGGCTGGAGTACCTCGGCCGCTTCGCGCGCGACGCCTTCCCGGAGGCGGCGTGAGCGCGGCGGGCACGGTTGCGTCGCCGTGCGTGAAGATCTGCCGGCTGCGCGAGGACGGCCATTGCGACGGCTGCTGGCGCACCCTCGACGAGGTCGCCGGCTGGCTGCGGTTCACAGACGACGAGCGCCGTGCGGTGCTCGCGCAACTGCCGGCGCGGCGTCGGGCCGCGTGCGGCGAGGACAGGGTTCCTGAACGATGAAAGTGTATAGAAACGCCGTGATCCGGGTGTCCCCGGACGCGATCGAAAAGGTCGAGCACGCCATGCACGCATTCGCCGCCGAGGTCCGCACGAGCTTCCCGGAGGTGACGTGGTGGACCGCCCGCGGCGTGCACGACTGGCGGACCTACTTCGCCGCGATGAGCTTCCCGGACGAGGCGACCCAGGATCGGGTCGCGAGCAGCCCGCAGATGCAGCGCTTCGTGGACGCCATGCAGGAGCATGTCGGCTCGGTGCGCTGGTTCGACTGGGTGCCGGTGGCCTCCACCGGCGAGCCCTGAGAACGCCGCCGTGTACATGACGCAGGGGCTGCACCGCGCTCTGCAGCAGCGCGCCGACGCCATCGCCACCGTTTCCAACGGCCGCCGGCGCACCTGGCGCGTGCTGGCCGAGCGCGTGGCCCGGCTCGCCGGCGCGCTGCGCGCGCTGGGCGTGGCCGCGGACGATCGGGTCGGCATGCTGGCGCTGAATTCCGACCGCTACCTGGAGTTCGAGCTCGCCACCTGGTGGGCGGGCGGTGCGATCAACCCGGTCAACGTCCGCTGGAGCCCGGCGGAGATCGCCTATTCGCTGGACGACTGCCAGACCGCGGTGCTGCTGGTCGACGACGCGCACGCCGCGCTGGTACCGGAACTGCGCGAGCGCTCCCGGGCGCTGCGCACCGTGATCCATGCCGGTGATGGCGCCGAGCCCCCGGCGGGCATGCCAGGCTACGAGGCGCTGGTGGCGGGCTCGGATCCGGTGCCGGATGCGCTGCGGTCCGGCGCCGATCTCGCCGCCGTGATGTACACCGGGGGCACGACCGGCTTCCCGAAGGGCGTCATGCTCACGCATGCAAACCTGTTCCAGTCGGTGCTGCAGACCCTGGCCGAGGACTGCGTCGAGCCCGGCGGAGTGGGGCTGCTGTCCTCGCCGATGTTCCACGTCGCCGGCCTGGCGCTGTCGAACATGCTGCTGTTCGCGGGCAGCACGCTGGTGTTCCTGCCGGCCTTCGATCCGCTGGCGGTGCTGGAGGCGATCCACCGCGAGCGCGCCGATACGACCTTCCTGGCGCCGACCATGCTCCAGCGCACGGTGGATCACCCGCAGGCCGGCGAGTTCGATCTGTCGAGCCTGAAGGTGCTCATGTACGGTGCCTCGCCGATCAGCGAGGCGGTGCTGGATCGGGCGATCCACCGCCTGTCGAACGCGCGGTTCATCCAGGCGTACGGCATGACCGAGCTGTCGCCGACCGCCACCATCCTGCCGGGCTGGCATCACACGCCGGAGGGACGCAGGGCCGGCAAGGTGCGCTCGGCCGGCCGCGCGGCGTTCGCGAGCGAGGTGCGGATCGTCGATGCCGCGGACGACGAGGTCCCGCGCGGCACGATCGGCGAGATCGCGGTGCGCTCGCCGGGGATCATGCGCGGCTACTGGAACAAGCCTGCCGAGACCGCGGCGGCGATCCGCGGCGGCTGGATGCACACCGGCGACGCCGGCTACATGGATGCGGACGGGTTCGTGTTCGTGGTGGACCGGATCAAGGACATGATCGTCACCGGCGGCGAGAACGTGTATTCGGTGGAAGTGGAGAACGCAATCGCGACCCACCCGGCGGTGGCGATCTGCGCCGTCATCGGCGTGCCGGACGAGCAGTGGGGCGAGCGGGTCCACGCCGTGGTGACGCTCAAGCCGGGGGCGTCGCTCGACGAAGCCGATCTGCGGGCGCACTGCAAGACGCTCATCGCCGGCTACAAGTGCCCGCGCAGCGCCGAGTTCATCGACGCGCTGCCGATGTCCGGGCCGGGCAAGGTGCTCAAGAGCGAACTGCGCAGGCGCTACTGGGGCGGGCGCGAGCGCAACGTCAATTGATCCGCCGCCACGCCTGGAACGGTTCGAGAAATCAAAGTTAACTGATTGATGATATGAGCTATGTTTGAGAAAGTTGATGCACTTTCCAAGGCGCGGACGGCGGCCGCGCGCGGGGCACGGATGGATCCATGAGCGAAACGATGAAGGCGGTGGTGCTGCACCGCACCGGCGGGCCGCAGGCCCTGTGCGTCGAGCAGGTGCCGGTGCCGCGGCCACGGCGCGGCGAGGTCCGGGTGGCGCTGCGCGCCGCCGCCATCAACCGGCGCGACGTCTGGATTACGCTCGATCGCTACCCGGGCATGAAGCTGCCCTGCATCCTGGGCTCCGATGGTGCAGGCGTCGTGGATGCGATCGGCGAGGACGTCGATCCGGCGCTCATGGGCCGCGAAGTGGTCATTTATCCGGCGGCAGGCTGGGGCGACGATCCGCGCGCAGGGGGCAGGCAGTTCCACGTGCTCGGCATGCCCGATCCAGGCACCTTCGCCGGTTGGATCTGCCGCCCGGCCGAGGGCATCTACCCCAGGCCGGCTCACCTGGACTGGCATCAGGCGGCGAGCCTGCCGCTGTGCGGCCTGACCGCCTGGCGGGCGCTGGTCACGCAGGCCGGCGTCGACGCCCGCTGCCGGGTGCTGGTCACCGGCATCGGCGGCGGCGTGGCGACCACGGCGCTGCTGCTCGCGGTGCACCTGGGTGCCGAAGTGTGGGTCTCCAGCTCCAGCGCGGAGAAGATCGCGCGCGCGGTCGCGCTCGGCGCCGCCGGCGGCATCGACTACCGCGACGCCGACTGGGCGACCCGGCTCAGGAAGCGCGCGGGCCCCATGGACGCCGTCATCGACGGTACCGGCGGCATCGACATCATCCGCGCCCTGGAGGTGCTGGCGCCGGGCGGACGTGCCGTGGTGTACGGGGCGACGGCCGGCAATCCGCCCACCGGGCCGAACATGGCGCAACTGTTCTTCCGCCAGATCCAGCTCCGCGGCAGCACCATGGGCACGCCGTTCGACTTTGCCGCCATGCTCGACTTCGTCAACGCCAAGCGCATCGTGCCGGTGGTCGACCGGATCTGTGCCCTGGACGACGCGGTCGCGGCGCACGAGCACGTGCTCCAGGCCCGGCAGATGGGCAAGGTCGTGCTCGCGATTTGACCGTTGCCTCCGGAGGCTGAATCCGGCAGGCTCGGCTCCGGTGACCACCGGGTCCCGGAGCAGGATCGCCGGCGGGCGTGCGGCCCGCGCCGGCATCCCCGCGCCGGCTGCCGCCGGCGTTCGCCACCCGATCCCCGCTCCGCGACGGCGACGGCGCGGATGCACGCAGCCCAGGAGTGAGCCGCCATGATGCTTTACGACTACAAGGGGGCACCGAGTCCGCGCCGGGTCCGCATGTTCCTGGCCGAGAAGGGCATCGAGGTGCCTACGACGCAGGTCGATCTGCGGTCCAGGGAACAGCTCGGCGAGGAATTCCGGCGCCTGAACCCGCAGTGGATGGTGCCGTTCCTGGTGCTCGACGACGGCACCGGAATCAGCGAGTCGATGGCGATCTGCCGCTACTTCGAGTCGCTGCAGCCGCACCCGAGCCTGTTCGGATCCACGCCCCGGGCGCAGGCGCTGGTGGAGATGTGGAGCCGGCGCGCCGAGCTCGACGGCATCCTGGCGGTGATGGAGGCGTTCCGCAACAGCACGCCGGGGTTCAAGGGGCGCGCGGTCGGCGGCCCGCACGACTACGAGCAGATCCCCGAGCTGGCCGAGCGCGGCCGGCGCCGCATCGGCCATTTCTTCGACGCGCTGGAGGAGCGTGCGGCCGAGTCCACCTGGATGGCGGGAGAGGCGTTCTCCGTGGCCGACATCACCGCGCTGGTGGCGGTGGACTTCGCCGGCTGGGTGAAGCTGCGCATTCCCGATGCGCACGTGAACGCGCGGCGCTGGTACGAGGCGGCCACCGCGCGTCCGAGCGCCAGGGCCTGAGCCGCGCGCCGCCGCGGATGCTCGCCGCGACCGCCCTGCGCATCGGCCGGCTGGGCCGGCTGGGCCTGTTCCTGGGCCGGACCTGCGCCGGTGCGCTGCGTACGCCGCCGCGCGCGCGCGATCTACTCGACCAGATGGCCTTCGTCGGCGCGCATTCGGTGCCGGTGATCGCGGTCTCGGCGGCCTTCGTCGGCATGGTGCTGGCGCTGCAGTTCCACCAGACGCTGGTGCGGTTCGGCTCGGTGGCGCTGACCGGCGCCGCGGTCGGGCTGGGCCTGGTGCGCGAGCTGGGCCCGGTGCTGACGGCGATCATGGTCACCGCGCGCGCCGGCTCGGCGCTGTGCGCCGAGATCGCGATCATGCGCACCGAACAACAGATCGATGCGCTGGAGTGCATGTCCATCGATCCGCTGCGCCAGGTGGTGGCGCCGAGGCTGGCGGCGGTGGTCCTGGCGGTCCCGCTGCTGACGGCGATATTCATCGTCGTGGGGATCTTCGGCGGCTGGGTCGTTGCGCGCGGCCTGTTCGACGTGACGCCGGCGGCCTACTTCGCGGGCATGTTCGACGCGCTCGGGCCGGGGGATCTCGCGCTCGCCGCGGCCAAGTCGGTGGTGTTCGGCGTGCTGGTGGGCTGGATCGCGACCGCGCGCGGATTTCACCTGCACCAGTCCGACGAGGCCCTGCTCGGCGCAGCCGGCATCAGCCGCGCGACCACCGCCGCGGTGGTGTGGACCTGCATCGCCATTCTCGGCGCCGACTGCCTGCTCGGGATGCTGTTCGGATGAAGCGGGCGGTGGACGCCGGCACGGTCCTGCGGCGCGAGATCGCCGTGGGCCTGTTCATGATCGCCGCGCTTGCCTGCGCCGCCTGGCTCGCCACGCGTGCCGGGCAACTGCCGTTCGCCGATGCCGGCCGCTACACGTTGAGCGCGCGATTCACCTCGGTGTCGGGGCTGCGCGAAGGCGCGGCGGTGGAGATGGCGGGCGTGCGCGTGGGCAGTGTGCGCGCGATCCGCTTCGATCCGCGCCATTTCGAGGCGGTGGTGGAACTGTCGCTGGATCGCGCGGTGCAGTTGCGCAGCGACGCGATCGCCTCGATCCGCACCGCGGGCATCGTCGGGGATCGATTCGTGAAGATCAGCCAGGGCGGCGCCGAGCAGGTGCTCGCGCCCGGGGAGGAGATCGATTCGACCGAGCCGGCGATCCTGATCGAGGAACTGATCGCGAAGTACGTGTTCGACCAACCCCCGCCCTGAGCGGCGCGTCAGTGCGCGCCGGCGGCCGGCGCGGGCGCGGCGGGCTTCTGCGCGCGGTAGCGGGCGATGCGTTCCTGCAGGTCGCCGATGACGCCGTCCATGCCCTCGGTGCGGGCGATCGCCGAGATGGTGTTGCGGTAGTCGTTGACCAGGCTCACCCCTTCGATCTCCACGTCGTGCGCGTACCAGGTCCCCTCGCTGCGGTGCAGCCGGTAGCGCACCGGCACCTGCCGTCCGCCGCCGACGATCAGCGTGTCGACCGTGGCCTTGTCGCCCTTGATGGATTCGTTCGCGTAGCGGATCTCCTGGCCGGTATAGCCTTCGATCCGGGTGCGGTAGGTGTCCTCGAGGTACTGCGAGAAGAACTGCACGAATCGATCGCGCTCGGCCGGGGTGGCTTCCTTCCAGCGCGTCGCAAGCACGCTCTGCGACATGGTCTGGAAGTCGAAGCTGCGGCTGATCACCTGGCCGATGCGCTGCCAGCGCTCTTCGCGGTCCGTGCCCGCCTCGGCGAGCACGGCGAGCACGTCGTCGATCGCGCCGCGCACGCGCTGCGTCGGCGTGGCCGGGGGCGCGGCGGCCGCGGCAGTGACGAGCGCGGCCAGGGCGAGGGAGGCGAACCTGCGCAGGAAGTTTCGCATGCGGTCGGGCCGGATTCAGCGGTGCGGATTGCCGTGGTACTTTAGCACGCGTGATCGGCATGCCGCGATTCCGCCATTGCCTGCCGGGGTCGGCGCGTGCGATTGCATTGGCAGCGGGCCTTGCTGCGGCCAATGCCGTCGCGGCGCCGCCGCCGGATGCCGCGGCGCGCATGCTCGCCGGCAATTGCTACACCTGCCACGGGCCGGGGGGGCACAGCCCCGGCGCCATCCCCTCGATCGCGGGCGCGGACGCGGACTTCATCCGCGAGCGGCTGCGCGCCTTTCGCGACGACGACAGGGCGACGATCATGAACCGCATCGCGCGCGGCTACACCGATGCCGAGATCGACCGCATCGCCGCCGCGATCGCCCCCCCGCATTGATCGCATGTTCGGCCGGCGCACATTCCTGGCGGCGACGGGGGCGGCGGTGCTCGCGCCGCTGTGCGCGCACGCGCGCCGCGGTGCCGCGCGCGTGGTGGTCGTCGGCGGCGGATTCGGCGGCGCGACCGCGGCCCGCTACCTGCGGCTGGCCGATCCGTCGCTCGACGTCACGCTGATCGCCGACAGCCCGCGCTACACCTGCTGTCCGCGCAGCAACGACGTCATCGCCGGCGCCGTACCGCTGGCGGCGCTCGAACGCGGCTACGAGCGGCTGCGCACGGACTTCGCGGTGCGGGTCATCGTCGGCCGGGCGATCGGCATCGACGCGGATCGGGCGCGCGTGCGCCTGGCCGGCGGCGGCGCCGTCGGATTCGATCGGGTCGTGGCCGCGCCCGGCATCGATCTGCGCTGGGGCAGTCCACAGGGCTACGATCGCGCCGCTGCCGCGCGCATGCCGCATGCCTGGCGCGCCGGTGCGCAGACGCTCCTGCTGCGGCGCCAACTGCGCGCCATGGGCGACGGCGGCGTGTTCGCGATAGCAATCCCGCCCCGGCCGTTCCGCTGCCCGCCGGGGCCCTACGAACGTGCCGGGCTCGTCGCCGCCTGGCTCGGGCGCCACAAGCCGCGCTCGAAGGTGCTCGTGCTCGATGCGAACGACGGCTTCACCAAGCAGGCGCTGTTCCTCGCCGGCTGGCAGGCGCTGTATCCGGGGCGGGTGGAGTGGGTGCCGCTGTCCGCGGACGGCGCGGTCCGGCGCGTGGATCCGCGCTCCGGCGAACTTTTCTGCGAAGCCCAGGTGCACCGGCCCGCGGTGGCGAACGTGATCCCGGCCCAGGCCGCGGCGCGCATCGCGCTCGACTCGGACCTGGTCGACGCCACCGGCTGGTGCCCGGTGCGGCCGCAGACGTTCGAATCCTCGCGTGTGCCGGGGGTGCACGTCATCGGCGACGCCTGCATCGCCGAGCCCATGCCCAAGTCGGCGTCGGCCGCCGCCAGCCAGGCCAAGGCCTGCGCGCTGGCGGTGGCGGCGCTCGCCGCCGGCCAGGCGCCGCCACCGGTGTCGCTGCACAATACCTGCTACAGCGAACTCGACGCCGACTACGCGATTTCGATCAACGCGATCTATCGTGTCGCCGACGGACGGATCGTGGCGGTACCGGGATCCGGCGGTACCAGCCCGGCCGACGCCGGGCGTGACTTCCGCGCCGCGGAGGCCCGCAACGCGCGCGGCTGGTTCCGCAGCATCGCCGCCGACGCGTTCGGCGAGTGAACGGCTGCCTGCCCGCTCGGCGACCGTGTGATAATGCCACCCCTTTGACGGGCGGTGTCCTGCAGCAACGATCGCAGCCATGAGCAGAAGCATCCTGATCGTCGAGGACGATGCCGTGGCGGCGGCCGATCTGTCCAGCGGCCTGCAGGCCGCTGGCTACGACGTACACGCAGTCGGCGACGGGCGCGAGGCGCTGGAAGTCGCCGCCGCCACCCGCCACGACGCCATCGTCCTGGACCGCATGCTGCCGAGCCTGGACGGCCTGGCGGTGCTGCGCGAGCTGCGCGCGGCGCGGATCGACACCCCGGTGCTGGTGCTGTCGGCGCTGTCCACCCTCGACGACCGGGTCAAGGGGCTGCGCGCCGGCGGCGACGACTACCTCGTCAAGCCATTCGCGTTCTCCGAGCTGCTGGCGCGCCTGGAGGCGCTGCTGCGGCGGCGGATGCCGCACGCCGAGGCACCGACGCGGCTGGCCTGCGCGGATCTGGAAGTCGACCTGCTCTCGCGCCGGGTCGTGCGCGCCGGCAAGGTCATCGACCTGGTGCCGCGCGAGTTCCAGCTCCTGGAGTACCTGCTGCGGCACCAGGACCAGCTCGTCACCCGCACCATGCTGCTGGAAGGGGTGTGGGGCTACCACTTCGATCCGCAGACCAACGTGATCGACGTGCACATCAGCCGGCTGCGGCAGAAGATCGACCGCGGCCATGCGCGCGCGCTGGTGCAGACGGTGCGCAATGCCGGCTATGTGCTGTCGGGCGAGCGCCGGGTATGGTGAAGTCATCGCGGACGATTTCCGCCCGCGCCGCGCGGGTCTTCCTCACGGTCAACCTGATCGCCACGCTGCTGGCGTTCGGCTACCTGTACTACTCCACGATCCCGGAGCTGGAAGCCAAGATCGCCGCCACCATCCAGACCGATCTGCTGGAGCTGCCCGAGATCCACGCCAGCGAAGGCGCCGGCGCGGTCAAGCGCGTGATCGACCGGCGCCTGACGCTCGAGAAGGACGGCAATCTCATCTACCTGTTCACGGATGCGTCGGGCGTGCCCATCGCCGGCAACCTGAGCGCGCGGCCGCAGAACATCCCCTCGGACGGCACGCTGCGCCGAATCTCGCTGCAGCGCCTGCGCTCCGCGCACGCCACCCCGCTGTGGGTCGCCTCGGTGTCGCTGCCCGGCGGCTACCACCTGCTCGCCGGCCGGGTGGTGGAACTGCAGGATTCGTTCGTCAAGAACATTCTCGTGGCGATGCTGGCGGTGCTCGCCGTGCTGGCGCTGGTCACGATCGCGGGCACGCGAATCTTCGGCCGCTACAGCGCGCGGCGCCTGGATGCCTTCGGCCGCACGGCCGCCGCGGTCATGCGCGGGGACATGTCGAGCCGGTTCGGCATCGCCGGCGCGGGCGACGAATTCGATCATGTCGCCGAGCGCCTGAATGCCATGCTCGCGCGCGTGGACGAGATGATGACGGCGATGCGGGTCGTGACCGACGGCATCGCCCACGACTTCCGCAGCCCGCTCACGCGCCTGAAGACGCGCCTGGAACTGGCCGTGCACGATGGCGAGTGCGGGGCCGGCACGCGCGGCACGTTGGCCACGGCGATGGCCGAGACCGATTCGCTGCTGCGCAACCTGAACGCGCTGCTGGAAATCACGCGCGCCGAGGCCGGCTTCGGCGTGGAGCAGATGGGCGAGGTGGACCTGGGCGAGATGGTGCGTGTGCTGGGCGACCTGTACGTGCCGGTGGCCGAGGAGCGCGGCATCGCGCTGGCGGTGGAGACCGCGGGCGATGCGACCGTGCGCGGTCACCGCGAACTGCTGGCGCAGGCGCTTTCCAACCTCATCGAGAACGCGATCAAGTACAGCCGCGAGCGCACCCAGATCACGCTGCGGGCCGGCAGCGGGCTGGTCGGCGCCTACGTCGTGGTGGCCGACCACGGCCCTGGCATCCCCGAGAGCGAACGCGCGAGCGCGGTGCGGCGTTTCGTGCGCCTGGAGCAGGGCCAGGCCGCATCCGGCAGCGGCCTGGGCCTGAGCCTGGTCGCCGCGGTCGCCAAGCTGCACGGCGCGATATTCAGCCTGCGCGACAACGAGCCCGGCCTGCGCGCGGTGATCCAGTTCGTCGTGGCTCCGGCCGCCTGATGTTCTTGCTGCGCTGCCGCATCAAATTACATAACTTTAATTCGCGCCGACCCTGTCACGGTATTGCAATCCCGCGCGGAACGAGTCGACACTACGCCGCACCCCGAAGGTGCGGCCTGAGACACCAAATCGGGGCCCATTACAACTACTAGATTCAACGCGCGTCGCGGACGGCGTATCAGCACGGTCGCGGCGCCCACAGTCCAAAACGGGGCGTTATGGCACTGGCAAAAAAGCGAAAGCCCGAGCAGACCGCGGGCATCATCTTCGTCGTCCTGATCCACCTGGCGCTGTTCTGGGCGCTGCGCGAGGGCTTGGCGCACTCGGTGGTGGAACTGCTCAAGGCGCCGATCGTCACCAAGATCATCGAAGAGGTGATCGAGGACAAGAAGAACGAGCCGCCCCCGCCGCCACCGCAGATCGTCGACATCCCGCTCGACTACACCCCGCCCCCGGCGATGGAAGTCGCTCAGGAGGCACCCATTACCGAATCCAAGCCCATTCAGGAATCCGCGCCGCCGCCTCCGCCGCCGCCGCCGCGCGAACCGAAGATCGAACTGCCCAAGGCCAACCCGAAGCGGCCCAACACCCAGCCTCCGTATCCGCCGACGGCCCGCCGCATGGGCCAGGAAGGCTCGGTGGTGCTGGCCCTGCTGGTCGGTGCGGACGGCAAGGTGATCGAGGCCAAGGTCGATTCCAGCAGCGGCTTCCCGGCGCTGGACGACGCCGCGGTGAAGGAAGCCTCGAGGCGCTGGAAGTTCATCCCGGGCACCAAGGACGGCGCGCCGGCGGCGATGTGGCACAAAGTGAAGGTGACCTTCAAGCTCACGGATTGATGACGGTTCCGTTGTCCGAAACAACGCGCGGCGGTGTCCGCCGCCGCGCGACCCAACTGGCGTTCAAGCAAAGAATATGCTGAGGAGCATGCGATGATGACGCGTACGATTGTGGCACTGGGCGTGGTGATGTTCTCCGCGGTGGCCGTGGCCGAAGCACCGGCCGGTGGCGCGGTGGGTTCCTACATGATTGCGGCGCAGGCTGCGGCGCCGGATGCGGCTGCGGCCGCGCCGGCCGATGCAGCGGCTTTCCCGGCGGACGCCGCGGCCGATCCGATGGCCGCCCCCGCCGATGCCGCCGCGATGGACGCCGCGGCGATGGATGCGGCTCCCGCCGAGGCCGCCCCGGCGGACGCCTCCGCCTCCGCCGACACCATCAAGAAGGCCGAGGCGGCCGACACCGAGGTCGTCTCCAACCCCTACGGCCTGGCGCACGTGTGGACCACGGGCGACGCGGTGGGCCGCGGCACGCTCATCATCCTGGTGATCATGTCGGCGGTGTCCTGGTACATCCTGTTCACCAAGCTCTGGTCGCAGAGCCGGGTGTTCAATCACATCAAGCAGGTCGACAAGACCTTCTGGGCCTCCAGCAGCATCCAGGACGGCATCGAGAAGCTTCCGGCCGACAACGTCTTCCGCAATATCGCCGAGGACGGCCTGAAGGCGGCGGCCCACCACGACGGCAAGCTCACCGACCAGATCGATCTCAACGAGTGGGTCACCATGTCCCTGCAGCGCTCGGTCAATGCGGTCGACAGCGAGCTGCAGACCGGCCTGGCGTTCCTGGCGACGGTCGGTTCCACGGCGCCGTTCGTCGGCCTGTTCGGCACGGTGTGGGGCATCCTCAAGGCGCTCATCGGCATCGGCGTGGCCGGCCAGGCGAGCATCGACAAGGTCGCCGGCCCGGTCGGCGAGGCGCTCATCATGACCGCCATCGGCCTGGCGGTGGCGGTGCCGGCGGTGCTGGCCTACAACTGGCTCGTGCGCCGCAACAAGGTCGCCAAGGAAGCCCTGAACAACTTCGCCGCCGACATCCACGGCTTCATGCTGAGCGGCGCCAAGGGCAACCTCTCCGGCGCCAAGCGCTGAGGCGCGCCGGGCACCACCGGGAAGGTTTCGAGGAGGATCGATAGCCATGTCGATGCAGGTAGGTACGGAAGGCGACGGCGAGGATTTCGGCGTCAATTCCACCATCAATACGACGCCGCTGGTCGACGTCATGCTCGTGATGCTCATCATCTTCCTCATCACCATCCCGGTGGTGATCAAGACGGTGCCGCTGAAATTGCCGACGGCGACCAACCAGCCGACCGTGACCAAGCCGGAGAACATCGTCATCGCGGTCAACCGCGATGGCCATGTCTACTGGAACAACACCCGGCTGGCGAACTACAACGTGCTGTTCAAGAAGGTGGTGGAAGTGGCGCCCCGGGTTCCTCAGCCGGAGTTCCATATCCGCGCCGACAAGAACACCAACTACGAGTACGTCGGCCGGGTGATGTTCATGATCCAGAAGGGCGGCATCCTCAAGGTCGGTTTCATCACCGAGCCCAAGCTGGGTGTGGTGGTGCCGGGTTGATCCCGGCACCGCATCCCGCGCTCAAGGAGAACACACCATGTCAATGCAAGTTGGAACCGGCAGCGGCGACAGCATGGAAGTGATGCTCGACATCAACACCACGCCGCTCATCGACGTGATGCTGGTGCTGCTCATCATGTTGATCATGACCATCCCGATCCAGTCGGACGCGGTCAAGCTCGACATGCCGCGTCCGAACCAGAACCCGCCCACGACCACCCCCACCGTGGTCGAGCTGGTGATC
>JBFXBD010000039.1:0-55835 GCA_050183625.1 Gammaproteobacteria bacterium
CCATGCGCACGACGACTTCGAACTGCGAACGGCCTACCTGGCGCAGCTCGCGCACTCGCTGATCGGGCTGGTCGCCGTGCTGGCGGCGGCCGCGCGCTGGTTGCAGTCGCGCGCCGGCGATCGTGCGGGCAGTTTCGCCGGTACGATCGCCGACGCCTCGCTCGCGGCGATCGGCGTGCTGCTGATGTCCTACCGCACGCCGCTGTGAGCCGGGGTCAGACCCGCGCCGGTTGCCACTGCGCGCCGTCGACGTAGATGCGCTGGCCGCTCACGTAGGTGTTCGCGTCCGATACCAGCCAGCGCACCATCGCGGCGGTATCCTCAGGCATGGCGACGCGGCCGAAGGCGCTGTTGGCATCGAGCTCGTGGATGTTCTGCTTCACGCCATACGCCGCCTTGGCCAGGCGCGTGCCCATCTCCGTGTCGGTGAGCGGCGCGGCCACCACGTTGACGCGGATGCCGTGGCGGTTTTCCTCCTTCGACATCGTGAACACGAGCGCCTCGGTCGCGGCCTTGGCCATGTTGTAGGGCGAGCCGTTCGCGTTGTAGGCACGCGTGGCGACGCTGGAGATCATGACGATGTCGCCGCGCCCGGCGGCGCGCATGCCCGGCAGCACCAGCTTGCTGAGATAGAACGGCCCGAAGGTGTGCACGCGCACCACGCCCTCCATCTCGGCCGGCTCGGTGTCGTGCACCGTGCGGCCGCGGCTGGCGATTCCGGCATTGTTGATGAGGATGCTCACGGGGCCCAGATCGCGGGCGATTTCGCCCACCACCTCGCCCATGCGCGCGAAGTCGTCGACCGAGCCGGAATAAAGCTGCACGCGGCGGCCGAGCGCCTTGATCTGCTCGGCGGTGTCCCTGGCGGCCGCCTCGTCGCGGCGATAAATGATGGCGACGTCGGCGCCATCGGCGGCCAGCCCGAGCGAGATTGCACGGCCGATGCCGCGCCCGCCGCCGGTGACCAGCGCTACCCTGGAATTCAGTGACATGCTCGAGAGCCTCCTGTCGAAGAAGCCGGGATGATATCAAGCTTTGGCGAAGTCGAGCCCGTCGATCAGGTGCCGCAGCCGCCGCAGCAGGACCAGGCCGGGCAGCGCCGCGCCGAAGCTCGCCAGGAAGAAGATCTGCCAGCCCCAGGCATCGACCAGGAAACCCGCCGTGGGCCCGAGCAGCTCGCGGCCCAGCGCGGCCAGCGCCGTCAGCAGCGCGAACTGCGCGGCGCTGTAGCGGGCGTCGCAGCAGGCCATGAGCAGGGCGACGAATGCCGCCGAACCCATGCCGGCGGCGAGATTGTCCAGGCCGATGACCGCCGCGAGCGCGGCCGTGTCGGGCCCGGCGTGCACGAGCGCGAGGTAGCCCAGGTTGGTGATCGCCTGCAGGACGCCGAACAGCATCAGCGCCCGATAGAGCCTGAGCCGGAACATGATCGCGCCGCCCGACAGGCCGCCGAGAATCGTCACCGCGAGCCCGAAGCCCTTGCCGACGATGCCCACGGTCTGCGTGTCGTAGCCGGCCGCGCCGATCAGGAACGCACTCGTGAGCGAGACCGCGAACGCGTCGCCGAGCTTGTACAGGATCACCAGCGCGATCAGCGCGAGCGCGTCCGGCCGGCGCAGGAACTGCAGCAGCGGATCGCGATACGCCTGGAGCAGATCCACCGGGCCGTGCACCGACGGCGCCGCGGGCGCGGCGAGCGATGCGAGCGCGGTCGCCGCCATCAACCCCGCCATCAGGCCGTACACGGCCGCGAAGCCCATGTGCGCGGCGAGCACCAGCGCGCCCGCGCCCGATACGACGAGGCCGATGCGGTAGCCGGCGACGCCGAGCGCCGCCCCGGCGCCGCGCTCCGCGGGAGCGAGCACGTCGGCGCGCCACGCGTCGATGGCGATGTCCTGCGTCGCCGAGGCGAACACGAGCAGCAGCGCCAGCAGCGCGACCGCGGCCGGATCCACTGCCGGATCGGACGCCGCAATCGCCGCCAGTGCCAGGGCCGCCGCGAGTTGCATCGCCAGCATCCAGCCGCGGCGCCGGCCCAGCCACGGCGGCCGCCAGCGATCCAGCATCGGCGCCCACAGGAACTTCAGTGTGTAAGGCAGCCCGACCAGGCCGTACAGGCCGATGACGCGGATGTCCACGCCCAGGGTCGCGAGCCAGGCCTGGAGCGTACCGTGGCTGAGCGCGAACGGCAGCCCGGAGGCGAACCCGAGCGCCGCCACCGCGCCGAGCCGGCGTGCGCGTGCCGCGCCCGCGGCGGGCACAACCGCGCCCGCCGGGCTGCTATCCTGTGGCGACATCTTCAGCAACGCATGAAGCCGCGGACATGGGAACGGAAATCGAACGCAAGTTTCTGCTACGGGACGAGAGCTGGCGCGCGGCGGCCGGCAACGGCGAACGCTACGTGCAGGGCTACCTGGGCAGCCAGCCCGCGTGCTCGATCCGCATCCGGATCGCCGGCGAACGTGCCTGGCTCAACATCAAGAGCGCGACCCTGGGCATCGAGCGCGCCGAGTACGATTACCCGATCCCGGTCCAGGACGCCCGCGACATGGTGCAGCGCTTCTGCGCGCCGCCGCTCGTGGAAAAGACCCGTTACCACGTGCGCGTCGGCGCGCACGTCTGGGAAATCGACGAGTTCGAGGGCGACAACGCCGGCCTCGTCGTGGCCGAGATCGAACTCGGGCGCGTCGACGAGCCGTTCGAAGCGCCGGCCTGGCTCGGTGCGGAAGTCTCGCACGACCCGCGCTACTACAACGTCTCGCTCGCCCGCCATCCCTTCAAGCGTTGGTGAGGGTATCAGCGGAACAACGCCGCGGACTTCTCCAGCGTCACCCAGATCCCCCACGCCAGCGGAATGCCCACGGCCGCCCAGGCCAGCGCCACGACGATCCAGCTTGCGCGGCCCGGCCGCTGCTCCTGCTCCTGCGGTGCGTTCATCCTCGCTCCTTATCCCGGTTTGCCGCTCGCCGGTTCCGGCGAACGCACTGGCGCCGCGCGGCATGCGGCTATCGGGCCGCCGCCTCGTGCGCGAGGCGGCGCTCGGCGGCAAGTTCCGCTTCGGTCATGTGGAAACGCTGCGCCACCGGCCGCAGCATGGCATTGCACATCAGGCCGACGAGCAGCAGGCCGGCCAGCAGGTACATGGTCTGGGTGTAGGCATCCTGCGGCGCCACGCCGCGATCGATCTGGTATTCGCGGATGTAGTTCACCAGCACCGGCCCGAGGATGCCGGCCGTCGCCCAGGCAGTGAGGATGCGGCCGTGGATCGCACCGACGAACTGGGTGCCGAAGACATCGGCGAGATAGGCCGGAATGGTGGCGAAGCCACCGCCGTACATGGTCAGGATCACGCAGAAAATGCCGGCGAACAGCGCCACCGAGCCGATGCCGCCGGAGTGCGGAACCAGCGCGTACAGCCCCATGCCGAGCGCGAAGAACACGAAGTAGGTGCGCTTGCGGCCCAGGTAGTCCGACAGCGAGGCCCAGAAGATCCGGCCGACGATGTTGAACAGGCTGAGCAGGCCGGCGAATGCGGCGGCGATGCCGGCGACGGTTTTCTTGTCCTCGGCGGAGAGCCCGGCGAGCGGCAGGTCCACGCCGGCGAGGCGGCCGCCGAAGATCTCCTGCAGCATCGGCGAGGCCATCCCGAGCACGCCGATCCCGGCGCTGACGTTCATGCACAGCACACCCCACAACAACCAGAACTGCGGCGTATTCGGCGCCTTGTACAGGTGCACGTGGCCGGTGGTAACCATCGCCGCCCCCTGCGCGGGCGGCGTCCAGCCCGGCGGCGCCCAGCCCGGCGGCGGTACGCGGTAGCCGAACGCGCCGGCGAGCATGAACACGAAGTAGATTGCGCCCAGGG
Source organism: Gammaproteobacteria bacterium (assembly GCA_050183625.1). Classification (GTDB taxonomy): domain Bacteria; phylum Pseudomonadota; class Gammaproteobacteria; order JADZEE01; family JADZEE01; genus JBFXBD01. The sequence goes on from JBFXBD010000039.1 coordinate 3,866, forward strand.
TCACGAAGGTCTCCCACACGCCGACCGAGGTCGGCGACTGGAAATGGCGCATGAGCAGATCCGCGAGCGGGGAACCGATCATCGCCCCGCCGCCGAAGCCCATGATGGCCATCCCGGTGGCCATGCCGCGGCGGTCCGGAAACCACTTGATGAGCGTGGACACCGGGGAAATGTAGCCCAGACCCAGTCCGCAGCCGCCGATCACGCCCGAGCCCAGCCACATGAGGCGGATGTCGTGCACGTACACGCCCCAGGCCGAGATCATGAATCCGCCGCCCCAGCAGCACGCGGCCACCACGCCGGCCTTGCGCGGGCCCGCGTGCTCGAGCCAGTGGCCGAACACCGCCGCGGACGAGCCGAGATAGACGAAGAACAGCGTGTACATCCAGCCCAGGGTGCTGATCTTCCAGTCGCAGCCCTCGGCCAGCACCAGGCGCGCGTACCAGGACAACGACTCCTGGCAGGCGACGGAATCCGTGATGCCGACCGCATGGCTGAGCGGGATCCAGAACACGGAGAATCCGTAGGCCATGCCGATGCACAGGTGGATCGCCAGCGCCGCCGGCGGCACCAGCCAGCGGTTGAAGCCGGGCCCGGCCACGGTGTGCTGCTTGTCCAGAAACGCCAGCATGCGCTCCCCCCGAACGCTGCACGGTCCCGGTGCCGCTGCGGCCCGGGCGACCTATTCTCGCGATTGTGGCCGCATGATACTGTGCCGGCCCGATTCCCGGGCAGGCAGGTGTTGAACCGCGATCATGACCCTCGTCCCCATCGCAGTCGTCATCCTGATCGCAGTGCCGTGCCACGCCGTGGCGCTGCGCATCGCGGCGCGGCTCATGGTAGACGTCCCGGTGAGCTATCGTAAGGCCCTGGGCGTGGTCGCGGCGGAGTACGTCGCGGTGGCGGCCGTGGCCATCACGCTGGCGGGCCTGGCCGGCGCGGGCGTGGCGGCGATTGCGATCGGGGCGATCGCCTACCTGGCCGTGGGTGCACTGCTCATCGGCCGCTCCCTGCACCTGGCGGACGGCAGCGCGGTCGGCACCGGCAACGGCGTGTTGATCCAGGCCATCCAGGTCCCGCTGCTGCTGCCGGTGGCGATCCTCGCCTCCTACGCCTACGACGCCTTCGGCACCGCGGCCTGAGGCGCTTTCCGCTCCCGCGGTGCGGGTGTACACTGGCAATAGCCTAGTAATTTCGTCAGGTACTGAACCGATGGCCGAACCCGCTCCCGGCGCGGAGGCACTCATCGACCGCTTCGGCCGGCACGTGACCTATGTGCGCATTTCGGTCACCGACCGCTGCGATCTGCGCTGCGTGTACTGCATGGAGGAGAAAATGCAGTTCCTGCCGCGCGCCCGCATCCTCACGCTGGAGGAGCTGGGGCAGATCGGACGCGCGTTCACCGAACTGGGCGTCACCAAGATCCGCATCACCGGCGGCGAGCCGCTGGTGCGGCGCAACGTCCTGCACCTGGTACGCGCGCTGGGCGCGCTGCCGGGCCTGCGCGAGCTGACGATGACCACCAACGCCACCCAACTCGCACAGCATGCGCAGGCGCTGCGGGATGCGGGCGTGAGGCGCCTGAACATCAGCCTCGACACGCTGGACCCGGATCGATTCGCGCGCATCACCCGGGTCGGCGCGCTGCAACCGGTGCTGGCCGGCATCGACGCCGCGCTCGCGGCCGGTTTCGAACGCCTGAAGATCAACGCCGTGATCCTGCGCAACCGCAACCATGACGAGGTCGTGCCGCTGGTGCGCTTCGCCGCGGACCGCGGCATGGACATCAGCTTCATCGAGGAGATGCCGCTCGGCGTCATCGGCGATCACGACCGCGCCGAGGCCTATTACTCCAGCGACGCGATTCGCCGCGATCTGGAGCAGGCCTTCACGCTGGTCCCGACCACCGAGACCACCGGCGGACCCTCGCGCTACTTCCGACTGCGCGGGACGGGCACGCGCGTCGGCTTCATCTCGCCGCACAGCCACAATTTCTGCGAAAGCTGCAACCGCGTGCGGGTGACCGTGGAGGGCCGGCTGCTGCTGTGCCTGGGGCAGGAGCACTCGGTCGATCTCAAGCAGGTGCTGCGTTCGGCCCCGGGCGACATGCCGCGGCTCAAGCAGGCAATCCGCGACTCGATGGCGGTCAAGCCCAGGGGCCACGATTTCGACATCGCCGCCAGGCCCGTCATCTTCCGCCACATGAGCGTGACCGGCGGCTGACCGCACCGCCTCGCGAGCGCAGTGCACGACGCTCCGGCCTGCACCTGCACACGTGCACATGATCCCGCCCGCGCCGCAATGCCGCGAAGACACCGCCGGGGTGATTCTCGCGGGCGGCCGCGCCTCGCGCATGGGCGGGATCGACAAGGGGCTGCTGTGCCTGGGCGGGCGGGAACTGGTCCGGCACGTCGCCCAGGCCTTCGCACCGCAGGTCGCCGAGCTTCTGATCAGCGCGAACCGCAACCTCGATGCCTATTCGGCGCTGGGGTTGCGCGTCGTGACCGACGTCACCGGCGGATACCAGGGCCCGCTCGCCGGCATCGCGAGCGCCCTGCACGCATCGACCGCCGCGCTGCTGGCGGTCGTGCCTTGCGACTCGCCCTTCGTCGCCGCGGATCTGGTTTCGCGCCTGCGCGCCGCGCTCGACGCGCACGCGGCGCAGATCGCCGTCGCGCACGACGGCGGACGAATGCAACCGGTGTTCGCACTGTTGCGCTGCGACTTGCGCCCGAGCCTGGACGGCTGGCTGGCACGCGGCGAACGCAAGGTCGAGTGCTGGTACGCATCCCATCGCTGCGTGGCCGTGGACTTCTCGGACCGGCCGGAGATGTTCCTCAACATCAACAGCCCGGACGATGCCGCCGGAGCGCAGGCCGCACTCGCCGCGGGTGGCGTGCGCGCATGACCGCCGCGCCGGTGCCGGTGCTGGGGTTCTCGGCCTGGAGCGGCGCGGGCAAGACCACCCTGATCAAGCGCCTGCTGCCCCTGCTCGCCGCCCAGGGGCTGCGGGTGGGCGTCATCAAGCACACCCATCACGATTTCGAGATCGACCATCCCGGCAAGGACAGCTACGAATTGCGCAAGGCGGGGGCCGCGCAGATGCTGGTCGGCTCCGCCAGGCGCTGGGCGCTCATCGTCGAGAACGACGGCGCACCCGAGCCTTCGCTGCCGGACCTGATGCAGCGCGTTGCGCCCGATCGGCTGGACCTGATCCTGGCCGAGGGTTTCAAGGCCGATCGGTTTCCCAGGATCGAGGTGCATCGACCGAGCCTGGGTCGGCCCCTGCTGGCATCGTGCGACGCCGGCATCATCGCGATCGCCGCGGACGCCCCGCTGGCGCAGGCCCCGCGCGTGCCGCTGCTGGATCTGAACCAGCCCCAGGCCATCGCCCGCTTCGTCCTGGCGTGGTTCTCTGCCACCGGCGGCCGGGTCCGGCCGACTATAATCCGCGCGGAGGACGACCAATGAACGCCGAGGAACCGATCACCGCCGATCCGAGTTGCCTGGACGAGTACGATCCGAACGCGCTGTCGACCGCGGCGGCACTGGAACGGATTGCGGCAGGCCTGCAGGCAATCCCCGGCGTCGAACACGTGGCGCTGCGCCCGGCGCTCGGCCGCATCGCCGCGCACGACGTACGTTCGGCGGTCGCGGTACCCGCGCACGACAATTCGGCGATGGACGGTTACGCACTGCGCGGCACCGACATCGATGCCGCGCGCGCTGCCGGCCTGAGCGTCGTCGGCACCGCGCTCGCCGGGCGGCCCTGTGCGCGTGCCGTCTACCCCGGTGAATGCGTGCGCATCATGACCGGCGCGATCATCCCGGAAGGCGCAGACACCGTGGTCGCGCAGGAACGGGTGCAGCGCACCGGCGATCGGATCCGCATCGAGGGCGATCTGCAGGTGCGCGACAACGTTCGCGACGCCGGCGAAGACATCCGCCCCGGCCAGGTCGTGCTGGAAGCCGGCCGGCGCCTGCTGCCCGCGGATCTCGGCCTGCTCGCCTCGCTCGGCATCGCCGAAGTGCCGGTGCGCCGGCGCCTGCGCGTGGCGTTCTTCTCCACCGGCGACGAATTGCGCGGCCTCGGCGAGCAGCTAGGTCCGGGCGATCTGTACGACAGCAACCGCTACACGTTGTACGGGATGCTGGCCGCGCTCGGCGCGGACCTCATCGACCTGGGCGTGGTGCGTGACGACCCCGATGCGCTCAGGGGCGTGTTCGCCGAGGCCGGTGCGATCGCTGACGTCGTCATCAGCTCCGGCGGCGTTTCGGTCGGCGAGGCCGACTTCGTCAAGGATATGCTGGCCGAACTCGGCCAGGTCGATTTCTGGAAGATCGCCATGAAGCCCGGCCGCCCCCTGGCATTCGGCCGGCTCGGCAACGCAATCTTCTTCGGCCTGCCGGGCAACCCGGTGTCGGTGATGGTCACGTTCTACGTGTTCGTGCAGCCCGCGCTGCGCCGGCTCATGGGCGAACGCTGGTCGCCGCCGCCGATGCTGCGGGCGACGTGCACGGGCACGCTGCGCAAGAAGACCGGCCGCATGGAGTTCCAGCGCGCGATCCTCGAACGCAGCGCCGACGGCACGCTCACGGTGCGCAGGACCGGCGCGCAGGGTTCGGGAATCCTCACCTCGATGTCCGGGGCCAACTGCTTCGTCGTCCTTCCCGTCGAGTGCGGCGACGTCGCCCCCGGCACCATGGTCGACGTCATTGCCTTCCACGGCCTTCTGCCCTGACCAACCCACCCCGGTGCCAGGCACCGGCGGGAAATCCCCCGGTGCCTGGCACCGTGTCGGGTGTCGCCGGCAGGCGACGGGCGCGGTGCACGCGGGCGTGCGCGCGGTCACGCATCGGCGCCCGGCGAAACGGTTTTTTTCGCGCGCGGTGACGCAGTTGGCGGCCACGGAGCGTTCTGGCGCCCCGGTCCGGCGATTGCAACGGCTGGCGTACCGACACACGGAGCCGCCGCATGCCGATGACCGAAACGCTGTACGACGCCGACGCTCTCCAGGCGCTGCTGGATCACCTCGGCGAAGCACTGCACGAGCACGCGGAGTGGTTCAGGCGAATCACGTCGGCCATGGCGTCGGAGCGCGCCGGCATGCGCGGGCGTCGCGGCGATTTCGTGCTTTCGCACTGCCGCCTTGCGCACTGGCTGGACACGGATCGGATCGCGGCCCTGCGCGCCGATCCCATGGTGCAGGAATTCACCGCCGAACATCGCGACCTGCACGCGCTCGGCGATGATGTCGCCGCCGCGCTCGCCGCCGGCCGTCCGATCGAGCCGATGCAATACTACCGCCTGAGCCAGTGCCACGAACGCATGCGCCACCGCGGCGACCTGCTGGTCACCGGACTGCACGCGCTGCTGCAATACCGGTATCCGGCCCGCGAGCTGGAGCCGCTGCACATGGGCTGACGAATTCGGGGGTCCGGAACCGGGGCTCCGACCCCGCCCTCCCATTCGCGCGCCGCCGGCTCGCGGGCCCCTGAAACCAACTGCCCTGGCCCGCGATCGCGGGCCAGGGGCCGCTGCCGGCGATGCGCCGCGTCAAGGACGGGATCCGACCGCGACTACGGTGGCGTGTTGTGCTCCACCCAGCGCTCGCCGTCGGCGCGCGTCTCCTTCTTCCAGAACGGCGCGCGCTGCTTGAGATCCTCAATCAGGAAACGGCAGGCGTCGAACGCCGCCGATCGGTGCGCCGACCAGGCCGCGCACAGCACGATCGCCTCGCCCAGGGCGATTTCGCCGACGCGGTGGATGATCAGGCACTCGGCCAGCGGCCAGCGCTCGATGGCCTCGGCGGCGATCCGCTCCAGGTGACGCTCGGTCATGCCGGGATAGTGGTCGAGCGTCATGCGCTGCACGCCCGCGCCGTCATTGAAGTCGCGCAGGGTGCCGATGAATACCGCGGCGGCCCCGCAACTGCCGGCGGCGATCCGCTCGCGCTCGAAGCGCGCCAGCTCGGCGTAGGGATCGAACGGGCCGTGACGGATCGCGGTTCTCATGTTCATCCGCCGGTCACGGGCGGGAAGAAGCCGACCTCATCGCCGTCGCGCAGCACAGCGGACGGATCGGCGTATTCGCGATTGATGGCCACCAGCACCCGGCCGGGCAGCTCGGCGCGCGCGGTGGCGGCGCGCCAGGCGTCCAGCGCGGCCATGCCGGGGCGGAACTCGACCGTCGCCTCGCGCGCGCCGAGGCTGTCCGCGAGACTGGCGAAGAATCGGATCGAGATGCTCATCGACGCGCCGTCAACCGCTGCCACTGCGTTTGCGGGCCGCCGGCGGCGGCCCTACCATGTTGGACCACGCGCACCGCGCCAGGTGCGCAATGGATGAAATTCTAGCCGAGACCCGCCGCGCCGAGCCATGCCGAACAAGCGCCCTGCCCGCCCCCGCCTGACCCACTTCAACGCCGCCGGCGAAGCGCACATGGTCGATGTCGGCGCCAAGGAGGTGACGCACCGGGTTGCGGTCGCCAGCGGAACTATCCGCATGGCCGCGCCGACCCTGGAGATGATCGCCGCCGGCACGCACGCCAAGGGCGACGTGCTCGGCATCGCCCGGATCGCCGGCATCATGGCCGCCAAGCGCACCGCGGATCTCATCCCGCTGTGCCATCCGATCGCGCTCACCCACGTGGGAGTGGAGTTCGAAATCGACCGCCCGCGCAGGTGCGTGCACGCGCGCGCGCGCGCCGAGACCGCGTCGCGCACCGGCGTGGAGATGGAGGCGCTGGCTGCGGTGCAGATCGCCCTGCTCACCATCTATGACATGTGCAAGGCGGTCGACCGGGCCATGGTGATCGCGCAGGTCCGGCTGGAGCAGAAGTCCGGCGGCCGCTCCGGCGACTGGCGCCGCCGCGGCCGCGGCTGACGCCCGCGCCTACTGCACGATCACCATCATCTGCCGGGTGCTGTACGCGGCATACCGGTAGCGCAGCCCGGTGGACGCGATCATCTCCTGGAACGCCTTGTGCTCGTGCTGTTCCCAGTTCACGTAGTTGAAGTACTCGTCGAACACGATCACGCTACCGGGCCTGAGCCGGTCAGCGAGCCACTGGAATATCGTCTTCGTGGAGCTGTAGAGATCGCAATCCACGTGCAGCAGCGCGACTGGTTCCGGATGCACGCGCACGAAGTCCGGCAGCGTATCCTGGAACCAGCCCTTGACGAGTTGAACGTTCCCCGGCACGCGCGGCAACGCGCCGCCGCGGTCGAACACCCCGCGCGGGGCATTCCAGCCGCTCCAGTCCTCTGGATTGCCTGCGAAGCCGTCGAACCCGAACACGGTGCGCGGCGCGACGCGCGCGGCGATGTGACGGATCGAGGCACCGCGATCGACGCCGAACTCGGCGATCAGGCCCTCCTGCGGCATGCGGCCGACGGCGAAGTCGAGCAGCTTCTCGCGCGTGCGCAGGCACAGCGCATCCCCGCCGTGGGTACGCAGGAACTCCACCGTCTTGTCCAGCGCGATGAGGCGCATGGCCTGCACCGGATCGCACCAGTGGTCGAACAGCCGGCGCGCGAACCCGTCGACCAGCCGCCGCAACGGACGTTTCAGCACCGCAATCTCCCTTCGTGGCCCGGAATCAGTCGTACTTCACGTGCTTGAAGCGCGGGTCGTCCGGCGTGCCCTCCAGCGGCCCGCCCTCCTTGCCCGGCTGCCAGAGGATCACTTCGTCGAACTTGCGCGCGAGCGCGAAGTCCTTGTCGGTGATGCCCTTGGCGGCGTGGTTCTGCAACTTGACGATGACGAACGCGTACGACACCGTGAGATCCGGGTGGTGCCACGCGGCCTCGGCCAGGTGCCCGAGTGTGTTGACCACCATCAGCGTGGACTTCCAGCCGGAGGTCTTGTACTTGCGGCGGATCCAGCCATCCTCGAAATACCAGCCGGGCAGTTCCCGCTCCAGCTTCGCCTGCAGTTCGGCGCCCGTGTAGACCTGTTCCTTTTTCTCGTCGCTCATGCGTGCTTCTCCCCTGGAAGACGGCGGGAGCCGCCCGCCGCGGCGCGCCGGCCCGGCGGGCCTTGCGCAATGGCAATCGATTCGCGCGCGGCGCGCGGGATCGCGGTGCGCACGGCCGCCACGGCGCGTGCGTCCAGCACGCCCGCGCGCCGGGCACCCGCGCACAGCAGGCCGCGAAATCCGAGATAGTCGGGCCCGAGCGCGAGCAACGGCGCGATGTCCCGGTGGCGCAGGCTCCCGGCGAGCCCGACCACCAGTCCGAGCGCGCGCGCACGTGCGACGAAAGCATCCAACTCGGCTTCAGGCACGCAGTCGCGCAGCGAACCGCGCGTCTTGTCGCGGGTGTCCAGCATCGCGCCCGCCACGCCGGCCGCCGCGAGCGCGGGCAGCACCCGCGGATCGACGCCATCGTCCGCCGCCAGCACGACAACGATGGCCGCGCCGTTGCGGATGGATGCGCGCAGTGCGTCGAGCACGTCGTCGCCGCGGGACTGCCCGACGGCGATACCCACCTTGACGATGTCGACACCGCACTCCACGAGCGCGGCGACGCGGGAATGAATTTCGTCCACCGCCGGATCGTCGCCAATCGTCGCACTCACCGGGACGCGCCCGGCTACCGCCGCGACCGCTGCCACGACCTCAGCGCCGGACAGGGCCCCGAGCGCGCCGGCAGCGGGATCCTTGAGGTCGATCACATCCGCACCGGCGGCGAGTGCGATGCGCGCCTCGGCGGCCGAACGCACGCTGGCGAGCAGCGCCGTCACGCCGCACTCCCGGCGTCGCGGTCGTGCGCGGCGATCGCATCCAGCAGCCACTGCCACGCCAGGCGCTCGCGGTCGCCGGCGGTCTTGTCGATCGCGATCGCGAGATAGCCAATCTCGCGATCGACCTTCTCGCGCGGCAGCATGTGCAGGCGGCTGACCAGGATCGCGGCCTCGATGACCGCCGCCTGCGCCCGGTTGAACCCCGCGAACGGCGCATGCACCGCTTCGTGCAGGATGCGGCAGGCGAAGCGCGGGCGCTGGGGATCATCCTCGATGCCTTCGACCGCGACCTCCAGGTGCGACAGCGCACCGGCGAGCCGCACGCCATCGATCACGGATGCCGCCGACAGCGGCCAGTCGATGCGCCCGGTCAGGCAGCCGGCGAACACGGTGACGTCGTCGGTGGCATTGACGACGGCGACGCCGGTCGCGCGCAGGTTGTCGAGTGTGACCGAGGGCTTGAACGGGGCGATCCAGGCCCGCCCGTCCATCCGTCGCACCCCCATCGGCGCGACGTGGACGCGCCCCTGCGGGGATCGGGTGGTGACGATGGTCTCGTGGATCACGTGGCAGGCTTCCGGCGGGCGGCGGCCCGGTTGCACGCCGCGATTATACCGGCATCGCCGCGCTGCGCGCCGCAGCCAGCGCCAGCCCGACCTCCATCGCCTGCCGGTTGGCGCGCACGTCGTGGACCCGGAACATCAGCACGCCGGCGGCCGCGCCGAGCGCCGTGGTGGCGCAGGTCGCGCCGACCAGTTCGCGGGCTTCGGTCTCGCGGCAGATCGCGCCCATGAAGCGCTTGCGGCTGGTGCCGAGCAGCACCGGATGACCGGTGGCGACGAAGCGGTCCAGCGCGGCGAGCAGCTGCAGGTTGTGCTGCTTCGTCTTGCCGAAGCCGATGCCCGGGTCGATGAAGATCCCCCGGGCAGCGACGCCGGCCGCGCGCGCCGCGGCGGCGCGGGCGCGCAGGAATTCGAGCACCTCCCCGACCACGTCGTCATAGTGCGGCGCCTGCTGCATCGTCGCCGGGCTGCCCTGCATGTGCATGAGCGCGATCGGGACCGCGCGCGCGGCGGCCAGGGCGATGGTGTCGGATTCACGCCCGGCGGCGACGTCGTTGATCATCCCCGCGCCGGCATCGATCGCCGCCGCGGCGACCTCGGCGAGCGTGGTGTCGATGCTGATGACGACGTGCGCCGGCAATCTCGGACGCAGGCGGCGGATCACGCCCGCGACTCGCTCGATCTGCTCGCGTGCGTCCACGCGCTCGGCACCGGGGCGGGTGGACTCGCCGCCCACGTCGATCACGCCGGCACCTTCGTCGGCCATGCGCAGCGCGTGCGCGACCGCGATGTCCGGGTCGAAGTGCTCGCCGCGGTTGGAGAAGCTGTCCGGCGTGAGGTTGAGGATCCCCATCACGACCGGGCCATCGGCCAGGCGCGCGTTCACGCGGGCCGGATCGCGTCCGCCATCGCGTCGGTCGCGCGGACCAGCGCATCGACGGTGGGCGGCTCGCTGGCGAGGTGGCCGGCCTCGTGCAGCACTTCGAGCCGGGACCCGGGCAGCGCCTGGTGCAACAGGTGCGAGGATTCCAGCGGGCAGGTGAGATCGCGTCGGCCGTGCACGAGGGTCACCGGCACGCGCGGAACGCGGCCGATGTCGGCGAGGATCTGATCCGGGCCGATGAAATAGCCGTGGTGCGCGTAGTGCACCTCGATGCCGACGTCCGCCAGCAGGTGCGCCGGGTCGCCGGCCGCGCCGGCATCGCCGCCGGGCAGCGCGAATGCCACGATGGCGCTGGACCACTGCGCCCAGGCCCGTGCCGCACTCAGCCGTTGCTCGGCGTCGTCACCGAGGATCCGGCGATGGCAGGCTTCGATCAGGTCCTGCCCCGGGCGCAGTTCGAGCGCGGATTCCAGCCGCGCCCACGCCTCCGGATACAGGCGCCGGGCACCGTCGCCGAAGAACCACTCCACATCGCGCGGGCGGGCGAGAAAGCTGCCGCGCAGGATGATTCCGAGCACGCGCTCGGGATGCAGCTCGGCATACAGCAGCGCCAGCGTGGACCCCCAGGAGCCGCCGAACAGCACCCAGCGCTCGATGCCGAGCGCGATGCGGATCGCCTCCATGTCCCGCAGCAGGGCGTGGGTATCGTTGCCGGCGAGTTCGCCGCGCGGCGTGGAGCGCCCGCAACCGCGCTGATCGAACAGCACCGGGCGCCAACGGCGCGGATCGAAGAACCGGCGGTGATACTCCTTGCAGCTCGATCCCGGCCCGCCGTGCAGGAACAGCGCGGCAATCCCCTCCGCGTCCCCGCAGTCCTCCACGTGCAGCACATGCCCGCCGCCCACCGCCAGCCGCAGCACCGCCCGCGGCTCCAGCGGCGGATACAACCCCCGCTCGAAACGGGGTCGGAGTGAATTATCCTGGAACATGACTGAAATTCACTCCGACCCCGTTTTGGGATGCACCGGAATAAATCACTCCGACCCCGTTTTGTCAGAGTTGGTCGAGGATGGCCTGGCGGCGGGACTGGTATTCGGCGTCGGTGATGAGCTTTTTGGAGTGCAGGGTTTCGAGCTTCTGCAGCCGCGATTCCACTGACTCGGCAGGCGCGCCGGTCGCTCCGGGCCGGCTTTCCACCTGCTGGCGCAGGCGCGCGAGTTCCTCGCGCATCTGCCGGCGCTCGATCGCGGCCTTGGCCGCTTCCTCGCGCGCCTTGTCGGTCTGCTTGACCAGTTCGGGCGGCAGCATCGCGCGATCCGCCGCGGCCACCACGCGCGGCACGTCGATCACCAGCCAGTCCGGCCGCGGCGCGGCGCCGATTTGCTGGAATTCCATGCCGTCGGTATTCATCAGCCGCCCGGGCTGCTTCATCGGCTTGGCGCGCGCGCCGGGCATGTGCGGATAGACGCGCCGATCGATATTGATCTCCACGCCCTGCGCGTTCTTCTCGCGGCCATAGGCGTAGGTGCGCAGCATGTCGCCGACGATGAGATTGAGCCTGCCGTCCTTGTAGAACACGCGCCCGGCGGTGGAGAAGCGATCCTTGGCGATGATGAGCTTGTCGGCCAGCCCCATGACCGCGAAGGTGACGTCCTCGCCCGGCTTGGCCTGGCGCAGGCCTTCGGAGACTTTGCGCCCGAGCATCGAGGCCTGGCTCTCGTTGAACAGCCGCAGCGTTTCGTCACTGGTGTCCCAGAACCCGCCTTCCTTCCACAGAGTGACCGAGCGGAACACCTTGGTCAGATCCTCGGCGGGGATGTCCACCGGGTGATCGTTCGGCGCCGGCATGCCGCCGGCTGCCTTGTCCTGCGCCACGATGCGGATGTACTGGTCGTCGCCCTTCCAAAGATCGCGACCCTGGTCGGAACGCTTGAGAAAACCGGGGACGAGATCGAGCCCGTAGGCGGGTACCGCGAGCGCCAGGGCGGCGAGCGCGGAGATCAGGATGGCCCGGGAGGCGCGTATTGGCCTTGGCATGTTCGGCAAACCTCGTACGGCGCGTGCAGCGCGGCGAGCGCGGCGCAATTGTAGCGGCTCGACGCCGCGGCGAGCGGCATCGCACCATTTCGACCGCAGCGACCGGTGCGGATTCCCGCGCGCCGCGGAAAAAAAAAGGGCGCATCCGAAGATGCGCCCTTCGTTTGCAGCTTGACCCGGCCGTGGCTTACCAGAAGAAGAAGCTGCCGACCGCGAAGGTGTCGGTCGACATCGTCTCGCCGCCCTGCCACTCGGTGTTGGAGTTCGTGTACTCGGCCACCACCTTCAGCCAGGAGGTGATGTCGTGGTACACGCCGATGGTCCAGGCATCCTGGCTCGAGGCTTCCGAGACGCAGTTCGCGCCGGCGGTGGTGCAACCGACCGTCGCCGTGCCCGGCAGGAAGGTACCCGGCACGCGGCGGGCATGCTCCCAGTTGGTCTCATCGGCGTTGGACTCGCCGTAGCTGACACCGATCTTGGTCTTGCCGTTGAAGGTGTACGCGCCCTGGACGATGAAGCCGTCGTTGTCGCGCTCGGTGCCCTGGGCGTCGAGCGAATCGGTATCGAGCATGAGCGTCAGGCCCAGGCCCGAGCCCGAGTAGCCGCTGAACACGAAGTCGAAGCCGCCCCAGGTAGCCTGCACGCCGCCGTGGAAGCCGGACGCGCTCACGTCCGTGCCGCCGAGCTGCACGTTGCCGGCGCCCACGGTGCCGGCGGTGAACTCGGCATCCTGGAACATGCCGCCGAACCAGAACTTCAACGTGCCCTGGTCGAACTTGGTGGCGTAGCTCGCCTCCGCCTCGAAGCGCGGGGTGTCGGTGATCGTCGCCACCATGCCCGAGCCGGCGATCACGCTCGGATCGTACATGCCGACCTCGAGCTGGAAGCCGTTCACGTTCGGGGTCTTGTAGGCGATGCGGGAATTGAACTGCGGATAGACGTAGCCCCAGCCGATGCGGCCGAGCGTGGTGCCGCCGCCCTTGGTCACGCCGTGCACGCCGACGCCGAACAGGGTCATGTCGGTGAGGATGTTGTGGCGCTGGAACAGCGACAGCGTGCGGCCGACGCTGATGGTGCCGAAGCTGCCTTCGACGTCGAAGAAGGCTTCGCGCAGATCGACCTGGGCGCCGAAGGTGTTCTTGCAGTTCGGGTTGCAGTTCGCCTGGGTCTGCGGATAGAAGCCGAAGCGGCCCTTGGCCTGCAGGCCGTTGACCACCGGCGACTTGACGTTGAACGCGAACACCGTCGGCAGCAGGCCGGTGCGGACGCGCGAGACGTCCTGGTCCGGAGCCAGCGCTTCCAACGTGACGCCGTTCAATGCACCACCGCTCGCCTGCCGCGGGGTCGAATCCGTGCTCGAATTGATGTAGAAGCTGTGGATGTTGCCGTCGAAGCTGACTTCCCAGCCGTTGTCGCCACCCACCACCACAACCGCGTTCGCCGGGCTGGCTGCGACGCCGGCCAGCGCGGCGGCGCCGAACATGGCCGCTCTGCTGATTGCGAGTCTGTTTTTCATCACTTCCTCCTCAAGAGAAATGCGTGTGTTCTGGTTGTCGCGAGCGCCCCATTTCAGCCCGGGTCTACCCTCTCCTCGGCGCCGGTGAGAACACGCGGCCGATGGGACTTTCTAAGAATTCTTCTGGATGCACCGGAACGATACCCCATGTTGTATTCATGGGCAAGCGATCAGAACGAAAATGCAACACCGGACCGCAGGGTGAGAACCGCGTGCGTCTGATTGGCACCACAGGGCGATTCCGGCTTATCGGCCCGGAGGGCCGTGATCTTGACGCCGGCCGCAACGGAGCACGCGGCCAGGCCGATGGCCGAGGACACCGGCACCAGGTGCCAGGCACCAGCGCCGGGTGATGTTCCCTGGCGCGGCTTCCATGGCTTCACGGCCGGCCACCTTGAACCCGGCCGCCGCACTGCGCACCATTGCAACTTTGCCGCCGGCCGCGGGTCATTGCCGGAAAGGCCGCCAAAGCCGGAGACTCCGCGTGCGCTACCAGCCTGGGCTCATCGCCGCCATCGTGCTCGTCCTGTCCTTCGCCGGGTCTGCGAGCATCGCCGCGGCGCCCGCCGTCGAGGTCCGCATCGGCTATGTCGGCGCGGTCGATGCGCCGGCCCGGCTCGGCGTCGGGCAGGGCCTGTCCGAGGCGAATATGCAGGGCCGGTTCCTCGGCCAGAAGTACATGGTCGAGAACCTCGGCGCCGATGCGAAACCGACCCCGGGCATCGCCGCGCTGGCCGTGGCCGGGGATCCCGCCCTGGTCCGCAGCCTCGCCGCCTCCTGGGCCGGGCACCCGGTGTTCAACCTGACGGCGGACGACGACGCACTGCGTGCCGCCTGCCTGCCGAACGTGCTGCATGTCCCGCCCAGCGCGCGGATGCGGGCGGACGCCGAAGCGCAATGGCGCCAGGCCCACCCCGACCGGCCCGCCCAGGCCCACGCATGGCATGCGACCGCGGAAAAATACGCCGCGTCGCAGTTGAACGGTCGCTTCAACAAACAGTTCGGCCGGCCGATGGACGATGCCGCCTGGGCCGGCTGGGCAGCCGTGAAGATGCTCTCGGATTCGGTCGCGCGGCTGAGCGCCGCCGACCCCGCGGCCCTGCTGGCGTTCCTGCGCGGCGAACTCGCCTTCGACGGCCAGAAGGGCGTGGAAATGACCTTCCGCGCCGATGGCCAGCTACGACAGATGCTGCTGCTGGTGCGCGAGGAGGAGATCGTGGGCGAAGCCCCGGTGCGCGGGGTTGCGCCGCCGGAAGCCCTGGACTCGCTCGGCGCCACGCCGGCCTGCCGATGAACACCAAGCACACCGTCCCCGATTGCACGGAGCCCGAACCATGCGCATGACCGCCGCCCTTCTGCTCGCCTCCTTCGCCACCACGGCCGCCGCCGGAACCACCGGCCGCGTGTTCGTCACCAACGAACGTTCCGACAGCGTCAGCGTCATCGACGCAGCCACCAACAAGGTCGAGGCGACGGTGCCGGTCGGCAAGCGTCCGCGCGGCATCGGCGTCGCCCCCGACGGCAGCGAGATCTACGTCGCCGTGAGCGGCGAGAACGTGATCGCGGTGATGGACCCGAAAACCCTCGCGGTGGTGCGCAGGTTCGATTCCGGCGACGACCCCGAGACCTTCGCCGTGCATCCGAACGGCAACATCTACATCTCCAACGAGGACGACGCCAAGGCTTCGGTCTTCAATCCGAAGACCGGCGAACGCCTGGCCGAGATCCAGGTCGGCCTGGAACCCGAGGGCGTGGCGATCTCGCCGGACGGCAAGCAGGTAATCGTCACCAGCGAGTCGACCAACATGCTGCACGTGATAGCCGTGCCCGGCCACGAGGTGATCGCCAACATCCTGGTCGGCGCGCGGCCGCGCGCGGCGACCTTCTCGCGCGACGGCCGCACAGCCTATGCTTCCTCCGAGATCGCCGGGGAGATCAAGCGCGTCGACATGGTCAAGCACGCGGTGGTGGCGAAGGTGCCCCTGGGCGACGACAACGCCAAGCCCAAGGACGTGCTGCTCAGCCGCGACGAGAAGACCCTCTACGTCGCCGGCGGCCGCGCCAACCAGGTGTTCGTGCTCGACGCCGCCACGCTGCAGGTCAGGAAGGGCATTGCCGTCGGCAAGCGGGTGTGGGGGCTGGCGATGAGCCGCGACGGCTCGCGCATCTACACCACCGACGGCGCCAGCGACACCGTCTCGGTGGTGGATACGAAGTCCGAGAGCGTCATCGCCACCATCCCGGTCGGCAAGGGTCCCTGGGGCGTGGTCGTCGACGACTGACCCCCGCCGTCAGAACTTCACCCGGATGCCGGCCCAACCGGCACGCGGCGCGCCGACACCCACGAAGTACGGCCGCGTGTCGGTGAGCTGCGCCAGTACTTCCGACGGGTCCTCGCCGATCAGGCCGAAGTTCTCGTAGTCGGTATCGAACAGGTTGTCCACGCGCGCGAACAATTCCAGGTGCGTTCCGATGGCGTAGCGCGCCCGCAGCGAGACGATGGCGTAGCCGTCGATGGGATCGAGCGTGTTGGATTCGTCGCCGCGCAGGTACTGGTCCGAGTTCACCAGCAGATCCGCGCCCAGCGTCAGCCCGCTGACGAAGCGCCAGTCGGTTCCGATCTTGAACTGATGCGCCGGGATCCCGGGAATGCGGTTCCCGGGGCTGACCGCGATCCGGCCGTCCGCGTCCGCCTGCGGGTGGTTCGGGCTGAGCGCGGTGAACGCGCTCTGGAAGGTCGCGTCGATCCAGCTGTAGGCGAGGAACCAGTCCAGCGGCCCCCACTGCCCGCGCAGTTCGGCTTCCACGCCCAGGCGCCGGGTCTCGTCGACATTGCCGAACAGGCCGGTGGCGCGCCCGGTGGTCTGGAAGATGATGTCGTCGGTGTTGGTGCTGTGGAAGAAGCCGACGTGATAGCGGCTGCCCAGGAACCCGCCGCCGCGCACGCCGGCCTCGAAGCTCTCCGTCACCACCTGCTCCAGCGGCGGATCGGCCAGGAATGCGTTCGGCAGCCGGCATTCGAAATCGACGTCGTCCGGATCCTCGCCCGCCTCCAGCGCGAGCCGGCGCGCGACTTCGAACACCCCCTCGTTGCAGGACAACTCGATCGGCGTCGGCGCGCGCGAGGACTGCGACCAGCTGCCGTAGACGTTGGCCTGCGGCGCGGCCTGCCAGGTCACGCCTACCGCGGGGTTGAAGCGGCTGAAGTCGTGGTCGCCGTTGAGCTCGGGGTGCTCGCCGGTGCGATCCCGCACCGCGACGGCGGTGTCGTTGTAGCGCCCCGCCACCGTGATCGCGACCGTCTCGGTCAGCGATAGCGTGTCGCTGAAGTAGATGCTCCAGCTTCGGGTCGCGGTCTTGACGCTGCTGCCGAACTCGTCGATGAACGTGCCGGTGCCCAGGCCCCGGGTGCTGCGCGTGAGCGGATCCAGGCCGGACAGTTCCACCTGCGAGGCGAAGCGCGTCAGGCCGGTGTGCCAGCCCGCGCCCAGCACCGCGTGGTTCGCGCGCCCGAACAGGTCCCGTGCCGAGGTGAACAGCAGGTCGCCACCGTAGCTGTGCTGCTCACGGGTGCTGATGTTGTTGATGGCGTCGTCCTCGATGTCGCCGGTGCCGGACAGTTCGCCGGCCAGATCGCGGATCTCGAACTCCTCGCCGCCGGCCAGGCCGTTCAGGAAGGTCTCCAGTGCCTCGGCGTCGGCATGGGTGACGCCGTCGCAGACGTCGTCCTCATCCAGCCCGAGATCTTCCAGATCGTCCTCCTCCAGCCCTTCCAGCAGCGCGTCGCCGCCGCCGAGGGCGCATTCGCTGAGCTCGGTGGCGTCGCCGTTGAAGCTCGACGTCTCCAGGTGGCGGAAGTAGCCGCTCGCCGAGATCTGCAGCCCGTCCGCGAGCGCATGCTCGCCCTCCAGGGTGACCATGTGCAACTTGTTCCCGGTGATGTCGGGCGCGGTGAAGATCGCCGAGCGGTCCATCTCCAGCATGCCCACCGGCAGCGGACCGTTGCCGTTCAACTCGGTATCGGCGAACTGCACGCCGAGATCGACGCTCGTGGCCTCGCCATGCCAGCTCAGTGCACCGTACAGGGTGGTGGCCTCGGACGGCGAAAGATCGCGCCAGCCGTCCTCCTGCAGGTGCTCGGCATTGACGTACAGGCCCCACGGCCCTTCGTTCACGCCGGCCTGGACGTTCGCCGACAGCCGCCCCCACGCGCCGCCGGCGATCTCGCCCTCCACGCCCTGGAACGTGAACCCGTTCTTCATGTCGACGACCAGCGCGCCGCCGAGCGAATTCAGGCCGTACAGCGGATTGGCGCCCGCGATCAGGGAGATCTCCTCGATCGCGGATTCCGGCAGCAGATCCCAGTTCACCGCGTCGCCGAACGGCTCGTTGATGCGCGCACCGTCCTGGTACACCGCCAACCCCTGCGGCAGGCCGAGCAGCGGCGAGGCGGTGAAGCCGCGGAATTGCAGATCGGGCTGCAGCGGATTGCCCTGCGCGGAATTCAGGCTGACGCTGCCGAGGGCGCGGTTGAGGTAGTCGGTGAGATCCGCGCTCTGGGCGGCGCCGATCTGTGCGCCGCTCGCGGACTGCACGCGGGCGGCGACCTTGGCCCGGTCGATCCCCAGGCCCTCGGTCGGCGTCACGCCGATGACGATGATCTCCTCCATCCCGGCCGCCGCCGCGCCCGCGGACGCCAGGCAAACCGCCAGAACGCCGCCCGTCATTGCACCGCTCGAAACGAACCTCGACATGACCCTCATGCTCCCCCATTGGCCCCGGGAATCGGTGCCGCGAGACTAAGTGAGTCACGCCCGGAAAAAGAAGGGAACACTTCCCGGAGTTGCGCGATGCTCGGCGAGCGCCGCCCTGATCGACAGCACCGCGCCATGGCCCGCGGGGAACCTTCCCCGTTCGCCGGGGTGGTGGTTCCCGAGCCGACGGGGAGCAATGCCGTGGCCCGGATGGCCGCACGCACTCAACATCGGTGCATGGCCGGCACAGGCGAGACAGCGCTGCATACCCTGGCGATCGGGTATGCGATCCCCTGGCTCGTGGCGCTGCTCGGCGTGGGGGCAATCGAAGCGCTCGGCGCGCTGCGCCGGCGCAGCGCGTCGGACCCGCCGGCCGGCAGGCCGGACGTGACGGATCAGTAGCTGATCGACAGCCCCAGCCAGCCGGCCCGCGGCGCACCGGGACCGACGAAGTTCGAGTGCGTCCAGTCGTTGCTGTTGTAGTTGAAGCCTGCCGCGTCCCGGGCGCCGAAGCGCGAGGTGGTGAAGGAGTTCAAGCCGAGCTGGCCGGCGGTGACGAACTGCTTGTCGAGCAGGTTGTCGACCTGGATGAAGACCTGGGCGTGATCCGTCACGTCGAAGCGTGCATCGAGGTTGAAGATCATGAAGCCGGCGATCCTGCCCTCGCCCACGTAGCGCCGCTGCCGCGAGTTGGGCGTACCGTCGGAATCCGTCCCGCCCGGCACGTGATCGTTGTTCTCGTTGCCGCGCGTGAACAGCGCCGACTGGCCCACGGCTTCCAGGCCGACGCGGAACCGGGGCAGCAGGTCGACCTCGATGCCGGCCCGCAGCGAGTGCTTCGGTACGCCTGGAATGTAGTCGCCCGGGGCGATCTGCAGTTCGTTCAATTCGCCCTGCACCTTGCGCGAGGTGCTGTTGGACAGGTTGATGACGGTGGCCGGGCTTTCGAACGTGGCCTCGACGAACCCGTAGTTGACGTTCCAGCGCAGGCGCCCGGAACCGTCCTTGAGGCCCAGCTCGAAGCCCTGCCGGCGCGTGCGGCCGAAGGTGTCGAACACACCGCGATTGGCCAGCCCGAGCGAGACGAACAGGATGTCGTTCTCCAGGTCGGTGCGATACAGGGCCGCGTTCCAGGCAACGTGCGCGCCCAGCCGGCCACGACCGCCGAATTCGTAGGTGGTCGATCGCACCTGTTCGAGGAAAGGATCGCTGGTGAAGCTGGTCGGAATGGTGCAGCCCTGGAACACGTCCGGATCGGTCGCCTGCTTGTCGCGGGCGCAGGCCAGTTCGATGGCCGAGGGCGTGCGCGATCCGCGGCTGACGTTCGCGTAGACGTTCTGCCCGGCGCCGATGAGCCAGGAGATCCCCAGCGACGGATTGAACGCATCGTAGGTGAATTCGCCGCCCGTGCACTGGAAGCGGGCGTTCAGGTCGCCGTTCTCCACGCCGCAGGCCTCGTTGCGGCGGGCAATCAACTCCTGCGAATACTGGTACAGCGGGATCGGCCGGTCGGCGACAACGACGTTCTGCACCCGGGTGTGCGACCAGCGCGCGCCGAAGTTCAACACCAGGTTCTCCAGCAGCGAGAACGAATCGTAGAAATAGGCCGCCCAGGTGGAGTTCTTGCCGAACACGCGATTGCGCAGGACCGGCGATTCCGTGGCCGCGAAGATGTCGCCGACGCGATCCGAAGGTGCGGTCGGCAATTGGCCGCCGTTCAGGCGCAGCAGTTCGTCGATCAGCGGCTGCTGCAGGATCGGCGGCACGTTGGTCAGGATGAAGTCGAGCAGATCGTTGAACGCCTCGAAATTCTCCAGGTCGTCCTTGTCGAACGGGAACGCCCGATCCGGGTCGAGCACCACCTGGCGCCCGGCGCCGATGAAGCCGAGCTGCTCGCTCTGCGAAAAGCGCACCTTGCCGATGTCGAACGCACCGCCGAGGACGAGTTCGTTGCGCGGCGTGGACCAGTTGAGCTGCAGGCTGTAGCCGCGCGTCTTCTGGTAGGTCAGGCCCTCGCCGAGCACGCCGTTGGGCAGGCAGTCCGGAATGCCGGGGCCGTCGCCCGCATTGGCACCGTCGGCGAGCGTATTGTCTCCGGCGATGCCGTCCGCCTCGCCGTCGATGCCTCCCGGATCGCAGGCCTCGACCCGGCCGCGGGCGGCCGTCGACCAGTCGTTCCAGAAGTCGCCGTTGATGGAGGCCTGATCGACCTCGCGAAAGTAGGCCATGCCTGTGACGGCGATGGAATCGGCCAGGTTCGCGCGCCCGGAGGCCCAGAACTGCTGCAGCCCGTTCTCCATGCCGTCGGGCGAGGTGTACGTGCCCGCGGGTCGGGCCTTGAAGTCCTCATAAGGGACCTGGCCATTGCCGAACAGGCTGTTTTCCACCCGCAGCGCCGACGCGGTCAGGTGGCCCAGGCGACCGTCGGCATCGACCCGCGCGAAAAGCTGGTTCAGTTCCGAGCTCGACGCATCGCGCCAGCCGTCCTCGCGCAGGCGGTTGACGGAGACGAAGGCGCCGAACCTGCCGTCGTTGACCCCGGCCGCCGCCTGGATCTGCCGCCGCCCCCAGCTTCCACCGAGCATCGAGGCCTGCAGCCCCGGGGCGCTGAATCCGGATCTGGTCGTCAGCGACAACGCGCCGCCGAGCGAGTTCAGGCCGAACAGCGGGTTCGAACCGGGCAACAGGGTCATGGCCTCGATGGCGTTGAGCGGAATGAGGTCCCAATTGACGACCTCGCCAAAGGCCTCGTTCACCCGCGCGCCATCGAGGTACACCGACAGCCCCTGCGGCGTCGCGATCAGCGGCGAGGCGGTGAAGCCGCGGAACACCACGTCCTGCTGGAACGGATTGCCGGCATTGTCCGCGACGGTGATCGATTGCAACTGCTCGCTCAGGAACTGGGTGGCGCTGACCGCGCCCGAGTCCAGGATGTCCTGGCCGGTTGCGGTCTGGACATTGCCGCTGACCCTGCTCTGGTCGAGTTCGGTGCCCGGCAGCGGGGTGATCACGCGCGCGCGGCGCGCATAGACCACGGTCTCCTCGATCGTGGCGTCGTCGCCGGCGGTGGCATTTTCCTGGGCCGATACCGCCGACGCTGCGAGCAGGACACAGGCGAGCACCGGCAGGGTCCGGGGCACGCGGGATTGGCGGGTGCGGGCGCAGCGCATGGCTGGCCATGCTTGCAGATGCGGCAGCGCTAATCAGCGGAAAGTTCCCGGCATACATCGGGAACTCTGCCCGGGGCAAAGGCACCGGCCCGGAACATAGTGAATGGTGCTGGGGGCTCGCGGACGGCATCGCCGCCCGCGGCCCGACGCCCGCGGCAAGGACTCGCGCACAAGGCGCGTTCCCGCCGCGAGCCTGCTCGACATACCAAAACCAAGATCGAGGACACACCTATGACACGCGCAAGACTCGCCGCCATGCTGGCCATCGCGGCATGCTCCGCGCCGGCCATGGCAGCCTTCACGGAACTGCCGACCACGGAACCGGTGCGGATATTCGGCTCGAACAACCCGGCCGTGGATCCGTTCTTTCTCGAACCCGGCGAGCTGAACCCCGTCGACTTCACCTTCGAACTGCCCGCCTACCTCAGCCTGCTCGCCGTGCGCGAAACGGCGTTCGAACTGCCGTCCGAGGACGAGCCGGGTACGTTCGAGGAGGTCGGCGTGTTCCAGGACGCCGTGTTCCGGGACACGAGCGACGGCCGGCTCGTATTCGGCTCCAGGATCGTGATGGATCTGGACGAGGAAGGGGAAATCAACGACATCTTCCGCTCCGGGTTCACCGGCTTCAGCGCGGCTGCGGCCTGGGTGCCGGCGACGGCGAACGACCTGAACCTGTTCAGCGCCGGCCGGACCGCCAATTCCGGCCTCACCACGGACGATCCCGACGCCTTCGACCCGGACATCGTCGCCCTGGGCACGGACGTGAACGTCGCGGAACTCAAGGCGTCGACCGCCTGGTATCTCATCAAGACCAATGCGCCGGATTATGCGGTCCGCGACGACGCGATCGGCCTGTTCCAGGCCGGCGAGGAAGACCAGGAGCCGTACCTGGAGCAGATCGACGGCTTCGCGCCGGTTCCGCTCCCCGCCGCCCTGCCGATGCTTCTCAGCGCGCTAGGCGCGCTTGGCCTGGGCTCGATGGTGCGCCGTTCGCGGCGCGCCATCACCCGGGTCCGCGCGCTGATCGCCGGTGCTCATCCGTTCCGGATCGCCGCCGCGCTGGCCTTGATGCTGGGCAGTTCCTCGGCCCACGCCCTGTTCCAGACCCTGCCCACCGCCGCGTTCGAAGGCGCGCCGGTTGCGCGGGTGGCCGGATTCAGCAACCAGACCGTCGACCTGATCGCCGGGTTGAAGCTGCCCGACGGCGCGATCATCTGCCCGTGCCCGGCGCCGGCCGGCTTCGTGCAACTGGAAGCGCGGTCCAACAGCATCGTGGTCGGCGGAGCCCAGGTCGGGACGCTGTTCGACTACGTCTACCGCGACACTTCGGACAACACGCTGGTGCTCGGCCTGCGCCTGGTGCTCGCGCAGAGCGTGAACGGCGCGCAGAACACCTTCGAGGTGAACAATTTCTTCAGAAGGGACAATTCCGGTTTCACCACACTGTCGGCCGCCTGGTCGCGGGCCGAGAACCCGGACCTGCGCATGTACGCGGCGGCACGCACGGAAACCAGGATGCTCCAGGGCACGGAAACCTTCAGCCTGGACACCGTCATGTTCCAGTCCGACGTCAACGTCAGCGAAGGCAATCCACAATCCGGGTTGTTTTTCCTGAAGTCCGATGCCCTCTACTACCGTACCCTCGCCAGCGCGATCAGCGTCTACCAGGCCGGCGAGGAAGGCCAGGCACGGACGGAAGTGTTCCTCCCGGGCTTCGTCTTCAGCGCGACGCCGGACGTGGTCGATCCGCCGCCTCCACCGCCGCCGGATCCGGTTCCGCTGCCTGCCACCCTGCCGATGCTGCTGGGCGCACTGGGCGCGTTGAAGCTGCGCCGTCGCCGCGCGCAGCGCTGATCGTCCTTCCTGCGTCGTTCGCGGGGCCCGCGGCCATGCAGTGGCGCGGCCTGCCCTGCGAAGTCTCCCGCTTTCCAGTTCCGCAGATTCGTCCGGCCGCGCCTACCGGCCATCCCCGCGCATCGCGGGAATACATCCTGTCGTTTTAGCGGCAAACCCACCTGTCCCGGCAAGCGGCGCCGTCGCCAGAATGTTCCTACGCTTTCCCTGTGGGAGAGAAATGCGTCTTGAGCCGGCCTGCGCCGGCTTTTTTTTGTTCCGGCGTCAGTGATCCTGGTCCGACTGCGCCGCGACCGGATCGAAGGGCACGATGCCGGCCTGCACCGCCAACCGGAACAGTTCGATGTCGCTGTCGACGTCGAGCTTTGCACGCGCCAGGCTCAGGTGATTGGCAATCGTCTTCGGGCTGAGCTTCAGGTGCGCGGCGATGTCCGCGAAGCCGTAGCCGCTCGCGCGCAGGCGGCAGATCTCGAACTCGCGCGGTGACAATTCGGCGAACCGGTTCTGCTCCGGCTGGGCCACCGAGAACGCCATGTCCTCGGCGACCTTGGGGCTGAGTACGCGCCGCCCGCGCGCGGCGCTGATGACCGCGCGCACCAGGAAATCCGGCGGACTGTCCTTGGTGACGAAGCCGATCGCACCGCTGCGCAGTGCCTGGCTGGCGAAGGTGGGGTTGTCGTGCATGGTGAACATGAGCACCCGCGCCTGCGGATTGGCGGCGACGATCCGGCGCAGCGCCTCGATGCCGCCCGACCCCGGCATGGCGACGTCCATGACCACCACGTCCGGCCCGTGCTCGCGATAGGCGCGGTAGGCCTCGTCCGCGGTGGCGGCTTCGGCGACCACGGTGATCTCGCGCGTCTCCTCCAGGTACAGGCGATAACCGCTGCGCACCACCGCGTGATCGTCCACCAGCAGCACGCGGATCGGCGCGGCGCTCATGCGGCGACCCGTTCGTCCGCGCCCAGCGGCAGCACCGCTTCGACGCGCCAGCCGCCGTCCTGCGCCGTCCCGGCGCTCATCGTGCCGCCCAGGGCCTGGATGCGCTCGCGCATGCCGAGCACGCCCATGCCGGCCGGGCCCGCGGGCGCGCGGCGCGTGCCGTTGTCGAAGACCTGCAGATGCACGGTGCGCGCCGCCGGCGCCGCCCCGGCACAGGCGACCTGCACCGCGATCCGATCGGCATCGGAGTGCTTGAAGGCATTGGTGAGGCATTCCTGCACGATGCGGTAGATGCTGACGTCCAGGGTCGGCGTGAAGCGCTGCCAGTCACCGGCCAGGTGCAGTTCGATGTCGACCGGCCGCGGTGCATGCTGGCGCCAATGCTGCACGAGGCCGGTCAGCGCCTCGCGCAGGCCGAGTTCCTCGATGCCCGGCGGCCGCAATCGTTCGAGCAGGTGGCGGGTGGTCTCGAGCAGATGCGATACATGCTCGCGCAGGCTGGTGGCGCTCTGGCGCCAGCGCGCCAGCGCATCGTGCTGGCCGCAGGCGTTCTCGATCAGCCGCGCGTGCGGCTGCATCGCCACCAGGTAGGGGCCGAGTTCGTCGTGCAGGTCGCGGGCCAGGCTGCGCCGCGTCTCGTCCTCCAGGCCGACCAGCTTCTGCATCAGCCGCTGGCGTTCGAGCACCGCTTCCTCCAGGGAGCCCGCCGTGCGGTTGAACGAAGCTGCCAGCGCGTGCAGTTCCGGCAAGGCGAAGCCGGGCAGGCGCGCTTTCAGATCCCCGCTCTCCAGGCGGGCCAGCGCCTGGCGGACCTGCACCAGCGGCGTGAGCACCGCGCTCATGCCCCAGTACAGCACCACGCCGAGCGCCACGGCGACCGCGACGGTCAGCAGCGCTTCGTTGCGGAAGTCGTCCTGGACCTCGTTCAGTTCGTCGGCCGGGTTCGGGCGCACGAGGTAATGCCCCGCGACCGTGCCGCCGACACGGATATCCCTGCGCAGCGCGGGCAGGTCCCACACCGGTGCGTTGCGGAACAGCAGCGGCCGCACCGATGCGTCCGCCGCGGGCGCGCGCGACGCCCACACCAGGGCGCCGTCGGGCGCGTGGATCTCGATCGACACGTGGCGGACGTCCCGCAGCGCGCTCGCCTGGAGCATCCGCTGCGCCGCCCGCAATGCGGAGGGGCCGTCCGGCGCGGTCGCGAAGCGGTCCGGCAGCAGCGCCAGCACCAGCCGCGTGGTGGAAGCGATTTCGCGCGCGGAATCGCGCTCGGCGCCGCGCAGCCCGAGCGCCACGGCAAGCAGCAGGAGCAGCGCGATCACGACGCCGATGATGAGCGCGACCCTAAGCCTGAGCGACATAACCAGCCTTGAACCCGGAAAACAGCCGGATCATACCCGCACCCGGCCGGGATACCTTCCCGACCGGCGCCTCCGCGATCCGCGGCCCGGGATCAGGCTTTGACCAGGCCGTGGCGGATCGCCAGCCGGGCCATTTCGGCGAGGGTGTCGACTTCGAGCTTGTTCTTGATCTGCGTGGAGTAGTTGGCGACGGTCTTGGCGCTGAGCGAAAGGCGCCTGGCGATCTCGGCGGCGTTCAGCCCCTCGGCCAACAGGCAGAAGATCTCGAACTCGCGGGTGGACAGCGACTGGAACGGCGTATCGCGCCCGCGGCTCTTCTTGAACGCGAGCCGCTGCGCGATCTCGGCATCGATGTGCACGCCGCCGCCGGCCACGATCCGGATCGCCTGCCCCAGCACCTCCGGGGCGCTCGACTTTGTGATGTAGCCACGCGCCCCGGCGGCGAGCGCCTGTTCCACGAACACCGGGTCCTCGTGCATGCTGAACACCAGGATCCGCGCCGCGGAGTCGCGCCCGACCATGCGCCGGATGGCCTCGAAGCCGCCCATGCCCGGCAGCGAGAGGTCGATCACGACCACGTCCGGGTTCACGCGCGCGAATTCGCGGCAGGCCGTCTCGCCGCTGTCGGCCTCCGCGGCCACTTCGATGTCCGGCGCGCCGTGCAGCAGCGTGCGGTAGCCGGCGCGCACGACCGCGTGGTCATCGACCAGGAGGATCCGGATGGGTGGCCGTGTCGCCTCGTTCATCGCCGCTTTCGCTTCCCTTGCTGGGCACTTCGATATCGATCCGAACGCCCGCGCCGCGGGCGCTGGTGATTCGGCAGCTTCCATGCAGCGCACCAACGCGCTCTTCGATGCCGAGCAACCCGAGTCCGCGCTGAACGGTCTCGGGAATAAATCCCACGCCGTCGTCGCGGATGTTCAGCGCCAAGGTATCCGTATCCGCCGCATGTGACAACCCGACTTCCACGCGCCGGGCATGGGAATGCCGGGAGACGTTGGTCAGCACCTCCTGGAGAATGCGGAACAACGCGATCTCCACCGCCGGGGCGGGGCGCGGCAGGCCGGCGTCGATTTCCAGCGCACAGAAGGTCTCCGGATGATGCCCGTTCCAGTCATCCACCATCTGTTCGATGGCGCTGGTCAGGCCGAGTTCGTCCAGGACCGGAGGCCGCAGCCGGTGCATCAGCCGGCGCACGCGGGCGTAGGTCGAGCCCGCGGTTTCGGCGATCGAGCGCGCCGCCTCGGCCGTCGGCCCCTCGCCCACGCGCTGGCCGATGGACACCGCGACCGCCCGGATCGCGGTCATGGTCTGGCCGAGTTCGTCGTGCAGTTCGCGCGCCAGCACGCGCCGCTCGTCCTCCTGGACCTCGATCAGCCGCTGCGCCAGGTAGCGCGCCTGCGCGCGCGCGCGCACCAGCGCCTCGGCCATGCGATTGACCCTGGCGGCAATGCGGGCCAGTTCGGGCAGCGGCGGCGTCGCCAGCCGGGTGCGGTACTCGCCCTGCTCGATGGCTTCCAGGCCGCGCACGATGCGATTCACCGGCCGCAGGCTCGCGCCGACGCTCACGAACACCAGGACGTTCGCGATCGCGGCGCCGGCCACGAACAGTACGAGCAGCGTGCGCACCTCGTGCCAGGTCTCGACGATCTCGCGATGCGGATCGGCGCTGACGGCGATGCGCGCGCCGCCGCGCCCGGGGACATCGATACGCTCGACGAGGATCGGATCCGCCGGCTCGACCAGGGCGGCGAACCATTCCGGCGCCGCGCGCAAGCCGGCCGGCCGCGCCGAAAAGACCGAGTCGCCCAGTACCTGCCCGTCGTCGGTCTCCACCGCGACGAAACGCAGATCCTCCAGCGCGGCCATTTCGGCGACGACCTTGCGCGGTTCGTCGAGCCACACGGCATCGGCCGCGTGCGCGATGAGTTCGGTCCGCAGCAGGTTGACCGCAAGCCGCGCGTTCGAGCCGACGTCGGTGGCCACCGCGGCGCGCGCGTTGTGCAGCACCAGCCAGGCGCCGGCGCCGAACATGACCAGGACGATCAGCGTCAGTTGCAGCAGCAGGCGCGCGCGCAGGCTCATCGGGCCATCGTTCCCCTGATTCCAGCGGACCGCGCGCGGGCACGGCCCGGGACCATGTTAGCGCCGCGCCCGGCCGGCGCGCGATTGGAACGCAAACCGGCCCGGCGGGGGCCGAATCCAGGAACGGCGGCGATGCGTATTGGCCTGAACGCTGCGCTACACTCGCCGGCAATCGCGTCGACGGAGGATCGCGCGCCGATCTCGACCCGAAGGAAAGGACCATCATGATTGGACACCGGCTGCTCGGCGCCGTTTGCGCGACCCTCCTGGCCAGCCTGGGCGCGGAGCCCTGCATCGCGGCGCCGGCCGCGACCGTCACCGGGCTGCAGATGCCGGCCTGGGTCGTCCGCGGCGGCGCACAGGTGCCGCTCGCAATCGGCGCCGCCGTCGGCAGCGGCGACACGCTGCGCACCGGCGCCGGTTCCCGGGTGCTGCTCACCCTGGAGGAAGGCAGCACGGTCAAGCTCGGCGAGTCGGCCACGCTCGATCTGGCGCGCCTGGCGCCGCCGCCCCAACCCGATGGCGTGTTCGAAGGCGTGATGAACGTGCTGGCGGGCGCATTCCGGTTCACCACGACCGCGATCGGCCAGGGCCGCAAGCGCAACCTCAGCGCCCGCATCGGCACCGCCACCATCGGCATCCGCGGCACCGACGTCTGGGGCAAGGCCGAGCCGGGGCGCGACTTCATCGTCCTGCTCGAAGGCACGATCGACGTGACCCGCGACGATCGCACCGTCACCATGGCCGAGCCGCAGTCGCTGTTTATGGCCCCGCGCGGCGCGCCGGCGCTGCCGCTGGCGCCGGTGGACCCGGGCGATCTCGCGCGCTGGGCGCAGGAGACCGAACTACAGCCCGGCGCGGGCTTCGCCCGTGCCGACGGGCGCGTGCGCGTGTACCTGGCGTCGTTCCGGAACGAAAGCGCCGCCCGGGCGGCGCAGGCGGCGCTCGCCGAAGCCGGCTATGCCGCGAACTTGGTCCCGGCGACCGTCCGCGGCAGGCCATGGCATCGCCTGGCGATCGATGGCTTCGTCGATCGTACCGAGGCGCAGGCGTTCGCGCGTGCCGTCGCGGCGCAGTTCGCATTCGCCTCGCCCTGGTTCGAAGTTCGCTGAAGCCGCGCATGCGCCGCCGCTCGCTTGCGTTGGCGGCGCTCGCCGCCGCCCTGGCCGGCGCGTGGTTCGCATTCGATCCGTCCTGGATACCAACCCTGGCCGGGATCAAGGCGCGGCAGGCGCAGCTTGCGGCGTGGACCGCGGCCGAGCCGCTCACGGCCGCGGCGGCGTACTTCGGCGCCTACGTCGCGGCGGCCGCGCTGTCGATCCCTGGCGCGGCGCTCATGACCCTGCTCGGCGGCGCGCTGTTCGGCCTTGGCTGGGGCGTGCTGCTGGTCTCGTTCGCCTCCACCACCGGCGCGACGATCGCGATGCTGCTGGCGCGCACGCTGCTGCGCGAGGCGGTGCGCGCACGGTTCGCGGATGCGGTCCACGCGCTCGACCGCGGGCTGGCGTCCGAGGGCGCCTTCTACCTGATCGGGCTGCGGCTGGTGCCGGTATTCCCGTTCGTGGCCGTGAACCTGCTGTGCGGCCTCACCGCGATGCGGGTTCGCACCTTCTGGTGGGCCAGCCAGCTCGGCATGCTGCCGGCCACGGCGATCTACGTGAACGCAGGCACCGAGCTGGCACGCCTGGAGTCGCTGCGGGATGCAGCCAGCCCCGGCATGCTCTGGGCGCTGACCCTGCTCGCGGCCCTGCCGCTGGCGGCGCCGCGCGTGCTCGGACTGTGGCGCGATCGGCGCGCCCTTGCGCGCTGGCCGCGGCCCGCGCGCTTCGACGCCAATCTCGTGGTCATCGGCGCGGGTGCCGCCGGGCTGGTGTGCGCCTACGTCGCCGCCGCCGTGCGCGCCCGGGTCGTGCTGATCGAGCGCGAGCGCATGGGCGGGGAATGCCTGAACAGCGGCTGCGTGCCCTCCAAGGCGCTGATCCGCGCCACCCGGTTCCTGGCCGGCCAGCAGCGCGCCGGCGCGCTCGGCATCGCCGGCGCGCGTTCCCAGGTTGAATTCGCGGATCTGATGCGCCGCGTGCGCGGCACGATCGAGGCGATCGCGCCGCACGACTCGGTCGAGCGCTACACCGGGCTGGGCGTGGATTGCGTGGCCGGCCAGGCGCGCATCACCTCGCCGTGGACGGTCGAAGTCGGCGGCCGCACGATCGCCACGCGCGCGATCGTGATCGCCACCGGCAGCCGGCCGAAGGTGCCGCCGCTGCCGGGCCTGGACTCGGTGCGCTGGTACACCACCGACGACCTCTGGTCGCTGGACACGCTGCCGCGGCGCCTGGCGGTGCTCGGCGGCGGGCCGATCGGCTGCGAGCTGGCGCAGTGCTTCGCACGGCTCGGCGCGCAGGTGAGCCTGGTCGAGATCGGGCCGCGGCTGCTGCCGCGCGAGGACGTGGACGTATCCGCCTGCCTGCGCGAGCGCCTCGGCGCCGAAGGCATCGATGTCCGTACGCAGTGCACCCCGCGCGCCGTGCGCGCCGACCAGGACGGCGGTGTCCTCGACTGCACCTGCGACGGCGAATCCGTCAGCCTCGCGTTCGACGCCCTGCTGATTGCCACCGGCCGCAGCGCGCATGGCGCCGGCCTGGGGCTGGAAGAACTCGGCATCGGGCTCGCACCATCCGGCACGATCGCCGTGGACGCGACCCTGCGCACCGCCTGCCCGACCGTCTACGCCTGCGGCGACGTCGCCGGCCCGTACCAGTACACCCACGCCGGCGCGCATCAGGCCTGGTACGCGGCGGTGAACGCGCTGTTCGGCGGCCTGCGGCGCGTGCGCGTGGACTACGCCGCGCTGCCCTGGGTGACGTTCACGGACCCGGAGATCGCGCGGGTGGGCCTGAACCGTGCCGAGGCGCTGGAGCGCGGGATCGCGCACGAGACCACGCGTTTCGAACTCGCCGATCTCGACCGCGCGATCATCGAGGCCGAGACCGCGGGTTGGGTCGAGGTGCTCACCGCGCCGCGCCGCGACCGGATCCTCGGGGTCACGATCGTGGGCGCGCACGCCGGCGAGATGATCGCCGAGTTCGCCCTGGCGATGCGCCACGGCCTGGGCCTGGGCAAGGTCCTGTCGACGGTGCACGCCTACCCGACCTGGATGGAGGCGAACCGCTACGCCGCCGGCGCATGGCGCCGCGCCCACGCGCCGGCAGCCGCCCTGCGGCTGGTCGAGCGCTGGCACCGATGGCGGCGCGGCTGAAGCCGCGGGGGCACTACCAGGTGCTGAGCACGTTGACGAACCAGCCGTGGCTGCTGAACACGGATGAACCGGAAGAAGACTTCTGGCTGCTGGAAAGTTCGTTTCGCCCTCCAATCCATGCCGGCACGTTTCTGATGCCGAGCGATGCCGGATGGCTGGCCCGCGTGGACTGGCGCAGCAATCGAGTATTTGCGTGCACAGTCGCAATACTTGCGCAGGCAATTTCCCGCCGACAGTCACAAACTCTGGCTGGCACAGACACCGAGTCATTTCGGACTCGAGTCGTTGTTATGCAAGGTCTACGAGACGCAGCGCTTCATCGTCACGCATCGCGATCCCGCGACCTGCGTTCCCTCGATCACGTTGACCTCGCTTGCGCAACGCAAGCTGTATTCGGATTTCGACAGCGTGTTTTCGCTGGGGCCGGCGATGCCCGCGATGTTTTCGGCGGCTGCTGCTGCGCAACACATGGCGTGGCGCGATGCCAACCCGCGATTCGACGTGCTGGATTTGAGTTTTCGCGAGATCACACAGGATGCGATGGCGGCCGTGCGCAAGGTCTTCGACTTCGCGGGACTCCCGATCACCGCGGACGCGGAGGCGCGCGTACGCGACTGGGAGCGTCGCAATCCCAAGGACAAGCACGTTAAGACGGATTACTCGCCGGCGTCGATGGCGACGTCGGAGGAGGAGATCTCGCGGGCGTTTGCGGATTATCGAGAGCGGTTCTCAGCGTTTATCCAGTACCACGCAGAGCGGATAACCGCGCTCATTTAACCTTGCAAATTATAAGTGGCACTTCTAATATGTAAGGATGATACGCCGAAAAGCATCTGATCTGGTCCAGTCTCGCCTCGCGCAATTCGACAGTGTTGCCTTATTGGGGCCACGACAGGTCGGAAAGACCACGCTCGCCCGGGAAATCGCGGATCAGGTCAAGGATGCGAAATACCTCGACCTGGAGAGTCCTGCCGATCGGCGACTTCTAGATGATCCGGCGGCGTACTTCTCTGCTCATGCCAGCAAGCTGATCGTGCTCGATGAGATTCACCGTGCGCCCGAAATCTTCCAGGTGCTCAGAGGACAGATCGATGCGCGTCGCCGCATGGGCAAGGCCGCAGGAAAGTTCCTTATTCTCGGATCGGCATCGATGGAGCTGTTACGTCAAACCTCAGAGAGTCTGGCGGGGCGAATCAGTTACGTCGAGCTCGCGCCGCTTTCGATCAGGGAAGTATCCGCCTCGGCAGAATTTTCCACGCGAGATCGAGTGGAGCAGATCGATCAACTTTGGTTGAAGGGTGGATTCCCACCCAGTTTCCTGCGTGCGGACGAGAGCCAGAGCCTGCAGTGGCGTACTGACTTCATCCGGGCGTATGTCGAGCGCGATATGCCGCAGCTCGGGCTGCAGGTCTCCGCCGATCGGATGGACTTGTTCTGGCGCATGCTGGCCAATGACCAGGGCGAACTCTTCAATGCGCAACGCTACGCCCGCTCACTCGGCGTAAGCGGCAACACCGTGACACGCTACCTCGACATCCTGCATCAACTATTGATGATTCGCGTGCTGCCACCGTGGCACGCCAACACCGGCAAACGCTTGGTGAAATCACCACGACCCTATGTGCGCGACAGTGGCATCCTGCATGCACTGTTGAATCTTCGCGGCATCGACGATGTGCGCGCGCATCCGGTGGTTGGAAGAAGCTGGGAGGGATTCGTCATCGAAAATCTGATTGGCGCCACCTTCGGCAAAGCGCGTCCCTATTTCTACAGAACTGGAGCAGGTGCGGAGATCGACCTGGTACTGGAATTCGCACCGCACAGGTGTTGGGCCATCGAGATCAAACATTCGAGTGCTCCGAAGCTCGAACGAGGCTTTCATCAAGCGGCGGACGACATCGCGGCCGAACGGCGCCTGCTGATTCACAAGGGGACCGAGCGTTTCCCAATGCGTGGACGTGTGGAGGCGATGCCGTTACTCGAGGCGATGAACGAGATCAGCACTGTGGAAGCGACATGACGTATCGGGACGATACGTTGCCCTGGATGGCACTGTCTGGCTGCCTGAGGAAACTCGCTATGGGGCACTTCTAGCGTTTAGCAGAGCAACCTATTGATTCATTAGGAGATGTGATTGTCGCCGCCTCCACCAATAGCAAGGGCCTGGATAGTCTCCAGGCCCTTTTCCTTGCGTGAAACCCCGCGCCATGCGAGGTGCCTGGCACCTGCGGGGCGGCGCGTGGCGGAATCCTGTAGCTGGAGGCGAACCGCTACGCCGCCGGCGCCTGGCGCCGCGCCCACGCGCCGGCAGCCGCCCTGCGGCTGGCCGGGCGCTGGCACCGCTGGCGGCGCGGCTGAAGCCGCGGCGGCACTACCAGGTGCTGAGCACGTTGACGAACCAGCCGTGGTTGCTGAATGACAGATCGGTGAGATCGTCGGAGAAATCCGTGAAGTTGTAGCCGACGCCGGCCTTGGCGTGCGCGCCGAGGTGGCGGTAGAGCGCCAGCAGGACGCCGGCGCGCACATCGTCCGCGGCGTCCACGGCCAGGCGCCGCAGTTCCACCACCGCATCCCACTCGCGCACCCAGTGCAGATCGGCGCGCAGGACGACGAGATCGGCGCGGCTGTCGAGCCAGGGTCCGCCGATGCGGTTGTCGCGAAGCTCACCGATGCGCAGGCCGTACTTGGCACCCACCGACAGCCACGGCCGCAGATCGTGGATCGCATCCACCGACAGCACGTGGCTGCGCTGGGAGTAGTCCAGCGCCGCGCCGGTGCCGCTGCGCTGGCCCGGCGCGGGCAGGTCATGGAAGTACGTGTACTTGAACAGCGCATTCCAGCGATCGTCGTCGATCGGCCGGTACGCGGCGCCGGCCACGCCCTCGACGAAGTCGCCGTCGAAGAAATCGCCCTGCGCGGCGTCGCTGGTGGAGAAATTCAATTTTCCCACCAGGCGCCAGGCGGGCGTGGCCTGCATGCCGAACGTGTTGCGCATGAGCCAGGTGCGGCGCCGGCCGGTGCTGCCGTCGTCGTCGCGCATCTCCACCGCGCTGCTGAGCTTGGCGCGCTCGCCCTTGTAGGCCGCGCCGACGCCGACGGCGCGGCGTTCCAGGTCGCCGCCCAGGGGGTCGGAAATGCGGCCGGTCTCGAACTGGATATCCGCGGTCCAGCGATCCAGGGGCGCGAGGTCCAGGCCGAACGCATGCGTGAGGCTCTCCGGGCCCGCGCCGCTGCGCCAGCGCGACTCGCCGAACAGCGCCACGGCTTCGCTCAGGCGGTAGTGGGAACCGGCGGTGAGGTCGCCCTGGCGGCCGCGCACGGCCACGTCCGGGCGTTCGGTCTCCATCGAGTAGGCCAGGTAGTAGTTGCGGCGATCGTCCACGCGCCAGTCGCCGGAGAGCCGGGCGCCGACGCCGCCGTCGCCGCCGGAAACCTCCGAGCCGATGCGCAGCCGATCGGTGGCCTGCAGGGTGCCGCCCAGGCCGTAGCGGTCGTTGTCGTGGCGCTCGCCGGACCGGCTCACGGTGCCCTGCACGTAGCCGTACAGATCCCAGGGCTTGTGGCGAGGTTGCGCGCCGGCGCCGGACGCGCCGCCGGCGAGCGGCGCGTAGTCCACGCGCGCGACCAGATCGGTGCGCCCGCCGCGCTCGGACAACAGCCGGCTGGCATTGGCGATGCGCACGTCGCGGTCGTCGCGGCGCGCACCCAGGGCCACGCCCCACACCGGATCGAGCTGGTGGTGCAGCGCGGCTTCGACCGCCTCGTAGTCCTGGCTGTCGGCGCGGCGCGTGTCGGCCTTCACCTCCAGCCGCGTGCGATCGGTGAACGGCAGGTTCGCGCTGATGCCGCGCTGTTCGACCGCCTCGCCGTCGAGGCTGAGCTGGCCGGGGGCCGAATAACCGCCATCGCGATCCTGCCAGTAGCCGGCGAGCGTGCCGCGCCCGCCGTCCCAGACCTCGGCGACGTCCAGCGCGCCTTCCAGGCGGCGTGCGTCCGCGCGACCGCGCCGGCCGCGCCGCTCGTCGAAGCGGAACCCGCCATCGATCGAAGAGCCGAGCGCGGTGCCGGCACCGTCGCTGCGCGCGGCTTCGATCTCCAGGTACGTGCCCGGCTTGTAGCGCAGCGTCGCATCCAGGCCGTACAGGCGCTGGCGCGCACCCTCGTCCCCCTGGCGGAAGGCGGTCGCACCGATGCGCAGGTGATCTCCCAGCCACTGGCTGGCGTGCGCGCCGTAGGACAGCCCTTCGATCTGCTCCAGGCCCGGCACGTACTCGTAGGTCACGACCAGGTACACCGGATGCCCGTTCAGCGTCGCGGTCTGCACCAGGCCGCCGGCAGCGCCGACGCTCGCGAGCGGCGCGCGCAGCAGGATGCGGCCCTGCAGGTAATTGACGTCGTAGTCCTGGGCGGGGGCGAGCGGGCGGCGCTCGATGACGAAGTCCGTGTCGCGATCGCGTATCTCCACCCAGGCCCGCTCGGAGCCTTCGGTGAGATCGCGCTGGCGCAGGTAGTACAGCGAACCGCCGGTGGCGCGGAACTCCTCGCGCGCGGCGAGCGTGCCGGGCTCGGCGGCGAAGGCTTCCAGGCTCGCGCGCCGCTCGCCCTGCGCGGTGGTCGCCGCGGACTTCCAGGCCAGCTGCGCACCGTAGAGCCCGCGCGAGTACTGCGTCAGCTCGGTGCCGGTCCATCCGGTCTGGAAGTTGCCCCACATCGCGTGCGCGTCGTCGCGCTCGATGCGCACGTAGAACTTTCCCTGGGTGGGCGCGTCGTCGACGATGGTGGAGTCGTCGCCGTACACCGGATAGAAGCGATCCGGATCGATCCGACGCAGCAGGTAGCGCGGATCCTTGGCAGTGAAGTTGGTGAACAGGTGCTCGATCGGCTGCTCGCCGGTGTCGGCGGACATCTTCAGGAGATACTCGCCCTTGATCTTTCCGCGCAGGTAGAACGCGCCGCGCCCGTCGACGTAGGCGCCATCGCGATAATGGTTCTCGTCCCCGGTCAGTGCCTCGATCGCGGCGGCCGGTGCGCCCGAGGTCCGGCCGTCGCCGACGGTGAGATCGCCGATTGCAACGTAGAACCAGCGCTCGTCGGCGATGCTGAGATTGCGGCGGAAGGTGCGGACCGTGCCATCCGGGCGCGCAATTGCCACTTCCACGATGTGCGGTCCGTTCGGCAGGATCTGGCGCGTGGCGAACGCGCCGTTGCGATCCACCGGGACCGGTGCGCCGAGCGCGGTCACCGTTTCCCCCGGCGCGCCGACCGTGCCGTCCACGGTCACCGTGCCGCCCGCGACCGGTATGTTGGCGCGCCGCCGGCTGTTCTCGCCCCAGCCGGTCATGCGCTCGCGCCCGGCGTGATCGGCGTCGCCGAAGCCGATCTCGCGTTCGAGCAGGTGCAGGGTCTTCGCCGCGGTCTCGTCGAAGCGGCCGCGATCGTCGTAGACCCGCAGCACGTATTCGAGCGTGTCCGGCGCATCGGCGGGCGCGGTCCATTCGACGAACTGCCCGATCGGCACCTCGACCGTCGCGAAAGGCGCCTGCTGCAGGCGCTGCGCGGGCGTGAACACGCGGATCTCGGCCCGGCGGATCCAGCCGGTGTAGTTGCTGTAGGTGCCGAATTGCGCCGGCCGGCCACGCTCGACGCCGTCGCGCACCAGCCACGCGTTCAGCGCCGGCGCGGCCGCCATCGGATCGAACCGGATCCGCACGTCCGCGGCGGCGAGGTCGACATCCGTGCAGCGATCGCGATCGACACCGGTGCGCACGCCGTCATCACCGAGCGGCTGGCCGTCGATCGTGATCCGGAACGGCAGTTCGGCCGCATCCGTCGCACCGCCCGCGTCGCAGCCCGGGCCGGCGGAGACCGGCGCCGCGCCGGATACGCCCTGCTCGGCTGCCGGCGGGATCGGCTGGTCGAACGCCGCCGAGCGGTCGACCATGCGCCCGCGCTCCTCGCCCTGGGCCGTGGCCGAGCACAGCGCGAGCAGCAGGATCGCGATCCGCCGCGCGCTCATCGGCCGGCCTCCAGGATCTCGGTCTCCACCGCCAGCGGATAGCAGCAGCGCTGCGCCCGCCAGCGCGCGCGCAGATCCGCCGCCAGCCGCTGCAGGCGGCGTTCGGCCGTGCCGGCGGGCTCGGCGCCGGCGCGGTAGGCGATCCGGACCACCGTCGGGGCGTCCCTGATCTGCCCGGGCAGCGCCTCGAAGCGCTCGTGCCACTGCGGCAGCAGTTCCTCGGCGGCACCGTCGAATGCCGCCGCCGAAACCTCGATCCGCAGCACGCGGTGGATCGCGGCGCCGAAATTCAGCTTCACCATCTTTCCGCGGGTGACGCGCACGTCGCGCGGATTTTCCGTGGTGATGCGGTAGCCCGAGGGCAGCGTGTTCGGATCGAGCTTCATGACGAAGTTCGATCCGTGGATCGGATTGGGCACCGCCGCGCAGGGCACGTGGAAGCGGCCGTGGGCGTCGGTGGTCACCAGCAGGCCGCGGGCGGTGGCCAGGCGCACGCCGGCGATGCCGGGCTCGCCCGGATCCTCGTAGCCGTTGACGTTCGCGTCGTCGAAGACCTTGCCGAGGATGTCGGCGCAATCGAAGGTCGGATCCGGAACCACGCGCACCGTCGCGGTGGCGGTGTTGGAGGCCTGGAGCCCGGCGATCGCGTTCAGCGCCAGCGCGGTGTTGGTGTACTCGCCTTCGCCGACGCCGGCACCGACCACCAGCACCAGCTTCGCCGTACGCCGCTGCCCGGGCGCGAAGTCGAGATTGGCCCAGGCCAGTTCGCGCCCGGCGACCTGCGGCTCGCGCGGGATGCCGTCGATGCTCGCGCTGCCGGTGCGGAACTGGAATCCGGGCGGGATCCGATCGCGCAGGTCGATGCCGGTGAGCGCGGCGGCGAGCGTATTGGTGACCGTGATCGTGTACGGCACCAACTCGCCGCGCGCCACGTTCACCAGCGGCGTGGTCTTGGTCACGACCAGCGCCCCGCCGAGGATCGGATCGATCGGCACGTGGTTGTTGACCAGGTTCGCCGACAGCGCCGGGTTGAAGTCGATGCCGAGGAAGTACTGCGTCGAGCCGCTGCCCCCCGGGACGATGCCCGCGCAGGCGCCGGGGTCGTGTGCCGGCGCCGAGGCCGCCGGCGCCGCGGCCGAGGACTGCACCAGCGCCGGGTTTGGCAGCGCCGCGATGACGGGCCGCGCGCTGCACGGCGGGATGAGCGTCGAGGGCACCGGCTGGTACGCCGGCGGTACCGTGACCTCGAAGCGATAGCTCCCCGCGGGCGCGCCCGGCAGCAGCAGGAACTGGTAGAAGCCATCCGCGCCGGTGACCTGGGTCGCATTCGCCGCGCCGCCGACCAGGTGCAGTGCCGGATCGAAGCCCGGTGGCCCGGCCAGGGTCACGGTCGCGCCCGCCACCGGCTGGCGGGTGATGGTGTCGTACACCACGCCGTTCGGATCCACCGGCAGGCTCTGCTCGACGTAGTTCGTGCCCACGGCGAGCGTCAGGCCGCGCAGGGTGCCATCGGCAGCGTCCGCGCCCGCGGGATTGGCGGGGCCGGCCACGCCGGCGGCGAATGCCGAGCCCTGTTCGTTCGGCACCGGGTTGCCGTATACGGCACCGCTGCCGGGCTCGCGGAAGCGGACCTGGTAGCCGGGCCCGGGCCCGAGGCCACCGAAGCGATAGCCGCCGCCGGCATCGGTGGTGGTGCTGGCGATCGGCACGCCACCGAGCAGCAGCTCGACGATCCACCCCTGCAGCAGCGGCTCGCCGGGATCGAGCGCGCGATCGTGGTCGAGATCGCGCCAGACATGCCCGGCGACGGATGCGCCCTGCGCGATCGGGGTCGGATCGGTCGCGGTGTTGTTGCCGTCGAAGCCGGGTGGCTCGCCGCCGCCGGAGATGGTCGCGCCATTGGTCAGGACCTGCCCGGCCAGCCCGGCCGCCACCGCGACCTGCAGCGTGATCGGCACCCCGTCGGTGTCCGGTGCGATCGGCTGCGAGCCGGTGCAGGTGAGCACGGTCTGACCGCCGCCACCGACGGCGCTGGCGCAGGACCAGCCCGCCGGCGCGGGCGTCGCCACCAGCGACAGCCCCAGGGGCAGGGTGTCGATGATCGTGATCGTGCCGGTCGTGGGCACATTGCCGACATTGCGGGGCACCAGCGTGTAGAAGCCCGTGGTGCCACCCTCGGCGAACTGCGCCGGCGCGTGGGACTTGGCGATGGTGAGATCCGGTGCAGCGTCGGGAACCTCGGCGAAGACGTTGTTCACCGAGGTGGTGTTCGCGCCGGTGAGATCGATAGTGGCGATCGCGCTCGGCGCGGTGCCGACGGCCGTCGCCACCCCGCCCAGGCTGCCCGCGACGGTCTGGCCGTTGCGCGTCCCGGCCGGCTGCGCCGGCTGGGTCACCGTGTAGGTGCCGGCCACCAGCCCGGCGAAGCTCCAGCTGCCGTCGGCGGCGGTGAGCGTCGTCAGCGATACCGGGTTGGCGTTGATGTCCGTCCCGGTGAGGGTGATCGCCTGCCCGCCCAGGCCGTGGTCGGCACCGTCCGGCACGCCGTTGTCGTCGAGATCCAGGAACACGCGCCCGGAAATCGAACGGCCCACCGGCACCTCGGCGAAATCGTTGCCGTTCGACGCGACGTTCGCGCCGGTGAGATCGACGTTTGCGATCGCGCTGGGCGTGGCGCCCTGCGCGGTGGCGACGCCGCCGGTGCTGCCGGCGGTCGTGCGCCCGTCGGCCGTGGCCGGCGGCTGCGCCGGCTGGGTCAGCGTGTAGGTGCCCTCGAGCAGGTTGGCGAAGCTGTAGCTGCCGTCGGCCGCCGTGACCGTGCTCAGTGCGACCGGAGTGCCGTTGATGTCGGTGCCAGTGAGATCGATCGTCTGCCCGCCGATGCCGGTGTCGGCCCCGTTCAGGAGGCCGTCGTCGGCGTTGTCCAGGAACACGCGGCCCGAAATCGTGCGGGCGACCGGCACCTCGGCGAAATCGTTCCCCGCCGAGATCGTGTTCGCGCCGGTGAGGTCGATGGCGCTGATCGCGCTCGGCACCACCCCCGGCGCGGTGGCGACGCCGCCGGCGCTGCCCGGGATGGTCTGGCCGTTGTCGGTGCCCGCGGCCTGGGCAGGCTGCGTCAGCGTGTACGTGCCCTCGGGCAGGCCGGTGAAACCGTAGCTGCCGTCGGCCGCCGTGACCGTGGTCAGCGCGACCGGATTGCCGCTGATGTCGGTCCCGGTGAGGTTGATGGTCTGCCCGCCCAGGCCCTGGTCCGGACCATTCGCGCTGCCGCTGGCATCGAAGTCGATGAACACGGTGCCGGCGATCGAGCGGCCGTTGGGGATCTCGGCGAAGTCGTTGCCGAGCGCGTCGGTACCCGGCGGCAGGACGATGCCGGCGATCACGCTCGGCAGCGCGCCCGGCGCGGTCGCGGTGCCGGCGCTGCCGCCGTTGCCGACCGGTCCGGCGACGGTCAGGCCGTTGGAGGTCGCCGGCGGCTGCGCCGGTTCGCGTACCGAGTAGGTGCCCGGCGCCAGCCCGGAGAA
The DNA here is from genome assembly GCA_050183625.1 of Gammaproteobacteria bacterium. Lineage (GTDB taxonomy): Bacteria > Pseudomonadota > Gammaproteobacteria > JADZEE01 > JADZEE01 > JBFXBD01. The sequence continues at coordinate 44,575 of JBFXBD010000039.1, forward strand.
CTCGTACGCGCCCGCGGCGTCGGTCTGCGTGGTCGCCAGAAGGGTGCCGCCACCGTTGAGGAGTTCGACGGTCACGTTCGCCAGCGGCGTGTCGGCGCCGTTCTGCACGCCGTTGTTGTTGGCGTCCAGGAACACGCGGCCACCAATCCGCGCTGGCGCGATTTCAGCGAAATCGTTGCCCGCGGAACTGGCGACCGCGCCGCCGCCGGATCGCTGCAGCAGGATGTTCGACACGGCGCTGGGCACGGCTCCGGGCGCGGTGGCGGTTCCGGCGCTGCCGCCCCCGCCGCCGGCGACCGGCCCCGCGGTGGTGATGCCGTTCGTCGTGCCGGCCGGCTGCACCGGCTCGGTGACCGTGTAGCTGCCGGCGTTCAGGCCGGCGAAGACGTAGTTGCCCAGGGCGTCGGTGACGGCGCTGCGATTGAGCGCCGTGTCGTCCCCGCCGCCGGGTGCGCCGTCGGCGCCGAAGTCGGTGCCGGTCAGCGTCACCGTCACGCCCGCGATCGGCGCATCCACGCCGGACTGGAACAGGCCGTCCGGGGTCGGGTTGTTGTCGCGGAACACCCGGCCGGAGATGAAGCCGAGCTGGCTGATGGTGAGCGTGGCCGTCGCCGGCTGGAGGTTGGCGCCGACATCGGTCGCCAGCGCCCCGGCGCCGATGACGTTGTCGTACGAACCCTCCGCGGCACCGGTGACGTTCACGGCGGTCGTGCACCCGCCCGCCGGGATCTGCGCGCCCGCGGCATGGCGCACCAGCGCGCTCCCGGCGACCGCGGTCACGGCGCCGGGGCAGGTCGAGGACAGTGCGCTCGGGGTCGCGACGACGATGCCCGGAGGCAGGTTGTCATCGAAATTCGCCACCAGCGTCATGGCGGCGGCGTTTGCGTTGCCGAGCGCGATCGTCAAAGTCGACACGCCGGCGGCGGGCACCGACGCGGGGGCGAACTGCTTGGCGACGGTCGGCGGGTGGCTCACCACCAGCGGTGCCGTGGCCGGCTCGGCATTGCTCACGCCTTCGGCGGTGGCGAGCGCGCCGGCGGCGATGGCGTTCGCATAGGTGGCCGCCGTGTTGCTGAGCACGTCCACGCTGAACGTGCAATTGCCGCTTGCCGGGATCGTGGCGCCGGTCAGCGAGACGGCCGTGGCCGAGGCCGGCGCCAGCACGGTCACCGCGGCCCCGCCGCACGTGGTGGAGGCGTTGGGAACGGGCGCGACCGCCAGGCCCGCGGGCAGGTTGTCCGCCAGGCTCGCGTTCGTCAGTGCGATGGCATTGGCATTGGCAAGCGTGACGGTCAGCGTCGACGGCTGGCCGATCGCCACCGGCGAGGGGCTGAAGGACTTGGCGATCTGGACCGGATCGCGCACCTGCAATGTCGCGACCGCCGCCGGCGGCGGGTTGGAGACCGGGCCACCACCGGCGCTGGCGGTCACCGCGCCGGCGGCGATGACGTTGTCGTAGGCGCCGGGTGCGGCGGCCAGGACGTCGATCTCCGCATCGCAGCTCGAGGTGCCGCCCGGTGGTGCCGGCGGCAGCGCGCCGCCGGTCAGCGTGAACTGGTTCGGTGCCGGCGCGCCGACGGTGGCGCCGGCGCAGGTGCTCGCCGGGTTGGCGCCGGGCGGCACGACCAGGCCCGCCGGCAGGAGGTCGTTCACCGCGAGCCCGGTGATCTGCAACGCCAGCGGATTGAGGAACCGCAGCCGCAGGCGCGCGCGCTGGCCGGGTGCCACGGCGGCCGGCGTGAACGACTTCTGCACGCCGAGCTGCCCGAGCGCGCCCAGGCTGGTCACCGCGGGGCCGGCGTTGGTGACGCCCTGCGTGGTGGCGATTGCGCCCGCGGGAATGGTGTTCTGGATCGTGCCGACACTGGTGGAGGTGACGTCGACGCTGAGCGTGCAGGTGTCGCCCGCGAGCCCGGACGGCGCCAGGGCCGCGCCCGAGAGCGTCACCGCGACGTCGTTCGGCACGGCGCCGACGCTCGCCCCGGGGCAGGTGGTGGAGGCATTGGGCACCGCGGCGATGCGCATGCCCGTAAGTGCTGCCCCGGCCAGGCCCGTGGTGGTGAAGTGATCGGTCAGGCCCGCATCGGTCAGCGCGACCGGCCCGGTGTTGAGCAGGGTGACGGTCAGGGTCGCGGCCTGGCCCGGCGCGGTGATCGTGTTCGGTGCCAGGCTCTTGTTCACCACCACGCTGCCGGCCGCCTTGGCGAGCGTGGCCGTCACCGGCGCGGTATTGCGCACGCCGCCGGCGGCGGTCACCCCACCGGCGGCGATGGTGTTCACGGAAGGCGCGCCGGAACTGGAATCGACGTCGAAGAGCAGATCGCACTGCCCGCCGGCGGGGATCACCGCACCCGCGAAGCCGACGCTCGCGGCGCCGGGCACGGCGGTGATCACCGGCGCGCCACCGCAGGTGGTCACCGCGTTCGCCGGATTGGAGACCGTCATGTCGGCCGCCGGCAGCGGGTCGGTGAGCGCGACGTCGTTCAGCGTGCCGGTGCCGGTGTTGCCGAGCCGGATGCGCACCCGGCTGCGGCCGCCGGCCTGGATTGTCGCCGGCGTGAAGGATTTCACGGCCGTCAGTGCCGGCGTGAACGCCACCGGCGCGCTGACCGGGTTCGGATAGGTCAGCGGCTGGTTCGGCACGCCGGCGACGGTGCCGGTGGCCTGCAGCGCGTTGCCCGGGATGGTATTGACGTAGTTGCCGGCCGCGCCGGTGACGTTCACGCGCAGCACGCAGGTGCCCGCCGCACCGGTGCCGCCGCCGGCGCGCGCCGGCACCACGCCGTTCTGGATCCGCACGCTCGCCGCCCCCGGCACGGCCGTGATCGCCGCCGCGCCGCAGGTGGTGCTGGCCGCGGCCGGGCTGGCGACCACGGCCTGCGCCCCGCCCGCCGCGGGGAGGTTGTCGGTGAGATCGACGATTGCCAGCGGCGCCGCCGAGTTGTTGCTGAACGTGATCGTGAGCTGGGACGGGCTGCCTTCGGACAGGCTCGCCGGGCTGAACGCCTTGGTCAGCGGCGCGAGGTCGATGACGTCGGTATCGGCGTCGTTCGACGCGGCGGGGTTGGTGACCGCGCCGGCGCCGTTGTTGTCGCGGATCGTGCCCGCCGGGATCCGGTTGCTCAGCGTGGCGCCGGGCGCCGCGCCGGCCGGGGCGAATGCCGCGAAGGTCACGGTGCAGGTTCCGGCGCCGGGGCCGGTACCGGCCGGCATGTCGAAGGTGAACACCGGCGTGGCGGGCGCGGACAGATCCGCCGTGAAGCCGCCGCAGCCGGCGCCGGCGAGCGCCGGCGCGGGGACCGCGGCGGCGGTCATCCCGGCCGGCAGCGTGTCCGGCACGCGCACGGCCGACAGCGCAGCGGCGGTGTAGTTGCGGACGGTCAACGTGTAGGTGACCGGGCTGCCGGGGGCCACCGTGGCCGGCGTGACCGCCTTGGACACGGTGAGCTGGTCGGTCACGTCCACCGTCGCCGTGTCGCCCCGGCTGACGAAGCCGCCGGTGTTGCCGATGGCGCCGGCCGGAACGTCGTTGGTGAAGGTCTGCGGCGTACCGGCCACCGGCAGGGTGGCGGTATAGGGCACCGTAATCGTGCACAGGCCCGCCGCCGGCACGACGCCGCCGGTCAGGGTCACGCCCGTGTTCCCGGCGGTGGCCGTCGCCACGCCACCGGCGCAGGTGGTGGTCGGCACGCCGCTGACCGTCAGCCCCGCGGGCACGCCGATCGGATCGTCCGTGAAGCTGGTGAGCGTGATGTCGTTGCCCGGTCCGGCGGCGCGCTCGTTGCGGATCTGCAGGGTCAGCGTCGCCTGCTGGCCGGCGGCGGCCGGGTTGGGATTGAAGGTCTTCACCACCCGCAGCGGCGAGGTCACGGTCAGGTTGGCGTTCGCGTTGGCCGCCGGGGTCAGGCCGCGCGTATTGCCCACGTCGGCTGCCTGCAGGGTGTTGGTCAGGGTCTGGCGCCCGGTGGGGCCGGGATCGGTGCCGATCACGTTCACACGGACGGTGCAGGTGCCCGAGCGCCCGACCGCCCCGCCGGTGAGCGTGAGGGTGTTGTCGCCCGGCGAGGGCGCGAAGGTGCCGTTCGCGGCGCCGGTGCCGGTGCAGTTCACGCTCGCACCCGGCACCGGGGCGACCACGACCCCGGCGGGCAGCGCGTCGGTAACGGTCGTCAGCGGCAGGTTGGCGCCGGCGTTCGGGTTGCCGATCGTGATCGTGAGCTGGGAGACGTCGTCGTTCTGGGTGATGTTGTTCGGCGAAAAGGCCTTGGAAATCGTCGGATTCTGCAACGACAGCACGGTGAAGGTCTGGACCGCGGGCTGGGCGTTGGCGACCGCGGCGCCGTCGTTGCCGGCCACCGCGCCGGCGGCGATCGTGTTGGTGCGCACGCCGGCCACGGTCGACGTGACCTGGACGACGATGTCGCAACTGCCGAGCACGCCACCGCCGGGGGCGATCGGGATCGTGCCCCCGGCGAGGCTGATGACGTTGCTGCCGGCCGTGGCGGTGAGCGCGCCGCCGCAGGTGTTGGACACCGCCTGCACGACGGTGATGCCCGCGGCGGACATGTCGTCGATCAGGTTCACCGCCCCGACCGCGGCGGCGCCGTTGTCGTTGGACAGGGTGATGCGGAATGCGGTCGGGTCGCCCGGCGCGATGGTGCCGGAGAAACCCGACTCGATGCTCTTGGAGACGGTGATTGCCGCCTGGGCCGGCGACACCGCCAAGGCCAGCAGCGCAAGGACGCGCGCAAGCATCGCGCGCCAGCCCCCGCGCGGGGGGCGGCCCGGGTTACCTTCCATGGTTGTCTGTCGCCCGGTCGCTTCGGTGTTGGTGCAGTCCTTGAGCCGATTGTACCGGCGCGGTCGCGGCGCCTCCAAGTTCCGCGCCGGAAGTCAGGACCGCTTCCCGAATCGGTTCATCGAGGACGCGGTTCAAGATCCGGCGGTCGCGGCCGATGTCCCGGCGATGACCACGGTTGCGACCATCGTGCCCGGTACCGTCCCGCCCACCCCGGCCGCCGTGCGCGGCTGGACCGCCGGCGCCGTCCTGGAGGCCGTGATACTGGGTCCGGCGGCACAAGGCGGAACGCGGGTGCTGGCCGCGGGTCGCGAGATCGCAATCCCGGGCAGCGCCCTGGGTGCGCCAGGCACGCGCCTGCGCCTGAAGCTGGATCCCGAGGGGCTGCCGGCACGGTTCGCCCCGCCTGCGGCCGGCGCCATGCCCGCACCCGCCGCCGACCCCGTCGCCGCCGCGCTGCGCGCCGCGCTGCCGGGGCAGGCCTCCATCGGCACCCTGCTCCAGGGCGCACTTGCCGCCCTGGGATCGGACGCCGATCGCCCGCCCCTGCCGCAGGCCGCCGTGCGCCTGCTGGGCCAGTTAATCGACACACTGCCGCAACGGGAGCGGATCGGCACCGCGCAGGGACTGCGCGAGGCGATCGTCGATTCCGGCCTGCTGCGCGCGTGGTCCGCCGGCACGGGCGCCGATCCGCCGGCGCGGGACTGGAAGGGCGCGCTTGGGCGCCTGCTCGCGGCGCTGGAACCCGCGCGCACCGGGCCACCGGACCGCACGCACGGCGGCGCCGCGGCGGAGATCGCCCCCGCCGCGATGCCAGGCGCGGCAGGCGCGTCGAGTGATTCCGAGTCGCTCGCGACCGCGCTTGCGAGCCAGGCCCGCGGCGCGCTCGCCAGCATCGAGGTGGCGCAACTGCGCGCCGCCGTCGATCCGGCCGCCAATCCCGCCGTCTGGGCGCTGGACATCCCGGTGCGCGACGGCCGGCGCACCGACGTGCTCGCGCTGCGGGTCGAGCGCGAGACCCACGACCGTGCCGGCGAGGCGCCCGAGCGCCGCTGGGCCATCGACATCGGCCTGGACTTTCCGGAACTGGGGCCGATCCATGCCCGCGTGGTGCTGTTCCGCGGCGAGATCGGCACGACCTTCTGGGCCCGGCGCGAGGACACCTGTGCACGGCTGCGCGAACGCGGCGCGTGGTTGCAGACGCGCTGCCAGGGGCTCGGTGCAAATTTCGCCGCGCCGCGCTGCATCCACGGCGACCCGCCGGCGCCGCGCCCGGCGCCGGCGCGGCCGCCGCTGGTGGACGCGCGCGTATGAGCCTGCAGCCCGAGCCGATCGCGATCGCGCTGTACTACGACGGCGAGCACGCGCCGCGCGTCACCGCCAAGGGCGCGGGGCATGTCGCGCGGGAAATCCTCGACCTCGCGCACGCGCACGGCGTACCCGTGCGTACCTCCCCCGCCATGGCGCAGGCGCTGTCGCAGGTGGCCTTGGACACCGAGATCCCCGAGCCGCTGTACCGCGCGGTGGCCGAGATCATCGCCTTCGCCTACCTGCTTACCGGACGCGCGCCGCCGGGACGCTGAACACGGCCGCACCGGCGGCCTCAGGCATCCAACGCCGCGATCAGCCCCTCGACCACCCAGGTCTTGAGCAGTGCCGCCGCGCGTGCGGGCGCATGCTGCGGATCGACCCAATCGCACAGGACTTCGCACACCGCGCCGAAGCGCGCGCCGCCGGCCACCGCGTCGATTGCCGCGGCCTCGTCCGGATCGCAGCGCCGATGCCGTGGCGTCAACGCGCGGCGCCAGATCAGCCACGGCTGGGGCTGCGCGAAAGGCAGCGGCGGCCCGGGCTGCTCCGCGCCTTCGGTCGCCAGCTTCCAGGTCGCAGCCACGTCGTGCCCGAGTGTCAGGCGCCGCACCGTGGGATGCAGCACGAAGCCAAGCCCTGGCCAGTCGCCCGCAGGCACCGCCGCCACCGCATCGACATCGACTGCGTCGGCATCGGCGCCGTCGAACGCCAGCCCCAGCGTCCACTCGAAGCGCGCGAGGTCAGCGAGCCAGGGCTGGAAGCGGTACGCGGGCGCCTGTGCCAGGAACTGCGGCAGCCGGGCGCCGAGCCAGCGGATCGATGCGTGCGTCGAGGGATACGCCGCCGCGTAGTCGCGCGCGATCGCATCGAAGGCCGGTTCCCCGGCCAGACGCCGCAGTGCCGGGAAATCCTCGCCGAGCGCCTCGGCGAGGCGCGCGAGGTAGGCATTGGCATAGATGCCCAGGCGCTCGTCGGCATCGACCGCCTCGGTGCCGACGACCCGATCGCGCACCGCCGGATCGCCGCTGAGCAGGAATCGCTGGAACGCGCGCTGCAGATCCTCCAGCTCCGTCATCGGCTCAGGCCGGTTCGCCCACGCCGGCGCGGCCGCGCAGCAGGTCGAGCTCGGCGACCAGCTCGGCGAAGGCCGGGATGTTGGCGTCGCGCTCGATCATGGTCGATACCGGGCCGAGCCGCCGCCACGCGTGCGCGAGCAGATCGATCACCGGATCGATCACCGGCGCGTCGTGGGTGTCGATGACGTAGCGCCCGCAGTCGCTGTGGCCGGCGACGTGGATCTGCCATACCCGCGCCGGCGGCAATGCGTCGATGTAGCGGCGCGGATCGAAGCCGTGGTTGATCGAATTGACGTAGACGTTGTTGACGTCGAGCAGGATGCCGCAGCCGGCGCGCTCGGCGATGCCGGCCAGGAAATCCCACTCGGCGAGCGTGTCGCCGGCGAAACGCAGGTAGCTGGAGACGTTCTCGACCAGCAGCGGACGGCCGAGGTAATCCTGGACGACACGCGCGCGCTCGGCAACGTGCAGCAGCGCCTGCTCGACCTGCGGCAATGGCAGCAGGTCGTGCATGTTCAGCCCGTCCACCCCGGTCCAGCACAGGTGATCCGACACCCAGGGCGGATCGAGGCGATCGGCCAGGGCCTTGAGCGCGCGCAGGTAGTCGCGATCGAGCGGCGACGCCGAGCCGATCGACAGCGACACGCCGTGCATCACGATCGGATGGCGCTCGCGGACGCGCTCCAGGTTCGCCAGCGGGCGGCCTCCGGCGACCATGAAGTTCTCGGAGATGATCTCGAACCAGTCCACCGGCGCCGGTTCCGGGCCGAGGATGGCGGGATAGTGCATGGGGCGCAGGCCCAGGCCCCAGCCCAGGAAGGGCCGTGCGGGCGGGCTGCGCGGGGCGGGGATCGACATCAAAAAAGCCGGCCGGGCACGCGCCCGGCCGGCTCCGGAACATCCGCGGAAGCGGTTACTTCGCCGGCTTGCCGCCGGCCTGCGTGCAGTCGTCGGCGCTCTTGGCGACGGTAAAACCCTGCCCCTTGCAGGCATTCTGGCCCTTGCAGGCGTTGTTCGCGGTCTTGCACGCGCTCTGGCCCTTGCACGCGTTGCCGCCTTCGCAGTGCACGCCGGCCGCATCCTCCGCGTGCGCGGTGAGCGGGGCCAGGGCGAACAGCGAGGCGGCGGCGGACGCGACCAGCAGGCCGGTGAGTTTCTTCGCGGTATGCATGTGATTCCTCCGATGTGGAATAGTGCGTTTTCGTCGAACCGTCGATGGATCGCGCGGCGTGAACAGCGCCTGGCGCCGGCACAGCTTATTCGATGTGCCGGCGTTCGCGGTAGTTCCCCGGAGCGCGCGACGAGGCCCGGATGCCGGGCACCACACCCCAATACGCAGCGCGACTCAACCCGGATTCGCGCCCGCGCCGCTCGCGGCCGCGGAGACCGGGTTCGCGGGCCGCGCGCCGGGCTCCAGGTACTGGCGCAGGAAGTCGCCCATCGCCTCGAAGAACTCGGTGCGCTGGCGCTCGGTGCTCAGGAAGTGATCCCCGCCGGCCTGCAGCAGGTATCGGTGCGGAACCTTCAGCCGTTCCAGCCCGGCGACGAGCGACGCACTGTGCTCGGGCGGAACCACCCGGTCGCGATCCCCGTGCACCACCAGCACCGGCACCTTGATCCGCTCCACCTGCAGCGCCGGCGAGTTCAATTGCAGATCCGCGCTGTCGGTGCCGAGCTGCTGCTCGAGCCGGTAGTAGGACGCGAAGAAACGGTGGTTGCGCTTGAACAGTTCCAGATCGGTCACGCCGCCGAAGCTCACCGCGCAGCGGTACAGATCCGGCGACCTGATCGCGCCCATCAGCGCGGCATAGCCGCCGTAGCTGGCGCCGACGATGCAGATCCGCCCCGGATCCGCGGTGCCCTGGCCAATCAGCCAGCGCGTCGCGTCGGTGACGTCGTCCTGCATCGACTTGCCCCAGTTGCCGTCGGCCATGCGCTGGAAATCGATGCCGTAGCCGGTCGAGCCGCGGTAGTTGACCTGCAGCACCGCGTAGCCGCGGTTGGCGAGGAACTGGCTCCAGTAGTCGAAACCGCCCGAGTCGCGGAAGCCCGGCCCGCCGTGCGGCAGGATGACGGCCGGCAGGCGCGTCGGATCGCGCCCGGCCGGCAGCGTGAGGTAGCCTTCGAGTTCCAGGCCGTCGCGGGCGGCGAAACGCACCAGGCGCTTGGGCGCGAGCAGGGCGGGATCGATTTCCGGATAGGCCGTGCCCATCGGCTCGAGCCGATCCGTGCGTCGATCCAGCGTGTAGTAACGGCCCGGCTCGCGCGCCTCGTAGGCGAATACCACGGCGCGCTGCTCGTCGCGGGACAGGCTCGCGATCAGGTTGACCGTGTCGGGCAGGCGGCGGTCGAGGTCCTCCTGCAGCGCACGCATGCGTTCGTTCCAGAACACGGCGCGCGGGCGCTCGGCGTTGTAGTAAACGCCGACGAAGTCGCGCGTGGCCGGCGAGAGGATCGCGCGGCCGCGGATGTCGTAGCGCGGGTCCGACGCGACCAGCGTCAGGCGCGGCGGAAGCTGGTGCAGATCGGCGGCGAACACCGCATGGCGGCCCTCGTGGGGTGCCGAGACGTACAGCGTGTAGGGATCGCTGCCGAAGGCGATCGGCGACGGCCCCGGGCCGGCCATCGGATCGTACTGCCACGCCTGGCGCCAGCGCCGTGCGCCCGGGTCGCGGACCCAGACCTGCAGATTGCGACCGCGGTTGGTCACCGCGACGCGCACCTCGCCGGCGCCGTCGGCGAGCCAGCGATGGATCCCAGACCGGCGCCGGACCACGCGTTCGTAGCGGCCGGTGGCGATATCGACGCGGTAGACGTCGTCGGCCATGGGCTGTTCGAAATCGGCGGCGAGCAGCAGGTGGCGCGCGTCGGCCGGATCCAGGTGCACGATCTGGTCGCCGAACTGCGGCGCCCAATGCGGCGGATCGCGGTACAGCGGCCGGGCCGAGCCGGTGCCGGCGTCGATCACGAGCAGGCGCGACTCGCCCACCGGGATCTTGAAGCGCACGCGCTGCGACTGCACGCTGACCAGCAGCCGATCGTCGCCGGCCCACTCGAACCAGTTCAGATCGGTGCCGGGATCACGGTTTTCGTACAGCACGCGGCGCCCGCTGCCGTCCCAGTTCTGCAGCGCCAGTTCCCGCACACCGTCGCGGTTCTGAAAGAACGCCAGCCTCTCGCCGCCCGGCGCGAGCGTGACCAGGTTCATCGACGGCAGCCGTGCGAAATACTGCACCGGCAGTACCGGCGGCGGATCGCCCTGCGCCCGGGCGCCGGCGAGCGCGAGGAGCGCGAGCAGCCCGGCCGCGCAATGCCTGAACATCCGATGCGATGTCTTCATTGCAGCCCTCCGCTGCCAGTGGATGGCGGTGCGCATCCTTGAGCGGCCCCGATGCGGCGCCGGGCCTGCCTGTGTGACCCGCGCCGCCGTGCCGGGTTCCGCGGGCCGGCCCGTGAACCGCACCCCGTCGTTGCGAGGAGCGAAGCGACGAAGCAATCCACGTGCTGCAGGCGGCATCGAGGCCGCGTGGGTCGCTTCGCTGCGCCATCCATGAACCGCTCCGTCATTGCGAGGCCGCGCAGCGGCCGCGGCAATCCATGCAGCCTGGACGAATTCCGCGCCGCGTGGGTCGCTTCGCTGCGCTCGCGACGACGAAGGGGCGGTCCATGGCCCCCTTCGTGCGGGCACGGGATCCACATGAACCCGCAGGGATCATCCGCACGGCCGAGGGGAAAGTTCAAGCCCCCTGGTCCGCGGTTCGTACGGCGAACCGCCCGTAGCGCAGCATCAGCACCGGCAGCAGGGTCAGGTTCAGCAGCGTGGACGACACGAGCCCGCCGACGATGATCGCCGCCATCGGCCCCATGATCTCGCGGCCGGGATTGTCGCTGCCGATCGCGATCGGCATCAACGCCAGCGCCGTGACCAGCGCGGTCATGAGAACCGATGGCAGTCGCTCCTGCGCGCCCTGGTGCGCGGTGGCGGCGTTCCATGGCCGCCCCTCGGCCTCCACCAGATGGCGGAAGTGGGACACCATCATGATCGAGTTGCGGATGGTGATGCCGAAAAGGGGGAC
>JBFXBD010000040.1:0-55171 GCA_050183625.1 Gammaproteobacteria bacterium
CTCGGGCATGGAGATGTACCAGGACCTGTTCGACAAGCAGGTCGCCAACAGCCTCGCCGGCCGCGGCGGGCTCGGCATCGCCGAGATGATCGAGCGCCAGATCGGCGGGGCGCGTGCCGCCGCGGCCGGGCTGCAGCCGTTCAACCCGCGCCTGGCGGCGCCCGCGACCGCCGTGCCGGCGACGGGCGATGCGCCCGCGCCGGGCGCGCAGGACGGTGACTACGTCGACGCCGCCGGCGATACCGATGCGGTCCAGCCGCTCCCGGCGGCGGCTGTACAGCCTGCGCGATCCGCGCAGCAGGCTCCGATCGCCGCCTCGCCGCAGGAGTTCGCCGCGCGCCTGTATCCGCACGCGCGCGCCGCCGCCGCCAGCCTCGGCACGCAGCCGGAGGTGCTGATCGCGCAGGCAGCCCTGGAAACCGGCTGGGGGCGGCGCATGATCACCGGCGCCGGCGGCAGCGACAGCAACAACCTGTTCGGCATCAAGGCCGACGCGCGCTGGGACGGCGCGCGCGCACGCGTGCCGACGCTCGAGTACGAAGGCGGCGTCGCGCAGCGGCGCATGGCCGACTTCCGCTCCTACGACGATCTGGCGGCGAGTTTCGACGACTACGTCGATTTCGTGAAATCCAATCCGCGCTACGCCGACGCGCTCGCCCACGGTGCCGATCCGCGCCGCTACATCCGCGAACTGCAGGACGCCGGGTACGCCACCGATCCGCGCTACGCCCAGAAGGTGATCGACATCATGGGCCAGCTCCGCCCGGCGTCCGCGGCGTCGATGCTGGCGGCGGTACAGGTGGACGACAACCGTGGCTAGCGCGAGCCTGTTCAACATCGGCACGTCCGCGCTGACCGCCACCCAGCGCGTCCTGTCGACCATCGGCCACAACATCGCCAACGCCAACACGGAAGGCTACGCGCGCCAGAAGGTCGACCTGTCCGCGCGCTCGCCCGACGCGATCGGCGGCACCTTCATCGGCCGCGGCGTCGAGGCGACCCAGGTGATGCGCGTCGTCGACGGCTTTCTCGACGGGCAACTGCGCGCCGCGGCCACCGGGCTCGGCAATGCCGAGGCGATGCACGAATTCGCCGTCCGCCTGACAGATCTCATCGGCGATTCGAGCGCCGGGCTGCAGCCGGCGCTGACCTCGTTCTTCAATGCATTCCAGGACCTCGCCGCCGATCCGGGCTCGCTGCCGACGCGCCAGACGGTGCTCGGCGCGGCGCAGACCCTGGTGGCGCAGTTCAACGAGCAGGGCCGCCAGCTCGACGACATCGCCACCGGCCTGGATCAGCGCATCGGCACCGCGGTCACCGAAATCGGTTCGCTGGCGCGCCAGATCGCGGAACTCAACACCCGCATCGTGCACGCGCTCGGCCGCAGCCAGGGGGCGCCGCCGAACGATCTGCTCGACCAGCGCGACGGGCTGCTGAACCGCCTGTCGGAGCTGACCCGCATCCAGACCATGGTGCAGGACGACGGCGCCGTCAACGTGCTCATCGGCAATGGCCAGACCCTGGTCGCCGGTTCCACCGCAATGTCGCTTGCCATGGTCGTGGACCCGATCGATGCCAGCCGGATGCAGATCGCCTACACCGTCGCCGGTGTCCAGAGCATCGTCTCCGACCAGCTCGGCGGCGGGGAACTGGGCGGCCTGCTGGATTTCCGTTCCCAGGTGCTCGACCCGGCGCGCAATGGCGTCGGCAGGGTCGCGGTGGGGCTGGCACTGGCATTCAATGCCGTCCATCGCATGGGCATGGACCTCAACGGCCAGCCTGGCGGGGACATCTTCGATGCGCCGGTGCCGGCACTGCTGCCGGCGTCCGGCAACACGGGGACGTTGCAGGCCGCCTACGATCCGAACGCTATCGGCGCGCTCACGGCGGCGGACTACACGCTGCAGTACAACGCCGGCGCGTATACCCTGACGCGCCTGACGGACGGCGCCACGCAGACGCTCTCGGGTGCCGGGCCGTTTGCCGTCGACGGCATGATCATCACCGTGACCGGCGCGCCGGCAAACGGCGATCGCTACCTCCTGCAACCCACGCGCACCGCCGCGCGCGGTGTCGGGCTGGCGCTGTCCGATCCGCGCGCGCTCGCCGCCGCGGCTCCGATCCGCGGCTCCACGGCCGCCGCGAACATCGGAACCGCGACCGTATCGGCCGGGGAAGTCCTGGATCCGGCCAATCCGGCGCTGCTGACGCCGATCACGCTCGTGTTCGCCAATCCGCCCACCGGCTACCAGATCAATGGCGCCGGGCCGGTGCTGCCGTACACCAGCGGCGCGAACATCGATCTCAACGGCTGGCGGGTGCAGGTGAGCGGCATTCCCGCGGCCGGGGACAGCTTCGGCGTCGGCCCCAACAACGGCGGCGTCGGCGACAACCGCAACGTACTGCGGCTGAACGCGATCTCCGGCACGCGGATCTTCGATACCGGCACCGCCACGCTGTTGCAGGCGCACGCCACCGTGGTCGCGCGGATCGGCTCGCAGGCAAAGCAGGCCGAAGTCGCGGTGACGGCGATGACGGCGCTGAATGAAAACGTCACCGAGGCGCGTTCCCAGGTCTCGGGCGTCAACCTGGACGAGGAGGCCGCCAATCTGATCCGCTACCAGCAGGCGTATCAGGCCGCCGCCAAGGTGATTACGACCGCCCAGGAAGCCTTCGACGCACTGCTGCAGGCATTGAGGTAGCCGCATGCGTATCGCCACCGGACAGACCTACGAGCGCGCGATCGCCCAGATGCAGGCGCGCCAGGCGCGGCTGGCGCGCGTGAACGAGGAAATCGGCAGTGGCCGCAAGCTGCTGTCGGCCGGCGACGCACCGGCGGATGCCGCCAATGTGCTCGGGATCAAGGACTCGATTGCCGCGACGCGCCAGTACCAGACCAACGTGGCGGTGGCCGCCGGGCGCCTGGAGCAGGCCGATACGGTGCTGCAGTCGGTCACCGGGGCCCTGCAGCGGGTGCGCGAGCTCGCGCTGCGCGCCCGCAACGGCGATCTGGGCGACAGTGACCGGCGCGCGGTCGCGCTGGAGGTCGGCGAGCGTCTGAAGGAGCTGATCGAACTGGGCAACACCCGCGACACGAACGCCGAGTTCCTGTTCGCGGGCAGTCGTACCGACACCCAGCCCTTCGCGCTCGACGCCGCCGGCCAGGCGGTGTACAGCGGCGATCAGGTCACGCGCCTGTTGCAGGTCGGCACCGATCGGCACGTCGCCGATCGCGACCCCGGCGACGCCGTGTTCATGGCGATCCGCAACGGCAACGGCACCTTCGCGACGGATCCGGCGCCGGGCAATACCGGCACCGGCGTCATCCTGCCCGGCAGCGTGGTGGATGCAACGCTCTACCAGGCTCACAGCTTCCGTATCGTCTTCACCTCGGCGACAACCTTCGACGTCGTCGACGACACTGCGGCGAGCACGGTGCTTTCCGGCCAGAGCTACACGCCGGATGCGGCAATCGCGTTCAACGGCGTGTCGCTGTCCATCCAGGGCGCACCGGCCTCCGGCGATGAGTTCACCGTCGCCCCGAGCGCGAACCAGCCGCTTTTCGACACCGTGAGCGCGCTGGCGCAGGTGTTGTCGACGCCGGTCAGTTCCGCGAGCCTGGGCGCGGCGCTCGCGCATCGGGTCAACCGTACCCTGACCGACATCGATCAGGCGCTGGAAACGGTGCTGGCCACCCGCAGTTCGATTGGCGCACGCCTGAATGGGGTCGAGGCGCAGAAGCAGATGAACGCCGACGTCGACCTGCACCTGAACGCCGTGCGTTCCTCGCTCGAGGACGTCGACGTGGTCGAGGCGTCGGTACGCCTGAACCTGGAATCCACCGCATTGCAGGCCGCGCAGCAGGCCTTCGTGCGGACCCAGAACCTCAGCCTCTTCAATTACCTGTAGCCGCCCCCGAAGCCGCTCCCCCCGGGGGCAACCGGCGTTCCGGCGCGCCGCCTTTCGCGCAGGCGCAGTCTGCGTGAAGCACCGGCATCGGCGGCGCCCGCCGCGCGGGAAGCGATCCCCGTCACCAAATCCCAGGTCACGTTAAAGCCCCGGCGCCCGCGCGCCGATACCCAGCGCGGAGGCGGTAATTTCCCCGAATCGGAGAATGTCCGCCATGTAAGCAACCTACGCGCGGAGTAGCCGAAGCGCCGCCGCGCCAAAGGAGTGACCTCGATGCAAGTCGTCAATACCAATCTCCTGTCCATCAATGCCCAGCGCAACCTGACCCGTTCGCAGTCCGACCTGACCACCGCGGTGCAGCGCCTGTCTTCGGGCCTGCGCATCAACAGCGCCAAGGACGACGCCGCGGGCCTGGCGATCGCCACCCGCATGACCACGCAGATCGGCGGCCTGACCGTCGCCATCCGCAACGCCAACGACGGCATCTCGGTGGCGCAGACCGCGGAAGGCGCCATGGACGAGATGGTCAAGAACCTGAACCGCGCCCACGACCTGGCGGTGCAGGCGGCCAGCTACAACACCAGCACGGACCGCGCCTCGCTCAACCAGGAAGTCGCGCAGATCACCGACGAACTCTCGCGCATCGTCAACCAGACCCGCTACAACGGCCAGAAGCTGCTTTCCGGCGGATTCAGCGCCGACTTCCAGATTGGCACCGCGGTGGCGGAGACCCTGAACGTGGCGGTCTCCAACCTGTCGCCGACCGGCATGGGCGTGTCGAGCAACTTCTCGACGGTGTCCGGCCAGACCGACGCCAACCTGGCGGCGCAGATCGGCCGCTCCTACCGCAACGCGCTGTCGTCCTCGACGGTCAACGGCGTGACGGTGGCCGACGTCGCCGCGAACACCGCGTCGCAGTCCAAGATCGATGCGTTGAATGCGGTGAGCGCGAGCTCGGGCGTGTCCACGTTCGGCTACGGCAACGGCGCGGTGGGCACGAGCTTCACCGGCACCGGCACCGCCTCCGGCGCGATCGCCGCCAATGCGGTGACCATCAACGGCATCTCGATCGGCGCCGTCGCCGCCGGCGCATCCGACTCGGCCACCGCCGACAACCTGGTGACGGCCATCAACAACCTGAGCGCGCAGCACGGCGTCGTCGCGACCAAGGTCGACGACATCAACGGCGACGCGACCACGGGCGACATGGCGATCGTGCTCACCAACCGCACGGGCGCCGCGATCACCGTGACCGCGAACACCTCGATCGACTCCGACGTCACCAACTTCTTCGCTGCCGGCACGAGCTCGGTCAGCGCCGGTTCCAACGGTGCTATCGTGCAGAACGGCAACCTGGGCTCGACCACGGTCACCTTCAACGCCGCGGCGACGATGCGTGCCGTGTCCGGCCAGGCCGGCGCGGGCACCACGTCGACGCTGTCCGACCAGACGGTCAGCGCCCAGAACGTCAACACGGCCGCGGCCGCGAACCTGGCGATGCTGGTGTTCGAGAGCGCGCTGGATTCCATCAACAGCCAGCGCTCGGTGCTCGGCGCCAAGCTGAACCGCTTCGAGGCGGTCGCCCGCAACCTGGACAACGTTCGCGAGAACATCTCCGCGGCCCGCAGCCGCATCCAGGACGCGGACTTCGCGCAGGAAACCGCGAAGATGACCCGCGCGCAGATCCTGCAGCAGGCCGGTACCGCGATGGTCGCCCAGGCGAACCAGGTCCCGCAGAACGTCCTGACGCTGCTGCGCGGCTAAGCAATGGAGCAGTCCTGACGGCCGCCGCGGTCCGGTCCACCGGGCCGGACCGCGGCGGTGCGGTCAGATTCGTAGTGCCAAAGGGTAGGGTACGACCATGGTTGCGCTAAAAGACATCCAGGGAGTGTCCCAAGCACAGCAGAGTCCGAAGCTCCGTCCATTGACGGACAGCCACACGGACGCCGGCCAGACGGCCGCGGCCGACGGCAGGAAGTTGCCGCCGGCAGCGCAGTCCATCGAACCGGAAGGCGCGCAGGCGCTTGCCGATCGCATCGCCGAATCGGTGGCGCAGCATACGCAGCGCAGCCTGCAGTTCAGTGTCGACGAGGACAGCGGGCGGACGGTGATCAAGGTCATCGACCGCGATACCGGCAGCGTGCTGAGACAGATCCCGACCGAGGAAATGCTGGCAATCTCGCGGCGCCTGGAGGCGTCGGCGGGATTTCTCATCGCCGAGCAGGCCTGAGGGCCACCCGGCTGGTATCGAGTTTGCAGTTAAAGGCTCGCGGGCGCGCCGGGCGGCGCGCGGCGCGAATGCAGGACGCCGCGGCCGTGGGCCCGGCCCCGAAGCGGAAGAATCGAGGACGACGTGGCCGTATTGACCTCGCCCGGAGTGGGCTCGGGACTCGATGTCCAGTCCATCGTGTCGCAGTTGGTGGCCGTGGAGGCCCTGCCTCTGCAGCGGATGGACAGGCAGAAGGCGACGCTGGATGCCGAACTGTCCGGGTACGGCCGCCTGAAGGCCGCCTTCGAGAACTTCAGGACCGCGATGCAGGCCCTGGACGATGCCTCCAAGTTCAAGGTGTTCAGCGCCAGCACTTCGGACGACGAGGTGCTGGGCGCCACGGCCTCCAGCACGGCGGCCAAGGGCACCTACCAGGTGCAGGTGGTGAGGATCGCCGAGAACCACCGCATGGCGGCAGGCACGGTCTACGCGAACACCGACACCGACACCGTGGGCGCCGAGGGCGACACGATGACGATCACCGTGGGCGGCAGCGCCTTCACGGTCGACATCGGCGCGAAGAACCTGGGCGAGGTGCGCGATGCCATCAACGCCGCTGCGGACAACCCCGGGGTGACCGCGTCGATCCTCAAGGACGACAACGGCTATCACCTCACGCTCTCGGCGAACGAAACGGGCTCGAGCAACTTCATGTCGCTGTCGTACAGCGGCGTGGACCCGTTCGCGATGGCGACGCTGAACGCCGACCGCGACGCCAGCTCGACCGTCACCGCGGCCGATCTCGACGCAGTGCTGACGATTGAAAGCCAGTTCAACGTCACCAGCAGTTCCAATGCGGTGAGCAGCGCCATCGAAGGGGTGACGCTGAACCTGGCCGCGCCGGGCACCGCGACGGTGACGGTGGACCGCGACAAGAGTGCCGTGCGCGGCTCGATCAAGACCTTCGTCGACGCCTACAACGCGCTCAGCGCGACGATGACCGACCTGCGCGCGAAGGAACTGGCCACCGATCGAGCTTCGCTGACGGCGATGGAAGCGCAGGTGCGCAGCGTCCTGAACACCGAGGCGCAGACCGGCGGCAGCTTCTCGCTGCTGTTCCAGATCGGCATCACCTCGACCAAGGCCGGCACGCTGCAGATCGACGACAAGACGCTCACCGGGGCGCTGGACTCCGACTTCGACTCGATCTCCAGGCTGTTCTCGGCCGAGGAGACCGGTTTCGCCGTGCGCTTCGGGGCGTTGGCCGACGATCTGCTCGATGCGGAAGGGGTCGTCGCGCTGCGGCAGGAGTCCTTCAACGCGCAGCTCAAGCAACTCGCCAGCCGCAGGGAAGCATTCGGCAAGCGCCTGGAAATCGTCCAGGACCGCTACCTGAAGCAGTTCACGGCGCTCGACACGATGATCCTGCAGCTCAATGCGACGAGTTCGTTCCTGACCCAGCAGCTCGCGGCGTTGAGTGCCGCGTCGTCCTCGTCGTCGCGGTAGGCCGGGCCAAACGGGATTCAGGCTGCATCGATCGTTTCATCACGCAACACGAGACACGGGAACATTCATCGCATGAGAGCCAATCTGAACGGGGGCATGACCGCGGGGCTGAGATCCTACGCGCAGGTGGGGATACAGACGGGCGTCGACGGCGCCTCGCCGCACCGGCTCATCCTGATGCTGATGGACGGCGCGCTGGCCAGGATCGCCACCGCCATGGGCATGCTCAAGCGCGGCGACATCGCCGGCAAGGGCGAGAGCATCTCGGTGGCGATATCAATCATCAACGGATTGCGCGACAGCCTGAACCTCGACCAGGGCGGTGCGATTGCCGAGAACCTCTCGGCGTTGTACCTGTACATGTGCGAGCGGTTGCTGCAGGCCAATCTCGGCAACGATTTGCAGGCGCTGCGCGAGGTGCAGCAGTTGTTGTCCGAGGTGCGCTCGGGCTGGTCCGCGATCGAGCCCGGCGCCACGTCCAGGACGGACGGCTGAATGCGCGCCGCGATCCGCGTCCCGGCGGCGGACGGTTGCATCGCGGCGCTTGCCGCCGCCACCCGGCTGACCCACGACATGCTGCGCGCGGGCCGGCGTGGCGACTGGCCCGCGGTGCTCGCGCTGCACGCCGAACGCGAACCGCTCCTGCGCGGCGCATTCCAGGACGGCGTGGCGCCCGAGGCCGCACCGATGGCCGCGACCATGATCCGGACCGTGCTCGAACTGGATCGGGAACTCTGCACCCTGGGCCGGCAGGCGCGCGACCTGCTGCGCGGCCGGCTCCAGGAAGTCCGCACAGGCAGCCGGGCCGCCCGCGCCTACGCCTGATCCACCCCTTGCCGCGGCGGCGGCCGGTTACCGTACCGGCATCCGCAACCGTTCCCGCGTCGGCTTCCGGCGCGACCCGCCTGCGTTGGTCTTGACAAGGCCTTTTCGCCCGCTATATTTGGCACTACTCGACCGAGAGTGCTAATAGCAGCGCTCTATCCCTGAGTAAACAAACAGTTACCAATTCGGAGGTGAAGCGTATGAAGATTCGTCCCTTGCACGACCGGGTGCTGGTCAAGCGGGTCGAAGAGGAAAAGACCTCGCCGGGCGGGATCGTGATCCCCGACACCGCCGCCGAGAAGCCGATTCGCGGCGAAGTGGTGGCCGTGGGCAACGGCAAGATCCTCGACAGCGGCGAGGTACGAAAGCTGGACGTGAAGGTCGGCGACAAGATCCTGTTCGGCAAGTATTCCGGCACCGAGGTCAAGGTCGACGGCACCGAGTACGTCGTCATGCGCGAGGACGACGTCATGGCGGTGCTCGAGAGCTGATCCCCGCAAATCATCTTCAACCCGAAATCCTGGAGGAATAGGTTCAATGGCTGCGAAAGACGTACGTTTCGGCGAAGACGCCCGCCACCGGATGCTCGCCGGTGTGAACATCCTGGCCAATGCGGTGAAGCAGACCCTCGGTCCGCGCGGCCGCAACGTGGTCATCGAAAAGAGCTTCGGCGCCCCGACCGTCACCAAGGACGGCGTGTCCGTGGCGAAGGAAATCGAGCTGAAGGACAAGTTCGAGAACATGGGCGCGCAGATGGTCAAGGAAGTCGCTTCCAAGACCTCCGACGTCGCCGGCGACGGCACCACCACCGCCACCGTGCTCGCGCAGGCGATTGTCCGCGAGGGCATGAAGTCCGTGGCCGCCGGCGCCAACCCGATGGACATCAAGCGCGGCATCGACAAGGCCGTTGCGCTGGTCGTCGAAGAGCTCAAGAAGCTGTCCAAGCCCTGCACCGACTCCAAGGCCATCGCCCAGGTCGGCTCGATCT
This sequence comes from Gammaproteobacteria bacterium, assembly GCA_050183625.1. Lineage (GTDB taxonomy): Bacteria > Pseudomonadota > Gammaproteobacteria > JADZEE01 > JADZEE01 > JBFXBD01. Next base: position 9,438 of record JBFXBD010000040.1, read on the forward strand.
CGGCCAACGCGGACGAGGCAATCGGCAAGATCATCGCCGATGCGATGGACAAGGTCGGCAAGGAAGGCGTCATTACGGTCGAGGAAGGCAAGAGCCTGGACAACGAACTCGATCTGGTCGAGGGCATGCAGTTCGACCGCGGCTACATCTCCCCGTACTTCGTCACCAACCAGGAGAACATGACTGCCGAGCTGGAGAGCCCCTACATCCTGCTGCACGACAAGAAGGTCACCAACGTCCGTGACCTGCTGCCGGTGCTCGAAGGCGTGGCCAAGTCGGGCCGGCCGCTGCTCATCATCGCCGAGGAAGTCGAGGGCGAGGCGCTGGCGACCCTGGTCGTGAACAACATCCGCGGCATCGTCAAGGTTGCCGCGGTCAAGGCGCCGGGCTTCGGCGACCGCAGGAAGGCCATGCTCGAGGACATCGCCATCCTCACCGGCGGCCGCGTCATCTCCGACGAGGTCGGCCTGTCCCTGGAGAAGGCCCGCCTGGACGACCTGGGCAGCGCCAAGAAGGTGCAGGTCGCCAAGGAGAACACCACCGTCATCGACGGTGCCGGCAGCCAGGCCGACATCGACGGCCGCATCAAGCAGATCAAGCAGCAGATAGAGGAGTCCACGTCGGACTACGACAAGGAGAAGCTGCAGGAGCGCGCCGCGAAGCTCGCCGGCGGCGTGGCGGTGATCAAGGTCGGTGCCGCGACCGAAGTCGAAATGAAGGAGAAGAAGGCCCGCGTCGAAGACGCCCTGCACTCCACCCGCGCCGCGGTCGAAGAGGGCGTGGTTCCGGGCGGCGGCGTGGCGCTGGTGCGCTGCATCCCGGCGCTTGCGAGCCTTAAGGGTGCCAACCACGACCAGGACGTCGGCGTGGCCATCCTCAAGCGCGCGCTCGAGGAGCCCCTGCGCCAGATCGTCGCCAACTGCGGCGACGAGCCGTCGGTGATCCTGAACAAGGTCGCCGAGGGCAAGGGCGCCTTCGGCTACAACGCGGGCAACGGCACCTTCGGCGACATGGTCGAGATGGGCGTGCTGGATCCGACCAAGGTCACGCGTTCGGCACTGCAGAACGCGTCCTCGGTCGCTGGCCTGCTGCTGACCACCGAAGCCATGGTGGCTGAGCAGCCGAAGGAAGAGCCCAAGGGCGCTCCGGGCGGCGGCATGCACGGCATGGAAGACATGATGTAACCCGTCGCGGCTGCAACCGCGTTCCAACCGAACCCCGCCGCGAGGCGGGGTTTTTTTTTGTCAGCCAGCGCGCGGGAGTGCTGACTTCGGGCCGGCCGCGGGTTCGGCTATCTTCAATTCAATGTTCGTCACCGGCGTGACGATACGCTGGAGGCGTACGTAATCGAGACCGACGAACCGAACCTGGAGGTATGTGCCCATGTCCCAGGAACCCGCGCCCGGCCTGCTGTCCGGTGGCAATATCGGCGCGTTTTTTCAGGAATCGATCACCTCGACCATGCAGCGCCAGCGCGTCGTCGCGCAGGATGCCACCGTCGTCTACCTGGTCAACCTGCTGGTCTGCTTCATGCGTTCCGAGGGCCTGTTCGAGCAGGGCGAAGGCTCGGGAGTCCGACCGCTGGCGCTGATGTACGGCGACGCGGTGTCGGCTCCCAACGGCGCGGCACGCTATCAGGCGCTGCGCCGGCTCGGCGACGTCGCGCTGTTCGTCGCAGGGTTGTTCTCCAGCAGCCTGCGGCGCAAGCCCGTGGACGTCGACTACTACGTCGCCATGGGCGGCAATGCCTACGGATACCTCGCCGACTCCCCGCCGGCCACCCGCGCGGCGAGCGCGCTGGCCGAGACCTTCGCCGAGCTCGCGTGCAAGTTCGTCACCTTCGTCGACGTGCTCGGCGAGGTCTACGAGCAGGCGCAGCCGCGCACCGACCGCGACCTGATGCGCCTGTACGAGCTCTGGCAGCACACCGGCAGCGCCCGTGCCGCACGGTTGCTGCGCGAGTCCGGCATCGTCGCGCTGCCGGTCGCCAACCGCCGGCACTGAGATCGATCGATGCCGCTGAACCCGTTGCAGAGGCGACTGGAGCGGATCTACGACATCAGCATCGAACACCGCGTCGAGGACTTCCTGATCAGCTCCGGGCGCAACCCGGACCGGCACTCGGGCCGCGAGGCCCTGCTGGTTTCCCAGCAGGGCGACGAACTCGGCCTGTCGCTGTACGTCGACGCCGACGTGCTGGCCTACATCGAGCGCGGCGACCCGTTCGCGCGGCCGCAGGAGGCGGACCTGGACCGGCTGTGCGTGGCCCTGGAGGGCGTCAGTCATTTCCTCTACCTCGCCTGGATGGCGGGCCACGACCGGCCGGTGTCGTTGCTGGAGCTGGAGCTGCAGGCGGAGGTGGACAAGTACGTCGCGCTTGCCTGCGCGCACGCGGAGCGGCCCGACCGCGGCGATGGCCGGGATCTGCACCGGCGCCTGTTCCAGGCCGTGCGCTTCGACCCGCGCCTGGACGGCGGCGAGCAGCGGCGCTACCGGGCCGCGAATCACTACGCGGGCAGGTACTGCGCCGGGCTCGAACGCCGCTACGGCGCGACCGGCGACATCGCCGGGATGGTTCGCGAGTCGCGGCGTTTCTACCGGTTGCTCCAGCGCCAGAAGCTGGGGTGGATCGCACGCACCGGTTGATCCGGCGCCGTCCGCGACCGGCGCGGCGGCGGAATTTTGACTTCGCCGCGGCGCCTCTTTATCGTTCCGCTGCGGTCGCGGGCCGGGCGCTCGGCCCGCCTGCACGTTCGCATTCGACACCGGCACATCGCTCATGACAGCCATCGCCAAGGCCCTGGTACTGGAATCCGATCCCGGCGAACGCGCGCGGATAGCGCACGTGGTCGAATTCATGGAATGGCAGGCCGAGGCGCCCGACGACCCGGCGGCCGCCGTGGCGGCCGCTGAAAGCGGGACGAATGCACAGCTCGTGCTGCTCGGCCGGCTGGCCGGCGGGCTGCCTGCCCTGCTCGACGCGCTGCGGCGGATCAAGGGCGGCGATCCGCACGTGCCGGTGGTACTGCTCGCGGCCGCCGAGGACGCCGGCAAGCTGCACCCGGAGCTCGAGGCGGGCGTCCTGGACGTGGCCGAGCTGCCGCTGCGGTACTCGCGCTTCGCGGTCACCCTGCAGAAGATCCTGGCCTACCGCGAGAACCGCTCGCAGTCTTCCAGCCGCTCGATCGAGCTGTTCCGCAGCCTGGTCGGCGGCAGCACGGCGATCCAGCGCGTGCGCAGGATGATCGAGATGGTGGCGCAGTCGGACGCGAACGTGCTCATCACCGGCGAGTCCGGGACCGGCAAGGAAGTCGTCGCCCGGCACGTGCACTACCAGTCCAAGCGCCGCAACAAGCCGTTCGTACCGCTCAATTGCGGCGCCATTCCGCCGGACCTGCTCGAGAGCGAACTGTTCGGGCACGAGAAGGGCGCGTTCACCGGCGCCATCTCCGCGCGCCAGGGCCGCTTCGAGATGGCCGAGGGCGGCACGCTGTTCCTGGATGAAATCGGCGACATGAGCCTGGCGATGCAGGTCAAGCTGCTGCGCGTGCTGCAGGAGCGTACCTTCGAGCGGGTCGGCAGCAACAAGAGCATCACCGCCAACGTCCGGATCATCGCCGCGACCCACGTCGACCTGGAGCAGGCAATCACCGCGGGGCGCTTCCGCGAGGATCTGTACTACCGCCTGAACGTGTTCCCGATCGAGACCCCGGCGCTGCGCTTGCGCGTGGAGGATCTGCCGCTGCTCGTGAACGATCTGGTCGAGCGCCTCGACCACGAGGGCCACGGTTCGATCCGCCTCACCCAGGGCGCGGTCGAGGCGCTGGCGCATTACGCCTGGCCGGGCAACGTGCGGGAACTGGCCAACCTGATCGAGCGCCTGACCATCCTCTACCCCAACGGCGTGGTCGACGTGCTCGATTTGCCCGAGAAGTACCGCGCCGCGGTCCCGGTACCGAGCGAGGATGCGGTTGCGGAGGAACCGCGCCCCGTGGCCGAGATGATTGCCACCCGGCTGCCGCGCGGCGGTATCGATCTGCGCGAGCACCTCAACAACCTGGAATACAACCTCATCCGCCAGGCGCTCGACGAATCCAATTGGATCGTGGCGCACGCCGCCAAGCGCCTGGCGATGGGGCGCACGACATTGGTCGAGAAGATGCGCAAGTTCGGCCTGCAGCGCGGGGACATCGCGCCGGAACCTTGACGCATCCTCCGTCGGCGCCAACGGCCCGGCGGCGTAACTTTCTGATCCGGCAAGTCGTTGCCGCCGTGGCACGGCACTTGCGTTTCACCCCGGCAAAGACGCGGTGCGCACCGAGCGCGCCAGCGAACCAACGCCGGAGTGACCCGACCGATGCCAGCCTCCCAGCTCCTTCGAAGCGAACCGCCCAGGGCCGCGTTCCACGGATTGCGTATCGCGCCGACGGATTGCGATGAAGCGCCGCGCCGCGCGCCGCGTGATGCCGGCGGCCGCTTCGCGGCCGTCTTCCAGGCCCTGCCCGGCGGTGTCGTCGCGCTGGACGCGGATGGTCGTGTCGAGGCGTTCAATCCCGCGGCGCGCGAACTGCTCGGCGACCTGCGCTGCGGCGAGCCCTGGCGCGAAGTGGTCGCGCGCGCGGTCGCACCGGCCTGGGATGACGGCCATGACGTCACGCTGACCGGCGGACGGCGGGTCAACATCGCCACCGAGCCGCTCGCCGGGCGCGGCGGACAGGTCCTGCTCATCAAGGACGTGAGCCAGACCCGTGCGCTGCAGGACGAACTGGCGCGCTACAAGCGCCTGGCCGCTGAAGGCAACCTGGCTGCCGCGCTCGCGCACCAGATCCGCACGCCGATCGCGGCGGCCCTGCTCTACGCGGGCCACCTGGGTCGCGCGGCGCTGTCTCCCGCGCGCCGCAACCAGTACGCCGGTGCGGTCGTGGAGCGCCTGCGGCACCTGGAACGGCTCGTGGAGGACATGCTGCTGTACGCGCGTTGCGGCGGATTCGAGCGCACGAACGTGCCGGTGTCCGGGCTGCTCGCCGAGTTGCGCAGCGCCGCTGCCGCGCAGAGTGCCGCGGGGTCGTTCCGCATCGTCCTCGCCGACGAAGCCGGGGCCGCACAGGTTCCCGCCAACCGCGACGCGCTCACCAGCGCCCTCCACAACCTGATTGCCAACGCCCATGAGGCCTGCGACGGCCACGGCACGTTGCGGATCGCCGCACGCCGCTCCGGGCCGGCAACGTTGGAAATCTCGTTCACGGACGACGGCCCCGGCATCGACCCGGCGCAGGCCGGCGACGTGTTCGAACCGTTCTTCACCACCCGCGATGCCGGCACGGGCCTGGGACTGGCCGTCGTGCGGGCGATCGTTCACGCCCATGGCGGCGACATACGCCTGGACACGGCGTACCAGGGCGGCGCGCGCTTCGTGATCAGCCTGCCGCTCTGCAATCCGATGAGTGCCTGAGGAGGCCACCCGATGAATTCGACCGTGCTGGTCGTAGAAGACGATGCCGCGTTCCGCGCGGCCCTGTGCGACACCCTGGCCATGGGCGGATACACGCCGGTCGCCGCCGACGATGGCGACACCGCGCTCGACCTGTTCCAGTCCGGCGCGGTCGACCTGGTGGTGAGCGACGTGCAGATGCGGCGCATGAACGGCCACGCGCTGCTCAAGCGCCTGAAGTCGCAGCGGCCGAACGTACCGGTGCTGCTCATGACCGGGTTCGGCACCATCGAGAACGCGGTGCGGGCGATGCAGGACGGCGCCGCCGACTACCTGGTCAAGCCGTTCGAGTCCGAAGTCCTCATCAGCAAGGTGAGCCAGCTCATGCCGGCCGCCGCGATCGAGGCCGGCCACGTCGCCAACGATCCGCGATCGCGGCAGGTGTTCGACCTCGCGCAGCGCATCGCCGACGCGGACGCCACGGTCCTGCTCACCGGCGAGAGCGGCACCGGCAAGGAGGTCCTGTTCCGCCACATCCATGCCAACTCGCGCCGCAGTGCCGGCCCGGCGATCGCCGTCAACTGCGCGGCGATCCCCGAGAACATGCTCGAGGCGATCCTGTTCGGCTACGAGAAAGGTGCCTTCACCGGCGCCTACAAGACCTGCCCCGGCAAGTTCGAGCAGGCGCAGGGCGGCACGCTGCTGCTGGACGAGGTCTCGGAGATGAGCATGCCGCTGCAGGCCAAGCTGCTGCGCGTGCTGCAGGAGCGCGAGGTCGAACGCCTGGGTGGCACGCGGGTGACTAAGCTCGACGTGCGCGTGATCGCCACCTCCAACCGCGATCTGCGCCGCGAGGTCGCCGAGGGTCGGTTCCGCGAGGATCTCTACTACCGCCTGAACGTATTCCCGATCCAGGTTCCCGCCCTGCGCGAGCGTCCGCAGGACATCGTGCCGCTCGCGCAGTTCCTGCTCGCGCGCAGCGCACGCGCCGCCGGCATCGCCGAGCCGCCCCTGACCGCGCAGGCGCAGGCGAGGCTCGCGCAGCATCCGTGGCCCGGCAACGTGCGCGAACTGGACAACGTCCTCCAGCGCGCCCTGCTCATCCGCACCGCGGAGGCGATCGACGCCGACGACCTGCATTTCGACGCCATCGGCGCCTGTGCGGGCGCCGCCCCCGCGGCCGGTATGACCGCGCCGCCCCTGCCCGACGGATTGAACGACGATTTGCGCGCGCACGAGGCCCGGTTGATCGTGGACGCGCTGCGCGAGGGCAACGGCAGCCGCAAGTTCGCCGCCGGCAAGCTCGGGCTCTCGCCGCGCACGCTGCGCTACAAGATTGCCCGGCTGCGCGAGGCCGGCTTCCAGGTGCCGTGACTGGCGCTGCACGCCGTCGCAGGAGGGACATGCCCGGATGAACACGATCAATGCCGACAGCCTGCTGGTACAGATGCGCGCGCTCGCAGCGCGCGCCCAGGGCGCCGGGGCCGTCGCCGAGACCCCGGCCGCCGGCGGCGATTTCGGCCAGCTCATGCGCACCGCGCTCGAGCGCGTGAACCAGACGCAACAGGCTTCGGTACGCGCGGCCGCGGCGTTCGAGGCCGGTGCGCCGGGCGTGGAACTCGCCGACGTGATGCTGGCGATGCAGAAGTCGAGCCTGTCGTTCCAGGCCGCGACGCAGGTGCGCAACAAGCTGGTGTCCGCCTACCAGGACATCATGAACATGCCGATCTGATCCGGCCCGGCCGCATCTGACGATCCGCAACGCTTCGCCCGCAGACACCAGACATGGCAGCAGCAACAGCAGAACAGACGCTCATGGTCCCCGCGGCATCGCCGGGCGCGATACTGCGCCAGCTCGGCGTGCTGGTCGGCATTGCCGCCAGCGTCGCGCTCGGCATGTGGGTGGTGATGTGGGCGCGGCAGCCCCAGTACGATCTGCTGTACACGAACCTCAACGATCGCGATCTGTCGCAGGTCGTTTCCACGCTGCAGACCTCCGGCGTGCCGTATCGGATCGAGCCCGGCGCCGGCACGATCATGGTGGCCTCGGACAAGGTCGGCGAGATGCGCATGAAGCTCGCCTCGGCGGGGGTGCCGAAGAACGCCAGCATGGGCCTGGAGTCCCTGGGCGAGGATCAGGGACTGGGCACCAGCCGGTTCGTGGAGCTGGCGCGCTACCAGCACGCGCTGGAAGGCGAACTCGCGCGTACGATCGCCTCGATCACGAACGTGCGCAACGTGCGCGTGCACATCGCCGCGCCCAAGGACACGGCGTTCATGCGCGAGCAGGCGGCGCCGAGCGCATCGGTGTTCGTCGACCTGTACTCCGGGCACGCGCTGGACGAGAACCAGATCGGCGCAATCGTGCACCTGGTGGCGTCGAGCGTGCCGGGGCTGTCGCCGGCCAGGGTCACGGTCATCGATCAGAACAGTCGGCTGCTGACCTCGGGGTACGGCCAGGCCGGGGCGGCCGTCTCGCAGCAGGCACTGTCCTACGTGCGTTCAATCGAGCGCGAGTACGCGACCAAGATCGAGAACATGCTGGCGGCGGTGGTCGGCGCCGACGGCGTTCGCGCCCAAGTCACGGCCGAGGTGGATCTGGCCGCCGTCGAAGAGACCAGCCAGGAGTTCAGCCAGGATCAGTCAGCGGTGCGCAGCGAGCGCATCGTCACGGAGGAGCGCAGCGGCGGCATCGGCGCCGGGGGCGTGCCGGGGGCGCTGTCGAACGAACCGCCGGCGCAGCCGGCGGCGCCCGAGACCACCCAGGATGCCGGCCAGGGCGGCGGCGGATCCGCCGCCAAGTCCGCGGTGCCGCAGAGCAAGCGTTCGGAGGAAGTCCGCAACCTGGATCCGAACGTCCGGATCGCCCACACCAAGAAGCCGGCCGGCAACGTCCGCAGGCTGTCGGCGGCGGTGGTCGTGAACCACAAGGCCGTGCGCGATGCCGCGGGCAAGGTGACCTACCAGGCCTTGTCCGCGCAGGAACTCAAGGACCTCACGGCCCTGGCCAAGGACGCCATCGCGTTCGACGCCGCGCGCGGGGACACGGTCAACGTGATCAACACGGCGTTCAAGCTGCCGGATCCGATTGCGCCGCTGCCCGAAGCGCCGCTGTGGGAACGGCCCTGGTTCTGGAGCGTGGCCAAGCAGGTGCTGGGCGGGTTGTTCGTGTTGTTCATCGCCCTGGGGGTCATCCGGCCGGCGATGCGCAATCTCATGAAGCGCGAAGCGGCGCCGCCCGCGGCGGCGCTGCCTGTGCCGGCCGCCGGCGCGAACGGCGCGCCGGCCCTTCCCGGCCCTGCCGGTGCCGATGGCGCGAAAGCCGCGCCGGATGCCGCGGCCTCGACCCCGGCACTGCCCGCCGCCGGAGCGCCGGGCCTGGCGCAGTTGTCCGCCGGCACGAACAGCGACCTGGAGATGGTCCGCAACTACGCTTCGCAGGAACCCAAGCTCGCGGCGCAGGTCATCAAGGCCTGGGTCGGCGAGGAATAGTCGCGCCGCCCGCCGGCGCCGGCAGTGAACGGATCGGAATCGGAGCCAGACCATGCCAGAGCCCAAGCTGCCCGGTCCGGAGAAGGCCGCGGTCCTGCTCATGACCATCGGCGAGCAGGCCGCCGCCGCGGTGCTCAAGCACATGGGGCCCAAGGAGGTGCAGAAGATCGGCATCGCCATGGCGGCGCTCCAGAACGTACCCAAGGAGACGGTGCAGGAGGCGCTCAAGGCCTTCATCGGCGACATCCAGGAGCAGACCGGTCTGGGCGTGGGTTCCGACGAGTACATCCGCAAGGTCCTCATCGACGCGCTCGGCGAGGAGAAGGCACGCGGCATGATCGATCGGATCCTGATCGGCGGCAGCACCAAGGGGCTGGAGTCGCTGAAGTGGATGGATGCCAAGTCGATCGTCGACCTGATCCGGCTGGAACACCCGCAGATCATCGCCATCGTGCTCTCGTACCTGGACAGCGATCAGGCCGCCGCGGTGCTGGGAGAGTTCCCGGAGAAGGTGCGCTCTGACGTGATGCTGCGCATCGCGACCATGGACGGCGTGCAGCCGGCGGCGATGGCGGTGCTGAACGACGTGCTGGAGAAGCAGTTGAAGGGCGGTTCGGGCGCCAAGGCCTCCAGCGTCGGCGGCCTGAAGGCCGCCGCCAACATCCTGAACTTCGTCGACTCCACCATCGAGCAGGGGATCCTCGATCAGCTCAAGGAGGCCGATGCCGACCTGTGCCAGAAGATCCAGGACCTCATGTTCGTGTTCGAGGATCTGATCGAGATCGACGATCGCGGCATCCAGACGCTGCTGCGCGAGGTGTCCACCGACAGCCTGGTCGTCGCCCTCAAGGGCACCGGGCAGGAACTCAAGGACAAGATCTTCAAGAACATGTCCCAGCGTGCCGCCGAAATGCTGCGCGACGATCTGGAGAACAAGGGGCCGGTGCGCCTGGCCGACGTCGAGACGGCGCAGAAGGAGATCCTTTCGATCGCGCGCCGGCTCGCCGACGAGGGCCGGATCATGATCGGCGGCGGCGGGGAGGACATGGTGTCGTGATGGCGTTCGTGCCGTTCATGCAGTGCGCCGGGGCGGGACGATGAACGCGGCCGAGCGCTGGCAGCTTCCCGAAATCGACGGCGAGCCGGTCGCGCCGTTCGGCCGCGAGGCGAGTTCGGACCTGCCCACCGCCAAGCGCCTGGAAGCGCTGCAGAAGCAGGCCTACGAGGAGGGTTTCGAGTTCGGCCGCCGCGAGGGGCGCGCACAGGGCCTGGCGCAGGGCGAGGCGCATGCCCGGGCCGAGGCCGAGCGCGTGCTCGGCGAGCACTCGCACCGGTTGTCGGCGATCTTCGCCCGCCTGGCCTTCCCGCTGTCGGACCTGGACGAGGCGGTCGAGCGCGGCGTCGCGGACCTTGCCATCCTGATCGCACGGCATCTGGTGCGGCGCGAACTGCGGGTGGATCCGGGCGAGGTGATCCGCGTGGTGCGCGAGGCGATCGGCTGCCTGCCGGTGGCCTCGCGCCATCCGCGCATCCACCTGAACCCGGACGACGTGGAACTCGTGCGTGAGGTGCTGTCGGTCGACGAGGACGCCTCGGGCTGGCGCCTGCAGGCCGATCCGCTGATCACCCGCGGCGGTTGCCTGGTGGAGACCGCGACCTCGTTCATCGACGCCACGGTCGAGGCGCGGCTCAATGCCATCATTGCCAGGGCACTCGGCGGTGAACGCAGCACCGACCGCGGTTGAGGTCGATCGCGGCCCGATCTGGCGCCGGCGCCTGGAACCGTACTTCCAGCGCCTGGCCAGCGGCCCGCCGCTGGTGGTGGAGGGCAAGCTGACGCGCATGGTCGGCCTGACCCTGGAGGCGGTGGGTTGCCAGGCCGCCATCGGCGACCGCTGCCGGATCGCGACCCAGGGCGGCGCCGGCATCGAGGCCGAGGTGGTCGGCTTCGCCAACGATGCGCTGTTCCTGATGCCCACCGGCGTGCCGCGCGGACTGGCGCCCAATGCGCGCGTGGTGCCGATCGGCCAGAGCGGCGACGTCGGCGTCGGCGACGCGCTGCTCGGACGCATCGTCGACGGCTCCGGCAGGCCGCTGGACGACGGCGGGCCGATCGCGGTGCAGGCGCGCATGCCTCTGCACGGCGAACCGATCAATCCGCTCAAGCGCAAGCCGATCTCGGTGCCGCTGGACGTCGGCCTGCGGGCGGTGAACAGCCTGCTCACGGTCGGCTGCGGCCAGCGCCTGGGGCTGTTCGCACCCGCCGGCGTCGGCAAGAGCGTGCTGCTGGGGATGATGACTCGGTTCACGAACGCCGACGTGATCGTCGTCGGCCTGGTCGGCGAACGCGGCCGCGAGGTCAAGGAGTTCATCGAGCACACGCTTGGCGAGGAGGGCCTGAAGCGCGCCGTGGTGGTCGCGACTCCGGCGGACACCCCGCCGCTGATGCGCGTGCACGGCGCGGCGGTGGCGACCTGCGTGGCCGAGTACTTCCGCGACCAGGGTCGGCATGTGCTGCTGCTCATGGATTCCCTGACCCGCTATGCGCAGGCCTGCCGCGAGATCGCGCTGACCATCGGCGAGCCGCCGGCCACCCGCGGGTACCCACCGTCGGTGTTCGCGCGCCTGCCGCAACTGGTCGAGCGCGCCGGTACCGGCGCCGAGGGACCGGGATCGATCACCGCGATCTACACCGTGCTGACCGAGGGCGAGGATCCGAACGATCCGGTCGCGGACTCCGCGCGCGCGATCCTGGACGGCCACATCGTATTGTCTCGACGCCTGGCCGAGAGCGGACACTTCCCGGCGATCGACATCGAGGCCTCGGTGAGCCGGGCGATGAACCAGATCACCCCGCGCCCGCTGCAGGAACGGGCGCGCCGTTTTCGCCGCGCCTACAGCACCTACGTGCAGAACCGCGATCTGCTCGCCGTTGGCGCCTACCAGGCCGGCGGCAATCCCGAACTCGACCGGGCGGTGGCGCTGTTCCCGCACATGCAGGAGTTCCTGCGCCAGGACGAGCGCGAGAAGGTGACGATGGAACAGTCCTTGCGAGAACTCGGTTCGATCGTCGATCAACTCGGCTGACGCCAGGGGATTGACGGCGGCGCAACCCGCGGCAGTTGCCGAAACCGAATCGAAAGACACGATGATGAAACGCTCCGAACGCCTCGACCCGATCGTCCGCCTCGCCCAGCGCAACGAGTCCGACGCCGCGCGCCGTTGCCTGGACAGCCGCCGCGATCTCGACGGCATCGAAACGCGCCTGGGCGACCTGCGCCGGGCGCGCGGGGAGTACCTGGCGCTGCTTTCCGAGCCCGCAGGCATGTCCGGCCCGCGCATGCGCGAGATCCGCCAATTCCTGTCCCAGCTCGACGCCGCGATCGTGCAGTTCGAATGGCAGGTCCAGAAGAAGCGCGGCGCGTTCGAACGCCAGCAGGTGCTGTGGGCCGGCACCCGTGCCCGAACCCAGGCACTGGGCAACGTGGTGGCGCGTCACCAGACGAGCGAGCGGAACGCGCTGGAAACGCGCGAGCAGCGCGAGATCGACGACCGCAGCGCGCGCCCGAGAAACTGACCCCGGCCGGCGCACGGACACATTCCGGCCGGCGGATGTCCGTGCGATGATGACCGCAGCCAGGTGGCGCAGGCAGAGCATATGAGCGCGCGAACGCACGCCGGGCCGGCCCTGCTCGTCGTGCATGGCTGGCCGGGCGCCGGCAAGAGCACCATCGCCGCGGCGATCGCCGCCGAACTCGGCTGGCCGGTGTTCGCCAAGGACACCGTCAAGGAGGCCCTGCTGGACACGCTCGGCGCGCGCGATCGGGCCTGGTCGGGCGAATTGAGCCGCGCGGCGTGTGCCGTCATCGTCGCGCTCGCAGGCGACGGCCTGCGCGCCGGCCGCTCGTGCATCCTCGAAGCCAATTTCGATCCCGGCGCCTGGAGCCAGCCGCTGCGCGCGTTGGCCGCGCTTGCGCGCTGCGCGGCGCAACTGCACTGCGTCGCCGAGCCGGCGACGCTGCTCGAGCGACTGGCGCGGCGCGCGCACGCGGCGCAACGCCACGCCGGGCACGGCGACGCCGCGCTGCTGGAGGAGATGCGCGCGCGTTTCTCCACCGGGCGCCAGGCAGCGCTGGATCTCGGCGTGCCCGTGCTGACCTTCGACACCGGCGTGGTGAGTGCCACGCCGCAGGCGCAGGCGCGGGTCATCCTGGGCGCGCTCGCGCGCGTGTGCAGCGCTTTCGGAACGCCGGACGCCGCGCCCTCGCTGCTGGCCTGACGCTGGCGGGTGCCGGCGCCAGCGGCTACCATGCCGCGGCACGGCCGCCCGGGCCCTGCGCGCCGGGCATCCGCAGACCGCAACCATGGCCAAGAGCACATTGTTCAGCCGTCGATCCGGTCCGGCCGGTTCGAAGCCACCGCGCCAGGAGGCGCCCGCCCGCATGCGAATCGCGCGCTACATCGTCATCGCCGTCGTCGCCTTCATCGCCTTCGTCATCCTCAATCCGGTGGTCATCGTCGGGCCGGGCGAACGCGGCGTGGTGGTGACCTTCGGCAAGGTCGCCGACGATGTGCTCGGCGAGGGCATTCACATCCGCATCCCGATCGCCCAGCAGGTCGTCATCATGAACGTGCAGATCCAGAAGGAGGAGACCGAGACGGCGGCGTCCTCCAAGGATCTGCAGGACACCCACAGCAGCATCGCGCTGAATTTCCACATCGAGCCCGAGCGCGCCAACTGGGTCTACCAGAACCTGCGCAACGAGTACAACGCGCGGGTCATCGACCCGGCGGTACAGGAAGTGGTCAAGGCGGTGACGGCCCGCTACACGGCGGTCGAGCTCATCACCCAGCGCGAAGTCGTCAAGGATCAGATCAAGGCCATCCTGCGCACGCGCCTGAAGGACTACGGGATCGGCGTGGACGACTTCGCCATTACCAACTTCAGGTTCTCCGAGCAGTTCACCCAGGCGATCGAGGCCAAGCAGTCGGCCGAGCAGCTCGCGCTGAAGGCGCAGCGCGACCTGGACCGCATCAAGATCGAGGCCGAGCAGAAGGTCGCCCAGGCGCAGGCCGAAGCCGAGGCGCTCCGGCTGCAGAAGGAGAACATCACCTCCGAGCTCGTGCAGTTGCGCTCGATCGAGGCGCAGATGAAAGCCATCGAGAAGTGGGACGGGCGCCTGCCGGGCGTCACGGGCGCAGCGGTACCGTTCATTAACGTCTCCGGAACGGCGCCGCCCGGGTAGCGGGTCGCCGGCGTCGCTGTCGTGGCACGCGGGTTGCAATTTCCGACCCGCAAGGAGAACGCCATGACCGATGTCGCCGTCGCCACCCCAGTCGTCCCCGTCGCCACCCAGGCCGCCCCTGCGGCGCGTGATCCCGCGGCCGCCACGGCCGATCCCGGCACAGGCACCGGAACCGGCGCCGCTTTTGCCCAGTTGCTGAGCGGATTCGCGCCTCCGGCGGCCGCTGCCGCCGCCGCGCAGGGGCTCGGTGCCGGGTGCGCCGGTTGCGCGGCGGAGCCGGGCGCCGAGGACGGTGACGGCGATGCATTGCCTGCCGCCGACACACCGCTGCCGCTCGCGTTGATGCTGATCGGCGCGCCGCCGCCGGTTCAGGCGCGCGGCGCAGCCGCCGACGGGGCCGAAGTCGATGCCGCACCGGCGTCGGTTCACGGACCGGGGGCGTCGATTGTGGGCGCGTTGCTCGCCGCCGGAACGCAGGACGCCGGCAGGGCCGATGCCACCGATGCGCCGACCGGGACCGCGACCGCCATTGGCTCGGAACTGAAATTCCAGGTCGACCTCGTGACCGATGGCCAGCCGCTGCCCGTAGTGCAGTCCGGTCCGGCGCCGGAAGCGCCGGTGCGCGGTGCCGTCGCGCAGTTGCCGGCTCAACTCACCCAGCCGCTCGATCTCAGCCAGCGTGCGTTCGCCGACGATCTCGGCGCACGCGTGATCTGGCAGGCCGGCAACCAGGTCCAGCAGGTACAGTTGAACGTGCACCCGCCGGCGCTCGGCCCGATCGAGGTCCGGCTGGAATTGCAGCAGGACCAGACCCAGGTCCAGTTCATCACCCACCACGGCGCGGCCCGCGACGCGATCGAAAACGCCCTGCCGCGGCTGCGGGAAATGATGGCGCAGGCCGGGCTGCAACTCGGCGACACCAGCGTGTTCTCCCAGGGCAGCCAGCGCGAGCGCACGCCCGAGACCTACCGCGAGCCCACCGCCCGCGCCGACGACGCGGTTGCCGAAATCGATGCGCCCGGCGTGGCCGTGCGCCACGGCCGCGGCCTGATCGACGCCTACGTCTGACCTGTATTCCTCCGTGCCCGCGCCGGGCGGCATCACGCCGCCCGGCAGCGGCCCGTCCTCCCCCCAATCGCGGTGCCTGGCACCGGAAAAAGTCCGGTGCCAGGCACCGCCGGCCGGCGCGCCTGCGTCGCCGGCGCCGGCATTCCGGCGTCGGCGTGCCACCGTTGACGCGGGTGCGCGGCACCCGGCGTCAAGCGAACGTCGCGGGAGCCGGGCACTGGCTCGCAACTGATTGATTGCCTGCGGTTTCCACCGTGGCATATCGCTTGCACTTCCGTTTCCGGAGAACAACCCGGAGGGTCGGACCATGTCGGAAGCCGCGGACGAAGCGCCCGGAAAAGGCAAGACGAAACTGCTCATCATCGTGATGGCCGTGGTGACCGTGCTGTCGATCGGCGGCGCGGTCGCGGCGGTGATGATGATGAAGAACGGCGGCGACGAGGCCGCGGCCGAACACGACGGCAAGAGCAAGAAGAAGTCGGCCAAGGCCAAGAAGGACCACGGCGAGAAGGCCGCCAAGCACGACGAGGAGGAGGAAGGCGAGGCCGGCGAGGAGGGCGAAGCCGGGCCGGTCGAATACGTGCCGCTCGCGCCGTCGTTCGTGGTCAATTTCCAGTCCTCGCAGGCGCGGGTGCGCTTCCTGAAGGTGGACCTGGAGGCCGTGGTCGAGTCAAAGGAGGCCGGCGAGGAGGTCAAGAAGCACATGCCGGCAATCCGCAACACGGTGGTGCTCCTGCTCAGCCGCCAGCAGTACGACACGCTGATCACGCCCGAAGGCAAGGACAAGCTGCGCGCCGAGGTGCTCGCCGACATCCAGGGCGTGCTCGACAAGCGCGCCGGCGAAAAGCTCGTCGAGGACGTGTACTTCACCAGCTTCGTGATGCAGTGAGCGGATCACGGCCATGAGCAACTCGGATCTGCTGTCACAGGACGAAATCGACGCCCTGCTCTCGGGCGTGGATTCCGGCGAGGTCGAGACCGGCGCGGACGCGTCCTCGGAAGACCCCGGCGCGCGCGCCTACGACTTCGCCAGCCAGGATCGCATCGTCCGCGGACGGATGCCGACGCTGGAGATGGTCAACGAGCGCTTCGCGCGCAACTTCCGCATCAGCCTGTTCAATTTCCTGCGCCGATCGCCGTCGATATCGGTGGATGGCGTGCAGATGTCGAAGTTCGCCGAGTACATCCACACGCTGTTCGTGCCCTCGAACCTGAATCTCATCAAGATGAAGCCGCTGCGCGGCACGGCGCTGTGCGTGCTCTCGCCCAAGCTCGTGTTCTCGGTGGTCGACTGCTTCTTCGGCGGAGACGGCCGCTTCCACGCCAAGATCGAAGGCCGCGACTTCACCGCCACGGAGATGCGCGTGGTGCACCAGATCATCGACCGCATCTTCGCGGGCCTGCACGAGGCATGGGCGCCGGTGTTCCCGCTCGAGTTCGAGTACGTCGGCTCGGAGGTCAACCCGCAGTTCGCGAACATCGTCTCGCCGTCGGAGGTGATCGTGGTGTCCACCTTCCACATCGAGCTGGACAACGGCGGTGGCGACATGCAGCTCGCGATCCCGTACCTGATGCTCGAGCCGATGCGCGAACTGCTCGACGCCGGCGTGCAGAGCGACGTCACCGAGCGCGACGAGCGCTGGGCGACCTCGCTGCGGGAGGAGATGAAGTCCGCGCCCGTGCTGCTTACCAGCACGCTGACCCGGGCCGAGATCACCCTGCGCGACGTGCTGGCGATGGAGCCGGGCCAGATCATCCCGATCGAGGTGCCGCAGTCGGTCGCCGCGTGCGTGGAGAGCGTCCCGGTGTTCAAGGCCAAGTACGGAGTGTCCCGCGGCGCGATGGCGCTGCAGGTGCTGGAAATGGCACGCGGCGCGCAGAGCGCGCCGGCGTTGGCCTGAGGAGAAACGCAGATGTCCGAAGTCGAACAGCAAGCCGACGCCGAGGCGCCTGGCGACGAGTGGGCCGACGCCCTCGCCGAGCAGTCCGCGGGCGAAGGCGCGCGCGAGGACGAGCTCGACTCCGCGCGGCAGGCGCCGCTGGAGCCGCTGCGCGAGCGTGGCGGCCAGGCGCGCGAGGATTCCTCCAACATCGAGGCCGTGCTCGACATACCGGTCACGCTGTCGGTGGAAATCGGCGCGACCAAGATCAGCATCCGCAACCTGCTGCAGCTCACCCAGGGCTCGGTGGTCGAACTCGACCGCCTGGCCGGCGAGCCGCTGGACGTGCTCGTCAACGGCACCCTCGTCGCGCACGGCGAGGTCGTGGTGGTGAACGAGAAGTTCGGTATCCGCCTGACCGACGTGGTCAGTCCGCAGGAGCGCGTGCGCAAGCTGCGCTGAACCGCCGTGGCCGCACACAGGAACAGGGTCGCCCTGGCCGCCGCGCTGATCGCGCCGGCCGTCCACGCCGCCGGGCCCGAGCCGATCGGACTGGCCTCGATCGGGCAGGTGGTGCTGGGGCTGGCCGCCGTGCTCGGCGTGCTCGCCCTGGTTACGCTGGTACTGCGCCGCGGCACCGGGCTGCGTACCGGGCGCGCCGGGTCGTTGAAGATCATCGACGCCCTGGGCGTCGGCACGCGCGAGCGCATCGTGCTGATAGACGTGGAGGGCGATCGCGTACTGGTGGGAATCGCGCCGGGCGGCATGCACACGCTGCACCGCCGCCCGCGCGGCGGGCAGGCCGAAGGTACCTATGCCGCCGAGCACGAGCGCGCCCTTTGCACCCCGGGGGAGCCCTCGCCGTGACCCGCACTTGCATCCGCTGGCTGGGCTTCGCCGCCCTGGCGCTGGCGCCGGTGCTCGCGGCCGCGCAGCCGGGCATCGACGCGCTGTCGATCACGACCAACGCGGACGGCACCCAGACCTGGAGCGTGACGCTCCAGATCCTGTTCTTCATGACCGCGCTGACGCTGTTGCCGGCGCTGGTGCTGACGATGACCTCCTTCACCCGCATCATCATCGTGCTGGCAATCCTGCGCCAGGCGCTGGGCACGGCGCAGACGCCTTCGAGCCAGGTCCTGGTCGGGCTCGCGCTGTTCATGACCTTCTTCATCATGGCGCCGGTCGTCGACCGGGTCATGGACGAGGCGGTCTCGCCCTACATGCAGGAGCGGATCGGCATCGGGGAGGCGGCCGAGCGGGCGCAGGTGCCGCTGCGCAAGTTCATGCTGTCGCAGACCCGGGCGTCGGATCTCGCCCTGTTCGCCTCCATCGCCAAACGCGGTCCGTTCGACTCGGCGGACAACATCCCGTTCTCGCTGCTCGTGCCCTCGTTCGTCACCAGTGAGCTCAAGACCGCGTTCCAGATCGGCTTCCTGATCTTCATCCCATTCCTGATCATCGACCTGGTGGTGGCGGCGGTGCTGATGTCGATGGGCATGATGATGCTCTCGCCGCTCATGATCTCGCTGCCGTTCAAGATCATGCTGTTCGTGCTCATCGACGGCTGGGGCCTGGTGGTCGGGACCCTGGTGTCGAGCTTCGCGGTGTAGCGGCATGGGCCCGGAGGCAGTCATGGACATCGCGGCGCACGCCATGCGCCTGACGCTGATCCTGATGGCGGCCCTCACGGTGCCGGCGTTGCTGGTCGGTGTCCTGGTGAGCGTTTTCCAGGCAGCGACCCAGATCAACGAAGCGACCCTGAGCTTCATCCCCAAGCTCCTGGTCACACTGCTCGTGCTGGTCTTCGGCGGGCCGACGCTGCTGCGCCTGATGACGGACTACACGCTCGAGCTCTTCCACGGCATTCCGGCCCTCATCGGTTGAGGCGCACGCCCTTGTCCGCCGCGGCACTGACCCTTCCGGCCGACCAGATCGTGGCCGCGGTCCAGCAGGCGGCCTGGCCCCTGGTACGGATCTCGACGTTCATCGCCGCGGCGCCGGTGATCGGCACGCACGCGGTACCGCGCCGGGTGAAAACCGCGCTGGCCCTGCTGCTGACCCTGGTGCTCCTGCCGGTGCTGCCGCCCGCGCCCGCGGTCCAGGCGCTGAGCGTTCCGGGCCTGATGACCGCAATCGCGCAGGTGCTCGTCGGACTCACGCTGGCCATCTCGGTACGGCTGGTGTTCATGGTGCTGGAACTCGCGGGGCAGATCATCGGCATGCAGATGGGCCTGGGCTTCGCGGCGATGGTCGACCCGCAGAACGGCGCGCAGGTGCCGGTGGTCGGGCAGTTCTACGTCATCTTCGGCACGCTCGCCTTCCTGGCGGGAAACGGCCACCTGGCGCTGCTGCAGGTGCTGGCCGACAGTTTCCAGCGCGTGCCGATCGCGGCCACCGGGCTGGATACGCAGGCCATGCGGATGATCGTCGAACTGCCCCAGTGGTTGTTCATATCGGCGCTTTCGGTGGCACTTCCGGCGGTGGTCGCCCTGCTGATCGTCAATCTCGCGCTCGGCGTGATGACGCGCGCGGCGCCGCAATTGAACATCTTCGCGGTCGGCATGCCGATCACGATCCTCATAGGCGCCGCCGTGATGCTGCTGACGCTGCCGGCGCTGGGCGAGCACTACGAGGCGCTGTTCGCGGCGGGCCTGGCGCTCGCCGCCGGCGGTCCGTGATCCATGGCCGAGAACGACGGTCAGGAACGCAGTTTCGAACCGACCGCCAAGCGGCGCGCCGACGCGCGCCGCAAGGGCCAGGTGCCGCGCTCGCGGGAGTTCGCGACCACCGCGCTGCTGGCCGCCGCAGCCGCCGGGCTCGTGCTCTGCGGCGGCCACATGGTCGAGGCGATGCGCGCCTGCATGGTCGACATGCTCAGCCTGGATCGGGCGGCGCTTTCCGACGCCGGGGACATGACCGGATACCTGGCCGTGCATCTCGCGCAGGCGTTCATGGCCCTCGCGCCGTTCTTCGCGCTGATGTTCGTCGTCGCGCTGGCCGCGCCGGTGGCGGTCGGCGGCTGGATATTCAGCACCGAGGCGATGTCGTTCCAGTTCAACCGCCTGGATCCGGTCAAGGGCCTGGTGCGGATCTTCGGCGTGCACGGCTGGGTCGAACTGGCCAAGGCGCTGGCCAAGTTCGTGCTCATCCTGGGCGTGGCCGTGTGGGTCATGTGGCGCCAGACCGGGCCGCTGCTCGGGCTGGGCCGCATGGCACTGGAGCCGGCGCTTGCCGATGCGCTGCGCATCGGCGCGCTGGTGTGCGGCGCGGTGGCGGCGACCACGATCCTGGTCGCGCTGATCGACGTGCCGTTCCAGCTCTGGGATCACGGCCGGCAACTGCGCATGACGCGCGAGGAGATGCGCGAGGAGAACAAGGAGACCGAGGGCCGCCCCGAAGTGCGGGCCCGCATCCGCCAGATCCAGCAGGAGCACGCACGCCGGCGGATGATGGAGCAGGTGCCCAAGGCCGACGTCATCGTCACCAACCCGACGCACTACGCCGTCGCCCTGCGCTACGACGCCGCGCGCATGGACGCGCCGGTGGTGGTGGCCAAGGGCGCGGATCTAATCGCCCAGCGCATCCGCGAGATCGGCGAGCGGCACCGCGTGCCGGTGCTTTCCGCGCCGCTGTTGGCGCGCGCGCTCTACCACACCGCGAAGCTCGACCAGCAGATCCCGGCCGGCCTGTACCGCGCCGTGGCGCAGGTGCTGGCGTACGTGTTCCAGGTGCGGGCGCTGCGTCCGGGCCAGGCCGCGCCGGGCATGCCGGTCGACCTTCCGATCCCCGAGGAATTCCGATATGACCACTGATGCGGCCGTCGGGCGCGGGGGGCGGCCATGAACCAGGCGCTGGTCGCGGCCGGTATCGACAACCTCAAGCGCATGAACATCGGCGCGCCGGCGGTGGTCGTCGCCATCCTGGCGATGATGGTCGTGCCGCTGCCGCCGGTGGTGCTCGATGCGCTGTTCACCTTCAACATCGCGCTGTCCCTGGTCGTGCTGCTGGCGGTGATCTACAGCCGCAGGCCGCTGGATTTCGCCGCGTTCCCGACCGTGCTGCTGGTGGCCACGCTGCTGCGCCTGAGCCTGAACATCGCCTCCACGCGCGTGGTGCTGCTGCACGGCCACGGCGGCGCGGGGGCGGCCGGCCAGGTGATCCAGGCCTTCGGCGACTTCGTCGTCGGCGGCAACTACGCGGTCGGCTTCGTCGTGTTCGCGATCCTGGTCATCATCAACTTCGTGGTCATCACCAAGGGCGGCGGCCGCATCTCCGAGGTAAGCGCGCGTTTCACCCTGGACGCGATGCCGGGCAAGCAGATGGCGATCGACGCCGATCTGAACGCGGGCATCATCGACCGCGACGAGGCGCGCCTGCGCCGCGCGGAGGTCGCGCAGGAAGCCGACTTCTACGGCGCGATGGATGGCGCGAGCAAGTTCGTGCGCGGCGACGCGCTCGCCGGCCTGCTGATCATGGCCATCAACATCCTCGGCGGGCTGCTCATCGGGGTGATGCAGTACAAGATGCCGGTGGCCGAGGCTGCCAAGGTCTTCACCCTGCTGACCATCGGCGACGGCCTGGTGGCGCAGATCCCCTCGCTGCTGCTGGCGACCGCGGCCGCGATCCTCGTCACCCGCGTCTCCAGCGCCCAGGACATGGGCGAGCAGATCGTCGGCCAGATGCTGGCCAATCCCCGCACCCTGGCGGTCGCCTCGGGCGTAATCGGCCTCATCGGCGCGATCCCGGGGATGCCGAACGTGGCGTTCCTCACGCTGGCGGCGGCGGGCGGCGGCCTGGCCTGGTGGTTGAACCAGCGCCGCAGCGCGGTCGCCGACGAACCGGAACCGGCGCCGCCGGCCCCGGTCGCCGCCGAGCAGCGCGACCTGTCCTGGGAGGACGTCGCGCCCGTGGACGCGATCGGCGTGGAAGTGGGCTACCGGCTGATCCCGATGGTCGACAAGGCCCAGGGCGGCCAGCTCCTGGCGCGGCTGAAAGGGGTGCGCAAGAAGCTCTCCCAGGAACTCGGCTTCCTCATTCCGGCAGTTCACATCCGCGACAACCTGGAACTGGCGCCCAATACCTATCGTGTCGCGCTCGCCGGCGTGACGATCGGCCAGTCCGACGTCTACCCCGACAAGGAAATGGCGATCGACCCGGGCCAGGTGTACGGGGAAGTCAAGGGGCTGGCGGTCTCGGACCCGGTGTTCGGACTGCGCGCGGTCTGGATCGACACCGGCCAGCGCGAGCACGCGCAGACCTCGGGCTTCACGGTCGTCGACGCGAGCACGGTGGTCGCCACGCACGTGAGCCAGGTGCTGCAGGATCATGCCCACGAGCTGCTCGGCCACGACGAGGCGCAGCAGCTCCTGGATCGGATTGGCCAGTCGCATCCCAAACTGGTCGAGGATCTGGTGCCCAAGGCATTGAGCCTGGGCGCGATCGTCGCCGTGCTGCAGAACCTGCTGCGCGAGCGGGTGCCGATCCGCGACATGCGCACCATCCTCGAGGTGCTCGCCGCGCAGGCGTCCAGGACCCAGGATCCGAACGCACTCACCGCGGCGGTCCGCATCGCGCTGGGCCGCATGATCGTACAACGCATCAATGCCAGCGAGCCCGAGCTGCCGGTCATTACGCTCGACTACGCACTGGAACAGTTATTGCAAAAATCCCTGCAAGCCTCGGCGGGCGGCGAGTTCGTGATGGAGCCGGGCCTGGCCAACCGCCTGCTCTCGGCGCTCAAGGAAGCCCATGAGCGCCAGGAACTGGCCGGGCAACCGAGCGTGCTGCTGGTGTCCGATGCACTGCGCAACTACATGGCGCGGTTCGTCAGGCACGCGGCGAAGTCGATGAACGTGATGTCCTTCGGCGAGTTGCCGGAGCACACCGAGATAAGAATCGTCGCGTCGATCGGCCGGGCCGAGGACGACGCGGCCTGACTGGAAACGCTGGCATGAAAGTCAAACGCTACTTCGCAGTCGACATGCGTACCGCGCTCGCCCAGGTCCGCGAGCAGCAGGGGCCCGACGTGCTGATCCTGTCCAATCGCAAGGTCGACGGCGGCGTCGAGCTGGTGACCGCGGTCGACGCCGTGCCGGAACCCGCCGCCGCGGCACCGGCGCGGCGGCAGGTGCCGGCGCGCGTCGAACCGGTGGTAGACGCATTGTGGACCGGTGACGCCATGCTCAAGGAGATGCAGACCGAGCTGCTGTCGCTGCGCCGCCTCGTCGAGGGGCAGATGGCGGGCCTGGCCTGGGGCGAACTCGGCCGGCGCCAGCCGCTGCGCGCGGCGACGCTGCGCCGCCTGGTCGCACTGGGGATCTCCCCGCGCCTGGCGCGCGAGGTGAGCGAAGCGGTGCAGGACTGCCGTACCGATCGCGACGCATGGCACCGTGCGCTGGCGGTGGTGGCCCGGCGGTTGACGCTCGCCGGCGATCGCATCCTGGCCGAGGGCGGGACCTGGGCGCTCGTGGGCGCCACGGGCGTCGGCAAGACGACGCTGATCGCCAAGCTCGCGACGCGCCGCGTCCTGAGCCACGGCGCCGACAGCGTCGGCCTCATCTGCACGGACTCGCGCCGCATCGGCGCGCACGACCAGTTGCGCAGCTTCGCCCGCATCCTGGGCGTACCGATGAGCGTGGCCGCCGCGCCCGACGAACTGGCGGCGGCGCTGCACCAGCACGCCGGCCGCGACCTGGTGCTGATCGATACACCGGGGCTGGGCCTGGCTGAAGGGCAGGCAGCCGGACTCGCGGCGCTGCTCGCGCCGGCAGCGCCGGCACTTCGTACCGCGCTCGTGCTGGCGGCACCCACCGATGCACGGGTGCTGGAGTCGGCCGCCCAGGGCGCCGCGGCGCTCGCGCCGGCGGCCGCGATCGTCACCAAGCTCGACGAGACGCACCGGCCGGGGCCGGTGCTGTCGGTGGCAATCGAGCGCACGTTGCCGCTCATGTACATGAGCGCCGGACAGCGCATTCCGGAGGATCTGGAGGTGGTCACCGCCGCCGGGCTGGTCGCGCGCGCCGCGCGCGGTGCCCTGGCGGGCAGCGCTGACGCCGACGATGCGCTCATCGAGCAGGCATTCGCCGAGGAGGCCGCAAGTGCGGTTCATTGACAACATCGTCCCAGCGCCGATCGGCCGCGCCATGTCGCGCGCCCCGCGCCCGCTGCGGGTCATCGCCGTCACCAGCGGCAAGGGCGGCGTGGGCAAGACCACGATCTCGATCAACCTGGCGCTCGCGCTGGCGGCGCAGGGCCGCAGCGTCATGCTGCTGGACGCCGACATGGGGCTGGCGAACGTCGACGTCATGCTCGGATTGAAGCCGCGCTGGAACCTCGGCCACGTGATCGCCGGGGAATGCGAACTGCGCGACACCGTGGTCAGCGGGCCCGGCGGCATCCGCGTCGTCGCCGGCGCGTCGGGGATCCGGCGCATGGCCGAACTGGGCGCGGCCGAGCGGACCGGGCTGATCCACGCGTTCAACGAGATCACCGGCGACGTCGACGTGCTGATCGTGGACACGCCGGCCGGCATCGCGGGGGGCGTCACCGATTTCTGCAACGCGGCGCAGGAAGTACTGGTGGTCGTCTGCAACGAGCCGGCTTCGCTCACCGACGCCTATGCGGTGATGAAGGTCCTGCACCAGGAAGGCAAGCGGCAGCGGTTTCGGGTGCTGGTGAACATGGTCCACGACCGCGCCGAGGGCCGGGCGTTGTTCGACCGCCTGGTCGCGGTCGCCAACGCCTACCTGGACGTCACCCTGGATCTCGTCGGCATCGTGCCCTACGACCCCGGCCTGCGCCCGGGCGTGACGCGGGCCGCCGTGGCACGGCAGCCGGCGCGCTGCGGGCCGGCTGCGCTGGAGTTCAAGAAGCTCGGCGCGAAAGCCGATAAATGGCCGGTCCCCTGCGCGAGCGGCGGGATCGAATTCTTCGTCGAACGACTGGTGGGAGAGTCAGCCTTGGGAGCGGTTTCTCGATGAGCAGCGTGGCGGCCTATGTGGCAACGGCAAAGGCGGGCGGCACGGACGCCGGCAGGCGCGCGTCCGGCAGGCGCGCAGCGGAACTGGATGCGGTGGTCAGGCAGCACGCTTCGCTGGTGAAGCGCATTGCGTACCACCTGATGAGCCGCCTGCCGCCGAGCGTGCAGGTGGACGACCTGATCCAGGCCGGCATGATCGGCCTGCTGGAGGCGGCGCAGAACTACGACAAGACCCAGGGCGCGAGCTTCGAGACCTACGCCGGCATCCGCATCCGCGGCGCCATGCTCGACGAAATCAGGAAGGGCGACTGGGCCCCCCGCTCGCTGCACCGCAAGGTCCGCGAGATCACACGTGCGGTCCAGGAGATCGAGTCCTCGCAGGGTCGCGACGCGCGCGATTCGGAGGTCGCGGCCCGGGCCGGCATGACGCTGGACGAGTACTACCAGACGCTGCAGGACGCCAATGGCCACCGCTTGTTCAGCCTGGAGGAACTGCCCAGCGGCGAGGAGAGCATCACCGAGGGGTTGACCTCCACGCCAAAGGGGCCGCTGGAGCACGTGGAGAACGAGCATTTCCGCGCCGCGCTGGCCGAGGCGATCGAGAAGCTGCCGGAGCGGGAGCGGATCGTGATGTCGCTGTACTACGCCGAGGAACTGAACCTGCGCGAAACCGGCGAGGTTCTCGGCGTGAGCGAATCGCGCGTGTGCCAGATCCACGCCCAGGCGCTGGTGCGCCTGCGGGCGCGGATGGCCGAGTGGATTGACTGAACCGCACGCGGAATACCGCGGCGGCGGAGGGCGAGTTGTGGACAAAGGCATGAAGATCCTGGTCGTGGACGATTTCTCGACGATGCGGCGCATCATCAAGAATCTGCTGCGGGACCTCGGCTTCAACAACACCGCGGAGGCCGACGACGGCGTGACCGCGCTGCCGATGCTCAAGGCCGGCAAGTTCGACTTTCTCATCACCGACTGGAACATGCCGGGCATGCAGGGCATCGATCTGCTGAAAGCCGTGCGTGCCGATCCCGACCTGAAGGGTCTGCCTGTACTGATGGTGACGGCGGAACAGAAGCGCGAGCAGATCGTCGAGGCCGCGCAGGCGGGCGTGAACGGCTACATCGTCAAGCCGTTCACAGCCCAGACCCTCAAGGAGAAGATCGACAAGATCTTCGAACGCATCGCAGCGACCGCGGCCTGATCCGGCCGGGAAAGGAAGTCCGAGCATGACTGCGCAGGTGATCGATCTCGCGAGCCGCCTGGTGCTGGCGCGCAAGCTGGTCCAGGCACTGGAGTCCGGCGCCGCCGCCGACGCCGAGTCGATCATGGCCCGGCTGGTGGAGGAGCGCGACAGCGCGATGTTCCAGGAACTGGGCCGCCTGACCCGCGAACTGCACGACGCCCTGCGGCGCGTGCCGGCCGAAACGCGGATGGTCGACGTGGACAGCACCGACATCGCCGACGCCAAGGAGCGGTTGACGTTCGTCATCCGCAAGACCGAGGAGGCGGCGCACCGCACCCTGACCGTCGTCGAGCAGACCATGCCGGTGGCGCAGCAGATGGCCGATCGCGCCGGCGTGCTGGTCGAGCGGCTGGAGTCCGGAACCGCGCCCGACGCCGCCGAGGTCGCGGCGTTCGTCGGCACGGTGCGTGCCGACGCGCAGCGCGTCCAGGCCGGATTGTCCGAGGTGCTGATGGCACAGGACTTCCAGGACCTCACCGGCCAGGTGATCCGCAAGATCATGGATCTGGTGCAGGACGTGGAGCGCAGCCTGGTCGGCGTGATCCAGCGTGCTGCGACGCCCGGCAAGCCCCACGAGCGCGGCGCCGACGCCGGCGCGCGGGCCGAGGGACCGGCGGTCGTCAGCCGGATGCGCCCGCACGTGGTCGGCAGCCAGGACGAGGTCGACGATCTGCTCTCCAGCATGGGCTTTTGACCCGGTCCGGGTGCGTAGATGAAGGTCGATCTCGACGACGGCATCGTGAGCGACTTCCTGGTCGAAGCCGGGGAGATCCTCGCCAACCTCGCCAACCAGCTCGTCGATCTGGAATCCTGCCCCGGCGATTCCGATCTTCTCAACGCGATCTTCCGCGGCTTCCATACCATCAAGGGCGGAGCGGGATTTCTCTGCTTCGAGCACCTGGTGGCCGTGAGCCACAAGGCCGAGGACGTGTTCGACGTCCTGCGCCGCGGCGAGCGCCGCGTGGATGCACCGCTCATGGACGCGGTTTTGCGAGCCCTGGACGTCGTCAACGCGATGTTCGACGAGATCCGCGCGGGCAGCCATCCCGACCCGGCACCGCCGGATCTGCTGCAGGAACTGGCGCGCTACGCCACGGCTGCGCAGGCCGCGGCCGCCGCTGCGCCTGAGCCGGCGCCGGCCGCCAACGCGGCGATGCAGTCCCTGTTCGCCGAGGCGCAGCCGGCAGCGGTTGAGGCGCCACCGGCCGCCGCTGGGGACGAGATCACCGAGTCGGAGTTCGAGGCGTTGCTGGACCAACTGCACGGTCCGGGCGGCGCACCGACCGCGGTTGCACCCCAGCCGCCGGCCGCCGGTGGGGACGAGATCACCGAATCCGAGTTCGAGGCGCTTCTGGACCAGTTGCACGGTCCGGGCGGTGCGCCGACCGCGGCCGCGCCCAAGCCGCCGGCCGCCGGCGCGGACGAGATCACCGAGTCCGAGTTCGAGGCGCTGCTGGATCGCCTTCATGGCGCGGGCGGCAGCCCGACCGCGCGTTCGGCTCGCGCCGCGGAGTCGCCCGCCGCGGAGTCGCCCGCCGCGGAGTCGACCCCGGCCGTAGCATCCGATCCAATCGTCGCCGCGGCGCCCAGGCCGGCGAAAGCCGCCGCCGGCTCGCCATCGGCCGACACCACCGTGCGCGTGGAGACCGCGGTGCTCGACCGCATCATGAACATGGTCGGCGAACTGGTACTGATCCGGAACCGGCTCAACACGCTCGAAGGCGAAGTCCGCCACGAGGAGGTCAGCAAGACGGTGTCGGCGCTCGACATCGTCACCACGGATCTGCAGGCCGCGGCCATGCAGACCCGGATGCAGCCGATCAAGAAGGTCTTCGGGCGCTTTCCGCGCGTGGTGCGCGACCTCGCGCGCAGCCTGCGCAAGGAAGTCGTGCTGGAGATGGCGGGCGAGGAAACCGGGCTGGACAAGAACCTGGTCGAGGCGCTCGCCGATCCGCTGGTGCACCTGGTGCGAAATTCGATGGACCACGGCATCGAGGCGCCGGCGGTTCGCGAGGCCGCCGGCAAGCCGCGTACCGGGATCCTGCGGCTGGCCGCCGAACAGCAGGGCGATCACATCGACCTGACCATTGCCGACGACGGTGCCGGCATGGACCCCGATTCACTGCGCGCCAAGGCCGTGGAGAAAGGCCTGATGGACGCCGACGCCGCCGCGCGGCTTTCCGACACGGAATGCTTCGAGCTGATATTCCTGCCCGGGTTCTCGACCAAGACCGAAATCTCCGACGTCAGCGGCCGCGGCGTCGGCATGGACGTCGTCAAGACGCGCATCGCGCAACTGAACGGAGCGGTGTCGATCGATTCCAGGCGCGGCGCGGGCACCACGATCTCGATCCGCCTGCCGCTGACGCTGGCGATCATGCCCACGCTGATGGTGGTGCTCGGCCGCCAGATCTTCGCCCTGCCGCTGGCGAGCGTGAAGGAAATCCTGGACTTCGATCTTTCCAAGGCGACGGTGGTGGAGGGCCAGCCGCTCATCGTCGTACGCGGCAAGCCGCTGCCGCTGTTCTACCTCGGCCAGTGGCTGGTCGCCGCGCATCGCGAGCACGGCGGCAGCCGCGGCCACGTCGTCATCGTCAATGTCGGCACGCAGTCGTTCGCGCTGCTGGTGGACCATCTGGTCGGGCGTGAGGAAGTGGTGATCAAGCCGCTGGGCGCCCTGCTGCACGGCACGCGGGGATTCGCGGGCGCGACGATCACCGGCGACGGCCGGATCGCGCTCATCGTGGACCTGCCGGGCCTGATTGCCGCGCACGCGCGGCGCTGAGACGGCGCAGCGCGCCGACACCCTGGGGAGGGCAGACGCCGTGGGCGTGCGATTGGATCCTTTGAGCCTCATCGGCCTGGCGCTGGCCGTGGCGGCCATCCTGGCCGGGCAGAAACTCGAAGGCGGAAGCGTCAGCGCGCTGATCAACGGGCCGGCGCTGCTCATCGTCGCCGGCGGCACCATCGGCGCCGCCATGGTGCAGTCGCCGCCGACGACCTTCCTGCGCGCGGTGCGCATGCTGGTGTGGATCGTGCGCCCGCCCGTGCCGCCCATGGTCCAGACCATGGAGCAGATCGTCGAGTGGGGCCGGATCGCGCGCAAGGACGGCCTGCTGGGGCTGGAGAACGTGGTCGAGCGCGCGGATGATCGATTCGCGCGCAAGGGCCTTCAGCTTCTCGTCGACGGCAACGAGCCGGGCGGTATCCGCACGACGCTGGAAATGGAAATCGACGCGCGCGAGCAGGTCGAGTTGCAGGCCGCGCGGGTGTTCGACGGCATGGGCGGCTATGCGCCCACCATCGGCATCATCGGCGCGGTGATGGGGCTCATCCAGGTGATGAGCAACCTCACCGATCCCTCCCAACTCGGTGGCGGCATCGCGGTGGCGTTCGTCGCCACCATCTACGGCGTGGCATTGGCGAACCTGTTCCTGCTGCCTGCGGCTAACAAGCTCAAGATCATCATCGGCGCGCAGTCGCGCTACCAGGAGATGATCGCCGAGGGGATTGTCGCGATCGCCGAAGGCGAGAACCCCCGCATCATCGAGGCGCGGCTCCAGGGCCTGTTGCACTGAGGCGCGCCATGGCACGCAGCGCAAGGCGGCACCGGCGCGCGCATGCGCAGGAGGACCAGCGGCACGATCGCTGGCTGGTGTCCTACGCGGATTTCATCACCCTGATGTTCGCGCTGTTCGTGGTGATGTACTCGGTCTCCTCGGTGAACGCCGGCAAGTACCGCGTGCTCTCGGACACCCTGGGCGAGGTGTTCGCCGAGGCCGCGGGCGCGCCGCCGCGCTCGGTGGGCGTGCTGAATCCTTCGGTCGAAGCCGGCGGCAACCGGCCGGTGAGCGTCATCACCCCGGCGGCGAACGCGCCGACGCTGAGCGCGCTGGAGCAGGCCGGGGCCGAGACCGCGCCGCTCAAGGACATCCTGGGCAAGGGTGGCGATGGCGCGGGGGATCAGCCCCGGACGTCGAAGGAAGCCGCGGCGCGGATCGCCGATCGGGTCGGCGACCGGCTCGGTGCGACCCTCGCCCCGGAGGATTCCAAGGTCAAGGCGGTCGACGGGCACGTGGAAATCGAACTGGACAGCAGCGTCATCTTCGGCAGCGGCAGCGCGCGCATCGGCGAAGCCGGCGTCGCGGCGCTGCGCGCCGTCGCCGCGGAACTGCGGCCCCTGAACGCGAGCGTGCGCGTGGAGGGCCATACCGACGACCAGCCGATCGCGACCGCGCAGTTTGCCTCGAACTGGGATCTGTCCGCGGCGCGCGCCGCGAGCGTCGTGCGCCTGTTCGCCGAGCAGGGGCTGGTACCCGAGCACCTGTCCGCGGTCGGCTTCGGGCAGTACAAGCCGGTCGCCGACAACGCGGACGAGGCCGGTCGCGCGCGCAACCGGCGCGTGCTGATCGTCGTATCGGGCGCGCCGGCCAGGCCGGGCGAGGCGATTGCGGCGCCCGCGCCCGGCGCCGGATACATACGCATCGATCGTTTCCCGGCCAAGGAGACTCCCGAGCCATGAAGATCTGGGTCAGCGCGAATCAGAAGGGCGGCGTGGGCAAGACCACCACGGCCGTGAGCCTGGCGGGTTGCCTGCTGCGGCAGCAGTCGCGCGTGCTGCTGGTGGACCTGGATCCGCACGGATCACTCAGCGCGTACTTCGGTTTCGATCCGGACGTCGTGGAAGGCGGCGTGCACGGGCTGTTCGAACGCGCCGCGGGCCGCTCGCACGTACCGCTGGCCAGCCTCATCCATCGCACGCGGCTGCCGAACCTGACCATCGCGCCGGCGTCCACCGCGCTGGCCGTGGTCGAGCGCCAGTTCGGCGCCCGCGAGGGCATCGGCCGCGTGCTCGGCGGCGGGCTCGGCGCCTGGGCCGGGCAGTTCGACCATGCGATCGTGGATTGCCCGCCCATGCTCGGGATCCTGCTCGTCAACGCGCTGGCGTGCTGCGATCGGGTGATCGTACCGGTGCAGACCGAGCCGCTGGCGCTGAAGGGCTACGAGCGCTTCATGCGCACGTTGCAGATGGTGACCCGATCGCGCGGGCAGCCGATCCCCTACACCGTGGTGCCGACCATGTACGATCGCCGTACGCGGGCTTCGCAGGATGCGCTCGCCTGGCTGGAGGACAACGCCGGGCCGCAGCTCTGGCGCGGCGTCGTGCCGGTCGACACGCGCTTTCGCGATGCCAGCCGCCTGGGCCTGCCGCTGCCGTGGCACGACCCGGCCTCGCGCGGCGCATGCGCGTACGCTGATCTGCTCGATTTCCTCACCCAGGGCGCGAGCGAGGCACCGAACCTGCGCCTGGCGGGCTGACGCCGCGGCGCGACGCCGGATCCTGGCACGCGCCGTGCTACTCGACCTATCGACATCGAAATGCGCCGGAAATCCGGCGTCGCGACAGGAGTACGAGATGAGCGCAGCGCTGCAGTCCGCCCCCGATCCGCTCTCGCGCTGGGTCACCTTCCAGCTCGGGCCGGAGACCTACGGCATCAACGTCCTGCAGGTCCAGGAAGTCCTGCGGATGCCGGAAATTGCGCCCGTTCCCGGCGCGCCGTACCACGTGCTCGGCATCATCAACCTGCGCGGCACGGTGGTCACCGTCGTCGACGCGCATCGCCTGCTCGGCCTGGCGGAGACCGGCAAGGACGAGGCGGCGCGGATCATCATCACGGACGCGAACGGCGCGACCATCGGCGTGCTGGTCGACAGCGTCGCCGAGGTGGTGAACCTGCACGCCTCGCAGATCGAGTCCCCGCCCTCGGTGGGCATCGAGGCGAGCTCGCACTACGTCCACGGCGTGCACCATCGCGATGAGAAGCTGCTGATCCTGGTCGACCTGAACCGCCTGCTCGGCGGCGAGAACGGTTGAGGCGGCAGCGATGACGCCCTTCCCGATCGCGCCCGCGCAGCCGCTCGCGCCGGCAGCGCCGGTGACGAAGGCCAAGCGGATCGTCGAGCGCGAACGCCCGCGCGAGCAGCCCGGCCGGCCGAACAGGCAGGAGCCCCCGAGCGAGGACGAGGACGAGGGAGGCCATGTCGATGAGTATGCCTGAGCTGGGAGTCGGCGTTCCGGTGCTGTTGATCTGGGGCGGTGCGGTGGCGGCGATGATCGCCGTCGCGGTGCTGGAACTGCGCCATCGCCGGGCCATCGAGCGGCGACTGGTGGCGCAGTGCGCCGAACAGGCCGAGTTGCGCAATGCGCTGGTGGCCCTGCTCGCCTGTTCGCGCGGGATCGGCGAACGGCTGCATGACCAGGGCACGGCCCTGCGCCGGATCGCCGAGCAGCCGCGCCCCCAGCCGGCGCCGATCGCCGACGAGCGCGCCCGTTACCAGGTCGCCCTGGCGCTGGCGGATTCCGGCGCCGAGCCGGACGAACTCACCGCGCGCTGCGGACTGTCGCGCGGCGAGGCCGAACTGGTCCGCCACCTCACCGATCTCAAGGTCGCCCGGCGCGTGGCAGCCTGAGCGCGACCGGCGAACGATTTCTGGTAGACTGCGACCGCGCGTTCGCGCAGCCGTATCCGGAGAGGTGTCCGAGTGGTTTAAGGAGCACGCCTGGAAAGTGTGTATACGGTAATCCCGTATCGCGGGTTCGAATCCCGCCCTCTCCGCCACACCCGTTCGAATCTTGCCCGCCTTGGGCACGGAGCGTTTTTGTCGGCACGTCAACGCGCCGCCGATGAAAAGTCATCTTCGCGTGGCCGCGCCCAACCGGCGCGCACTCGCGTCCGATCGGTTGCGCCGCCCGGCGCGGCTGGCCCGGGCCCGGTGAATCCCGATCAACGCAGCAGGCGGGCGTTGGCCCCCAGCGCGATCGATCGCGGCGGCAGCTCGCCCGCGAGCGCGAGCAGCTTGTTCACGATCCCCGGCACGGCCAGCGTTTGCCCGGCGCGCAGCGCGCGCAGCCCGTACGCGGCCACGGATGCCGCGTCCATGACCGGCAGGCGGCTGAAAAGGCCGTGCGCACGCTCGCCGGCGCGGGACTCGAACCCGGTGCGGGTGGGGCCCGGGCACAGCGCCGTGACCGTCACGCCCGAGCCGCGCAGTTCGCGCGCGAGCGCGCGGGTGAAGCTCACCACGTAGTTCTTCGTGGCGTAGTACACCGCCATTCCCGGCCCGCCGGGTTGCAGGCCGGCGATCGAGGCCACGTGCAGGATCCGCCCGCGGCCGCAGGCCAGCATGTCCGGCAGGGCCAGACGCGTGAGCAGTGTCAGGCTGGCGACGTTGAGCTGCAGCATGGCCGCCGTCGCGGCCGGGTCGGCCTGAGCGAAGTCGCCCGCCAGTCCGACCCCGGCGTTGTTGACCAGCACTTCGATGCGCCGGCCTTCGCGCTGCACCTGCGACCACAACTGCTGGGCGCCATCAGGCTCGCCCAGATCGACGGCGGCGACCGAGACTGCCGCGCCGTGCCGCGTGCGCAACTCCGCGGCGAGCGCTTCGAGCGCGTCCGTGCTGCGCGCGGCGATGATCAGGTCGTGGCCCTGCGCGGCCAGGGCGCCCGCAATCTCGCGGCCAATCCCGGACGATGCGCCGGTCACCAATGCCATCGGTCGTGACGCGTTCATGTGTTGGTCTCCTGGTCAGGGGAAGGAAAGTCCGGCGAGCGAGCCTTCGGGGGCGGCATCCCAGCCCCCGCCGAGCGCCTTGTAGAGCGCCACCGCGTGCAGGCCGAGCGCGGTTGCGCTGGCTGCGAGTGCGTCCTCGCGCGCGTAGAGCACGCGCTGTGCGTCGAGCACGCCGAACCAGTCGGCCAGGCCGCGGCCGTGCAAGGTGCGCGCGAGCCGTTCGGCGAGCGCCGCGCTGCGCACCGCCTCGGTCAGGCGTTCGTGGCGCTCGCGTTCGCGGGCGAAGGCGGTCGAGGCCGCTTCGACATCCTCCAGCGCGCGCAGCACGGCGCGGTCGTAGCCGGCGATCGCCTGCGCCAGGCGCGCGTCCTGGATCTCGACGTTCGCGCGCAGGCGCCCGGCGTTGAATATCGGCAGCGTCACGGACGGGCCGAGTGAATACAGGAGTCCGGGCCCGAGTGTCACGCCATCCAGGCGCTCGCCCGAGCGCGCGAGCAGGCCGCTGATGAAGAAGCGCGGAAACAGGTCCGCGCGCGCCATGCCGACGCGTGCATTCGCGGCCAGGACCTCGGCCCGCGCGCGGCGCAGGTCCGGGCGCCGGTCCAGGAGCGAGGAGGGCACGCCGGCCGGGATCGCCGCGGGCACCGGCGGCAGCGGTTGCGCCTCGCCCAGGCGCTGCGCGAGCGCCGCCGGCGGCCTGCCGAGCAGCACCGCGATCCGGAGCGCGGCGAGCGCGCTTTCGGCCCGCAGCGGTGGCAACGCCGCTTGCAGCGCCTGCAACTCCGACTGCGCCCGCGCGCCGTCGACCTCCGCGTCCAGGCCCGCGCGCACCCGCGAGCGCAGCAGGCCGAGCGCGTCGCGTTGCCGGGCCAGATTGCTTCGCGCGACCTCCAGCCGGCGCTGGGCACCGCGCAGGGCGATATAGTGACGGCCGACTTCGGCGGCCAGCGTGACGCGTGCATCTGCGTACGCGAAGCCGGCCGCGGCGAGATCCGCGGCGGCGGCATCGCGCCGCGCGCGCAGGCCGCCGAACAGATCGATTTCCCAGCGCGCGTCGAAGCCGATCTGGTGGAAGCCGGCCTGTTCCGAGGGCCGGCCCTGGCGCTCGGCTTCGACAACGTCGGCCCGAATGGCGCTGCTCGCTCCGGCATCGATGCGCGGCAGCGCGTCCGCGCGCGCGATACCGGCCGCGGCCCGCGCTTCGAGTACCCGCGCCCGCGCCAGGCGCAGGTCCGGCGCTGCGGCGAGCGCTTCCGCGACCAGTTCGCTCAACACCGGATCGCCGAACCCATCCCACCAGGCGTCGGGCGCGACGGCCGCGTCGCCCGGATCCGCGCCGCGGGCGGCGTGCCAATGCGAGGGCAGGCCGGTTGCCGGCGGCGGCGCGGTCGGCGCCGCGGCACAACCGCCGAGCACCATCGCCATGGCCACGCTCGCGAGACGCGCGTTCACGTTCCTGCATTCCCGTTGCGCACGCCGCGGTCCACGACCGGTGCCCCGGCCTCGGGCGGCCGTTCGATGTAGACATCCACCTGCTGGCCGACGAACACGCGAGCGTCCGTGGCGCGGATGCGGTAGATCACCTGCAGTACGCGCGTGTCGACGCGTTCGGCGACGTCGCCCGTGAGCTGGCGCTTGGGTACGACGTAGGGCTCCACGCGCACGAAGTGCAGTGCGATGCGTTCCGCGCCGTCCGTCCGCGGGCTCGCGAAGGCGGCGGCGCGCTCCGAGACCCGCCGTGCTTCGTGCTCGTCGACGTCGGCGCGCACGTGCAGCGCGCCGACGTCGCCGAACACCACCAGGGGTGCCGCCGACGCGCCGGCCTGCGCGTACTCGCCGGGGCGGACGTCGAGCTTGAGGATGCGGCCGGCGCGCGGCGCGGTCACCGTCAGCCTTTCAATATCGGTCCGTACGCGCGCGACCTGCATTTCGGCGAGTGCGACGTTCGCGCGTGCCACCTCCAGATCGGGTTGCCAGGCGCCGGCTGCCAGGCGCGCGAGCTCCGCCCGAGCGGCCGCCAGCCGCGACTCGGCGGTGTCGGTGGCGATCCTGCGCCGCAGAAGATCTTCCTGCCGGATCGCACGCGGATCGTCCACGCCTTCGATGAGTGCCTGCTGCACGCGCGCGTCGGCCAGCGCATGCTCGGCCTCGCGCACGCGCGCCCGCAGCGGCGGCAGGTCTTCGGGCCGCGGCATGCGTTCCAGCCGCGCGAGCCCCGCCCGCGCCGCCTGCAATTCCTGCATCCGCACCGCGAGCAGCGCGCGCAGGTCGCGATCGTCGAGGGTGAAGATCGGCTGCCCGGCGCTCACGTCTTCGCCGGTGCGCACGTGCACGGCGCGCACCAGGCCCGGCACCGCCGTGCCCAGCGCGACGTTCTCGCTGGCCGGTTCCACCAGTCCGACGGCCGCTATCCCGGTCGCGAAGGCCGCGGCGGGCGGCGGATGCAACGGCTCGGCCTTCAGCGTATCGGGCTGGGAGCGCCACACCAGCAGGGCGGCGATCGCAAAGACGACGGCCGCGACGGCGGGCAGGGACGGGCGCAGGTCTCGGATCGGCATGGCGTGTACTCCCTTGCTGTCAATCGGCGGGCGCAGCCGCCGGCCGGCGTGCCGGTGCACCGTGGCGGCGGACCGCGTCGATGCGGCCGTCCTCCATGTGGGCGATGGCGTCCGCGAAATCAAAGATGCGGCTGTCGTGCGTGACGACGATGACGGCACGGTCCGGACGCAGCGAGACTTCGGTCAGCAGTTCCATCACCCGGTGACCGGTGTTCGCATCCAGCGCCGAGGTCGGTTCGTCGCAGACGATCAGCCGGGGCGCGTGGATCACGGCCCGGGCGAGCGCGACCCGTTGCTGCTGTCCGCCGGAGAGCTGCCTGGGCAACGCGCCGGAACGATCCGCCATGCCGAGGCGCTCGAGCAGTTCGCACGCGCGCTCGGTCGCGCGAGCGCGTGCGATTCCCGAGGCGATCAGCGGCACCGCCACGTTCTCGGCGGCGGTCAGGGCCGGCAGAAGGTTGAACTGCTGGAACACGAAGCCCAGGTTGCGGCGGCGGAAGTGCACCCGCTCGCGCTCGGGCAGGTCGGCGACCCGGGTGCCGAGGATTTCGACCTCGCCGGCGGTCTTGTCCAGCAGGCCCGCCAGCACGCACAGCAGCGTGGTCTTGCCGCAGCCGCTGGGCCCGACGAGCATGGTGAGTTCGCCGTACCGTACGTCGAGGTCCACCCCGCGCAGTGCGTGCACCGCCGCCCCGTTGTCGAAGGTCTTGGCCAGGCCGCGTGCGGAAGCGGCGATCGTCGCGTCGGGCATGGCGTTCAGCCCCTGAAGACCACGGCGGGTTCCAGCACCAGGACGCGGCGGATGCTGAGCAGGCTCGCGGCGCAGACGATCGCCAGCACGGTGACGCCGACGCCGATGAACGCTTCCGTGCGCACCACCAGCCCGCGAGTGGGCAGGTTGTCGAGCGTGATCTCGAAGAAGGCCGCGCACAGGCCCATTCCGAGCGCGTAGCCGATCGCGCCCACGACGAGCGCCTGCAGCAGGATCATGCCCACCAGGGTGCGATCGGCGACCCCGATGGCCTTGAGCGCACCGAACTGCCTGAGATTCTCCAGCGTGAAGATGTAGAACGTCTGTCCCATGACCACCACGCCCACGATCAGCGCGATGCCGATCGTGATGCCGAAGTTGATCGGTATGCCGGTGTTGCGCAGGTAGTAGCGCATCGTCTGCCAGGCGAATGCGTCGCCGGTCATGGCCGACAGGCCCGTCTGGCTTGCGATGCGCGCGGCGAGCACCCGCGGCTCCAGGCCGGCGCGCGCCTTGACGAGCACGAACGAGAGT
The DNA here is from genome assembly GCA_050183625.1 of Gammaproteobacteria bacterium. Classification (GTDB taxonomy): domain Bacteria; phylum Pseudomonadota; class Gammaproteobacteria; order JADZEE01; family JADZEE01; genus JBFXBD01. Next base: position 47,193 of record JBFXBD010000040.1, read on the forward strand.
TGGTTGCGTTCCCGGCCGATGCTCTGCAAAGCCTGGCTGTAGCGGGTGAACGCGACCGGAAAGGTCGCGAACGGCGCGGAGGCGTCGGCGATGCCGACGATGCGCACGCGCCGGTCGTTCATTTCCAGGATTCGCCCGGTCACGACTGCACCCTCGGGCCAGAAGTAGCGGTAGCCGGCGTAGTCGATGACGACCGATTCAGGCCGGCGCAGATCCTCGATCCGGCCCACGCGCATCCGGCCGTGCGGCGCGCCGACCAGGGTCGCGTCGTCCAGGCCCATGAGAATCACCTGGCGGAAGCGGCCGTCGGGCGCCGTGGCGCGCGGCATGCCCTTGAACAGCCGCACGGCCCATTGCACGCCGGCCACGCCACGAACGCGCAGCAGATCGGTTTCCTTCAGCGGCTTGACCTCGTCGAAGTACTCCGTGGCCGGGTCCATCACCCAGACGTCGGCGTCGACTACGTCCAGGACCTGACTTGCGGTACGCTTGATGATGCCCGAGAAGATCGAGATCTGGTTGGCGAGCAGGAAGGACGCGAACGCGATCGTGAAGATCAGCCCCAGGTACTTGGCCCGGTCGCCGGTCAGCATCTTCAGGGCGATGTAGTGCATGCGGTTTCTCGCGCCGTCGTCGGCCGGCGTTGTTACTGTACTGAACGGTACAGTACACTAGGAGGCATATCATGAACTGTCAAGTACAGAAATGAAGACCGGTACCGCGATCCGTTCCCAGGGCCGGCCGAAGGATCCGGAGAAGCGCGCCGCGGTGATGCAGGCGGCGGGGCGCCTGTTCCTGGAGCAGGGCTTCGAAAGGGCGACCATGGATGCCATCGCCGCCGAGGCGGGCGTTTCCAAGCTCACCGTCTACAGCCATTTCGAGAACAAGGAGGCGCTGTTCAGCGCGCTGGTCGCGCACAAATGCGAGGCGTGCTTCGGCGGCGTGGCGTTCGAGAGCCTCGCGGAACTCGGCCCGCAGGCGGCGCTCGTACGGGTCGCGCGCGGTTTCATGGATCTCATGCTCAGTCCCGACGTGCTCGCCCTGCACCGGGTGCTGATGGCATCGGCGATGCAGGGCGGGGAGATCAACCGCTCCTTCTACGCCAGCGGACCCGCGCCGACGCTCGCGTCATTCGCGCGCCTGCTGGCGCAGTTCGACGCCGGCGGCGCCCTGGCGGTACCGGATCCGGCACGTGCCGCGGACCACTTCTTCGCGCTGCTCAGGGGCGATCTGCACCTGCGGGCATTGTTGAACCTGGAACCGGCGCCGCCGGCACGCAGGGTCCGCGAGCACATCGGCGGCTGCGTGGAGGTGTTCCTGCGCGCCTATGGTCCCGCACCGCGGCGCAGGCACGGCTAGCCGCGTCGTTGTCTGGATGCCGACCGGATGCGCGCCCGGCGTTGCACGCCGGATCGCGCGCGCTTGCGGCCGGCAGCGGCGCGCGTCATCATCGGTCGCGAATCCATTCGACCCGGCGGTTCGATGACGACGCAGGAACGCTTTCCCTGGATCGAGGACGTGCTCGCCCCGCGGATCGAGCACGGCGGCCACATCGACAACATCCAGATCACCGCGCTGATGTACGGCGCGTGGATGAACTACCTGATGCTGGGGGTGCGCCTGCCTCCGGACGTGTTCGACACGCTCGGCCGGCCGACGGTGCGCGAGATCACCGGCCGGTTCGACGCCGAAATCTTTCCCGGCGAGCCACTGCAGTGCGGGGTGCGGGCGCTCTCGCGCGGCCGGCGTTCGTTCACGCTGCGCGAGGTGCTGTGGCGCAAGTCCGACCAGCGCCAGGTGGCGTCGGGTACGACGGTGCTGGTCACCGTGGATCCGAAGACCTATGCGCCGGTCGCCATCCCGGACGCGATCTGGAGCGCGATCGAGCGCGCCGAAGGCCGGGCCATTCCGATTGCCGAGTCCAGGTGAACTGACTGATGGGCGCTGCGCAATCCAAGTCAACGGAAATCCACTGAAGATGAGTGCGGGAACGAGACTGCCGGGAACCCCGGAGCCGATGCGGATCTGGAACGGGCATGCCGGGGTGCGCATCGCCGGCGACGAATGGGGCGATCCGGGCGGGCCGCTCGTCATCCTCCTGCACGGTGGCGGGCAGACCCGCCACGCCTGGAAGGGCGCGGGGCGCCTGCTCGGCGGCGCCGGCTACCACGCGATCGCGCTCGACGCCCGCGGCCACGGCGACTCGGACTGGGCGCCGGACGGCGAATACGGCCAGGACGCGATGGTGCGCGATCTGGTCTGCGTGGTCGAGGCGTTGGGCGGCCGGCGCCCGGTGCTGGTCGGCGCCTCCATGGGCGGCGGCACCTCGCTGGTGGCGGTGGGCGAGGATCGCGTGGACGCCACGGCCCTGGTGCTGGTCGACGTCGCGCCGCGCATCGAAGACGAAGGCGTCGGCAACATCAACAGCTTCATGGTCCGCAACCTGGACGGTTTCGACAGCCTCGAGCAGGTCGCCGAGGCGATCGCGAGCTACCAGCCGCATCGCAAGCGCCCGCGCAATCTCGACGGCCTGGCCAAGAACGTGCGCCTGGGCGCCGATGGGCGCTACCACTGGCACTGGGATCCGCGTTTCCTGGGCGGGTTCGAGAACAACGACCGGCGCCGCGGGCGCCTGGAGGCGTGCGCAGCGCGGCTGACGCTGCCGACGCTGCTGGTGCGCGGCGCGATGTCCGATCTGCTGAGCGAGGAGGGTGCGCAGGACTTCCTGCGCCTGTGCCCGCACGCCGGGTACGTGAACGTCGCCGGCGCGGCGCACATGGTGGCCGGCGATCACAACGACGCCTTCACCTCGTCGGTGGTCGAGTTCCTGGCGCGCGCGGTGCCGCCGCGCGGCGAACCGGTGCAGCCGCCGCATGCTCTGCGCCCGCATCACGAAGGTCCGGAGGGCGACGTCCGCGACGTTCCCTGAACGCCGCGGCCGGTGCCCGGGTCAATCCGCCGGCGCCCCGGCCGTGGCGGCGCCCGCCAGCGGCAGGGTCACGCGTACCCGCGTGCCGCCCCCCGGCGCGGAGCGGATGTCCAGGCGCCCACCGATCAGATCGAGCCGATCGCGAATGCTGTAGAGGCCGAACGGTACCTCGCCGGCGGCGCTGACCGTTGCGGTCGGATCGAAGCCGATGCCGTCGTCGGCCACGTCAATCCACCACGTCCCGTCGGCGGATGCGCAGTCGATTCCGACCCGCCGCGCGCGCGCATGCTTGCGCACGTTGGCGAGCAGTTCACGGGTGATCTGGAACACCGTGATCTGCAGTTCCTTGGGCAGCGATGCCACCGCGCCGTCGCAATGCAGGCCGCAGTCGACGCCCGTGGCCTCCCGGAAGCGCTCCACGAGCCATTCGATCGCCGGCCCCAGTCCCAGGTCGTAGAGCACCGGCGGGCTGATCTCGAACAGCAGCGTGCGCGCCTCGCGCACCGCCTTGTCGAGCACGGCGCGCAGATCGTCGTAGATCACCGCGCGCGCCCCGCGCGGGCGCGGCATCAGGGCCAGGCGCTGCCTGGCGAGCGCCAGGTCCTGCACCACGGTGTCGTGCAGTGCCGAGGCGAGATCCTTGCGCTCGCGTTCCTCGGCGAGCGCGAGTTCGGCGGCGGCGCGGCGCAGCCGCTCGGCGGCCAGGTGCCGGTCGGTGATGTCGCGCGCGAACACGCACTGGACTTCGCTGCCGCCGTAGCGGATGCGGTGCGAGTTCACCTCCACCGGCACCAGGGTGCCGTCGCGGCAGCGGTAGGTGCGTTCGATGCCGACGCGGTCGTCGGTCGGGCGGCTCGGGGTGCCGTGCGCCTCCGGCGCGGTCGCGTCGATGTCCGCGAACGCGCGCCCGAGCAGCTCGGTGCCGTGCCAGCCCAGGCGTCGGGATGCTGACTCGTTCGCGTAGAGCACACGTCCGCCGGCATCGACGAAGAAGGCGAGATCCGCGGCGCGATCGAGCGCGGCCTGGGTGATCCGCAGGTGCTGTTCGGATTCCACGCGCGCGGTGACGTCGCGGAAGCTCCACACCCGCCCGGCCGGCTGGCCGTCGATGAAGTGCGGCTGCGAGTAGGCTTCCAGGATGCGGCCGTCCGTGGTTCGCAGCATGTCGGAGATGACGATCGCCGGGTCGGACCGCAGCAGCCTGCGGTAGCGGTCGATGGCTTCCGGGTCCGCCATGAGCGCGCCGGCACGGGCGACGCGCTCTTCGAAACCCGCGGCGACCGTCTGCGCGTCCATCTCCCACATCGAAAGCAGCTTCTGGTTCCACGCCACGAGCGCGCCGCCGGCGTCCAGAACGGCAATCGCGTCGGCGGTGGAGTTCAACGTGGATTGCAGCGTGCCGAGCGATTCACGCAGCGCGCGGTCGGCCCGGACCCGCTCGGTGATGTCGACGAACGAGGCGAAGATCACCTCCCGGCCGTCGACGCTCGCGCGGGTCACCGCCGTATCCACGACGAGCTCGCGGCCCTCGTCGGTGATGTGCCTGCTCGTCGTACGATAAGGCATCGGGCCGCGCAACCGCTCGCGCAGGTCGCTGCGGTCGACCGGGCCGGAGAACAGATCCGCGCCGGGGACGGCCTCGCGGCGCATGCCCCAGGCGCGGCAGAAGGCATCGTTGGCGTCGATGAGGCGCAGCGTCTGCGCGTCGACCATGGCGATGCCATTGACCGAATTCTCGAACACCGCCCGGTAGCGGGCCTCGCTCGCCCGCAGCGCGCGATCGGCGCGTTCGCGTTCGCTCAGGTCGCGCACGTTCACGGCGATCACCGGCCGGCCGTCGATCTCGAAGCGCGAATAGGTGACCTCGGCGGGGAAGCTGCTGCCGTCGGGGCGATGCTGCACGATAGTCGCCGAGGTGCAGCGCGGATCCAGCAGCGCGCTGCCGGCCTGGCCGTCGCGCAGGTACGCCGGGACGGCGCTGCCGATGGCGCGCTCGCGCGGGATGGCGTACATCGCCGCGGCGGCCGGGTTCGAATCGATGATCTCCAGGCTGGTCGCGTCGATGAGCGCCATGCCGTCGTTGGCGTTCTCGAAGAACGTGCGATAGCGCCGCTCGCTGTCGCGCAGCCGCCGCTCCAGCGAGCGTTCCACGCTCATGTCGCGCACCACGCCGACGATGACGCCCTGCAGCGCGTCGCGATAGGCGTGGCTGCGGAACCAGCGGATCGAACCGTCGTCGTACACGAACCGGAACGTGTACAGCAACGGCGTTGATGCGTTGGCACCGGCGACCGCGGGTGGTGCCGGCTGCGCGCTTGCGGCAGGCGCGTCGATGTCGCCGCGCGGAATGTCGCCCTGGGCCCAGGTGCGCATCGCCGCTGCGATACGCGCCCGGTCCCCCGGATGCAGGCGTTCCACGAACTCGGCGCCGGTGGCCGGAAAGGGATCCGGCACCGGCGCCGAAAAGTGGGTGAGGTCCCAGTGGATCGCGTCGGTGGCGGTGTTCCAGACCCAGGTCGCGAGCTTAGCGCTGGCCAGGGCCCGCTGCGCCAGCGCGTGCGCGCCGCGGATGCCGGTCACGTCCTCGCCCACGGCGTAGACGCGCCCGTCCAGCGGATCGACCGCGACGCGCCAGTGAATCACGTGGACCGTGCCGTCCGCGCCGCGGATGCGGGTGACGGCCTGCGGCGGGGCACCGGCGGTGGTGCGTTCGCGGTGGCGGGCGGCGTGCCAGTCCCGGTCTGGCTCCGGCAGGAATTCCAGCATGCTGCGGCCGACGACCTGCTCGCGGCGGTAGCCGAGCAGCACGAGCACGGCCTCGTTGACGTCGTCGATCCGGCCCTGCGGATCGACGATGCACATGAGGTTGGAGGCGAGATCGAAGAATCGGCGCAACTGCCTCGCGGACAGCGCCTCGTCGCGGATCCGTTCCGGGCTGTCGTGCATCGCGCCGCTCCATGCCGCCGCATGCCCCGGCAGCTTCGGGTCATCGTAACCGCAACGCCCCGCCGGTGGCCAAGCACGGGCGCCCGCGGGGCATCGCGAGCCCGGCGGCCGGGCTGCGCGTCGTGGCATACTCGCACGCGAGCGGTGCACGCGAGCGACGGGAGATCGGGATGTGCGGCAGATTCGCCTATCACGCGACCAGCCAGGCGCTGCGCGAGGAATTCGCGCTCGCCGAGGCGCCGGATCTCGCGCCGCGCTACAACGTGACGCCGCAATCGCGTATCGCCGTGGTGCGCGAGGGCGGGGTGGCGCTGCTGCTCTGGGGCCTGGTGCCGTTCTGGGCCCGGGATCCCAAGCCGGGCTATGCGCTCATCAACGCCAAGGCCGAGACCGTGGCCACCAAGCCTTCCTTTCGCGAGGCGTTCAAGCGCCGCCGCTGCCTGATCCCCGTGAGCGGCTTCTACGAGTGGAAGCGTGGCGACTCGGGCAAGCAGCCCTGGTACATGCGGCCCGCGGATCGGCCGCTGTTCGCCTTCGCGGGCCTGTGGGAGCACTGGCAGGGCCGCGGCGAGCACGCGGGCCAGACCATCGAGTCATGCACCATCATCACCACCGCGCCGAACGAACTGTGCGCCACCATCCACGATCGCATGCCGGTGATTCTCGACCGCGCCGACTACGCCCGCTGGCTCGCGGAGCCGGCCGCGGACCTGCTGGTGCCGTACCCCGCGCAGCGCATGGCAGCCTGCCCGGTGAGCACGCGCGTCAACAGTCCGCGCAATGATGGCCCGGAATTGATCGAGGCGCTGGCGGCGCGGTGAGGCGTGCACGGGCCGCCGTTCCTGCGCCCAACATCCGGCGCCGATTTCCGCTACCATAAGCGCCCGCGTCCGGACGCCCTGCGCCCGGCCGCGACGAAGACGACCGATGGTGGCCGGCGCCGGTCCCCTCGCGACGCGAAGTTGTGAACCCCGTCAGGCCCGGAAGGGAGCAGCGGCAGCAATGGATGCGGGCGCCGGGGTGTGGCTGGCGTGCGGGCCACCGCCCTTCATCTCGGCCCGGCGGGCGGCCCGGCGGCGACTTGCACGCACGATGCAGCACGACCCTCGATGAGCTACCAGGTTCTCGCCCGCAAGTGGCGGCCGCGCAAATTCGCCGACCTGGTCGGCCAGCAGCACGTGGTGCGTGCGCTGAGCAACGCGCTGGATCGCGATCGCCTGCACCACGCCTACCTGTTCACCGGCACGCGCGGAGTCGGCAAGACCACCATCGCCCGGATCTTCGCCCGCGCCCTGAACTGCGAGACCGGCGTCAGCGCCACGCCCTGCGGCACCTGCGGGGCCTGCACGGAAATCGACGACGGCCGCTTCGTGGATCTCATCGAGGTCGATGCCGCCTCGCGTACCGGCGTGGACGACACCCGCGAGCTGCTCGAAAACGTGCAGTACGCACCCAGCCGCGGCCGCTACAAGGTGTACCTCATCGACGAGGTGCACATGTTCTCCCGCAACAGCTTCAACGCGCTGCTCAAGACGCTGGAGGAGCCGCCGCCGCACGTGAAGTTCCTGCTGGCGACCACGGATCCGAAAAAGCTCCCGGTCACCATCCTCTCGCGTTGCCTGCAGTTCAACCTGCGGCGGCTGGCGATCGAGGAAATCGAGCAGCAGCTCGGCCGCGTCCTGCAGGCCGAGTCGATCCCGGGCGATGCGGGCGCCCTGCGCCTGCTCGCCGACGCCGCGGACGGCAGCCTGCGCGACGCACTCAGCCTGCTCGACCAGGCGATCGCCTACGGCGGCGGCAGGCTCGCGGAAGCCGAGGTCGCCGCGATGCTCGGTACGATCGATCGCGGGCAGGTGCACGATCTGCTCGATCGCCTGGTCGAAGGCGACGGGCCGGGCATGCTGGAGCGGATTGCGGCGATGGCCGAGGCCGCCTGCGATTTCCAGGCGGCGCTCGGCGAGGTGGCCGCGGCGCTGCAGCGCGTCGCGGTGCGCCAGATCGTCGGCGGCGCGCGCGCCGCCGACGACGAGCCTCGGATCGACGGGTTCGCCGGGCGCATGGGCGCGGAGGATTGCCAGCTCTGGTACCAGATCGCCCTGCTCGC
>JBFXBD010000041.1:0-54555 GCA_050183625.1 Gammaproteobacteria bacterium
ACCGCAGATCTCCCGCACTACGCCGCCGAACGCGGCACTGCGGGATCTGATCGATGGCGAACGAAAAGGTTCACGGATCAGAGCGTTATAAGATCCTACCTATGAGGAGCTATTAGCCTGGCAGGAGATCGACGATCCGGTCCGTGACGCCGAGTGCCGTGGCGTCCTCGGTGTAGATGCGCCAGAGCTTTCGTTCCCGATCCCAGCGTCCGCCGTGGGCGCGGATGCGTTCGCGCAATTCGGCCTCATGGAACTCCACCCGGATCAGCGCTTCGCGCCAGCGCCGCGGATTGGGCTGCCAGTGCCACTCCTGTTCGGCGACGATGATCTCCACCGTCTTGTAGCGCTTGCCGCGCTGCCGATCGTAGCGGTATCGCACGCATACCAGCCGGTCCCCGTACTTCGCCATCAGTTCCCGGGTGCCCTTCTGGCCCGGGCGCAGCGTGGTTTTCACTTCCATGGCCGCCTCCTTGCGCGGGTTGGCCCCGATCCGTGGGGCTGGAGGGAGTTTACGCGGCGGTTTTCATGCTGGGGAGGGGTTGGACGAAGGATCAGGGATTCCCTGATGGGGAGAAGCGGCGTCGAACGGGTCGACGCCGCTTGGATTGCTTCGCTTCGCTCGCAATGACGGGGGCGGGCTCGCAATGACGGGGGCGGGCTCGCAATGACGGGGGCGGGCTCGCAATGACGGGGGGGCTCGCAATGACGGGGGCGACGGAGTCCCGGTGATGTTATCGACGGTTCGGGGCGAGGGCCTCCAGCGTGCGCTCGTCGAACGCGCCGAAGGCGCCGGTGGGGCTGAGTGCCTGGATGCACACGTGGTCCGCGCCCGCGTCCCAGTGCGCCTGGATGCGGCGCCGGATTGCGGCTTCGTCGCCCCAGGCGACGATTGCGTCCACCAGCCGGTCCGAGCCGCCGTTGGCGATGTCGTCCTTCGTGTAGCCGAGGGTAAGCAGGTTGTTGCAATAGTTGTCCAGCGTCAGGTACATCGACATGGCCTTGCGGGCGATGGCGCGGGCCTTGGCCGGGTCGGTCTCCAGCAGCACCTTCTGCTCCGGGCATAGCCACTTGCCGGGCGGCAGCGCGGCGCGCGCGCGGGCGGTGTGCTCGGGCGGCACGAAGTAGGGGTGGGCGCCGTCGGCGTCGCTGGCCGAGAGGGCGAGCATGTTCGGCCGCAGCGCGGCCAGGATGGTCCGCGGCTTCTCCTCGAGGTTGAAGCCCTGGATCGGCGCCTTCGCCATGCCCTGCAGGTAGGCGCGCATCGTCGCCACGGGCCTGTCGTACTTGTGGCCGCGCATGCCCTCGACCATCGGCCGGTGCGAGACGCCGATGCCGAGCAGGAAGCGTCCGCCGGACTGCTCCGCCAGCGCGTACTGGCCACCGACCATCGCCAGTGGGTCGCGGCCGTAGATGTTGACGATGCCGGTGGCCAGGATGAGCGTCTTCGTGTTCGCCAGCATCCAGGACGAGCGCACCAGCGGATCGGCGCCGCCGCCGTCCGGGATCCACAGCGCCGGGTAGCCCCAGGCCTCCACGCGCTGGGCGAACGCCGCGATCTGCGTCGGCGTGCCGGTCGGCATGGCCCATACTCCGAGTTTTCCGATGTTCATGATCCGCCTCCTGTTGGAGCCGGGATTCTATATCGGCACGGTGCGGGCGGACGAGGCCGGGTCCGGCGTCACTTGAACGTTTCCGATCCCCGAATTCGGGAAAATTCACGAACCCGGCACCCGATTGTTGCTAGCATTCGTCGCACAGTCGAACCACGGAGACCGCCTCATGAGCGCCCAGCCCGCTGAAGCCAGCGCCCCCATCGGCACCGACCCGTACCACGGCCGGCTGCTCGATTCCGACGGCCACATCTACATCCACCCGGACACCGCCGACGCACTCTTCGGCGAGCACAACCACGGCGCGCCGCTGGAGTTCCTGCGCGGATACGTGCACTCGGACGAATACAAGACCAACCGCGCCCAGAACCAGGACATCAACCGCGTCTGGGACATCAAGGGCATGGGCGCGCTCGGCGGGTTCGATCCGCTCGAGCGCCGCACCGCGCTCGACGCCATGGGCGTGCGCTCGCAGCTCGTGTTCGGCGGCGTGAGCGGCGGCTGGGAACTGCGCGCGGACTCGGACGCCGCGCGCCTGACCTGCGCGCGCTTCAACGACTACGCCCTGGAGTTCGCCCGCCGCTGCGACCAGCGCGCCCGGGTCTGCTGCCACATCAACATGTCGCGGGTGGACTGGGCCATTGCGGAGCTGGAGCGGGTGATCAAGGCCGGCGCGAAGGCCATCACCCTGCCATGCAACGAGCCGCCCGCGAGCGGCTCGCCCTCGCACGAGCAGTGGGATCCGTTCTGGGCCCGCATCCAGGAGGCGGACGTCGTCGCCACGATCCACCTCGGCGTCAGCGGCGGGCTGCTCTCCAACCGCGAGCGCGAGGACATGATGCTGCCCAACCCGCTGTGGGGCGAGTCCGCGTCCCTGCGCGCCAAGCCGGCGTTCCGCGCCGGCGGCGAGGAGGCCATCAGCCCGTACTTCATGCTGGTCGCGCACATGGCGCCGGAGCTGTACCTGCAGACGCTGGTGATGGGCAAGGTGTTCGAGCGCTTCCCGCGGCTGCGCTTCGGCATCATCGAGTTCGGCGCGTCCTGGCTCGGGCCATGCGTGGAGCGCATGGACCTGTGGTCGAAGTTCATGAACCGCATCGGCACGAAGTACAATCTCAAGCCCAGCGAGTACGTGCGCCGCAACGTGCGCGTCACGCCGTTCTGGCACGAGGACCTGCCGCTGATGGTCGAGCGCTACGGCCTGAAGGAGGCCTACGTGTTCAGCACCGACTATCCGCACCTGGAGGGCAGCCGGGATCCGATCGGCAAGTTCCGCGCCCAGCTTGCGAAGATGGATCCGGCCTACGCCCAGGCCTTCTTCCTCGACAACCCCCGCCTGCTCTTCCCCGACGCCTGAAAAAGGGGACATTCATCATTTCCGGGCGGGGGATTGTGGCGTGTCCCCGCGGGCGCCGTCGAAATGTCGGATGCCCCCGTTTCGGCTCGCTCCAGCCCGCCGCGGTCGGACGCGCACGACCAATATCGAGACCCGCACCGCGGCTGAGCGGCGTGCTGCTGATGAAGCGCGGCGCGCAGCAGCAACGGCAGGTTCAGAAGCCGCTAGCGGAAGGTACAGCGTCCCGCTACGCCAACGCAAGTTCGATCAGGCCGGACGTCGGCGCCCGATCCGAGTCAACACACCTAGCGCAGGCACAAGCACCCAGGCCGCCGCTGGCAATGGCGTAATGAACTGTCCTGTGAGATTGCCCGCCGCCAGGGTGGTCCCGTCCGAAACTAATATCGTGAATGTCAAATTGTTCCAGTCGGCCGCTGTCGGATTGAGAAAGTAGCTTGGGTCAGATATCCGGGTTGGATCGTCGTCAAATCGCACGAACAGCCACAGGTTTTGGCCTGATAAAGGTTCCGCAAGGTCCTGGAGCACACTCCACTCGTCATGAAGCGGAGAAAATCCGGTTACGGGATGAAATGTTGGTGGCACGTCGTTGCCAACGAACACGTCCGTCCAATCAGGTTGGAGAGTCGTTCCGGAATAAACGCCAATGCCGGCGACATCCGCGCCCGCAAAAGACACCTGTACGCTCGATGTTGGATCATCGAGAACATATAGGGTGCGAAAAGCCCCGGCGGACGAGAAGAACGGTGTCGCGGCATCATCAATCGTATAGGATATTGTAAACGGCTCGCCTACCGTCAAGGGTCGCAGCCCTAGCCGAGTGCCTAATATGTTGGTGGGATCGTTGTAGTAAGCGACGAAACCCGAGCCCGTCACAGTTGACGACGCGACCGGTGTACTCAGAAGCAGCGCAGTGAGCGGAAGGGCAACCAGTCCTGCCATACGCAAATTCATGACCGTTCCTTTCGTGTTTCATCCTTCTCGAGGGTCTGAAGCGTGCCAAATTGCAGCAGGTCGTCGACGCATTCAATGTCAGCCTAGCTCGGCTTATCTGGCGCGTCAACGCGGAAAAAAATTCGCAGCGCCATGACCCGGCTACGAGAGAGCGGCGGCGGGTACAGGCCGGTCGGCAAGGACGAGGTTGCGGCGCTGGGCACCGGGCCGGTATCGGCCCGGCCCTACCATGATCCGGCCTGGTTCGAATTGGAGCGCGAAGCGATCTTCCGCCGGACGTGGCTGCACGTGGGGCGCGAGAACGAGGTCGCCGCGCGCGGCCGGTTCATAGTCCGCCCGATCGAGATCGCCCGGGCCTCGATCCTGATCGTCCGCGGCATGGATGGCGAACTGCGCGCGTTCCACAACGTGTGTTCGCACCGCGGAACGCGCCTCGTGAGCAGGGAAAGCGGCGAGGCGGCGAGCTTCAGTTGCCGATACCACGCCTGGACCTACGCTACGGACGGCACCTTGCGCGGCGTGCCGGACGAGCAGAATTTCTTCGATCTGGACAAGGCCCGCTGCGGCCTGCGGCGCGTGGCGCTGGAATCCTGCGGCGGGTTTCTTTTCGTCAATCTCGATCCGGCGCCGAAGCAAACGCTACGCGATTTCCTGGGCCCCTGGGCCAGGCGCCTGGAGGAACTTCGCCTGGGGCCGGAGAGCGTCTTTTCCGAGTACGTCTACGAGGTCGCCGCGAACTGGAAGACGACCTACAACAACTTCCAGGAGATCTACCACGGCCGGTTCGTGCACGCCCGGTCGATCGGCGCGAGCGCACAGACCGCGGACAATCCGTTCGGCTATCCGACCAGCTATGCCTTCGACGAAGCTGGCCTGCATTCGGGCAAGTCGCTCTGGTTCAATCCCGAATACAAGCCCGGCGTGGTCGAGGCGGCCGCCGGCCGGATCCAGGCGAAGCAAGTCACGGCCGGGACGCCGGCACCCGCTGCCCCGCCCTCCGTCGACCATATCTACCTCTTCCCGAACACGACGGTGCTGGCGGTCGGAAATGGCGGATTCACGCAGACGATCTGGCCGCTGACGGCCGGCAGGACGCGCGGCGTGGTGCGCCAGTACTGGGCCGGTGCCGCTCGCAGCGCCGGGGAGCGGTTCCTGCGCGAATACCGGCTCGCTGCGCTGCTTGACGTACACAGCGAGGACCGCGACATCATCGAAGACGCCCAGGCCGGGATCGACAGCGGCGTGCTCGAGCACTTCCACTTCCAGGTACACGAGGCGGCATTGCGCCAGACCAGCAACGCCGTTGAGCGGTGCGTGCGCGACTACGAGCGTGAGCGCGCCGCCGGGGGCGAGGGCTGAGCCGGTGATGTCGACGTCAGCGCTGCTTCCGCAAGGGTTCGAGACGCTGGAGGGCTTCGCGCAGTCCTGGGCGGTGGCCGGCTCGGATGTGCGCAGGAAGCGCCGGATCGCGAGCACGGCGCAGGAGCGTGACGCCTTCTACGCCGCCGCCGTCGTGCATCTCGACCGCGCCCTGGAATACCTCGATGAGTTCGCGCTCGACCGTCTCGACGCCAGGCAGCAGCGCCTGCTCGACCTCATGCTGATGCTGGCGCACGTGTCGCTCGCGGTCGAGAAGCAGGGGGCGAACGAGGCGCTGCACGCAATCAATCACGCGCACTTCACCATCACCCGCTCCGCGCACGACGCCGCTTGAAAAAAGGGGACATTCCACATTTCCGGTGTCGGAAGATGTGGAATGCCCCGCCTGCGGCGAAATGTCGACGGTCCCCATTTCCGTGCGTTGGGCGCGGAAAAGATGAATGTCCCCTTTTTCAGACGGGGGAGTCGGGGTTGAACTTGGGCTCGCGCTTTTCCAGCCAGGCGTCCACGCCCTCGCGGCCTTCCGGGCCGCCGAAGCCGAGGAATTCCAGTGCCAGGCCAGCCTCGAAGGTCGGCCAGGCCTGGTGCAGCCAGTGGTTCAGGATGTTCTTGGTCCAGCGGATTGCCGCCGGTGCACCGTTGGCCAGCCGCGAGGCCGTCTCCACGGCCTTGTCCTGCAGCTTGTCGTCATCCACGCACATGGACACCAGGCCGATGCGCTCGGCCTCTTCGCCGGTGAGCGCGTCGCACAGCAGCAGGATCTGCTTGGCCTTGGCCAGCCCGCACAGCAGCGGCCAGAGCATCGCCGCGTGGTCGCCCGCGGCGACGCCCAGGCGGGTGTGGCCGTCGACGATCTTCGCCCCGCGCCCGGCAATCGAGACGTCCGACAGCAGCGCCGCTGTCAGCCCCGCGCCCACCGCCGCGCCGTTGATCGCGGACACGATCGGCTTGGAGAACGCCAGCAGGTTGCGGACCAGATCGCGCGCGTCGCGCCACACCTGCAGCCGGAACTGGTAGTCGGCGACGGTCTGCTTTTCCATCTCGAAGTCGCCGCCGGCGGAGAACGCCTTGCCGGCGCCGGTGAGGATCACCGCATTGACGCTCGGATCCTTGTCGATCAGCGGCCAGATGCCGGTGAGATCGCAGTGGAGCTGGAAGTCCATCGCGTTGATCTTGCCGCGCGAGATGGTGATGCGCAGGACGCGGTCGGCGGGGCGATCGAGCTTCAAGCCTTCGTAGTTCGGGTACTGGAATGCCACCTGTATCTCCTCGTGATCGGGAATCGGGTTCTTAGGTTCGTCGTGACGGCCCCGGCCCGGCGCCGTGCCTTGCGGGCATCGGGTGCGGCTTCAGGGCCAGCTCAGGCCGAAATCCGGCGTGTGCAGCACGCGGCCGCTGACGGACATCGCGCCGCCGCCGAGCAGCCATTGAATCGCCGGCAGCACGGCTTCGGGCGCCTGCCAGCCCGCGGGGGCCAGGCCGCCCGGGATCGCCGCGCGCGTGCCCTCGGTGGCGACCGCGCCGGGCGTGACCGCCACCGCGGCGATCCCCTGGCCGGCAAGCTCGGCCGCCAGGCCCATCGTATAGCGTTCCGCCGCCGCCTTGCACGCGGCGTAGATCGTATCGCCGGGGACGCGCACCTCGCGCGCGACGCCCGAGCTCATGTTGACGATGATGCCGGCGCGCTGGCGCAGCATCGCCGGCAGCACCGCCCGGCAGCACAGGAACACGCCGCGGAAATGCACCGCCACGAGCCGGTCGAAGCGCTCGGGCTCGTAGTCATGGCTCGGGCGCGCGCCCAGCATCACGCCGGCGTTGTTGACCAGCGCGTCGACGCGGCCGAAACGATCGAGCGTAGCCCGGGCCACGCCCTGCGCGTCCGCCTCGCTGCCCACATCGTGCCGCAGCGCGAGCACCTCGCCGCCGAGGGCCTGGATCCGCGCCGCCGTGTCGGCGAGCGTGCCGGCGGCCGGGTCGCCGTCCACGGTGCGTGCGGTGGCGACCACCGCGGCGCCGGCGCGTGCCAGCCCGATGGCGATCGCCCGGCCGATACCGCGGCTCGCGCCGGTGACGATGATGACCTTGCCGTGCATGTCGCCTGTAGCCACGGGGCCTCCCGATGCCGTGCCGCATTGGAACACCTTCGCCGCCCCGCGCCAAAGCCGGGACGGGTGCGACGCCTGCGGTGCCGGACTTGCGTTCGTCCCCGGGCGGCGCCGGCCGGCGGGTTCGGCGGCGGAAAGACCGAGCGGTTTACGGCCGGCGGCGACCTCTATTAGGATACTATCGAAGCCAGATAGGATACTATCGAAGCCAGAAGAACAAGAACCGCGTCGACTCGCCTGCCGTTTCCGATGCCGCGCATCCGTCGCGGCGATGCACGCAGCGGTGCTGCCCGCTGCCGGCTGGTTCGCGTCCGCCGCGCCGATCCCGGGGATCAAGCCCCGGATCCATGCAACACCCGCGAGGAGGGGAACCTGATGAATACGAAGAGCACCTTGCCGCGCGTGCGCGGCACCACGCAGGCCGCCGGCGCAATCGCACTGGGCGCGGCGTGCATCGCCGCCGCCGCGGCGATGACCCCGGTACGAGCGGCGGAATCCATCGAGGAGGTCGTGGTCCACGCGCGCAAGCGCGCCGAGACCGTGGCCGACATTCCGCTGGCGATCACGGCCATCACCGCGGACGCGCTCGCGCAGCAGTCGATCTCCCAGATCTACGATGTCGCCAAGTCGGCGCCGAACGTATTCGTGAAGCCCGCCGCCGGCGGCCACGCCGGCGTGGAAGTCAGCATGCGCGGCCAGCTCGTCAGCCAGAGCAACGTGCAGGTGGATTCGCCCGTCGGCATCTACTTCGACGACGTCTACGTCGCCCAGACCAAGGGCGCGGCGGTGGGCATGTTCGACCTGCAGGGCGTGGAGATCTCGCGCGGCGTGCAGGGCACGCTGTTCGGCCGCAACAACACCGGTGGCGCAATCGTCTTCTACACCCGCAAGCCCGAGCTCGGCAGCTACGCGGCGGAGCTGTCGGGCACCTACGGCACGAACGACACGATGCGCGGGCACTTCATCGGCAACCTGCCGATCGGCGACACCCTCGCCGTGCGCGTGGGCTACAGCAACATGCAGCAGGATCCGCAGGGCCAAAGCGTGCGTACCGGCGCCGGCTTCAGCGGCCAGGATCAGCAGCTCTGGCGCCTGTCCGCGCTGTGGCAGCCGAACGAGCGCGTCAGCGCGCACGTGGTGTACGAGAACAACGCCATCGACCAGGAGGTCGTCAACCGCCGCGCGATCCCCGGCACCAACATCGCCACGGCGCTGCTCGCCGGAACGCGCAACGGGCTGAACACCTCCGGCCTGCAGATCCCGGCCGCGACGCTGTTCCCGTCGGATTTCCACGACAACAGCTGGAACTTCGTGCCGGACAACGACCATGTTTCGGTCAATTTCTACCGCGGCACGCTGAGCGCGGAGCTGATGCCGAACCTGATGGCCAAGGTCGTGGTCGGCTACCGCACCATGAACGCGGCCGGCGGCTTCGACGTCGATGCGACGCCCGCCCTGAACCTGGAATCGTTCCACTTCGGCGGCGGTTCGCAGCAGTTCACCGTCGAGCCGCAGATCTCCGGCAAGCTGTTCGACGACCGGCTGGACTGGGTCGCCGGCTACTTTCACTTCGAGGACGACGGCAACCTGCGGTCGAATACGTTCGCGTACGCGGTGAACAACGCCAACCCCGCGAGCCCGATCAGGAACAAGGTGGCAATCGACGAGAAGTCCCTCAACGAGTCCGACGCCGGCTACGTGCACGGCGAGTACGCATTGACACCTGCGTGGAAGATCGCCGCCGGCGTGCGCTACACGGTGGATACGCGCGAGCTGACGCCGAACCGCGTCTTCAACCCGCAGACGACCAACCTGTGCCTGGTGCGCCTGCGGACCGCCAGCCCGGCACCGGCGGCGGCGCCGGGCGGCGGCTGCCTGGACACCACGGTCACGACCGACTTCGACTACTGGTCCTGGGAAGCGTCGTCGCATTACCGTTTCAACGACCAGTGGTCTGCCTACGTGCGTTTCGGCCAGGGCCAGAAGTCCGGCGGCTACAACACGCCCTTGTTCGCGCTCGACGCGCCGGCGTTCAAGCCCGAGGAACTGAACGACTACGAGTTCGGCGTGAAGGCGTCCGGCCTGGCCGGCGGCACGCTCGGTTTCTCGGCCGCGTATTTCTACGGCGACTACGGCAACATGCAGCGCCTCATCACGGTGCGCCTGCCGGGTGCCGGCGCGACCACGCAGACGCTGACGCTGAATGCCGGTGCGGCGACCATCCAGGGCATCGAAGTCCAGTTCGACTGGACCCCGACCGACCGGCTCACCGTCACCGGTTCCACGGGCTGGCTCGACGCGAGCTACGACGAGTTCATCGCCACCGACATCACCGCGCCCGGCACCGGTTTCGACCTGAGCGGCCAGCCGTTCTACTACGCGCCGGAGAACTCCGCCTACCTCGGCGCGAGCTACGAGATCCCGCTCGCCGCCGGCAAGCTGCGGATCGGCGGCGGATGGCGCTACCAGAGCGACACGTCGCTCGCGGTGATTGCCTACGCCAACGCGGGCCAGGATGCCTACAGCGTCTTCGACGCGCGCGCGACGTGGTTCAGCCCGGACGGACGCTGGGAGGTGTCGCTGTTCGGCACCAACCTCACGGACGAGGAATACCTGGTCGGCGCGAGCGTGCAGAGCGCGGGCGTGGATCCGTCGCTGATTGCCAATTCGGGTTCGGTGATACCGGGCGACGAGCGGGTGATCGGCGGCACCGTCACCTGGCGCTGGGGGCAGTAGGGGATCGGGCGCCGGCGCCGGGGGCGGATTGCGCACCGGGCCATGGACCGCCAGGCACAGCCGCAGGACGCGCAGGAAGCCGGCGCCTACCGGTGGTACGTCCTGGCGTTGCTGGCGCTCACGTTCAGCCTGAACTCGATCGATCGCAACGTGCTGGCCGTGGTGCTCGAACCGGTCAAGCGCGAGTTCGGCGCGAGCGACGCCGCGATGGGGTTCCTGTCCGGGCTGGCGTACACGCTGACCTTCGCAATGGCCCTGGTGCCGGCCGGCTGGCTGGTGGATCGCGTCGACCGCCGCCGGCTGCTGGCCGCGATCCTGGCTGCCTGGAGCGCGCTCACCGCGCTCTCGGCCCTGGCGCGCAACTTCGGCTCGCTGCTCGCCTTGCGCATGTCGGTGGGCGCGGCCGAGGCCGGCGCCGGCCCGTGCGCGATGTCGATCCTCTCCGACTATTTCGGGCCGCGCGAGCGGTCCACCGCCATCGGCATCTACTACACCAGTTCGGCGATCGGCGTGGCGGGCAGTTTCGCGCTCGGAGGCTGGGTCGCGGCGGAATACGGCTGGCGCGCCGCGTTCCTGGTCGCCGGGCTCCCGGGCCTGGTGCTCGCGCTGGTCATCCTGGCGACCCTGCGCGAACCGCGTCGCGGGGCGACCGACGGCATGGCCGGCGCGGACGGGCATGCCGCAGGTTTCGGCGCCACGCTGTCGTTCCTGGTCGCGAACCGCGCGCTGGTGCACGTCGTGGCCGGGATGACCCTCGCCGCCTTCGTCACCCTGGCGGTGCTGGCGTGGTCGGCGTCGTTCCTGGTGCGCGTCCACGGCCTGGGGCTGCGTGATGCGGGCCTGGCGGTGGCCGTGGCCACCGGTGTGTTCCAGGCGGCCGGCACCGCGCTGGTCGGTCACCTCGCGGATCGATTCGGGCGCGATTCGCGCGCGCGCATGGCCCGCGTGGCCGCCGTCGCGTGTGTCGCCACGGCGGTTTCCGGTACCGCGATGGCTTCGGCGACGAGCACGGCCGCCGCGCTTGCCGGGTTGTTCGCGCTCGCATTCACGCTCGCTTCCACGATCCCGCCGACCTTCAGCCTGCTGCTCGGCAGCGCCGCGCCGCGCATGCGCGGTACGCTGCTGTCGCTCGTGCTGGTTTGCACGAACCTGCTCGGGGGCGGGCTGGGGCCTTGGCTCACGGGCGCGGGGAGCGACGCCATCGGTGGCCCGCGGGCGCTGGCCTGGGCGCTGGGAGCGGCGGTGCTGGTGGATCTGTGGGCGGCACTGCACTTCGAACTCGCGGCGCGCCGCTTCAACGCCGCGCCGGCAGCGGCGACCCCGGCGTGAATCGCGCGGAGCCGGTTGACGGGGCAGGCGCCGCAATTAGTATACTGACGGAGCGCCGTTCCGCGCCTGCGATGCACGTGGACCACGCCAGCCCCGACGTACATTCCTGAAGGAGAACTCCGATGTCACGCGTCCTGATCAGCGCCGATTCCCACATCACCGAGCCGAATGAGTTGTACGTCCAGCACGCGCCGGAGCGGTTCAGGGACCGGGTGCCGCAGTGGATCAACACGGAGAACTCGGTCACCTGCATGTGCGAGGGCAAGCCGGTCTACAAGAGCACCTTCACCGACGCCGAGTCCTGGGAGCAGTTCAAGAAGACCGGCGCCGACCCGGACGAGCGCATCCGCGACATGAAGGTCGACGGCGTTTCCGGCGAGCTGATCCTCGGCGCGGTGGCGCAGTGGACCTACCTCTCGGACGACCCCGAGCTGCAGCGCGTGTCGATGGGGATCTACAACGACTGGCTCGGCGAGCGCTTCCTGCCCTACAAGACGATTTTCGCGCCGGCGGCCCTGCTGCCCACGCGCCGCGTCGAGGACACCGTCGCCGAGTTCGAGCGCTGCCTGAAGAAGGGCTTCAACGCCGTGCTGCTGCCGATGTGCGCGCCCGAGGAGCGGCCGTGGGCGGACGCGGCCTGGGAGCCGGTGTGGAAGCTGGCGGCGCAGGCGAAGATCCCGCTCGCCTTCCACGTCGGCATGGGCATGCGCAACGTCGGCTACCGCGGGCCGGGCGCGGCGATCATCAACTTCATGCGCGTGTGCATCCCGGGGCTGGACACCCTGGGCCAGATCGTCGCCTGCGGCGCGCTGGCGCGCTATCCGGACCTGCACGTGGTCATGATCGAGACCAACGTCGCCTTCATCGGCTGGCTGCAGGACGTGCTCGACACGGCCTGGTCCGAGCACGCGCAGTGGCTGAACCCCAAGCTCGAACTGGCGCCGAGCGCATACATCGCCCGCCAGGCGCACGCGACGTTCTCCAAGGACCGCGCGGCGATCCCGCAGGTGCGCTCCGGCATCATCCCGCCGCAGTGCATGATGTGGGGATCGGACTATCCGCACCTGGAGGGCAGCTTCCCGCATTCGCGCCAGGTGGTGGACGAGAACTTCAACGACAGCGGGCTGACGGAAGCGCAGATCGACCAGATGGTCGGCGGCACCGCGCGCAAGCTGTGGGGGATCGGCGCCGAGGCAGCGGCGCAATGATCGGCCCCCGACGTCATTGCGAGCGCAGCGACGCAATCCACGCCTCGACCTTGGCTCGAAGGCCGCCTGGATTGCCGCGGCCGCTGCGCGGCCTCGCAATGACGTTCGCGCGTCATTGCGAGCGCAGCGACGCAACCCACGCGCTGCCGGCGGCATCCAGGGCGGTGGGTCGCTTCGCTGCGCTCGCGACGACGATGGTTCATGACCCGGTTCGGCCTCGCGATGCGGCCGGGTCGGCGTGGGCGGCCGTCCTGTTGATTGGCTGCGCGATCCTGCTCGGCGGCTGCTCGCGCCCGCCTGCGTCCGGCCCGGCAGCCGAGACGTCGGCGCCTGCGGCGCCGGCCGCGCAGGCGAACCCGGTCGCCGCGGTCGACGATGCCCGGCTCGTCGCCGCGGACGCCGAGCCCGGCAACTGGCTCACCCACGGCCGCACCTACGACGAACAGCGCTTCTCGCCGCTGGACCGCATCGACGCCGGCAACGTCGCCACGCTCGGCTTCGCGTGGGCCGCGCCGCTCGGCTCCACGCGCGGCGTGCAGGCCACCCCGATCGTGGTCGACGGCGTCATGTACGCCACCGGCGACTGGAGCACCGTCACCGCGATCGACGCCGCGGACGGGCGCGTGCTGTGGACCTACGATCCGAAGGTGCCGCGCGGCTGGGGCGTGAAGGGCTGCTGCGACGTGGTGAACCGCGGCGTGGCGGCGTGGGGTGGGCGCGTCTTCGTCGGCACGTTCGACGGCCGCCTGGTCGCGCTCGACGCCGCCAACGGCAAGCCCGCCTGGGAGGTGGACACGCTCATCGATCGCACCCGGGGCTATTCGATCACCGGCGCGCCGCGGGTGGTCAAGGGGCGCGTGCTGATCGGCAACGGGGGTGCCGAGAACGGCGTGCGCGGGTACCTGTCCGCCTACGACGCGGCCACCGGCAAGCTGGCCTGGCGCTTCTTCACCGTGCCCGGCGCACCCGGCCAGCCGATCGAGCATCCGGAGCTTGCCATCGCGGCGCCGACCTGGAAGGGCACGGACTGGAGCGCAACCGCGGGCGGCGGCGGGCCGTGGGACGCCATCGCCTTCGATCCGCAGTCGAACCTCGTCTACTTCGGCACCGCCAACGGCAGCCCCTGGTCGCGCCACGCGCGCAGCCCCGGTGGCGGCGACAACCTCTTCCTCGCCTCGATCCTCGCGCTCGATGCCGACACCGGGAAGATGGCGTGGTTCTACCAGACCACCCCAGGCGATCACTGGGACTACGACGCCACCCAGCACATCGTCCTGGCGGATCTGGCCATCGGCGGGCAGCCGCGCAAGGTGCTGATGCAGGCCTGCAAGAACGGCTTCTTCTACGTGCTCGATCGGATCACGGGCAAGCTGCTCTCCGCGGAGCCGTACGTGACCATGAACTGGGCGAGCCGGGTCGATCCCGAGACGGGCCGCCCGGTGGAGAACCCGGCGGCGGATTGGCGCGGCGATCGAGCCACGCGCGTGCTGCCCGGCCCGAGCGGCGGCCACAACTGGATGCCGTCGGCCTACAGCCCGAAAACCGGCCTGTTCTACGTTCCGGCGCGCGAGGATGCGTGGGTCTTCGGCCCGCACGCGCAGTGGTACGAGATGGGCGTGCCGGAGATCGACGCCTTGCGCGCGCAGGCGCCGGTGCAGACCAAGGGCGTGCTCCTGGCCTGGGATCCGCTGGCCGGCAAGGCGCGCTGGTCGGTGCGGCAGGAGTTTCCAGGCCACGGCGGCCTGCTCGCCACCGCCGGCAACCTCGTGCTGCAGGGCGGCCCGGACGGCGTGCTGCGGATCCACGCCGCCGACGACGGCCGGTTGCTGAAGGAAATCCCCACCGGCACCTCGATCTCCGCGCCGCCGATCGCCTACCGCGCCGGCGGCGAGCAGTACATCGCGGTCGCCGCCGGGTTCGGCGGCCCGAACTTCAACATGCTCGACGAGACCGGCTCGATCGCAAGCCGGTACGCGAACGACGGCCGCGTGATCGCGTTCAGGCTTGGCGGCGGACCGGTGCCGATGCCGGCGCCGCTGGCGGATCCCGGGCCGTTCCCCGAGCCGCCCGCGCCCGAGGCGGCGCCGGAGCTGATCGCGCGCGGCGATGGCCTCTACCACGCCCATTGCGGCCGCTGCCACGGCATGTACGGCTCGCGGCCGCTCATCGCCGATCTGCGCCGCATGGCGCCGCAGGTCCACGAACTGTTCGAGCAGATCGTGCTGGGCGGCCTGTTCGAGCCCAAGGGCATGGCCGGGTTTGCCGGTACACTGTCCGCCGACGACGTGCGCGCCATCCATGCCTACGTGAATCATGCCGCGCGCGCGGCGAACGCCACGGAGGAATGACGGATGGCACACGCACGGCCGCTGGCTCCCACCTTCGATCCCACGCGCTGGGTGCCGCCGCCCGAGCGCGCGCACCGCTACCGCATCAGCGCCTTCATGCGCGAGATCGGTTGCGACGATCTGCGCGCGCTCTACGAACGCGCGGCGCAGGATCCGGAATGGTTCTATCCCGCCGTGCTCGACTTCCTGGGCGCGGGCTGGATGCAGCCCTGGGAGCGCGTGCTGGATCTGCGCGACGGACAGTCCCATCCGCATTGGTTCGTCGGCGCGCGCACCAATGTCGCCTGGCTGGCGTCCGGGCGCTGGCGCGACACGCCGGGCACCGCGCTCGCCTGGGAGGGCGACGACGGCAGCGTGCGCGAGCTGTCCCACCGCGAACTCGACGACGCGGTCGTGCGCGCCGCGGCCGGCCTGCGCGCCAACGGCGTGGGCCGTGGCGACGTGGTCGGCGTGTACATGCCCTCGGTGCCGGAGGCGGTGGTTGCGATCCTGGCCATCGCCCGCATCGGCGCGATCTTCATGCCGGTGTTCTCCGGCTTCGGCGTCGACCCGCTCACCGAGCGCCTCACGCTCGGCGGGGCGAAGATGATCGTCACGGCGGACGGCTGCCTGCGCCGCGGCAGGCGCGTGGAACTGCTCGGCACCGCGATCGCCGCGGCCGACCGGGTCGCAAGCGTGCGCCGGATCGTGGTCGTGCCGCGGCTGGGCGATCCGCTGCCGGCCGATCCGCGCGTCGTGCCGTGGGAGGCGCTGAACGCGCACGGTGAGGACGGCCCGATCGAAGCCTTCGACGTCGAAATGGCATGGCTGCTGATCTTCACCTCCGGCTCGACCGGTCGCCCCAAGGGTGCGGTGCACGTGCACGGCGGCTTTCCCTACGGGCTGATGATCGAGCTGGGGTTCTCGCTCGACGTCGGCCCGGGCGATCGGTTCTGCTGGCCGGCGGATCTCGGCTGGCTCACCGGGCCGCTGGCTACGGTCGGGCCGCTCGCCCTGGGCGCCGCGACGGTGCTGTTCGAGGGCGTGATGGATCACCCGGCGCCGGATCGCTACTGGAAGATCATCGAGCGCCACGGCGTCACCACCTTCGGCCTGGCACCCACCGCGGTGCGCATGCTCGCGGCTGCCGGCGCGCACTGGACCGAGCCCTTCACGCTGCCGTCGCTGCGCATCGTCGCCTGCAGCGGCGAGCCGCTGCCGGTGGCTGCCTGGCAGTGGCTGCACCAGAACATCGGCCGCGGGCATGTGCCGGTGATCAACTGGTCCGGCGGTACCGAGGTCGGCGGCTGCATCGTCGCCGGCATGCCCAACGCCACGATGCTGCCGGCGCGCTTCGCCGGGCCGCAGCTGGGCATGGCGGCGGACGTGGTGGATCCGCAGGGGCGCCCGCTGGTCGGCGAACCGGGCGAGCTTGTGGTGCGGCGCGGCTGGCTGTCGATGACACGCAGCCTCTGGCGCGAGCCGGAACGCTACTTCGAGTCGTACTGGTCGAAGATCCCGGGGCTGTGGGTGCAGGGGGACCGCGCCATCCGCCACGCCGACGGCACCTTTGAGATCCCCGGCCGCTCGGACGACGTGATGAAGATCGCCGGCAAGCGCATCGGCCCGGTGGAACTGGAATCGATCGCCTGCGAGGTGGACGGCGTGGTCAGCGCCGCGGCGGTCGGGATCGAGCACGAGACCAAGGGCATGGTGCCGGTGATCGCGGTGGTGACGGCCGCCGGCCGCGGTGCGCACGCCGAAATCGCCGAAGCGGTGATTTCGCAGGTGGTCGAGCGCTTCGGCAAGCCGGTGCGGCCGCAGGCGGTGCTGGTGCTGCCGGATCTGCCGCGCACCCGCAACGGCAAGATCCACCGCCGCGCGCTGCGCGCGTGGATCCAGGGCGTGGACCCGGGCGATGTGTCCACGCTGGAGAACCCCGAGGTCGAGCAGGCGGTGAAGAACGCCCTGCGTCCGGGGCCCGCATGAGCCCGCGCCGGTCGCCCACGCTCGACGACGTGCTCGCCGAGCACCGCCGCGCGCACCCCGCGCGCGTCGCGGTGGTCGATGGCGACCTGCGCCTGACCTACGCGCAACTGGCCGCGCGCGTGGATCGGCTCGCGGGCGCACTCGCCGCGCGCGGCTTCGGTCCTGGCGATCGGCTGCTGTGGCTGGGCCAGAACTCCTTCCGCATCCTCGAACTGCTGCTGGCCGCCGGCGCGCTCGGCGGCATGGTCTGCGCGGCGAACTGGCGCCAGTCGGCCGAAGAGCTGGCGTTCGTGATCGAGGACTTCGATCCTGCGCTGGTGATCTGGCAGGCCGGGGAGATCGGCGCCGCGGTGCAGGCCGCGCGCGAAGCGGCCGGTGCGCGTGCGCTGTGGCTGCGGCACGACGACGACACCGCCGGCGGCTACGAGGCATTCGTCGCCGGCGGCAGGCCGTTGCCGGCGCCGCCGCGCGGCGATGCCGGCGCGCCGGTGCTGGTGATCTACACCGCGGCCTTCGGCGGGCGGCCGAACGGGGCGATGCTGGATCACGCCGCGCTGCTGGCGCAGGCGCAGATCATGGCGCGGGTGGAGGAGATCGACACCGGCTACGTCTATCTCAACTGCGGCCCGCTGTTCCACATCGCCACCTGGATGCGCGCCATCCCGGCGTTTCTCTACGGCGGCACGAACGTCTACACCCGGCGCGTGGAGGCCGAGGCGCTGTGCCGCGTCATCGAGCGCGAGCGCTGCAACGGCGGCTTCATCCTCACGCCGACGATCCGCGACATCGTCGCGCTGAACGCGGATCGCCGCCACGACCTGTCCAGCCTGCGGGCGATGCAGTTCGGCGATCCGGCGGTCGACGAGGCGTGGTCTGCCATGACCCACCCGCAGCGCACGCCGTGGACGCGCAACTCCCAGGGCTACGGGCAGACCGAACTCACCGGGCAGGTCACGCTGTGCTGCATCGGCGGGCCGGCGCAGGGCACCCACGGCTGGACGGTGCCGGGCGCGCAGGTGCGGATCCTGGATCCGGACGGCGCGGAAGTCGCCGACGGCGAAGCCGGGGAGATCTGCGTGCGCGGGCCGATGGTGACGCACGGCTACTGGAATCGGCCGGCGCTCAACGCCGCGCGCACCCGCGGCGGCTGGTGGCACACCACGGACCTGGGCCGGCGCGAGCCCGATGGATCGCTGAGCTTCATCGGCACGCAGGCGCGGATGATCAAGTCCGGCAACGAGAACATCTACCCGGCCGAAGTGGAAGCCTGCATCGAGTCGCACCCGGCGGTGGCCGAGGCGGCGATCATCGGCGTGCCCGACGACCGCTGGGTGCAGTCCGTGAAGGCGATCGTGGTGCTGAAGCCCGGCGCGCGCGCCGCCGCCGAAGAGATCGTCGAGCATTGCCGCGCGCGCATGGCGTCCTACAAGAAGCCGCGCACGGTGGAGTTCGCCGCCGCGCCGCTGCCGCGCGCCGGCTTCGTGAAGGACCACGCCGCGCTCGACGCGCGCTACGGCGGCGGCAATTATCCCGGCGGCAGCACGCGCGGCGGGTGACGGGCCACGGCATCGCGATGAAGACGCAGGAAACGACGGGCCAGGACGCAGGGCCCGGGCGCCGCTTCTACGAGCCGGCGGTCGAGACCCTGCCGCGCGCCGACATCGCCGCATTCCAGGAACGCCACCTGCTCGGGGACGTGCTGCCCTTCGCCTGCGAGCATTCGCCGCTGCTGCGCGAGACCTGGCAACGCGCCGGCGTCGCGCCCGGCGACATCGGCTCGATGGCCGACTTCTTCGCCGCCGCGCCGTTCATCGACAAGGAGGCGATCAAGCGCTTCCGTGACGAGCGCGGCGATCCCTACGGCGGGCTGCTGTGCCGCAGGCCGGCCGACATCGCCAACCTCGCGGGCATCTTCGGCACCGGCGGTACGACGGGCGAGCCGACGCCGGTGACCGTGCTGCGCGGGCCGACGGTGATGATGCGCGACTTCTGGGAGTCCGGCGTGCGGCCGGGCGATCACCTGTCCGTCGTGCTGTTCACCTTCCGCGGCGCCGGCACCAACGAAACCGTGCGCGGCATGGGCGCGGTGCCGCTGTTCTTCAATCACACGCCGCTGGAGATCCCGGCGCTGCTGGAGTTCGGGCGTCGTTTCCGGCCCACCGGCTGGTACCTGCTGTCGAACGTCATGATCAACGGCATCGAGCAGATGGCGCCGCAGATCGGCTTCGATCCGGCCGAGCTGTTCGCCAGCTATCGCAACGTCATCTACGCCGGCGAGCCGCTCGGCGCGCGCGCGCGGCGCCTGCTCGACGCCTGGGGCGTGCGCATCCTCTCGCACACCGCGGTCGGTGACGTCTCCGCCGCCACCGAGTGCCAGGCCCGCGACGGCTGCCACGTCTGGGAGGACACGGTGCTGGTCGAGTGCCTGGACCCGGACGGCACCGCGCCGGTGCCCGACGGCGAGCGCGGCGAACTGGTGGTGACCTCGATCATCGACACGGTCGCCCCCGTGCTGCGCTGCCGGACCGACGATCTCGTGCGGCTCACGCGTGCGCCGTGCGCCTGCGGCCGCACCCACGCGCGCATCTGGCCGCTGGGGCGCAAGACCGACGAAGTCCTGATCGACGGCCGCTCGGTGATGCCGGTGGACGTGTGGGGCGCGGTCGAGACCGTGCACGAGACGCGCGCGGGGCTGTTCCAGGTGATCCGCTCCGCACGGCAGATGGATCGGCTGCGGCTGCGCGTCGGCTACCAGGACGCCCGGCCGGGCGTGCTGCCGGCGCTGCGTACCCGGCTCGCGGACGCGATCGGCGAGCGCCTCGGCCTCGTCCCCGAGATCGAACTCGTACCGGCCGGGGATCTGCTCAGGCTCGGCCCGCCGCACAAGATCCCGCGGGTGGCGAAGCGATGAGCATGCAGGCGCTGGACATGCACCTGGAGCCGCCGGCGCCGGTGTGGGGCGTCGGCCGGGTGCGCGTGGGCGGCCAGGCGGTGCCGTGGCCGGTGTCGCACGAGGACATGCACGACGAGACCGCCGTCGCGGCCGCGCAGTTGGCCGCGTGCGGCTTCGCTGCCGGCGACACGGTGCTGCTGGTGTCGATGCTCTCGCACGCAATCAACGTCGGGCCGCTGGAATACGCCGCCGCGCGGCTCGGCGGGCTGTATTCGGCGGCGGAGGCCACGCCCTACGATGCCTACCGCGCCGCGGCGCTGTGCCGCCAGCTCGCGCCGAGGGTGGTCGTCGGCGTGTGTGCCGAGACGATCCAGGGCTTGCAGGAATCCGGGTTCGATCCGGCCGCGGTGTTCGGCGCGGTGCCCGTGGTCGCGACCGCCGACGACGAGGCGCACGCGGCCCTGGTCGCGCTCGGCATGGCGCCGCGGCGCTGGCTGCGCCTGGGGCCGACCACGGCGCTGGAGTGCGCGGCGCGCCGCGGCGCGCACTACGATGCGGATCGCTGGGCGGTCGAGCCCGACGGGCCGCGCCTTGTGCTGACCAACCGCGCGCCGCGGCTCACGCCTTCACGCCGCCTGCCGCTGGACGTGGTCGGCGGCATCGAGACGGCGCCCTGCGAGTGCGGCAGCGCACAGCCCCGCATCGTCCCCCGCTGAAGATCGGCGGCGGGCTCAGCTTCGAAACCGCGCGAACCGGATCCGCCTGGCTTTCGGGTCTGGCGGCGCCTGACGGCGGCGCCGGATCGCCAGCATCGCGATCGCGCCGGGCAGCAGGGCGGCCGCGGGCGGCAACGGTACGGGGGCGGCCGACGCAAGCCCCGAGATCGGTCCCGCCTGGCCGAAGCCGACCAGCGTCTGCGTGCCCAGGATCGGGTCGATCCGGAACAGCGCGGCGCTGAAGTTCGTGTGGTAGACAAAGCCGTCCGGCGCGGCATCGATGTCGTCCACGTTGAACGCGCCGAGCGCGAATTCACCAAGCGTCGCACCGCTTTGAAGATCGATCGTGGCGAACCGTTGGCCGCCGGAGAACGGGCTCAGGACCGCCAGGAGCCGGCCGTCCGCGGCGATGTCGATGCTTGTGAACAGGTGGCCGGCTTTTACCTGGATCATCGGCTGGAAGGTGCCTGAGTGCAGGTCCAGCGTGCCGATGCTGGTGGTCGTGGCACCGATCGCGGTTCCGTCGGGCGCGAACGCCAACCCGCCCAGGAAGACGGGTGCCGCCGCGGCATTACGCACCGTGACTATTGCGGTGCCGGTGCCGGTCGCCGGATCGATGCGCAGGATCGTCCCGGGGGCGCTGAATTGATCGGTCCCGTAGAGAAGCCCGTCGGCCGGATTGAAGTCCATCGCGTGCACGTTGCCGGCCAGGCCGCTCGCGCCGACGACCGTATGGGCGCCGGATTCCGGTGTCACGGCGATGAGCGTGGGCGCGCCGGTGGGCACGTCCGGGCTCGTCGTCGCATACAGGGTAAACGCGGCGGCCGGTTGCCCCAGCAGCATGACGATCAAGGCTCCTGCCACCGGCCACGATCGTGCGGTCCTGCCGGCCTGTGTCCTTGCCACGGGGCGTTCCACGGGCCGATGCCGGGTGTGGTTCGGGCGGTCCATGGCACTAAGCGGCCAGGTCATCGCCGTGCCTCCGGCGCCGGCAGGCGAAGACGCCGAGTGCGGGCGCGAGCAGGGCCAGTGCCGGCGGCAGCGGGACCACCGCGCCCGCGCTGTCGAGCCGGCCGTAGGCGCTGAACAGCACGTCGCCGACGCCATCGGCCTCGTCGATGAAGAACGCGCCGAAGACGTCGCCGCCGAGCAGCGGCGGCAGGCCGACGTAGTCGGTGCTGGCGAACAACGTCGTATCGAGCGAGACGAACGCGATCTCCACCCGCAGCCCGCCCACCAGCGACTCGGTATCGTCACCGTCGCCCGGGGTCAGGTCGATTTCGCCCGCACCGGGACTGAAGGCGATGAGCGACCAGGTATCGATCAACGTACCCGCGGCGATTGCGGTGCCGAGTATCTCGTTCACGAGCGCGGCTTCATCGGCGGTGGCGGCGTGATCGTTCTGGACGTTCACGTTGATGTCCGTCAGCGTCGCCGACGTAGCGCCGCTACCGACGAGCGCGGCGTAGCCGGGTGGAAAGACGTAGTTGGTTTCGTCCGGCCCGTTGAACGAGATGACCGCTTCGGCCGCGCTGTCCCCGGGCGCGGCCTGGCCCTGGAAGATCTGCCCAATCGAGACGCCCTCGAACACGGTGCCGGGGCTGTCGGCGACGACGGTCGTGACGGTTCCAGAGTAGCCGATCGTTGCGGCCGGGGCCGCGCCGCTCGATGCCAGTGCCGTCATGAACACCGCGGCGGTCGTCAATGGATGCCGTTCTGAAGGAGCTTGTCGCATGAAAACCTCCCGTGTTGGATCGAGCCGGTGCGCCGCGAGGCCGGGCAGGCCGGTGGCATCGCCGGAATTTCGCGCGGCGGATGCGCCGCACCGCTTTCCCGGCGCGGAAATTTATGGTTCGCTTCGTTTCTCGACCGTTTCCCGATCGGGATCCACGGGCGCCGGAACCGGAACTGGATCACACAATGGAGCCGGAACTGCGATTGGAAGTGCTCGGGCGCCCGGTAGTGCTGCGCAACGGCGTGCCGGTCACGGCCCAGGTGCCCGCCAAGGGGATTGCGCTGCTCGCCTATGTCGCGATGACTCCGGGGCAGCACGCGCGCGCCGATCTGGCTGATCTGCTCTGGGGCGAACTCGGGCGCGAGCGGGCACTGAGCAACCTGCGCCTGACGCTGCTGCGGTTGCGACGGGTGCTCGGTACCTGCCTCGTCGTCTCCCGCGACGGCATCGCGCCGGTCGGCCGGGACCTCCTGTATACGGATGCCGCTGCGCTGCTGGAGGCGCTGGCCGCCGGCGCCGACACCGTGCGCCAGCGCGACGCGCTCGGCCTGTACAAGGGTGAACTGCTTGCAGGCGTGGACCTTCACGAGGCTCCGGAATTCGAAGGCTGGCTCCGCGACCAGCGCCGCAGGATCGCGGATCTCGCATGCCGCGCGCTGTGCCGTCTCGCCGAACTCGATGCCGAAGCCGGAGCACGGGACTCGGCGATCGACCTGCTGGCGCGCGCCCTGGCGCTGGAACCGTGGAACGAGGAACTGCACTGCCGGCGGATGCGGCTGCTCGCCGAATCGGGGCGCCGCAGCGCAGCCCTGGCGCAGTTCCACGCCTGCCGGGCGGCGCTGGCCGAGGAACTCGCCACCGCGCCGGCGGCATCGACCCTGGCGCTGGTTGCCGCGATAGAAGCGGGGCAGATCGCCATCGCGCCGCCGGCCGAGTGGCCCGCCCCGGCGCACCGGCCGTCGGCCGATGCCCCGGGGCTGTGCGGCGACGGCGTTCCCGCCCTGCTGACGCCACTGTTCGGACGCGAAAATGAATTCGCGCGGGCTGCGGATCTGCTGCGCAACCCGCACTGTCGCGTCCTGTCCGTGCTGGGTCCGGGCGGCATCGGCAAGACCGCCTTCGCCATAGCGCTGGCTCAATGCCTCGGCGCCGACTACCCGGGCGGCATCCACTTCGTCAGTTTCGTCGGCATGCGGGTCGCCGATCCCGCTGCCGCCGCGGACTACGTCCTCGCGCGCATCGCCGATTGCCTCGGCACGGCGCTGCCCGGGCAGGGCGTGCAACGCCGGGGCCTGCTGGAACGCATCGCCGGGCAGGAGGCCCTGGTCGTGCTGGACAACTTCGAATCGGCGCGATCCGCGGCACCGCTGCTGGAAGAACTGACGCGTCAGCAGGCGCGCATCCGGCTGCTGGTCACGACCCGTGTGCGCCTGGGCTTGGGTGTCGAATGGCTGTTTCCGCTCGAACCGTTGCCGGTTCCCGTGGCCGGCAGCGGCGTCGGCGCCGAGCCGACGGCGAGCGTTGCGCTGTTCCTCGCCCATGCACGCCGCTTCGATCCCGGCTTCGACCCTGAGCGGGAACCGGCTGCCATCGCCGAAATCGCCCGCCTCATGGAGGGCTACCCGCTTGCGACCATGCTCGCGGCGAACTGGATACGGGTTTTTCCGGCAGCCGAGGTCGCGCGCCGGTTGCGGACGCAGACAGCGCAGGATCTGCTTCGAACCGCGGTGGATTCCAGCCGCCATGGCTCGATCGATCGGGTGCTTGAACAGGCGTGGTCCATGCTGGAGCCCGATCAGCAGCGCGTGCTGGCGATGCTGTCGGTGTTCCGCGGCGGCTTCACGCCCGACGCGGCCTGCGTCGTGGCTCAGACCGGGCCGGCCACCCTGGCCTGCCTATGCGACCGGACCCTGCTGCACCGGCGCGGCGATCGGCGCCTGGGCTTGCACGAACTGCAGCGCCAGCACGCCAGCGACAAGCTGGACGCCGCGGCCGCTCAGGCCGCGGCCGCGCGCCACGCGCGGTACTACGTGGAGTGGGCGCGTGCGATGCACGCCGAACTCGCGACCGGCACGAACCGGGAATCCGCCGGGAGCATTGCTGCCGAGATCGACAACCTGTGCTCGGCGCACACATGGCTGCTGGCCAACGGCGCGCCCGAAACGATGGTCGAGATCACGGACGCGTTGTGGTCGTGCCTGCGAGGCGCAAACGACCTGGCCCGGGCGCGGGACATCCTGGCGGCGAGCTGCCGCCGGGCCGACGTCGGCGCGATCGCGTGCGCGCGCTGGTTGAGCTGGATCTCGATCGCCGAATACAGCCAGGGCCGGCTCGAACAGGCCCGCGAAGCGACCGTGCGTGCCGTCGGTATCGCCAATCACCGCGTCCCGGACACGCGGCGCGGCTGGATGACGACGCTCGTGTGCGAAGCGGTCAGGCAGTTCGCCCATCGCCTGCTGCCGGCCGCCGCGGTCCGGGCCGGGGGCGAACACCGGGAGCGGCACCGCGCTGCCGCGCTTGCCGTCGGCGGGCTGGGGCAGATCGCCTTCATGCAGGAACTCCCGCTGGAGATGCTCGTCGCCGGCTTCATGGAGCTGAACTGCGCCGAGCGTGCGGGCGCCGCGAACGAGCTGGCGCACGCCTACAGCGGTGCCGCCATCATGTTCGGGTCCATGGGCCTGCAGAAGATCGCGTCGCGATACGCACGGCGCTGCGAATCCGTACTCGCCGGCGCCGTCGACCGCGAGAACAGCGCCTACGCCCTGGAGGTGCTGGGCCTGTACCGGATCGGCATCGGCGCCTGGACGCCCGCCGACGCGGACTTGTCGACCGCCGCGCAGCGGTTCGGGGATCTCGGCCTGCCGCGGGCCGCCAGCGAGTGCTGGCAGTTGCGCGCCGCGATACCGTTTCGGCTCGGCGATATGCCGGAAGCCCGGTGCCGCTGGCAACGCGTGCTGGCACACGCCCTGGACAGGCAGGTCCCGTTCGGAGAGTTCTGGGCCCGCGTTTCCCTGGCCAAGGTCGCGATGCGCCTGCGCGGGATGGCCGATGACGCGGCGCTATCCGATCTGCAGGCGGCCGAATCGCTCGCAGCCGGCAGGCTCGGGGTCGCCGAGGCGATCGAAGCGCACGGCAATCTCGCGCGCTGCCGGTTCGAGCGCGGCGAGTACGATGCGGCGCTGGATCACGCGCTGGCGGGCCTGCGTTGCATGCGCATGTCCACGCTGGCCGCCCCCTACAACATCGACGGCTGCACCGGGATTGCCGAAACGCTGCTCGACCTCGTCGAAGCCGGGGCGGGCGCGGGGACGCGCGGCCCGCGCGCAGCGCTCGACGAAGCCTGCCGGGTGATCGGCGCGATCGCGTCCCGGATTCCGATCGCGCGGCCGTATGCCTGTTACCTGCAAGGGCGCTTCGAACGTATCCGCGGCCGCCACCGCGCCGCGAAGCGCTGGTGGCTGCGCGGCGTCGACGCCGCCAGGCGGCTGGGAATGCCCTACGAAGAAAGTCTCTGCGGCGCCGCCATCGGATCGGCGGCTCCGGGCGGGAAGGCCGCGCACGATGCCGCGCGCGCGCAATTGCGCCTCTCGGCGCAGGATGCCGGCGCGGATGCGGCGCATTCCGCTGGTCGCTCCACCGAGTCTTCTTGATGGGCCGGGCGCCATCCGGAGGCCGGGCCGCATTCGTAACGAATTCGGATTGCCCGTACGATGTCCACTCTGACCGCACCTGCCGGCAAGGAGGAAGAAGGCCATGCACTTCGTCGACTCCGACGCGCATGTGATCGAGACCGAGGCGACCTGGGACTTCCTGGATCCGGCCGAGCGCGATCTGCGGCCGCGGGTCGCCAACGCCTGCTGGTGGATCGAGGACCAGTGCATCCCGCTGGAGGATCCCACCATCCAGTCCTACATCGATGCCTATCCGCCCGGCTCGGTGACGATGACCGATCCCACGGCGCGCGTCGCGCGCATGGACGCGCTGGGCGTGGACGTGCAGGTGCTGTTCTCCACGCTGTGGGTCAACTACGAGTTCGGCGACGCGATGCTCGAAGCCGCGCTGGCGCGCAGCTACAACCGCTGGATGGCCGAAGTCACCGCGGCGAGCCGCGGGCGGTTGCGCTGGACCGCCTTCCCGCCCTGGCGCACGACGCAGCGGGCGTTGGAGGAACTGGACTACGCGCGCGCGCACGGCGCGGTCGGCGTGCACCTGCGCGGCGTGCACCACGGCCGCGGCATCTCCGATCCGATGCTGCACCCGATCTTCGAGCGCGCGCAGGACCTGGACCTGGCGATCACGGTGCACGTGGGCGGCGACCTGCGCCGCTACATGAGCCAGCCGGCCTACTTCCTGTACAACAACATCCTGCCGGTGCCGGCGGCATTCGCGGCGGTCGTGCTGTCGGGCCTGCCGAAGAAATTCCCGCGGCTGCGCTGGCTGTTCGTGGAAGCCGGCGCCGGCTGGCTGCCGTACGTGCTGCAGGAGACCTTCCGCGCGGACGTGTTCGGCGCGGTGCGCAACTTCCGCGAGTGGCGCAAATCCGTGGACGGCTTCCTGGCCGCGAACAATCTCTACGTCGCCTGCCAGATGGACGACGACATCCCCTACCTGCTGAACTACGCCGGCCCGGACAACCTCGTGCTCGGCACCGACTACGGCCACCTGGACGTCGGTACCGATCCGGATGCATTGCGGATCGTCTCGCAGCGGCCCGATCTCGCTCCCGACGTCGCGCGCCGCATCGTCGACACCAACGCCCGCCGCCTGTACGGGCTCTGACCCCGCATCCGGCTGTCGTGGTACGCGATGCGCTGCCCGCCCGATGCGTCGACTGGTTCGACGCGCTGCACGCAGCGGCGGTTGCCATGGTCGGCGCCGGGGATTTCGGCAGCCCGGCGTACCGCGAGGGGCTCGGCGTGCTGCTGCGGGCGATGGACGCCACGGCCCGCATCGCGCCGGCGGCGCGCAGGCGCGCCTTCGACGAAATCGCCCGGATGCTCGCCGGGCGCATTCGCGCGCACCGGGGCTGGGCCGCGCATCCGCACAGCCTCGCGCAGCCGCTGGCGCGACCGCTGGTCATCGCGGCGCTGCCCCGCACCGGCACCAGCACCTTGCAGCAACTGCTGGCGCTGGACCCCCGGTTTCAACACCTGCCCTACTGGCTGGCGCGCATGCCGGCCGTGCGCACGCCACGCGGGCAATGGGCGGCGGATCCGGCCCATGCGCTCGTCGAGGGCGAAATCGCCGGGATTTATGCCGCCAACCCCGGGCTCGCCCGGATCCACCTCATGAGCGCGGACGATGCCGACGAGTGCCGCCTGGTGCTGATGCAGACCTTTGCCAACATCTCCATCGGCTGCAACTGGCAGGTGCCCGGCTACGACGACTGGCTGCTGGCGCAGGATCCCGGCCCGGCGTACCGCTACTACGCCGACGTGCTGCGCCTGATCGGCGCGGCCGAGCCCGGCCGGCCGTGGCTGCTCAAGTGTCCGACGCACCTGCTCGGGCTCGACCGCCTGCTCGAAGCCATCCCGGACGCCTGCATCGTGCAGACCCACCGCGATCCGGCCGAGGTGGTGCCGTCGAACTGCAGTGCGATGCTGACCGGCCGGCATATCTTCGAGCACGCCCGATCCAGCCGCCGCGCCGCCGGCCGGCACAATCTGCACGTGTGGGGCACCGCGCTCGCGCGCGCCGCGGCGGTGGCGGACGCGCGCCCGGATCGGTTCTTCCACGTCCGCTACGTCGATCTGCTCGACGATCCGGTCGGTATCGTGCGGGATCTGTACCGGCGCTTCGGCTACACCCTCACTGCGCCGGTCGAGCACGCCATGCGGGACTGGATCGCGCGTAACCCGCAGCACCGCCACGGCGTGCACAGCTACCGCGCCGCGGACTTCGGGCTCACCGAGGCCGGGATCCGCAGGCGCTTCGCCGGGTATATCGGGCGCAGGCTGGGAAGGTTACCGGCATGAGTTTCACGGGCAGGTCGGTCCTCGTCACCGGTGGGTCGCGCGGCATCGGCCGCGCCATCGCGCGCGCGTTCGCCGCCGCGGGTGCGCGGGTCGCGATTGCGTACTCCAATGATGGCGCCGCTGCGGGGCGCACCCTGGCGGAACTGCCCGGCGCCGGGCACGTCGCGTTGCGCGCCGATCTCGGGGCGCCGGCGGATGTGCATCGGCTGGCGCGCGAAGCGTTCGCCGCGCTCGGCCGTATCGACGTGCTGGTGAACAACGCCGCGATCTACCTCTCGCATCCGCCGCTGGCAGGCGCCATCGAGGACTGGCAGCGCAGTTTCGATCGGGTGTTCGCGGTGAATTTCTCGGGCGCCGCGACCCTGGCCACGCTCGTCGGCCGGCACATGGCCGCCTCGGGCGGCGGCAGGATCATCAACATCTCCTCGCGCGGCGCCTTTCGCGGCGTGCCGGACGCACCGGGCTATGCGGCCGCCAAGGCGGCGCTGAACCAGTTCAGCCAGTCGATGGCGCAGGCGCTCGCGCCGCACCGTGTCGGCGTGTACGTGATCGCGCCGGCCGCGGTCGAGTCCGACATGACCGCGGCGACGCTTGCCGGGCCGCAGGGCGAGGCGATGCGCCGGGAGAGCCCTCTGGGCCGGGTCGGTCGGCCGGAGGAAATCGCCGCCACCGCGCTGTTCCTGGCCGGGCCGGATGCCGAGTTCCTCACCGGCGGCATCGTCGATGCTATGGGCGCCTCGTACCTGCGCAACTGACGCGCGCCCGCACGGCCGATTCCAGCCACTGGATTGCATCGCTGCGCTCACCCTCCGCCATCGCAGGCTCCGGCAGATTGAAGCCATGAACCACCCCTACGTCGTCGCGAGCGCAGCGAAGCGACCCACGCGGCCTGGATGCCACCGGCAGCACGTGGATTGCTTCGTCGCGTCGCTCCTCGCAATGACGTTGCGGTGCGCAACTGACGCGCGAGCGCAGGCGTCAGAACCAGTTCCAGTTGAAGCTGACCGAGACGCGCTCGGCGTCGACGGTGCCCGCCGGCACTTCGTGGCGCAGCCAGCTCTCGAACAGGATGACCCGGCCGGCCTGCACCGGGTAGTAGACGAAGGTCTCATTCGCGGGGCGCGGCGCCGCGACGCGCGGCGGGGCCGCCATCTGCATCGACAGGCGCGGATCCTCGAAGCGCAGGCGCGAACAGCCGCGCGGCGTGCGCACGTAGTACGTGCCGCTGATGCTCGCGGTCGGATGCAGGTGCGAGGCGTGCGAACACAGCCGCGGCATGACGTTGACCCAGCAGTCGGTCATCTCCAGCTTGCAGCGCGTCAGATCCCAGTCCAGGGCGCGCGCGTAGGCGTGCACGTGCCGGCGCAGGCGGCGCTCCAGCGCCATGAACGTCGACGACATGCGATGGAGCTGGTTGAGCGAGGCGTACGAGGTGTAGCCGCCCGGATAGCGGCTGCGCGACCAGCGCCGGCCCTCGGCATCCACCTCGCGGATCTGCAGGCACTCGGCGAGCAGATCGCGGTTGAACCGGCGCGGATCGCGGCCGCCGAGCGCGGCGTCGTACAGCAGCGTGGGGAACCAGGGGCGGACGGTCATGATTGCGGTCCGGCGCGGCGGGCGATCAGGCGGTTGTGCTGCAATTGCAGGCGCTTGGCTCGGCCGGCATCGCCGTCGGCGATGGCGGCCACCGTGTCGGCGAGGTTCCTGCGCAGGGCCGCCATCTGTTCTTCGGCCAGCACCAGCCGCTCCGAGGTGCCGGCGGCGTGGACGACCTGCATCAGCAGCGTCAGGGCGCGGTTGCCGCTCGCGGCGCAGATGAGTTCCTGCATCGCCTGCATCTCGTTCTTGAAGTGCGCCGGGGGAACGTCCGCGAAGCGCCGCACGGCCTGCACCAGCGCCTGGATCGCCGCTGCATCGGCGCGTGCGATCGTCAGTTCCGCGGCGCCGACCGCGAGCGCCTTGCGCACCTGCGCGTAGTGCACCGGCTGGACCTGCGCGCGGTGCAGGAAGCTGGCCGCGGTGGCGATGGTGTAGGCCGGATCGGCGCGGGCGACGACGATGCCGCCGCCGACGCCACGCCGCGTGCGTACCAGCCCGTGCAGCTCCAGCCCGCGGATCGCCTCGCGCAGCACGGCGCGGCTGACGCGGTGGCGTTCCAGCAGCGACGGTTCCGATCCCAGCCGCTCGCCCTCGGGCAGGTGCCGTTGCGCGATGTCGCTGGCGATGGCCAGCGCCACCCGTTCGCCGAGCTTGCGATCGGCCGTGCCCGCGCGCGGATCGGATGGGGCGTTGCCGGCCACCTCCCGGCGCCGGCGTTCGAGCGCGACTGCGGTCCGGCGCGAAACGCTGGCGAAGATCTCGAACGCGCGCTCGGCGCCGGCGCGATCGCAGGCGCAGATGGCATCGACCACGGCGCGCAGTTGCGTGCCGATCAGCGCCGCCTGCGTGCGCAGGCCCTCCGGAGTGCCGAAGTGCGCCGGCATGAGATCCAGGGAGTACAGGTTCAGGCTCGCGGAAAAAATCGCCGCCGCGGTGTTGCCGGCGAGCAGGGCGATGGCGGTCGGAATGGCCAGTTCGCGCCGGGCCAGCTCGCGGATGTCGGCCGAGGTTGCTTCCAGTTCGATCGCGAGCGCCCGCAGGCGCGCCAGGCCCGCTGCGTCGGCTCGCTCGGTGGCGGTGCCGATGGCCTGCATCTCCACCAGCAGGCGCGCCTCCAGGATCTCCGGCCAGGTGACGTCGGTCAGCTCCAGGTGCGCGGCGATGGTGCGCACGGCCACGTTCGCCGTCGGCTCGGCGACCAGCATTCCGCCGCCGCCGCCGCGCCCGCCGCGGCGCATCTCGACGATGCCGTTGCGTTCGAGCTGGCGGATCGCCGCGCGCAGGGTTTCGCGCGCGACCTGGTAGCGCGCGAGCAGTTCCGGCTCGGTGCCCAGGCTGTCGCCGCGCTCGTAGCCGCCGAGCTCGATGTCGCGCTCGATGCGGCCGGCGATCTCCTCGGCGCGCTTGCGGTCGCGCTGAACCGGGGCGGGGCGCTCCCCGGCGTCAGCCGGCGGCCTGGAGCTCGGCACGGAAGCGCCTGGCATTCTCGACGTAGTGCACCGGCACCCGTTGCATGAGCTCGCGATCCCGATCGGTGGCCTCTCGAACGATGCGGGCCGGCTGGCCCATGACGACGACGCCGTCGGGGATGACCTTGTCGGGCGGCACGAAGCTGTTGGCGGCGACGATGCTGCCGCGGCCGATCCGGGCCCGATCCATCACCATCGCGCAGTTGCCGATCAGCGAGCCCGCGCCCACGCGGCAGGTGTGCAGGAACACCATGTGGCCGATGGTGACGTCCTGCTCCAGCACCATCTCGTAGCCGGTGTCGGTGTGCAGCACGGAACCGTCCTGGACGTTGGTGCGATCGCCGATTTCGATCCAGTCGCTGTCGCCGCGCACCACGCAGTTGAACCAGACGCTGGCCCAGCGGCCCAGCCGCACCGAGCCGATGACCTGCGCGCTCGGCGCGACGTAGTACTCCTCGCCCGCCGTCTGCACGCGCCTATCCCCCAATGTGTAGATCAAGCCGCTTCTCCCGAATCAACCTGCCGCGCGCGCGGCGATGATCATGTCCGCGGCGCGCTCGCCGATCATGAGCGCCGGCGCGTTGGTGTTGGCCGACGGCAGCGTCGGCATGACGGACGCATCCGCGATCCGCAGCCCCTGGATCCCGCGCACCGCGAGCCGCGGGTCCACCACCGCGTCCGCGTCCGATCCCATCCGGCACGAGCCCACCGGATGGTAGCCGATGTTGGCGGTGGCGCGCGCGAAGGCGGCCCACTCGGCGTCGCTGCCAGGTACCGCATGCGGCTCGCCGTTGCCGGTGACGTGGGCGGCGAAGGCCGGGGCCTGGAATATCTTCTCGATGATGCGCCCGGAGCGCACCAGCGCCTGCAGGTCGCGCTCGTCGCCCAGCAGCCGGTGGTCGATCACCGGCGGCTGCGTCGGGTCGGTGCCGCGCAGCCGGATCCGGCCGCGGCTGTACGGGCGCGAGACGTTCACCGCGATGGTCACGCCCGGGGCCTGGTGGAATTTCGGCGGCTTGTGCTGGAAGTCGATGCTGAGCGGGAAGAACGACAGTTGCACGTCCGGCTCGGCCAGGTCGGGGTGGGACTTCAGGCAGGCCATCGCCTGCACCGCCGCCGTGGTGAGCACGCCGCGCTTGAAGAGCACGAACTCGGCGAGGTTGCGCGCCATGCGCAGCGGCCCGATCTCCTGGTTGTAGGTCGGTTGATCGACCAGCTTGGACAGTGCGATCGCCGGGTGCTCCTGCAGGTTGTGGCCCACGCCGGGCAGGTCCAGCCGCACCGGGATGCCGAGCGCGCCGAGTTCCGCCGCCGGGCCGATGCCCGAGCGCAGCAGGATCGGCGGCGTGGCGATGGTTCCGGCGCAGAGGATGACCTCGGCGCGCGCACGGATCTCCACGGCCTGGCCGCCGCGCCGCACCCGCACGCCGACGGCGCGCCGGCCTTCCAGCAGTACCTGGTCGACCAGGCAATCGGTGATGACGTCGAGGTTGGCGCGGCCGCGCGCCGGCTCCAGGTTTGCGCGCGCCGAACTGCAACGCCTGCCGCCGCCCTGGGTCGCATGGACCGCGAATGCGCCGTACTGGTCGCCGGCGCAGTAGTCCTCCAGCACCGGCAGGCCGATGTGGCCGCAGGCCTGGACGAAGGCGTCGGTCATCGGGTGTCGGGTGCGAAGCGGCGAGACCGCCTGGGTGCCGTGGCTGCCGTGCGACTGGGACGGCGGGCCCTCCCAGCGCTCGCCGCGCAGGAACGCCGGGTAGACGTCGTCCCAGCTCCAGCCCGGGCAGCCCAGCGCCGCCCAGCCGTCGTAGTCGCGGCGCATGCCGCGGATGTACACCATGCCGTTGATTGCACTGCTGCCGCCGAGCATCCTGCCGCCCGACCAGTTCAGCACGCGGTCGTCGATGGAGGGATCCGGCTCGGTCGCGTAACACCAGTCCGCCTTGGGGTTGGTCATCAGCGCGTAGGTGCCGGCGGGCATGTCGACCAGGAAGCCGCCGCCCTTGCCGCCGGCCTCCAGCAGCACCACGCTGCGCGACGGATCCTGCGACAGCCGGTTGGCGAGCACGCAGCCGGCGCTGCCGGCGCCGCAGATGATGTAGTCCGCCTCGGTAATCATGGGTGCGCCTCGTGGTCCATGGATCCTCCGCGGGATCTTACGTTAGATGCCGCGCAGGGCGGCCGGTTGCCGCGGTTGGCGGGGGTGATGCTGCGCCGCAGCATCGTTGACCAAACGTTCAATTTTCATGACCGCGCGTTCAATGACGCCCGGAGCAATTGCATGGGCGGTGCCTGGGGTCCGAGAATCAGGATCCCGTTTACCCTCACTGGCGGCGGAGGCCGAAGTGGACGATCTATCCGTACTCATGTCATCGGTGCGGCTGCACAGCCCGCATCTTCGTCTCGCACAGCTCGCGGCACCCTGGGGCGTGGAAGTTCCGCGCCTGAACCTGCCGACGATGTATTCCTTTCACTCCGGCGGCGCAGTGTTCGAGGTGCCTGAGGAGAACGAGTCGTTCCGTGTGTCCGCCGGCGACATCGTCCTGCTCCCGCACGGCCATGCCCATCGCATCCGCGATCTCGCCGGCTCGCCCTGCGTACCGGTGGAGCGGGTCGCCATGCGCGACATGAAGCCGAACGACGTCCTGCCGCAGGCGGCGGACGCGCCGGGCCAGACCCGCTTCGTCAGCTCCGTGCACCAGATCGAGGGCGGGAACACCCGCACCTTCAAGCGCCTGCTGCCGCCGGTGGTGCACGTGCAGGGCCGCAACGGCGAACCGCCCGAGTGGTACCAGCGGCTGCTGGCGATCGCCGCGGCCGAATCCGGCCGCAGCGCGCCGGGGCTGGACGCGGTGGTGCAGCGCTTTTCGGACATCTACTTCATCCAGCTCGTGCGCGAGTACCTGGCACAGCTCGCCCGGGACACGGGCTCGCAGGCCGCGGTGTCGCGTTTCCCGCGCATTGCCGCCGTGCTCATGCAGGTGCGGGCGCGCCTGGACGCGGACTGGACGCTGGTACGGCTGGCGCGGGCCGCCGGCATGTCGCGGACGAATTTCGCGGTCGCCTTCCACGACGTGATGGGCGAGCCGCCGATCCAGTACCTGACGCGCCTGCGCATGGTCGAGGCGCGGCGGCTGCTGGAGTCCGGCGGTCCTTCGGTGGCGCAGGTGGCCTACCAGGTCGGCTACGGCTCGGAACACGCATTCGCGCGCGCGTTCAGGCGCCACCACGCGATGCTGCCGAGCGTCTGCCGCCGGCGTGCCGCCGACGATGCCCCGGCACTGTCTGCGGTGCGTTCGCGCATGGCGGCCGCGGCTGGCTGATCTGCCGCACCCCGTCATTGCGAGGAGCGAAGCGACGAAGCAATCCACGCGCTGCCGGCGGCATCGAGGCCGCGTGGGTCGCTTCGCTGCGCTCGCGACGACGTAAATCCGCCGGAGCCTGGCCCGGTTCGGCCTCGCAAAGGCTGCGAGGCGGGTCAGCGCACCTGCAGCGTTTCGATCTCCGCCGAGATTTGCAGCCAGCGTTCCTCGGCCGCGGCGGCGGCCGCGCGGTTGCGCGCCTGGGACTGGTGCAGCGCCTTGAGGCGCTCGCGTTCGGCAGGCGCGTAGATCCCGGAGTCCGCGAGCGCGGTTTCGATCGTGCGCCGCTCGCCGGCCAGGCGTTCCATCTCGGCCTCGAGCCTGGCGATTTCCTGCGTCAGCGGCCGCAGCCGTTCGCGCTCGGCGGCGGCGGCGCGACGCCGGTCGCGGCGCTGCTGCGCACCACCTGGTTCGGCATCCGCGCCAGTCGCATCCGGCTCCGGCCCGCGCAGCAGCCAGCGCCGGTAGTCGTCCAGATCGCCGTCGAAGGGGCCGACCCGGCCACCGCTGACCAGCCACAGCGCGTCGCTCACGGTGCGCAGCAGATGGCGGTCGTGCGAGACCACGATCACCGCGCCGCCGAAGTCCTGCAGCGCCACGGCCAGTGCCTGGCGCATGTCCATGTCGAGGTGATTGGTGGGTTCGTCGAGCAGCAGCAGTTGCGGCGATCGGTACACGATCGCGGCCAGCACCGCGCGTGCCTTCTCCCCGCCCGAGAGCGTGCGCGCCGGTTGGGTGGCCAGATCCCCGCCCAGGCCGAAGCCGCCCAGGTAGTCGCGCAGGCGCTGCTCGGCGGCGCCCGGTTCCAGCGCGGCGAGGAAGTCCAGCGCGCTGCGCGTGGGATCGAGCTGTTCCAACTGGTGCTGGGCGAAATAGCCGACGGCGAGATCCGGAGCGCGCGTCACCGTGCCCGCCAGCGGCGCGATCTCCCCGGCGATGAGCTTGACCAGGGTCGACTTGCCGGCGCCGTTGCGGCCCAGCAGCGCAATGCGGTCGCCGGGGTTGAGCGAGAAGGACAACCCCTGCAGCACCGGGCGGCCGTCGTACCCCACGCCGGCGCGGTCCACGTCCACCAGCGGCCGCGACATGCGCCGCGGCGGCGGGAATGCGAACTCGAACGGCGAGTCCACGTGCGCCGCCGCGATCAGTTCCATGCGCGCCAGCGCCTTGACGCGGCTCTGCGCCTGGCGTGCCTTGGTGGCCTGGGCGCTGAAGCGGGCGACGAAGGCGCGCATGTGGGCGATTTCGCGCTGCTGCTTGCGAAACGCCGCCTGCTGCTGCGCCAGTTCCTCGGCGCGGCGCTGCTCGTAGGCGCTGTAGTTGCCGGCCGCCAGCCGCGCGGCACCGCGCTCCACGTGCAGGGTGTGGTCGATGACGTTGTCCAGGAAGTCGCGGTCGTGGGAGATGACCAGCAGCGTGCCGTCGTAGCGCAGCAGCCAGTCCTCCAGCCAGAGCGTGGCGTCCAGGTCCAGGTGGTTGGTCGGTTCGTCGAGCAGCAGCAGGTCCGAGCGCGTCATCAGCGCCTGGGCGAGGTTCAGGCGGATGCGCCAGCCGCCCGAGAACTCGTTCACCGGCCGCTCGATATCCGCCGGCCCGAAGCCCAGCCCGTCGAGCAGGCGTGCGGCGCGGTGGCGCGCGCCATAGCCGTCGATGAGATCCAGCTCCGCGTGCAGGTGCGCCTCGCGTTCGCCACCCGGATGCCCGGCCAGCTCGGCTTCGATCCGCCGCAGCGCGGCGTCGCCGTCGAGCACGTACTCGATCGCGGGCCGGTCGGTCCGCGGCGATTCCTGCGCGACGTGGCCGATGACGATCTTCTCCGGGCGCAGGAAGTCGCCCGCGTCGGCGCCGAGTTCGCCGCGGATCAGCGCGAACAGGCTCGACTTGCCGGCGCCGTTCGGGCCGGTGACGCCGACCTTCCAGCCGGCGTGGATGGTGAACGAGGCGCGGTCGATGAGGACGCGTTCGCCGCGCCGCAGGACCATCTGATTGAAGGAGAGCATCGAACTACGGCGGGGATCAGAGCTCGCGGCGGAAGTCGTGGCGCTCGCGCTCGAAGCGGATGTGCGCGAGCATGAGATCCAGGATCACGCGCACGCGCCGTTCAAGGGTGCGCCCGGCCCGGTAGTCGGCCGGCGCGAAGTAGTCGATCCGATTGCCGCGGGCGAGGGTGCGGCACACCTCCAGGGTGTGCTCGTCGCGCGGGCGGTGCACCGCAATCGCGTGGCCGCCGTTCTTCTTG
The DNA here is from genome assembly GCA_050183625.1 of Gammaproteobacteria bacterium. Lineage (GTDB taxonomy): Bacteria > Pseudomonadota > Gammaproteobacteria > JADZEE01 > JADZEE01 > JBFXBD01. Next base: position 36,981 of record JBFXBD010000041.1, read on the forward strand.
GTGACCGTCATGCTCGGCACGTCGGTCATGCCGTCGCCGATGTAGAGCAGGTGCGTGAACGGGATCGGCCGCTCGTTCTCGGGCATGTACTCGTTGATCGACTCGCCCGGCCGCTCGCGGCCCTTGTTGATGCGGAACAGGTACTGCGTCTTGGCGGTGTCGTTGATCACCACGGTGGGGAAGGTGGCGCGCTCGTGGTGGTCGAAGAAGTACTGCGAGGCGTAGATGCGTTCGAACTCGCGCTTGATGCTCACGCCCTCCAGGATCTCGCGCAGCCCGGCGCTGACCAGGTAGTGGTGCACCTTGACCTTGCCGCCGCTGGCCTTGCGCACGTAGTCGTTGATGCGGGCGAACCAGCCCTCCACGCCGGGGAAATATACGATGCCCGTCGCCAGCCGGCGCAGATCCTCGCGGGTGACGTGCTTGCGGTTCTGCTCGACCGTCTCCACCAGCAGGCGCATGTAGGTCAGCATCTGGTCGCCGCCGGTGCGCGCGACCTCGCGGTTGACCTCGGCCCAGAACGTGTCCGCGTCCACCCCGAGCGAGGGCAGCACGGTGTAGTTCTGCATCGGCTGCGGCGTGAGCGTGCCGTCGAAGTCGTACACCAGGGCGATGGTGTCCTGCAGGAAGCGTTCTCTGGGCCTGGGCATCGTCTGCGGCGGGTTTCGGGCCGGGGCGACAGCTTAGCACCGGCGCGGATCCCGGCCCACGCGACCCGAGCCGTGGTTGCCGACGGTCCGGGCCGCGCCGCCGTCCACGCCCGATGTCGTTCCCGGCGCGTGCTAAGCTGGCCCGCCTTCGAACCGGCGCCCGACGCCGGCAGAACAATCACACCAGGGAGACTGTCTGATGCTTCACACCATCATGCGTCGTGCGGCGCCGAACTCCGGCCGGATTCTAATCGCGGCGCTTGCCTGCGCCGCGCTGCAGCCCGCGTCCGCGGCACCGGTCGCCTACCGCTTCACGACCGGGCCGTTCACCCAGGCGCTCGCCGGCGAGAACACGCCCGCTGCCACCGCCCAGGTCGCCGATCTGTCGGCCGCGCTCGGTGGCATGACGGTTTCCGGCACGTTCCTCTACGACGCCGAGGCGGCGTTCCTCACCACGTTCAGCGCCGGAACGTTGGTCAATGCCAGCCTCTACGGCAATGCGTTCCTGGATCTGTCCGGGTCGGTCGGGGGCCATGCCTTCGGCGACGCAACCGGATCCGCAACGGTCGGCAACGAAGGCTATGCCCCGCCCGTGCCGCCGCCGGGCGGCACGGTGCCGACCGACATCTTCGTGCTCACCGCGAGCAGCCCGGCGCCGGCTGCACAGGATTTCAGCGGATTCACGCTGGCCGGGTTGCCCCTGGTCAACGTCCGCCTGTTCTGGATCGAAGGCCTGCCGCTGCCCACCGCCGGCCCGGATTTCCTGGTTGGCCCGGACCTGCCCGCCGCGCTGCCGGCGTTCAACGGCCGGCTCGCCCTGGACTTCAGCGCCGACGGCACCCTGGCTGCGTCCGCGCAACGCTACGTGTTCTTCGACGGCCTGAGCGTCACTCCGGCACCGGTACCGGTGCCGGCCGCGCTGCCGCTGTTCGCTGCGGGATTGGCCGGCATCGCATCGGCCGCGCTGCGCCGGCGCAATCCGCGACGCTGACGCCCGGCGCCCGGGTCCGCACGCTTGCGCGCGCCCGGCGGGCGCGCGGAGAATGAAGCGCCCGCGCACCGGGCGTCACGAGGCCGCCGCCATGAACCAGGCCCTGCAATCGGTGATCCCCACGCACGTCGCGCCCGATCGCGTGCTGGACTTCGATCTGTACCACGACGAAGGCCTGCTTACGGATCCTTCGGCCCGGATGCAGGATCTGCTCGCGAACGCGCCGGACTTCTTCTACACCCCGCGCAACGGCGGGCACTGGGTGGTGATCGGCAAGGAAGCCATCAACGAGATGATCCACCTGCTGGATCTGTTCACTACCGTCGACAGCGGCATCCCTGCACCGCCCGAGGGCCAGCCGTTCCTGCGCACGCCGCCGCTGGATCGGGATCCGCCTGATCACGGCCCGCTGCGCGCGCTCATCAACCCGTTCCTGAGCCCGAAGGTGATCTTTGCGCTGGAGGACGAGATCCGCGCGCTGTCGGTGGAACTCATCGAGAAGGTGCGGCCGCTGGGCCGGTGCGAGTTCGTGGCCGCCTTCGCGCTGCCGGTGCCGGTGCTCACCTTCATGAAGCGCATGGGCATGGATCTCGCCCGCTACCAGGAGTTCTCGGACTGGGTCTGCAACTACCTCGACGGCGACACGATCGAGATCAAGCAGGACTGCGGCGCGAAGATGATGCAGTACCTCGGCGAACTGATTCGCGAGCGCCAGGCGCGGCCGGGGCACGACTGGATCAGCCAGCTCCTGGCGAGCCGGATCGACGGCCGGCCGGTGGACGCGGAGACGGTGGTCGCGCCGATCTGCAACCTGCTGTTCATCGCCGGGCTGGACACGGTGAAGAACGGCATGTGCCACTTCGCGCGCATCCTCGCCGCGCGCCCGGACCTGCAGCGCCGGCTGCGCGAGCAGCCGGGGATCGCGCAGGAGGCGGTGGAGGAACTGCTGCGCAGCTTCGGCGGCACGACGCCGCCGCGCCGGGTCAAGCGCGACGGCGAGTTCCGCGGCGCGCAGGTGAAGAAGGGCGAGCCGGTCATCTTCTACCTGCCGAGCGTGGGCATCGACGCGGCCAACGTCGCCGATCCGCTGCGGATCGACTTCGACCGCGCGTGGAAGCCGCACATCGCCTTCGGCGCCGGGCCGCACCGCTGCGCCGGCTCGCACCTGGCGCGGCTGGAGCTGCGGATCTTCCTGCAGGAGTGGATGCAGCGCATTCCCGAGTTCCGCATCGCGCCGGGCACGCGGCCCGAGTTCCGGCCGAACATGGTCAACGGCGTCGGCAGCCTGCACCTGGTGTGGTGAGGCAAGCCGGCCTTGCTGCGCAACCCGGCCTATCCCGACCTGCCTGACTACCCCGCGTTGCGGGCGTTGTACCCGTTCCGCATGCAGGTACACGCGCCGGGATTCAAAGCGCGGCCGATCATCGAGCCGGGCGACGGCTTCTTCGACATCATGCTCGGCTGGCGCGACGTGGATCGGATCGGCTGGTGCGACGCTGACGGCAGCGTGGTGTTCGGCGACATCGGCGGCCAGCGCACGCCGGCGTGGGATCCGGCGCGCGGGCACGGTTCGATCTGGCGCCTGCATCGCGACGATCGCCTCGAAGCGATCGTACCGCCGGGCAACGTCGCCCTGGGCACGGTGTTCGAGCCGCGCCTGGCGCCGGCGAACTTCGGCCGCTGGGGCGGGCATATCTTCTTCGCCGGGCAGACCGCGCCCGGCCGGCCCGGCGCGACGCGTCCGCACGCGATGTACCGGGTCGCGCCGGGCACGGATACCCCGGAAGTCTTCGCGGTGATGCCGGACAACGGCCGCATCGGCGGCGGCATCTCCGGCGCGCTCATGCCCGGAACATTCGGCCGCGCCGGATCGCCCTTCGACGGCTTCCTGTTCGCGCAGTCGTTCATGAATTGCACCGTGTATCGAATCGATCCCGACGGCCGCGTCGATCCCTTCCTCACCCTGGATTCGCCACAGGGGTCGATCCTGCCGCTCATGGTGTTTCACGCGCCGCCGTGGTGGGGCGATCTGGCCGGGGAACTGATCCTGCACGGTGTGCGTGGGGCGAGTTTCCAGGGCGGGGCGGATACGCCGCAGGCGCGCGGCTTCTGGCGCGTCGGCGCCGATGGCGCGATGGACCCCGTGCAGGCGCCGGTCCATCCGCGTGCATTGCCTGCACCGCGCGAATTCGGCCCGTTCGCGGGCGAATTGTTCTGGGCCGACGACGGCCCGGTGAATCTCGCGCAGGTCTCTGGCTGCGACGAGTACGCCACCGGCCTGCCGTATTGCGGACGCATCCTGCGCCGCGCCGCCGATGGCACCGAGCACGTGTTCGCGGACGGCTTCTACGGCAGCTTCACCAGCCTGACCTTCGACGGCCCGCGACTGCTGCTCGGCCTGACCGGCCGCAGCTATTCCACCGGCGAGTACCACGAGCCGGACGGCGCGCTGTACGAAGTGCGCCATACCGGCTGAGGCAGGGCGCATGGGCAGGCGCGATCCGGATCCCGAGTTCGAGTTCGGCTCAGGCCATCCGGCCACCGTGCTGTCGAACGTCAAGCCGCGGCGCTGGCGCGCCGTCATCGTCATCCTGGCCGTGCTGGCCGCGATCGGTGCGTACCTGTACCGCTACCAGCGCCCGCTGGTCGAGCGCGCCATCGAGCAGGTGCCTGCGGCGCAGCAATCCCGGACCACGGTCTACAAGTGGCGCGACGCATCAGGGAACTGGACCATCGGTGACACCCCGCCGCCGCCCGGGGTGAAGTACGAAACACTGCACTACGACAGCGACACCAACGTGATGCCGATCGCGCCGCGCGACCGGTGACGGCGCCCAGGCGGTTCAGGCGCGCTGCGCGCCCGGCCGCCCGTCCTCCACCACGAAGCTCGCCAGCGTGCTGCAGTCGCTTACGCGGTCGCGCGCGTCCGCGAGCGCGCGCAGATCGACCGTGGTGCGCGCGGGCGTGATCTCCATGCGCGTGTAGCCGCGATACAGGCCGGTGGCGAAGCGGATGTGCGGCTCTTCGGCCAGGGCGGTCGCGAAGCGTTCCTCGGGCGGTGCGAAGGAACTGATCGATGTCGTGACGAATTCACTGGCGATCGCGGGCGCGGCCGGGTCGTCGAAGTCGGCCTTCAGATCCGCGGCCCAGAATGCGTGCACGTCGCCGCCGATCACTACCGGGTTGCGGGCGCGGCGTGCGACCACGCTGTCCAGCAGGCGCCTGCGCGCCGCGGGGTAGCCGTCCCAGCCGTCGCTGAACCAGCGCCGGTCCGGGCCCTTGGCCGCGTCCGCCTGCGCCATCAGCGTCTGCTGGGCGATGAGGTTCCAGCCGCTGCGCGCGCCGGCCAGCGACTCGTCCAGCCAGCGTTCCTGCGCGGCACCGAGCAGCGTGGCCGCCGGATCCAGGCGCGCGCTGCAGTCCGGGCCGATCATGTTCCCGCCGCCGCGGCCCGCGCGCGGGCAGGGCTGGTAGCTGCGGTACTGGCGGAAGTCGAGCAGGTGGATGCGCGCCAGCCGTCCGTGGTCGAGCCGCTCGTAGATGCGCATGTCCGGCCCGTGCGGCTGCATCGACGGCGGCATCGGCATGTGCTCGTAGTACGCCTGGTAGGCCGCGGCGCGCCGGCGCAGGAATGCCGCCGGATCTTCCAGGCCCTGCGAGCGATCCGCGGCGTAGTCGTTCTCGACTTCGTGGTCGTCCCACACCATGGCCCACGGGCAGGCCGCGTGCGCGCGTTGCAGGTCCGGATCGGTGCGATACAGGGCATGGCGCGCGCGGTACTCGTCCAGCGTCCTGGGTTCCGGTGTCCCGTGCCGGCGCACGGGTTTGGAACCCCACGAACCTTCATAGATGTAGTCGCCGAGGTGGATGACGAGATCCAGTTCGTCGGCCAGCATGTGCCGGTAGGCCGCGTAGTAGCCGTGCTCGTAGTGCTGGCAGGAGGCGAATGCCAGCCGCAGGCGTGCCGGCAGGGCGTCCGTCGCGGGCGCGGTGCGCAGGCGGCCGGGCGGGCTGGTCGCGTCGCCGGCGTGGAACCGGTACCAGTACCAGCGATCCGGTGCCAGTCCCGAAGCGGCGACGTGGACGCTGTGCGCCCAGCGCGGATCGGCGCTCGCCGTGCCGCGCGCGGCGATCCTGGCGAAGCGTTCGTCGTGCGCGATCTCCCAGTGCACCCGGACCGCCGCCGCGGGCATGCCGCCGCCCGCTTCCAGCGGCCGCGGCGCCAGGCGCGTCCACAGCACCGCGCCGTCCGGCGCGGGGTAGCCGCTGGCGACGCCGAGCGCGAACGGATCGGAATCGAAACGCGGAGCCGCGCGCAGCGGCAGGGCGGTCGCGGCAATTGCACCGGCGCCGAGTTCGAGCAACCGGCGGCGGCCCAGGAGCGTGTCGGTCATGCGTTCGAAATTCCCTCAGTGCAGTGCGAGCGTCACGCGCACGATGCCCGGGTCCTCGCCGTGCGCGGCGCGCCGGAAGCCCAGGTCCTCGCACACCGCGAGCATGCGGTGGTTCTCGGCCATCACGTCGCCGTAGATCTCCCGCAGCCCGCGCCGGCGCCCGTAGTCGATGATCCGCTGCATCAGCAGCGTGCCGGCGCCGTGCCCCACCAGTTCCGGATGTACGACGATGGCGTACTCGCCGCGCTCGTTGTCCGGATCGCAGATGAGATTGACGATGCCGTGGATCGGGGTCGCCCCCGGGGCGCCGCGCTCGGTGAGCAGCAGCACCATCTCGCGGTCGTAGTCGATCTGGGTGAAGCGCGCAGCGGCGACGTGGGTGAGCTTCTTCAGCGGCACGAAGAACCGCAGGCGGATCTGCTCGGGCGTGAGTTCGGCGAACGCGGCGTGCAGCGCCGGCTCGTCTTCCGGGCGGATCGGCCGCAGCCAGAACGTGCGCCCGTCCGGCAGACGCGCCTCGCTCTCCAGATCCTTCGGGTAGGGCCGGATTGCGAGCCGGTCGCCGCCCTGGCCGCGGGCCGGTGCGACGCGCACGCGCGCGTCGAGCGCGATCACGCCGCCGGCGTCGGCCAGCAGCGGGTTGATGTCCAGCTCCGCGACCTGGGGCAGATCCGCGGCGAGCTGGGCGAGCTTGATCAGCATGGCGGCGATGGCGGCGATGTTCGCCGGCGGCTGGTCGCGGTAGCCGGACAGTTCGCGCACCACCCGCGTGCGGCCGATCAGCTCCCGTGCCAGGGTCATGTTCAGCGGCGGCAGGCCGAGCGCCTTGTCGTCGATTACCTCCACGGCGGTGCCGCCCTGGCCGAAGACGATCACCGGCCCGAACTGCGCGTCGTCGACGATGCCCGCGATCAGTTCGTACGCCTGGCTGCGGCGGATCATGCGGCCGACGGTGAAGCCGTCGATCCGCGCCTTGGGCAGCCGCGCGCGGATCTGCGCCAGCATCGCGCGCGCCCGTTCGGCCACGGCGGCGGGCGTGTCGAGATCCAGCACCACGCCGCCCACGTCGCTCTTGTGCGTGATGTCGCGCGAGCGGATCTTCAATGCCACCGGCGCGCCGATCCGCGCAGCCGCCTGCGCCGCGGCTTCGGGCGAGTCCACCGAGAGTGTCTCGGCGACCGGAATCGCGTACGCCGCGAGCAGGCGCTTGGCTTCGGCCTCGTCCAGCCACTGCCGGCCCTCGGCGAGCGCAGCGGCGACCAGCGCCTGCGCCGCCGACAGATCCGGCTCGAACTGCTCGGGCACCGAGGGCGGGGTCTGGATCAGCGCCTCCTGCGCGCGCCGGTATTCGAGCAGGTAGCCCAGGCCGCGCACGGCGGCCTCGGGCGTCTCGTAGGTGGGCAGGCCGCGCGCGGTGAAGATCTCGCGCGCCTTGGCGGTGGAGCCGGCGCCGACCCAGTTGGTGAGCACGATCGGCTGGCGCCGATCGCCGATCGACTCGGCCACGGCGCGCGCGATGTCGGTGTTGGAGGACACGGCGGTGGGGCAGTTCAGCACCACGACCGCGTCGGCATCGCGCGATTCGAGCAGCACGTCGAGCGCGGCGGTGTAGCGTGCCGCGTCGGCGTCGCCGATGATGTCCACCGGGTTGCCATGCGACCAGGTCGGCGGCAGCACGGCGTTCAGCTTCGCGATCGTCTCCGGCGACAGCGTCGCCGGCGTCGCGCGCACGTCGGCGAGCGCGTCGGTGGCCAGGATGGCGATGCCGCCGCCGTTGGACAGGATCGCCACCCGCTCGCCCTGCAGGCTGCGCCTGCCGGCCAGGATCGCCACCGCGTCGAACACTTCCGCCAGCTCGAACACCCGCAGCATGCCGGCGCGGCGGAAGGCCGCGTCATAGACCGCATCGACGCCGGCGAGCGCGCCGGTGTGCGAGGCCACAGCGCGCGCCGTGGCGGCGTGGCGCCCGCTCTTGACCACGATCACCGGCTTGCTGCGCGCCGCCGCGCGCGCCGCGGACATGAACTTGCGGGCGTGGGTGATCGCCTCCACGTACAGCAGGATGGCGTGCGTGGCGCCGTCGCCGGCGAGATAGTCGAGCACGTCGCCGAAGTCGACGTCGATCATGTCGCCCAGCGACACCAGGTGCGAGAAGCCGATGCCGCGCGGCGCAGCCCAGTCCAGGATCGCGGTAATGATGGCGCCGGACTGGGCCACGAAGGCGATCGGCCCTGCCGGCGGCGACAGGTGCGCGAAGCTGGCGTTGACGTGCGCGCCCGGTACCAGCGCGCCGACGCAGTTCGGCCCGAGCACCCGCAGCAGATGCGGGCGCGCGGCGTCCAGCACCGCCTGTTCGAGTGCCTTGCCTTCGCTGCTCGCGGTCTCGCCGAAGCCGGCGCTGATGACGATCGCTGCGCGCGTGCCGCGCGCGCCGAGGTCGGCGACGATACCCGGCACCGACGGCGCCGGGGTGCAGATCACGGCCAGATCCGGCGTCAGCGGCAGGTGGGCGATGTCCGGGTAGGCGAGCACGCCGCCGACCGCGACGTGGCGCGGGTTCACCGGCATGATCGGCCCGGCGAAACCGGCGCCGAACAGGTTGCGTGCGATCGTGGCGCCGACCGAGCCGGGCGTGTTGCCGGCGCCGATGAGCGCGATCGACTTGGGGGCGAACAGGTATTCGAGGTTGCGGACCGTCATGAGGCCGGTACTTTAACCCGCGCACGTCACCGGCAGGTGACCGCGGTCAATTGCCCCCGAGCCGCTCGCGGTATTGCTGTGCGCGCGAATCCCCGCCATCGCGCGGCGGCGGGCGGCCGCCGCGCACGATATCGCCGAAGCGCTTCTTCAGGCGCTGGAAGCCGGTCGGCGGCGGCGCCGCGGCCGCCTCCCGCACGGCGGCCGGCGGGCGCGATGCCAGCAACCGGCGGCGCTCTTCCAGTGCCTGGCGCGCCTGCAGCACCGGCGGGCGGCCGGGCGTGAGCTGCTCGGCCTTTTCGAGGTAAGCGCCGGCGCGGGCGAGGTTGTCGCGCCCGAGTTCGCGATGGACGAGATCGAGGTAGCGGTCGGAAATCGTTTCGATGCCCCGCAGCGCGGCGGGTTGCCCGGGTTCGAGCGCGAGCACCTCGCGATACTTCTCGTGGGCATTGCGGCCCGGCGGCGACATCAGCCGCAGGGCGTCCAGATCCTCGCCGGCGGCATAGAGCAGCGATGCGATCCGCTCGCGTCGCACCGCCAGCGGGTCGATGGGTGTCGGCAGCGGCGAGGATTGCACGGTCGTGGCCGGCACGGCGGGCTGCGATGCAGAGGCCGGCGGCGCCAGCCCCGGACTGGCATCCACGCCTGCTGCCGAGGCAGCCGCCTGCGGCTGCACGGACGGGGTGGCAGGCGCCGATTCGGGACCGCGGCGGCCGAGCAGGGCGCCGGCGCCGATTGCGACGACCAGGATAGCGCCGAGCGTCGCCACCGGTGACCGGGTCCAGCGGCGGTGCTGCGGCCGCGGAGCTGCGTCCGGTCGTGCGTCGGCCGTGCCGGGGTTTGCCTGCCCGGTGCCGGCCGCGGTCGCGGGCCGGCTCGTGGCCGCGCCTGCGCCGGTGGTAGCGCCGCCGGTGGCGTCGAGCGTCGGCACTTCACCCGGATCGACCGGCGCCCTGCCGCCCGGCAGGCCAAGCTCGGCGCGCCACTGGGCCACGCTCTGCGGCCGATCCTGGGCACGGAACTGCAACGCGTGGTCCACCGCGGCGAGCAGGCGCGGGCTGTAGCGACCCTGCGCGGTGACGATGCCGTGCTCGTAGGTATCGCGGGTGTCTATGGCGATCGAATGGCTGCGGTCCACGGCATCGGCGGGCGCGCGGCCGGTCATCGCCCGGTACAGCGTCGCGCCCAGCCCGTAGAGATCGCTCCACGGCCCCTGCTGGTCGCTCTTTCCTGCGTACTGTTCGATCGGCGCGTAGCCCGGCGAGACGAAGTTCGTCAGCGTGCGCGCCTCGCCGCCGGCTGCCTGGCGCGCGGATCCGAAATCCAGCAGCACCGGGCTGCCGTCGGCGCGGATGAAGATGTTCGCCGGCTTGATGTCGCGGTGGACGAAGCCGCGGTCGTGGATCGCTTCCAGTCCGGAGAGCAGCGGCTCGACCAGGCGCAGGATCTCGGCTTCCTCCAGCGGGCCCTGGCGCTTCAGGCGCCGGTCCAGGCCCTCGCCTTCCTCGTACTGCATCACCATGTACGCCGTGCCGTTGGCTTCGAACACGTTGTGCACGCGCACGATGTTCGGGTGCTCGAATCGCGCCAGCGTGCGCGCCTCGGACACGAAGCGCGCCAGGCCGGTGCGGTATTCCTCGGCCAGATCGGTGGTGAGCGGGGTGACGGTCGCGTCGTCCTCGCGGCGCGCGAGCTGCCCGGGCAGGAACTCCTTGATCGCCACCGGCCGGTGCAGGTTGGCGTCAATCGCAAGGTAGGTGATGCCGAACGCACCCTGGCCGAGCACGCGATCGATCCGGTACCAGAGCAGGCTCGCGCCGGGCGCGAGGGCATTGCGATGAGCGGCGGGCACGGACATCGTCGTGTTCCTGCGGCGCGGATGGCCGCGCCGTCCGTATACCGCGCAGGCCCGGGCGGCGCAAGCGCCGCTGCCGTGCGCGTGCCGGGCACGCCCGCGGCGCATTGTGCGTGCACAGGCACAAACCGGCCATCGGCGCTGGCCGGAGCCGGTGCACCTGTCTATGCTTCCCGACCATGAACCGCCCCAGCCGTCATTGCGAGCGCAGCGAAGCAATCCAAGCAGCCTCGATGCCATCCGCGCCGCTCGGATTGCTTCGCTGCGCTATCCATGAACCGCCCGCGTCCTTGCGAGGAGCGAAGCGACGAAGCAGTCCACGCGCTGCCGGCGGCATCGAGGCCGCGTGGGTCGCTTCGCTGCGCTCGCGACGACGAAGGCGCGGTTCACGGATGGCGCAGCGAAGCAATGACGGCGGGGATGGCCGGATCGGAGGCGGATTGCAATGACCGGCGATGCCAATACCCGGATCTGGGGCACCGGCGTGGTCCACGCCCACGGCGGCGACCGCGAGTACCCGGTGAGCGAACGCGACATCCAGGCCGACACCCACTGGGCCTGGGGTATGTTCGAGCGCATGGGCTTCGCCGCGGACGACACCGCCGTGTTCGTCGCCGGCCGCACCGAAACCGCGCAGATGCAGCCCTATCGGCTCGCCGCCGAGCGCATGGGCGTGACCGTGCTCGACGCCGAGAACGAAATGCACGGTGGCGCGCGCCTGTACGCGTGGATCACCGAGTATCCGGTGCGGATCGTCTTCGGCCTGGGCGAAGCGGTGCTCGACGGCCTGGAAGCCGGGGGCCACCCACCGCAGCAGGTGCTGGAGAACGTGCCGATCCTGGTCGCGCGCACCGGCGCGCATGCGCGCCTGCGCAACGCGGGCTTCAAGCCCTGGCAGATGCTCTGCCTGGGGCCCGCGTTCGCGTTCACCGCGCCGGGCGGCGGCCGCGCGATGATCGACGAGGACGAGTGGGTGGTGGTGCGCGATTCCACCGGCGAAGCCTGCATCTCCAGCGCCGGCCAGCGCCGGCACGCCTTCGTGCGCTTCCCGACCTCGTTGCCGTACGCGCAGCTCGGGCGGTTCTGAAGCCCCGCCAGCGCGGCCCCCGGGTTGCCATGGGCGGCGGGGGCGGGCACATTGTCCGGATGATCCCGTTCCCGTGCAGCGCGGCCCTGCGCCGCATCGCGATATTCGCGCTCGTCGTCCTCGCCGCCACGGCGCGCGCCGCCGATCCCGGCCCCACGCCGCTGCGGTTGGCGGGCTTCACGCGCCTGTCCACCTCCGCGGAGATCTCGGCCTGGCTTGCGCTGGCGGCGAAGGCGATGCCCGGCGCCCACGTCGACCGGATCGGTACCAGCGTCCAGGGCCGGCCGATCGAGGCGCTGGTGATCGAGCCGGCCGGCGGCGCCGCCGGGGAGCCTTTCACGGTGATGATGGTGGGTTCGCAGCACGGCACGGAGAGCGCAGGCGCCGAGTCGCTCATGGTGATCGCGCGCGCGATCGCCATCCGTGGCCCGCCGCCACCGCTTGCCGGCGCGCGGCTGGTCCTCGTCGTGAACGCCAACCCGGACGGCCGCGAACTGCGCCGGCGCGCGAATGCCAATCGCGTGAACCTCAATACCGACTACGTCGCGCTGTCGCAGCCGGAGTCGGCCGCGATCATCGGCGCGCTGCATGCCTACATGCCGGATGTCGCGCTGGACATCCACGAGTCCGCGATCCTCAAGCGCGAATCGCTCGCCCGCGAGGGCCTGCTCACCGACTTCGAGGCCCAGTTCGAGTACGCCAACAACCCGAACGTGGCGCAGCCGCTGCGCGACCTGGCGGCCGGCAAGCTGTTGCCGGCGTGGATTGCGCGGGTCGGCGCCGGCGGCCTGCCGGCGCAGCGCTACATCGGCGAGATCAGGAGCAGCCGCCAACCGCTCACCAACGGCGGGCTCACGCTGCGCAACCTGCGCAACCGGATCGGCGTGGAAGGCGTGCTGTCGTTGCTGATGGAGACCCGGCTGGACCCCCGGGACGGCAGCTATCCGAGCTACCGCAACATCCGCGTCCGCGTCGGCAAGCAGGTGGCGTGCATCGAGGCCTTCCTGGCGCTGGTCGGTGAACATCGCGATCCGATCCGGGCCGCCGTGCGTGCCGCCCGCGCCCGCGTGCCCACCGAGCCGCTGCTGCTGCGGGCGCGCTATGGGCCCGACCCGCATCATCCGCGCGAACGGGTCGCGCTGCGGCGCCTGGGCGACGGTGCGGCGGTGCCAGTGGACTTCGACGACCACCGCTACGTGATCGCGGACCGCGCCATCCATCTGCCGGCGGCCTATCTCGTGCCCGGCGGCGATGCGGCCCTGGCGGCATGGCTGGCGCGCCAGGGTGTCGTGCACGGGCCGGCGCAGCCGGGGCGCGCGATCCGCGCCACGCAGTTCGTGCGCCGCGCCGGGGTGGTGATCGCGCAGCGCGCCCGGGTAGCACCGCGCGCCGGCGATCTGTGGGTCGGGCTGGACCAGCCGCGTGCGCGGCTCGCGGCGCTGCTGCTGGAGCCGCAATCGGACTCGGCCGCCATCGCCTTGCCGGCGGAGGATCCCGCCGCGCTGTCGCAGATGCTGGCGCTCTACCGGGTCGCGCGCTGAGCCGGCTTGCATCCCGCGCCGCCGCGGGTCATGTTGGCACGCACCCTGCAACCACCTGCCCCATCGAGCAACGCATCGGAGCCTCCTGGAACGCACCATGCCCGACGATCCGCGCCACACGAACGAAGGTCCGGCCGCGACCCGCTACCACGTGGAGATCAACCCGCGCGTGCCGGCCAGGCTCAGCCGCCTGCACGAACTCGCCAACGATCTCTACTACAGCTGGGATCGGCATTCGCGCGGGCTGTTCCGCTATCTCGACAGCGACCTGTGGGACGACTGCCGCCACAATCCGCGGGTGTTCCTGCGCCGGGTGAGCCAGCGCCGCCTGGACGAGGCCGCCGCCGACCGCACCTACCTGGAGGCCTACAACCGCGCGCTCGCGAACTACGACACCTATCTCGGCGAGCGCAGCCGCGTGGGGCTCGCCGCACGCGTGGATCCCGGCACCGATCTCGTCGTGTACTTCTGCGCCGAGTTCGGCCTGCACGAAAGCCTGCCGATCTATTCCGGCGGCCTGGGGATCCTGGCCGGCGACTTCTGCAAGGCGGCCAGCGACATGGGCCTGCCGTTCGTGGCGGTGGGGCTGCTGTACCGGCAGGGCAACGTCATCCAGACGGTCGATCGCGGCGGGCGCCAGATCACCAACTTCGCCGCGTTCGACATCGACGATCTGCCGGTGACGCCGGTGCGCGAGCCGGACGGCACCGACATGCTGATCCCGATCGAACTTGCCGGGGGCACGATCTCGGTCCGGGTCTGGCGCGCCAAGGCCGGCCACATCGACCTGTACCTGCTGGATACCGACGTGCCCGGCAATCCGCCCGAGGCGCGCGGGATCGCCCACCAGCTCTACACCGCGGACAAGCCCACCCGCCTGCGGCAGGAAATCGTGCTCGGCATCGGCGGCGCGCGCGCGCTGCGCCGGCTCGGCCTGAATCCGACCGTCTGGCACATGAACGAGGGCCACCCGAGCCTGATGGTGGTGGAGCGCTGCCGCGAGTACGTCTCGCAGGGCGTGGCGTTCCCCGCGGCGCTGGAGATCGTCGCTTCCTCGACGGTGTTCACGACCCACACGCCGGTGCCTGCCGGCCACGAGATCTTCGACGTCGGCCTGTTCCGGCACGAAGTGGTGCCGTTCCTCGCGCCGCTGGGCGTGGAGCCGGGCGACTTCATCGCCCTGGGGCAGAACGGCGATCCCCAGGCGTTCAACATGACCGCCTTCGCCCTGCGCTGCTCGCGCTACCACAACGGCGTCAGCAGGATCCACGGCGAGACCGCCGCGCTCATGGAGCGCTACGCCTGGCCCGAAGTGCCGGTGGACGACAACCCGATGGGCCACGTCACCAACGGCGTGCACGTACCGACCTTCTTTGCCGGCGAGTGGGTCAACGTGCTCGACGATCCGGCCTGGCGCGACCAGTTCCTGAACGCCGACTACTGGCGCAATGCGATCGACGCCCTGAGCGACAACATGTTCTGGGGCGTGCACCTGGAGATGAAGAAGTCGGTGATCGAGGACGTCTGCAGCCATATCGAGCGGCGCTGCCGGCGCTTCGGCTTCAGCCAGGCGCAGATCGACCTTGAGACCGAGTGGCTGCGCACCGGCGAGGACGTGCTCATCCTCGGGTTCGCGCGCCGCTTCGCCACCTACAAGCGCGCCACGCTGCTGCTGGACGACATCGAGCGCCTGCGCCGGCTGCTGGGCAACCCCGACCGGCGCGTGTGCATCGTCTTCGCCGGCCGCGCGCACCCGAGCGACGAGCCGGGCAAGGAACTGATCCGGCAGATCCACGAAGTCGCGCGCCAGCCGGAGTTCCTGGGCAAGGTGATCCTGGTCGAGGGCTACGATCTCGCGCTCGCGCGCCGGCTGGTCTCGGGGGTGGACGTGTGGGTGAACGTGCCCGAGTATCCGCTCGAGGCGAGCGGCACCTCGGGCATGAAGGCCGGCATCAATGGCGTGCTGAACCTGTCCGTGCTCGACGGCTGGTGGGCCGAGGGCTACAACGGTGGCAACGGCTGGGCGGTGCAACCGCACGTCTCCGAGCAGGATCCGGCCCGGCGCCGCTGGCTGGAGCAGCGCGAACTGCTGGACATCCTCGAGCACGAGGTCATACCGATGTACTTCGCCCGCTCGCACGGTTATCCGCCGCGCTGGGTGGCAATGGCCAAGGAGGCGATGAAGTCGATCATCCCGCGGTTCTCGGCGCACCGCATGCTGTCGGACTACATCGGCAGCTTCTACCTGCCCGCGCTCGGGGTCTCGCGGCAATTGCGCGACGGCGACAGCGGTCGTGCCGGCCAGCTCGCGCATTGGAAGCAGGCGGTGCGCGCGGCCTGGCCGCAGCTTTCCGCCCGGCGCCTGGACGCGCCGCCGGCGCGCATCAGTGCCGGCGATCCGCTCACGATCCGCGTGGGCGTGCAACTGAACGGCCTGGCGCCGGGGGATGTCGCGGTGCAGTGCCTGCTCGGCCGCACCGCCGACGACGGCGAGTTCCGGATCCTCGACACCGGGAACCTGCGCCACTGCGGAGAGCAGGACGGGCTGGCGGCCTACGAACTCGCCCTGGACCCGGCGCTGTCCGGGCTGGTCGCCTACCGGCTGCGGGTGTTCCCCCAGCATCCGTTGCTCTGCCACCCCTTCGAGCTCGGCCTGATGAAGTGGCTCTGATCCCGAAGCGGGGATGGATTGCGTATCCCCGCCGCGGGCGCGGCGCGCGCCATCACTCGAACGCGATGCGGATCGCCGCGCAGATCGCCCAGGGGGCGAGCGTGATGCTCAGCACGAGCAGCGCGCCGAGCAGGGAGAGGTAGGGGTCCGCGGGCAGCCCGGCGGCCGCGGCATCGGCGCCGGCGCTGCCCATGATCAGCACCGGCACGTAAAGCGGCAGCACCAGGATCGACATCAGCATTCCGCCCCGCCGCTGCGACAGCGTCAGCGCCGCGCCGACCGCGCCGATGAGCGACAGGCACGGCGTACCCAGCAGCAGCGTCACGACCACGACCTCGATCACCTGCGGCGGCGCGTGCAGCAGCACGCCCAGCAGCGGCGCGATGCACACCAGCGGCAGGCCGGCGACCAGCCAGTGGGCGAATATCTTCGCGAGCACGAACAGCACCGTGGGGTGCGGGCTCAGGAGCATCTGCTCCAGCGTGCCGTCTTCGTAGTCGGCGTGGACGATGTTCTCCAGGGCCAGCAGCGCCGCGAGCAGCGCCGCGACCCAGACGATGCCCGGGGCGAGCCGGGCGAGCAGGTTCACCTCCGGGCCCAGGCCCAGCGGGAACAGCGTCACGACGATGACGAAGAACACCAGCGGGTTGACGATATCGCTGCGCCTGCGCCAGGCGAGCGTGAGGTCGCGCCAGAGCAGGGCCCGGACGGCGCGTGCGGGCGAGGCGATGGAAGTGGCGGTGTCGGCGGCCGGCATGGGGAGAACCTTGTGGCATCATAGCAGCCGTGCCCGTTCCCGTGCCGCACGCGCGGGTTCACCTCATCATTCGTGCACGAGCGGCCGAAAATATCCGATGACCGACCCGCATCACGACGGCGCGCCGCAGCTTGCGGTGCGCGATCTCGCCTGCCAGCGCGGCGATCGGCTGCTGTTCGACGCGCTCGGCTTCGATGTCCGCGGCGGCGAGGCGCTGGTGGTGGAAGGCGCCAACGGTGCGGGCAAGACCAGCCTGCTGCGCATCCTGGCCGGGTTCATCCGTCCGCTCGCCGGGCGGATACTCTGGTGCGGCCGGGAGGTGGAGCCGTCCGACGCCGCCTATCGCGGCGCGGTCAGCTACATCGGCCACGCGGCCGGCCTGAAGGAGTCGCTGACGGCGCTGGAAAACGTCGCGATCGCACTCGTGCTCGGGCACACGCACGCCGGTGCGAGTGCCGCGGACGCTCTCGCGCGCGTGGGGCTCGGCGGGTTCGAGGATGCGCCGGTCCGCCAGCTTTCCGCGGGCCAGCGCCGGCGGGTCGCGCTCGCCCGCCTGCCGGTGGCCGCCACGCCGATCTGGCTGCTCGACGAACCGCTCACGGCGCTGGATGTGGCCGGCCGGGAGACGGTGGAGTCGCTGCTCGCCTCGCATCTGGCCGCGGGCGGGATCGCGGTGCTGACCACGCACGCGCCGGTGCGCATCGACGGTGCCGTCGTGCGCCGCCTGGAAATCGCCGGTGACTGAGCCGGGCCATCGTCGTCGCGAGCGCAGCGAAGCGACCCATGCGGCGCCAATTTAATCCAGGCCGCATGGATTGCCGCGGCCGCTGCGCGGCCCATCCACGCACCGCATCCGTCATTGCGAGGAGCGAAGCGACGAAGCAATCCACGCGCTGCCGCTGGCATCCAGGCCGCGTGGGTCGCTTCGCTGC
>JBFXBD010000042.1:0-53746 GCA_050183625.1 Gammaproteobacteria bacterium
GATCTACGAAAACAGCGCTACGCGCTCGTGCGGCTTGTCCAGCGTCAGCCAGACCGAGAACCACTCCCACTCGTCCGTCGTGCCGACGAACATGCTCCAGGCGGTGGGCAGGCTGCCGAACTCGTAGCGGATGCCGCGGATGCGGGAGAAGGCATAGCTGCGCCGCCACGCCAGCACCCAGAGTACGCGTCTGGATACGACCACCCGGCGCATCGCGCGCGAGGCTTCGACGGTCTTGCAGTACGAGAACAGGCTCAGGAACTGCAGCAGCAGGTTGGTGCGGGCCACGAGGCGACCGCGGCGCAGGGTGACGCGCGGAGTGATCGCGAACAGGCCGCTGGTCCAAGTGGCGAGGCTCATGCCCGGGAGTTAACGGCCCGGCCTGTGCCGGCCTTGAACGCGCGCGCCAAGGGTTTCCGTGCCGCGAGACAGGCGCCGCGGTCAGACCTGCTCGATCTCCACCAGCGTGCCGTAGAAGTCCTTCGGGTGCAGGAACAGCACCGGCTTGCCGTGCGCGCCGGGCTTGGGCTCGCCGTCGCCGAGGATGCGCGCGCCCTGGCTCTTCAGCCGGTCCCGTGCCGAAAGGATGTCCTCGACTTCGTAGCAGACGTGATGCATGCCGCCGTCGGGATTGTTG
Source organism: Gammaproteobacteria bacterium (assembly GCA_050183625.1). Lineage (GTDB taxonomy): Bacteria > Pseudomonadota > Gammaproteobacteria > JADZEE01 > JADZEE01 > JBFXBD01. The sequence goes on from JBFXBD010000042.1 coordinate 638, forward strand.
GCCAGGAACTTGGCCACCGGCGATTTCTCGCCGAGCGGATGCAGGAGTTCGATCTTGGTGTTCGGCAGTTCCACGAACACGGTGGTCACGCCGTGGTCCGGCAGCGCGATCGGTGCCGAGACGGTTGCGCCGAGCGCCTGGCGGTAGCGGTCCGCGGCAGCTTCCAGGTCCGGAACGACGATGGCAACGTGATTCAACCGCCCGATCATGATCTCGACTCCTGCAGGAAGACGGCGGCGCCGGGGGGCGCGCCGGGCAGGCAATGAAACACCAGCCCGGTACGGGCGTCAATCGCGAACCGGTCTGGCCGCTGCGCTCCGGCGGCGATATAGTCGCGGCGCCCATGGACCCGGACAGCCTGCAAGCCGCGAACGCACTCGGCGCCTGGGGGATCCGCGGGCGGATCGTGCCGGTCGGCGGCGGGCTCATCAATCGCACCTGGCGCGTGGACGCGGACAACGGGCGCCGCTATGCGCTGCAGCGCGTGAATCCGATTTTCCCGCCCGAGGTCCAGGAGGACATCGCCGCGGTCACCGCACACCTGCGCGCGCGCGGCATGTTCACTCCGGAGCTGGTGCCGGCCGCCGGCGGCGCGCTGTGCCAGCCCGCGGATCCCGGCACCTGGCGCGTGCTGACCTGGGTCGACGGCACGACGCGCGATGCGCTCGACAATCCCGCGCAGGCGCGCGAGGCGGGCGCGCTGCTGGCGCGGTTCCACGCCGCCACCGCGGATCTGCGCTGGCGCTTCCGCAATCCGCGCCCGGGCGTGCACGACATCGATCGCCACCTTGCCGGGCTTCGAGAAGCACTGCACTCGCACGCGGCGCATCCACGCCATGCGCGCATCGAGCCGCTGGCGCGGGCAATCCTGGCCGCATCCGCGGACCTGCCCGCGCTGCCGCGCACGCCCGAGCGCGTCGTGCACGGCGACCCGAAGATCTCCAACCTGATCTTCGACGCCCGCACCGGCGCGGGGCTGTGCATGGTGGACCTGGACACCCTGGCGTATATGCGCCTGCCGCTGGAACTCGGCGATGCGTTCCGATCCTGGTGCAACACCAGCGGCGAGGACAGCACCGCCGGCCGGTTCGACCTGGACCTGTTCGCCGGCGCGGTCTCGGGCTACGCGGCGGTCGCGGCGCCGTTCGTGACGGCGCAGGAGTACGAGGCGTTCGTGCCGGCCACGCTCACGATTTTCGTCGAGCTGGCCGCGCGCTTCTGCGCCGATGCGCTGGCCGAGACCTATTTTGGCTGGGACGCCGGCCGCTACGCCACGCGCGGAGAGCACAACGAGGTGCGTGCCGCCGGGCAACTCGCCGCCGCGCGCGCACTGCAGGCCGTGGCCGCCCGCGCCGGCGCCATCGTCCGCGACGCGTTCAGCGCGGCGCGATGAACGGACCGTAGGCGCGCGGGCCGCTGCCGACCTTCACGGTACGCAGGATTTCCAGCGTCAGGCCGTCGAGCACCGTGACTTCGTCGTCGAACCAGTTGGCCACGTACAGCCGGCGCCCGTCGGGATGCAGCATGATGCCCTCGGGATAGCCGCCGACGCGGATCCGGCGCATCTCCCGTCCGGCGTCCAGATCGATGACGGACACGCTGGAATTACGCTGGTTGGTGACGAACAGGCGGTGCAGGCCGGGGATCTCGGCGACCGCGTACGGAAACAGCCCGACCGGCAGGCGCGCGGTCTGGGCGAAGCTCGCCGCGTCGACCACGCTGACGTCGCTGCTGCGCACGTTCGCGGTGTAGATGCGGCGGCCGTCCGCCGAGACGGTGACTCCGAATGGAGCCGTACCCACCGCCGTGGTACGCACCACCGCATTGCGGGCCAGATCGATCCGCGACAGCGAGTCGTCGTCCCGATTGGTCACGTACAGCAGGCGTTGATCCGGCGACAGCGCCAGCCCCGAGGGCGACCGGCCGACGGGGATCGCTGCAATCGTCGTCAGTTTCGCGGCGTCGAGCACGCGGACGAGGTTGTCGTACCAGTCGGCGACGTACAGGCGGCGGCCGTCACGGGCAATCGCGATGGCCAGCGGGCCGGCGCCGATCGGCACGCTCGCAATCAGCGTATGGGTGGACGCATCGATCACCGACAGCTCGCGGCCCTCGGGATTGGTGACGTACACCCGCCGGCCGTCCGCGCTCGCGGCGACACCGGCGGGGCGATGCCCGACCGCCAGCGTCGCAATCACCGTGTCGGACGCGGTGTCCAGCACCGAGACGCTGTCGGAGCCCTGGTTGGTGACGTAGGCGAACGGGCCGGCCGCCGTGGCTGGTGCTGCGCACAGCACGCTTGCCAGGCACCACGCCGCCGCTCGCGCGGCGCGCGAAACGTCAGTCATCGAGCGGCCATGTACCATCGTCGTCGCGCTGCCGTACCGGGGTGGTCCCGGCCGATTGCGGCCGTGAACGATCGTCGTCGCGAGCGCAGCGAAGCGACCCGATCGGCCTCGATGCCACCGGCAGCGCGTGGATTGCTTCGTCGCTTTGCTCCTCGCAATGACCATGCTCCACGCGCGTCACTGCGGCGAAGTGATGGCGGTCGGGGTGATCAGGGCCTCTCAGCCAGTTCCTTGATGCGGGCGAGGGAGGCCTGGAACATCTTCGTCACCGCGTCGATGGCCGCTTCGTCGGAAAGCTCCGGCGGCGGCTGGTTGCCGCCGAACCCGCGGTAGAACGCGCCCTTCAATTCCACCACGGAGCCCGCGCCGCCGGGCGTCACCGCGATCGTGGCGCCCAGGGTGTTGATCGGCATCGCCTTGATGTTCGCTTCCAGCAGCATCCAGGAATAGGTCCGGTTGCCCGGGTCGTATTCGACGATCTGGTCGTTCATCGGCTCGCCGTTCTGCATGGTCAGCACGCGCTTGGTGTTGAGCTCATTGCCACCGTCGGCGCTGCATTCCCTGACCGCGGGGTTCCAGGTCTTGACGCCGCAGAGGTCCGCGACGAGTGCCCAGACCTTGTCCGGTGCGGCGGCGACTTCGATCTGCTCGACCACCTTCTGGCGGCTGGGGCCGTGGGCGCCGGCGATGGCGGGGATGACGAGCGCAAGTGCGCATCCGAGTTTCAGCAGGGTCCGCATGGCGGGGTTCTCCTTCGGGCGGATGCGTCGGTCGCGGTGCAGGCGCGCGCATCCGTCCGCGCCGGGCGCGCGCATGGTACCAAATCCCGTTGCCGGCCCGGAGCGCGGCCCGGTTGCGACGGCCGCGCGGATCAGCCGGTCCAGCGGATCTCGCAGATCGAGCCGTCCGGATGGTGGTAGTCCCCGGTCGAATAGCTCTTGCCCAGCAGGCCCATGATCAGGCGCGGACCATCGAACACCAGCGAGGTGCAACTGCCCTGGAAACCGTCCGCGAACAGATGGTGGCGGCCGTCGGCGTCGATCCGCATCAGCCGGCCCCGGTAGGGCAGCGGCTCGTCGACCATGGTCACGTGCAGCAGATCGATGCCGCCCTCGTCCACATAGAACACCTGCCCGCCGTACGGGCCGAACTGCGCCGGGGCCTGCGCCGTGGACCACAGCGGCGAGGGCGGGTTGGGGATCGGGTCGGGGTCCAGGCGGCCGTCGCGATCGACGTGCCAGAAGGCCTGCTCGACGCGTGGATCGACTTCGTCCCTGTAGGTGATGCCGCGCTTGCCCCAGAGGATCATCTCCCCGGCCAGATCGCCCCACCACGACGGCCCGAGCGTGAAGATTACCGGCATGATCGGCCGGGGCGTGATCGGTTCGTCGAGAATGAGGAACGGCTCGACCTCGCCGCGCGTGGAAACGCGGTAGATGACGCAGTTCATCAGCGACATCACGAAGAACGAGCCCGCCTGCGGCGTACCGGGGCGGCCGAAGCAGCCGGTGACCATCGCGCCGGGAATGCCGTCGTTGATGCGCCCGGCCGGCGGAACGACGCCGAAGACTTCCATGCGATCCGAGCCGGGAGCGTGCCTGAAGACGAGGTGATGGCGGCTGGCGCCGCTGCGCCCGGGGAACTCCTGGCCGACCAGGAACACATGCCCGCCCCAGGGGCCGAAATGTGCCGGTGCGAGCACGGGGCACAGCGGCATGTACTGGCCCATGTTGCGCGGCGGGACCACGTGTTCGATGCGGCCGTCCGGCCGCAGGCGGCCGAGCGCGCCGTGGCCCTTGGCCGGATCCCAGCCGTACTGCTCCTGGCCGCCGATGTCGCCGAAGAAGACCGAGCCGTCCGGCTCCAGCCAGGACAACTGCGGATCGTAGAGGTTCTCGCCCGCCGGCACGATTTCGCGCGCCGCGTAACCGGGTGCGTGCACCTGCATCCGGAACGCCCGTTCCTGCTTCAGCCAGCCGTATTCCGCTTCGCCCATGATCCACCTCGCGTGTCGGGGCCGCACCCCGCGGCCGCGAATTAATGTAACTCTTTAAGCGACGGAGGGACAACACTATACTGCGCCCGGGCGGCCCGTGCCGCCGCGTCCTGGAGGACAGCCACCATGATTATCATCGACGGCGACGGCCACTTCGTCGAACCGGACGACCTGTTCCCGAAGTTCGCCGAAGCGAAGTTCGCGGACCGCATCGTTTCCACGCTGGCGGCCATCGCCGCCAGGACCTACGTGCCCAAGCTGGTCTCGCCGTTCAAGTCCGGCGGCCTGGATGCGCCGCACGAGAAGGAGGAGCGCGATCCGGCCGGCTGGGACGGCGCCAGGCGCCTGGACATGCACGATCGCGAGGGCATCACGGCGGCCGTGGTGTTCCCCACCTTCGCGCTGCAGTGCGGTGCGATCGAGGATCCGCAGATCGCGCTCGCCTGCGCGCAGGCCACCAACCGCTGGGCGGCGCAGGCCTACGCCGCGGTCGCCCCGCGCGAGCTGTACATCGTCGCGTCGCTGCCCACGCAGTTCCCTGAACTCGCGGCGCAGGAACTGCGGCGCTGCGTGAAGGAATACGGCTTCGTGGCCGGCGCCATCCGCCCGAATCCGACCGTGGACGGCCGCCTGCTGATCGATCCGGGCAACGAAATCCTCTGGGCGACCGCGGCCGAGCTCGGCGTGCCGATGTGCATCCACAACGGCTTCTATCAGGATCGGCCGCAGCTCGGCACCGACCGTATCCGCCAGTGGATGGTCGGTCACGCGGCCATCCACCCCCTGGAGAGCATGATGGCCTTCGGCGCGCTCTACGAGGCCGGGGTATTCGATCGGCACCGCGGGCTGCGCTTCGGCTTCATGGAGGCGTGCTGCGGCTGGGCGCCGTTCTGGCTTGAGCGGCTCGACGAGCACAACGAACACGTGGGCTGGCTGAACGACCCGCGCCCGCAGCGTTCCGCGTCGGAGATCTTCCGCGAGCAGTGCGTGATCGGCTGCGAAGGCGAGGAACGCATGGTGCCCTACGTGCAATCGTTGTTCGGCGAGGACTCGGTGGTGTGGGCGACGGACTTCCCCCACTTCGACACCCACCCGCCCTATGCGAAGGAGATGCTCGAGCGCGGCGACATGACCGACTCGCAGCGCACGGGGGTGATGGGGCGCGCCGCGGTGAAGTTCTACGGCCTGGACGTCGACGCCATCCAGCGCGCGCGCCAGGTGCGCGGGGCGCCCGCGCACGGCTGATCCGCGGGCCCGCCTGCCCGGCGCGTACGCGCCGGGCAGGGTACGGGGCGCGCACGCATCACCGGGCGCGACAGGGGTGCGCCGCGCGGTGTACAGTCCGCGCCGATCCCGCCGCGGCCGGTTGGCGCGCGTCCCTGGCTTTTTCACGGAGAACACCATGCCGAACCCGTCCGGCCGTCGCGGGCCGCCTCGCGCACGGCGCGTACCGCGGTCCGCGCCGCTCCCCGCCGCCGACGCACCTGCCTGTGCGGGCTGCGGCAAGCCGGTGCCGATCTGTGTCTGCGATCGGATCCACCCGCATGCCACGCGCACGCGCGTGCTGGTGCTGCAACATCCGCGCGAGCCGCGCGAACCGCTCGGCACCGTGCCGCTCGTCGCCGCGATGCTGGAGCGCTGCCAGGTACAGGTGGGCCTGTCGTGGCCGTCGCTCTCCGCCGCCACCGGCATCGATGGCGCGCTTCCTTCGCGCTGGGCGGTGCTGCATGCCGGGCCGCGCGAGGAAGGTGCCGATGCGGTGCCGGGGGTGGCGCTGATCTCGCGCCACGGTCGCCATGAAGCGCTGGACAGCACGCCGATCGACGGCATCGTCGTGCTCGACGGGACCTGGTCGCAGGCCAAGTCCCTCTGGTGGCGCAATCCCTGGCTGCTCAAGCTGCATCGGATCCGCCTCGTGCCGCGCGAGCCGTCGATGTACGGCAAGCTGCGCCGGGAGCCGCGCCGTGAACTGGTTTCCACGCTCGAAGCCGTGGCCGACGTGCTGGACGCGCTCGGCGAACCGCCCGCCGTACGCGAGGATCTGCGCCGCGTTCTGCGCACCTTGCTGCAGCGCGCCCGCGACGCCGCGGCGAGGCCGGCCGCGAAAGCCGCGCAGCCATGACCGGCCGCGCATACGCGCTGCCGGTCATGGCCGGATGCAGGCGTCAGTGCGCGGCGGCGGACTGCGCCGCCCGCCGGGTCTCCAGGGCGCGGGCGCGCAGGTAGTGCCGGATCGCCGCGAGGTCGGCGGTGCCGAGTTCGCCGAATTGCGGCATGCCGCGGTTGACGCTTGCGCCGCCCTGGACGATCTGCGCGAAGGTCTCGGGCGCGAGGATCACCGGCGAGGCGCGCAGATCCGGTACGGTGCCGGCCGAGACCGCCGCCGGGCCGTGGCAGACGATGCACTTGCTGCCGAAGATCTCCGATCCGGCTGCGACGACGCTCTCGTCCGGCACGAACTGCGGATCCTCGATCGCCTGCAGCACGCGCGGCGGGGGAGTCGGTGGCAGCTTGCCCTTGCCGTCGAGCACGAAGGTCATCACCCGGCGCGGATGCAGGCGCGCATCCCAGCCGAACTGGGCGATCGCCGTGCCGAGCGCCGCCGCGCCGCCCGAAGGCGGCGCCGCCAGCACGGTGACGTACTGCTTGCCGCCGGCGCTGTAGGTGATCGGCGTGGTGAGCAGGCCGTTGTTCGCGTAGTAGGTCCACAGGCGCTTGCCGGTGTCCGCCGCGTAGGCGTTGAAATTGCCGTCGAGCTGGCCCTGGAACACGAGGTTGCCGCCGGTGGCGAGTGCCGCGCCGGCCTCGGTGCCGGGCGTCTCGACCGTCCACACCGCGCGCTGCGCGATCGGATCCCAGGCCTGCAGGCGGCTGGTGCCGAGGTCGCGTGGGGTATCCGCATTCGGCAGCACCACGCCGAGCGGATTGGGAGCGGTTTCATAGCTCCAGTTGGCCAGATCCAGGCCCTTGTCCATGTAGAAGCCGGGCATGTCGGAGGTCGGCAGGTAGACCAGGCCGGTCTTCGGGCTGAATGCCATCGCGTACCAGTTGTGCGCGCCGTGCGGGCCCGGGTACATGATGAGCGGGCCGCCATCCATGTAGCGCATGTTGGGCAGTTCGACCGGGCGGCCGGTGGCGAGATCGATCTTTTCGGCCCAGGTGACCTTGGCGAACTTCTCGGCCGAGATCGGCTTGCCGGTGCTGCGGTCGATGACGTAGAAGAAACCGTTCTTGGGCGCGTGCAGGATGACCTTGGTCGGCTTGCCGTCGATGGTCAGCGTGGCGAGCTGGATCTCCATCGCCGAGTTGAAGTCCCAGGTCTCGGCCGGGTTGGTCTGGTAGTGCCAGGCGTATTCGCCGGTGTCCGCGTCCAGCGCGATGATCGAGCACAGGAACAGGTTGTCGCCGCCGCCGGGGCTTCTGATCTTCTGGTTCCACGGTGCACCGTTGCCGGTGCCGATGTAGACGCGGTTGAACTCCGGGTCGTAGGTGATCGCGTGCCACGCCGTGCCGCCGCCGCCGAATTTCCACCACTGCCCGGTCCAGGTCCTGGCGGCCATCTCCATGGCCTTGTTCTCGAAGCCGTCGGCCGGGTTGCCGGGGACGGTGTAGAAGCGCCAGAGCTGCCTGCCGGTGTCGGTGTCGTAGGCGGTCACGTAGCCGCGCGCGGGCGAGCTGTCCGCCCCGCCGTGGCCGATGACGACCTTGCCGTTGAACACCCGCGGCGGGCCGGAGATGAAGCGGCCGTCGTTCGGGTCCACGGTCATCACGCTCCAGTCGAGCGTGCCTTTCTTCGCGTCTATCGCCAGCAGGCGGCCGTCCATGGTGCCGACGAACACGCGTGTGCCGTACATCGCCAGCCCGCGCACCCCCCATGCCGGGCGCATTTTCTTTCCCGCCACCTCGCCGACCTTGGGGTCGTAGCGCCACAGCAGCCGGCCGGTGCGCGCGTCGATCGCGTGCACCACGCTCTGGCCGGCAGCCACGTACAGCACGCCGTCCACCGCCAGTGGTACCGAGTTGGCGAACGGCACGTCGAGATCCAGCGTCCACGCCAGCCCCAGGCGCGAGACGTTCCCGTCGTCGATCTGCGTCAGCGGGCTGTAGTGCGATTCATCCTGGGTCCGGCCGAATGCCGGCCAGTTGCGGCCGTCCGCGGTGTCGTTGAGCATCCTGTCGTCGACGCCGGCCGCGACGGCTGCGCCGCCGACGACCAGTGCGAATGCCGCGACCAATGCGCGGCCGAGCCGGTTGCTGATCATGCGATGATCCCCTCCGTTCATCATCGGCGCCTGGCGCCCCCGAAAAGTCCAATATAGCCGATCTGACCCGAAGCCGAGGAACCATGTCCGCGCTCAAAGCCATCATCGAAGAGATCGTCGCAATCGACCCGGCCGCGAACGCGGTGGAGTTCCTGGGGCAGTGGCACCGTTGGGGCGAACTCGGCGCGGCGATCCGCGCCATCGACCAGGCGCTTGCCGATGCCGGCCTCGGACCGGACGCGCGTGTCGGCGCCGTTCTGCGCAATTGCTACGAGGCCGCGGTGGCGATCGTCGCGATCCCCTGCACCGATCGCTGCATGGTGGTGCTCAATCCGAGCCTGCCCGACGAGCGCCTGGCCGATGACGTCGCGCGCATCGCGGTGCCGGCGATCGTGGCCGCGCCGGTCGACTGGGCGCGCGAGCCGTTCCGGCGCGCGGCGCTGGACAGCGGTGCCCTGTGCCTGGAGGTCCGCTCCGATCCGGCGGCGCCGGTGTGCGTGCTGCAGGCACTGGAGCCCGGCCGCGCGGCGCGCATGCGCATGCGCGCGCCCGGCGACGCGCTCGAACTGCTCACCAGCGGCACCACCGGCCCGCCCAAGCGCATACCGCTTCCGGTCGGCAATTTCGAAACGTCCATGCTCGGCGCGCTCGGCTTCGAATCCAGGCGCGCGGATCAGGGCCGGCCGCAATTGCGCAGCGGCGTGCAGATCCTGAGCATGCCGTTCGGCCACGTCGCCGGGTTGCAGGCGGTGATCATCGCCGTACTCGCCGGGCGCCAGTCCTGCATCCTGGAACGGTTCAGCGTACCGGCGATCCGCGACGCGCTCGTGCGGCACCGCCCGCGCGTGTTCACCGCGCCGCCCGCGGCGCTGCGCACCCTGTTCGACGCGAACCTGCCGAAGGAGGACCTGTCCAGCCTCGCGGCGGTACGCACCGGCACCGCGGCGCTGGATCCGGATTTCGCCGAGGCCTTCTACGAGCGCTACGGGATCCCGATTCTGCAGAACTACGGCGCCACCGAATTTCCCGGTGTCGCCGGCTGGACGCCCGAGGATTTCCGCAACCTGCACCGCGTCAAGCGCGGCAGCGTCGGGCGGCTGAACACGGGCATCCAGGCACGGGTGGTGTCGCAGGACACCGGCGATCCGGTTCCGGCCGGCCAGGCCGGGCTTCTCGAATTGCGCGCGGCGCACATCGGCGACGGCAGGAACTGGGTGCGGACCTCGGATCTGGCCGTGCTCGACGAGGACGGTTTCCTGTGGATCCGCGGCCGTGCGGACGCCGCCATCGTGCGCGGCGGGTTCAAGGTGCATCCGGAGGATGTCGCGCGCGCGATCGAGCAGCATCCGGCCGTGCACGAGGCGGTCGTGGTCGGGCTTGCCGACGCGCGCCTGGGCGCGGTGCCGGCCGCCGCGTTCACGACCCGCCCGGGCATGGCGTCGCCGACCGATGCGGAGTTGACCGAATTCCTGCGCGCGCGCCTGCTGGCGTACCAGATCCCGGTGCGCTTCGCCGCAATCGCCGATCTGCCGCGCAACGACACGCTCAAGATCAGCCTGGTCGGCGTGAAGGCGCTGTTCGAGTGACGGTCGCCACGCGCGTGGAATGGGCCCGCGATGCTTGCACGGTGCGATCGGCATGCGTATAGTGCGCGCCCCTCGTGCCCGGCCGGGCACGGCGAACGGAGCCGTCGAGCGATGAGATTCTCAACGCCAATCGAACATCTGCATGCGATGCAGCCAGCCCGCTGCGGCGCGGCCGTCCGTTTCGACCGGCCCGCGCTCACCGGCTGCAACGCCCGCAACCGACCGTCCTGATCCCATTGCCAGGGAAGGGCCGGTCGAGGCCCTTCCGCGAGTGTGCGAACGCCCCGGAAGGCCGAGCCTTCCGGGGCGTTCTGCTTTGGGCGTTCGCAACATGGCACCACGAATTCGGCGGACCGTGTCCGCCAGCCGAATTGGCGCGGCTCGAACGCGCCAATCGGGAGCCGGTGCGGGACGTTTCGTCGCGGAGCGGGTTCGGGCTCACGCCTGCCCGCCCGGTGCGCCCGGCGCTGCCGGCGCGTATGCCGCGGGCGTCCGGCGCCGGTTCCACGCGGGAGCGGTAGCTCAGTGGTAGAGCGGCGGCGAGTTGCGCTGCAGGCCGCGGGTTCGAATCCCGCCCGCTCCGGAAGGAGGTAGCTCAGAGGGTAGAGCAACGACCTTTTACGTCGTGTGTCGCGGGTTCGAATCCCGCCCTTGAAACTGGCTTCAAACCAGTGAAACAGCGGTCCGCGAGGACCGTACCACCGGGGATGCCCCGCGCGGTTCGTGTGTCGTCGCAGCGGCTTGCCGTGCGGCGGCGCCGGGCCGCAGCGCCGGGCTCGGCCCGGGAGCCGCCGTCGCGTGCAGCGGGCGGTGCGGTGTACGACGGGGCCAGGCGCATGCGGTTCGATGTGCCGCGCGCCGTCCGGATCCGCATCCTTACTGCATGCGAGCGCGTCTCCTGCACCGGCGCGGCGCCAGGGGCATTCCCTCCATTTCGAAGGAGACAGGGCCATGCTGGGTATCAAGCGGGTGGTCGTGGGCGACGCGGAGCGCGCCGTCATGTACCGCAACCGTCGTGTGGAGCGTGTGCTGGCGCCGGGCGTGTACCGGTTCTGGGATCCGCTGCGTCGCCTAGACCTGCGGGTCGCGGACATCGGCAAGCCGGAGTACGAGGGTCGCGATGTCGAAGTCCTGGTGGATCGCCTGGGGCCGGCGCTCGACGAGGTGTTCGTGCTTGCCGACGTCGGTGTCGAGCAGGTCGGCCTGGTGTCGAAGAACGGCAGGCTGGAGGACGTCCTGGCACCGGGCAGCCGCAGGCTGTACTGGAAGGGCCTGGTGGCGGTGCGGATCGAGACCGTGCCGTTCGGCGCCGATCCGCAGGTGCCTGCGCCGGCGGCTGCGCGGCTGCGCCAGATCGGCGCGCTCGAGCGTGTCGCCGTCGTCGCCACCGTGCCGGTGGAGTCGGCGGGCCTGCTGTTCGTCGACGGCGGATTGATGCGCACGCTGGCGCCGGGAATGTACGCGTTCTGGAACTTCCGCAGGAACGTCACCGTCGAGGTGGTGGATCTGCGCGTGCAGGGCGTGGAGGTCTCAGGCCAGGAGCTTCTGACCCGCGACAAGGTCAGCCTGCGCGTGAACCTCGCGGCGAGCTTCCGGGTGACGGATGCGGTCGCGGCGCGCACGCGGGTCGCCAAGTATGGCGACTACCTGTACCGCGAACTGCAGTTCGGGTTGCGCAAGGCCGTTTCGGCCAAGACGCTGGACGAACTGCTCGGCGACAAGGCGTCCCTGGACGCGGACATCTTCGCCTACGTGCGCGGCCGGGTGGACGAACTCGGTATCGAGGTGCTGGGCGTAGGCGTCAAGGACGTGATCCTGCCGGGGGAGATGAAGGAGATCCTGAACGGCGTGGTGCAGGCGGAGAAGACGGCGCAGGCCAACGTCATCCGCCGGCGTGAGGAGGCGAACGCGACCCGTGCGCTTCTGAACACCGCCAGGCTCATGGAGGAGAGCCCGGCCCTGCTGCGGCTGAAGGAGCTGGAGGCGCTGGAGAAGGTGACCGAAAAGATCGACAGGCTGACGGTCTTCGGTGGCCTGGAGGGCGTGCTCAACCAGCTCGTCACGCTGCGCCCGGCCGGGTGAGGCGTACGCGCCGGTGGATTTGCACCGGCGTTCGACGCAGGCGGGCCGCCCGGGCGACCGGGCGGCCCGATTTTTTTCCGGGCCGGGTCAGCGCTGCCGGAACTCTGCGGCGGGCGCCGGCAGGCCCTGCAGGATGCTGCCCTCGACCGGCGGCGCGGCGAAGGTCCGCAGGACCAGCGCCGCGGCGAGCGGCTCGCGCCGGTTCCACGGCATGAGCGAAAGCGTGCGCGCCAGCGCGCAGTAGCCGAACAGCACCATCGCCAGCGTGCCGCCGAACCAGATCCAGTACGCGAACGCGAGCGGTGGCCACTGGCTCGCGCACAGCAGCGCGAGATAGGCCAGACGCACCTGCACGGGAAACGCGCCGGCGCGCCGTTCCCGTGCAAGCGCATGCAGGCACTGCCACGCCGTCAGCGCGATGGCCATGCGAAAAGCCTCGGGCCGGCCCGCGAGGCCGGCGCCGAGGAGCACGGCGGTGATCGCCCAGTACCACCAGGCCACGCGGCGGATCATCAGCATGGTTTTCATTTCCAGGTTCTCCGTGGTGTGAAATCGCCACGCGCTGCGTCAGGCGCGCTCCGGTGCGACGACGATCGTTTCGGCCTGCGCCGTGACGCGGCCGGCGTGGTCCAGCAGCACGGCGCTGCCGGCGTTGATGGCCAGGGCGGCGATCGCGGCGATTATGCAGTGCATGAGTTCGATGAGGTCGATGTGTTTCATGGTGGCTCTCCGTGGGGGTTGCGGCGCCGGGCCGGTCGAGGACCGGCCAGGCGCACGGGTCATTGGAACGTTGCGACGGCGTTCTCGACCATGCGGCGGGCCTTCGGGCTCACCGTGCCGAGGGTGTCCAGGAAGCGCGGGTGCGTCATGCCCGAGCCCAGGAACGTGAAGCGGTTCGCCTGAAGCTGAACGCGCATGAACTCGTCCCGCTCCTGCGCGTGCGGCAGGATGCCCGTGGCGCGCTCCAGCGCCTCGAGATCCAGTTGCGTCTGCTGCTGCAGGCCGCCGTCGATCAGCGCACCGATCTTCCAGTAATCCTCGATCGAGCGATCGATCTCCGCGCTCGTCGCGTTCGCCGCCAGCGATTCGACCAGCAGCGTGTCGAGCCGGGCGTGCTGCGCCTCCTCCATCCAGTGATGCCGCAGCAGGCTCTTGAACTGCGGATCCAGCTCCTGGTCGTCCCGCACCGAGTCGCGGAAGTGGCGCTGCGTCATCCACTCGATCTGCAGGATGACCAGCGCGACCGCCAGCGGGCGGTGCGCGAGCACCGCGCGGGCGATTTCCGCCGCCGGCCCGATCACCTCGCATGGGGTGCCGAAGCCACGCAGGAACTCGGCGCGAAACATGCGGAACAGGTGGATGTGCTTGGCCTCCTCGTCGGCGAAGCCGAGCAGGGCACGCACGCGGTGGTCGTCGCCTCCCAGTTGCGGTCGCGCGTGATCGAGCACGAACGGCAGGATGAATTCCTCGACCAGGCCGAATATGTACAGGTAGCCGTGGCCGCGGATCTGGTTCAGGACGCGCCGGGCATCGGCGTCCAGGAACCCGAGCGCACCGGTGCGCGCGAGCGACTCGGGCATGAACGGCCGCGAGAAGTCCAGCGTGCGCTGGTCGTTGATGAGATCCTCCACGCGCCAGTGGATGCGTTCGCTGGCGGCGAGTACCGAACGATAGCTGTAGTCGTGTGACATGGCGGTTCTCCTGTCGGGTTGCGGTGGGTTCCGGCGCGGGCGCTTCGGCCCGGGCTTGGAGACAGTTTCAGAGCGCGGCGTTTGAGCCGGCGTTGGAAGCAGCGTGGTAATTGCGGCACAATCCCTGGGCCGCGGTGCGCACCCGTCGCGCCCGTTTCCGCCGGCCGGAGCTGCCATGACCGCCGACGCCCTGTCCTGCCGCCTGCTCGGGGATCTCGCCGTGGAGCGCGCCGGCGTCGCGGTCGCGCTGCCGCCCTCGCGCAAGACCCGCGCGCTGTTCGGGTACCTGGTCGCCGCCGGGCGTCCGCAGCGCCGCGAGCGCCTGTGCTCGCTGCTGTGGGACGAGACCGACGATCCGCGCGGCGCGCTGCGCTGGAGCCTGACCAAGCTGCGCCCCCTGGTGGACGCGCCCGGCGTCCAACGCATCGTCGCGGACCGCGAACACGTCGGGTTCGAGCCGCTGGGCGCGGCCGTGGACGTGCTCGATCTGCGCGCCCGGCTCGCCGCCGGTGCGCAGGGGCTGCCCGTGTCCGGCCTGGAAGCACTGGCGCAGATGTTTCGCGGCGAATTCCTCGAAGGGCTGGATCTGCCGGATTTCCACGCCTATCAAAGCTGGCTGGTCGCCGAGCGCGACGCGCTGCGGACGCAGCGGTTGCAGGTACTGGCGGCACTGGTGCGCGGCCATGCGCCGCGCCCGGAAGTGGCGCTGAGGTGGGTGCGCGAATGGGTGCGGATCGACGCCGGCAGCGAGAGCGCCTGGGCGGAAATGGTTCGCCTGCTCGCGGCAACCGGGCGGCTCGAAGAGGCCAGGATGCAATACGAGGCGGCCGGCCGGGCGATTGCGCAGGGCGGCGTGCGCCCGACCGGCGAACTGCTCGCGGCGTGGGCGCGGGTCCGCCCGCGCCGGCAGTCCGAAGCGCCCGCGAGTGCCCCCGGTTCGCCCGAGCGTGCTCCCGGCGCGCCGGCGAAGCCGTCACCGGCCGCGGCCATCTCCGAGCCGATTATCGGCCGTGAGGCGGCGTGCGCGCGATTGCAGGCCGTCCTGGATGGCGCGCGAACGCAATCGTCGGCCCGGGCCGTGCTGCTGACCGGCGAGCCGGGCATCGGCAAGACGCGCCTGCTGCAGGCGGTGGTGGGTTCGTTCGCCGCCGGGCAGGCCGCCGTGCTGAACGCACGTGCCTGGGAGGCAGAGATCGGGCGGCCCTACGGACCGTGGATCGACGCGGTGCGCGCCCTGCCGGCGTTCGAAGTCGGGCCGCAACTGGCCGCCGAGCTGGCGCCGCTCATCGGCGGCGAGGACGGCGATGCCGATCCGCGCAGCCGCGAGCGCCTGTTCGGCGCGTTCTGCGAGCTGGCCGGCGCGCGCATCCACAGCGGCGGCGCGCTGCTACTGGTGTTCGACGATGCGCAGTGGCTCGACGAAGCCTCCGCGGAGCTTCTTCACTACGTGCTGCGTATGCACCGTCATCGCCCGCTGCTGCTCGTGCTCGCGGCGCGAACCGCCGCGTTCGAGGGCAATGCGCCGATGGCGCGCGTCGTCGACGGGCTGCGGCGCGAGGTGGGGGTCGAGGAACTGCCGCTCGCGGGGCTCCCGGTGCAGGATATCGCGGCGCTTGCCGCGGCACACCGCGTGGCGGTCGATGCCGCGCGGCTGCACGCCGATAGCGGCGGCAACCCGCTGTACGCGATCGAACTGCTGCGTGCCGGTCCGCGGCAGGCGGAGCACGCGCCCGCGCCGCTCGCGCGCTTGATAGAGGATCGTCTCGCCAGGCTGGCCCCGCCGGCCGCGGATCTGCTGCGCTGGGCCGCGGTGCTCGCGCCCGGCGTGCAGGGGGATCTGCTCGCGCGGCTCGCCGGCGCCGCGATCGATCGGCTCGATCGCGATCTGCAGTCACTGGAGAGCGAACACCTGCTCATCGCCTCGTCAGGCGAAGGCTATGGTTTCGCGCACGAGATCGTGCGCAGGATCGTGTACGGCTCGATCTCCGAACCGCGCCGCCGGATCATGCACCGCGCCGCGGCTCAGGCCCTGCAGTCCGCCGCCGCGCCGGCCGCGGCGGTGGCCCGCCACGCGATGCTGGGCGGGGAGCCGCAGGCAGCGGCACAGGCCTGCATTGCCGCGGCGCGGCACTGCCTGCGCGTGTTCGCCACGACTGATGCACTGCGGTACGCGCGCCGCGGGCTGCGATGCGTACGGGCGGTGCAGGAGCCCAGGCGCGTGGAGCTGCTGCTGGATCTGGCGCACGTCTACCTCGCGGCGCGACGCCCCGAGGATCTGGAGCGCGCGGCTGCCCGGTTGCGGCCGCTGGCGGATCGGGCGCTGGATTTCGGCCGGCACGCGCATGCACGCCTGGGATTCCACATGCTTGCCTGGCTGCGCTTCGAGGGCGGCGTGCCCGCGGATGCGCAGCGCTACATGCAGGAAGCCGAGCTGGCGGCGCGTGGTGCGGGCGAGCCGGAACGGGTCGCCGCGCTGGCGGAAAACGCGCGCTGCCTGGCCCTGCTCGAGCGCGAGTTGCCGCGGGCGCAGGCATTGGCGCTGGAGGCCGAGGCGATGGCGCGGCGATCCGGCGCGGAGTCCGCGGCCGCGGTGCACGCCCAGGGTATCGTCGCCGCGCACCGGGGCGAGGATGCGCAGGCGCAACACCTGCTGCAGCGGGCGCGGGATCTGGCGCGCGTGGATGGCGACCGCATGGGCGAGTTCCAGTCCCTGGAGCACCGGGTGGAACTGCTTCTGCACGCGCAGCAATGGGGATCCGCACGCGCGCTGTGTACCGAATTGCTTCGGCTCGCGGATCGGATCCGCGAGGGCAGCGAGTTGCAGTGCGCGCGCGTGCTCGATGCACTGAGTGCCTACGGCAGCGGCGAGCCGGGCAGCGGCGCGGCGCTTGAATCGGCAATCGAAGCCCTGCGTGCAGCCGACGCCAAGCAGCGCCTGGGCGTCGCGCTGGCCATCGCCGCCGGAGCGGATCTGCGCGACGGACGGCCGGACCTGGCGGCGGCGCGCGCCGCCGAGGCAATGAACCTGGCGCAACTGCTGGAGCGGCCGAGTGACCATGCCGCGGCAGCGGCACTTTCGGCGCTCGCCGCGCGCGCGGCCGGGGACGAACGCGTGTTGCGCGCCCGGGTACGGGAGTTGAAATCGCTGCGCCCGGAGGCGCTGTCGGCACGCGCCCGTTCACTGGTGACGCAGGCATTGCAGCCGCGCGGCGGCGCGCGGGAGGGTGGGACCGATGGAATGGATCGTCGTCGAACGCGATAGCGCCGAGCCGATCGACATCGACGCGTACTTCGAGGCGGGCCGCCAGGGCGAGGGTTGCTTCCGCCTTTATCGCGTCCGCCACCGCGCGAGCGTGCTGGCGGACGATGGCCGGCGCATGGTGTGCGCCTTCCAGGCACCCGATGCCGAGGCGGTGCGATCGGTCGCGCGCACCCTCGGCCGGCCGGCCGCGGTGGCCTGGCCGGCGAGCCAGCATCCCGTGCCGGGGCGCGAACCCCGGACGGGGGACCGCATCGTGCTGGTCGAGCGCGATCTGCCCGCGGCGCCGCCGTTCGAGGCGTTGCAGTCGATCGAGGACGCGGGCGCGGCGTGCCTTGCGGCGCGCCGGGTCGAGTTCCTGTGCAGTTGGTTCGCACGCTCGCGCCGGCGCATGCTGTGCATGTACCGGGCCCCGGACGCCGAATCGGTGCGCATCGCGCAGCGCACGATTGGCATGCCGTTCACGCGTGCCTGGGCGGCGACCTGGCACGCGCAGGATTGACGCCTGCGCGGGCGCCCGCCCCCCGTCATTGCGAGGTCGCGCAGCGGCCGCGGCAATCCATGCGGCCTGGACGGATCCAGCGCTGCATGGGTCGCTTCGCTGCGCTTGCGACGACGATGGGACGGCGGGTCAGGTGATGTCGCGCCCGCCGTCGACCTTGAGCCAGGTCCCGGTGACGAACGCCGCCGCCGGGCTGGCGAGGTACAGCACGGCGCCGGCGATGTCCTCCGGCAGGCCGGAGCGGCCGAGAATGGCGTGGCGCTGCGCGCCCGCTATGACCTCTTCCATCGGCACGATGGGCCTGGCCTTGGCGCCGCCTTCGGTCTGCGTGTCGCCGGGCATGATGGCATTCACGGTGATGCGGTCGCGCGCCAGTTCCAGTGCCGAATGGATGGTCAGGCCGACGACGCCGGCCTTGGCCGCGCCGTAGTGGATGAGGCCGGCGAAGGCGGGGTGTTCGGCGTCGAGCGAGGAAATATTGATGATGCGGCCGCCGTCGCCGGCCTTGCGCATCAGCGCGGCAGCCTCGCGCAGGCACATGAACACGCCGCGCAGGTCCACGCCGTGTACGCGGTCCCAGGATTGCATCGTGATGTCGGCCAGCGCCTCCATCGGGAAGATCGCGGCGCAGTTCACCAGGATCCAGGGCGAGCCGAACTTCTCGACCGTGGTGGTGAACAGGCGCTTGACCTGCGCCTCGTCGGACACGTCCACGTGGACCGCCAGCGCCCGGTGGCCGGCGGCGGTGAGTTCGGCGGCAACGTCGTTCGCACCCTGCGCGTTCCAGTCGGCGACCACCACCGCCGCGCCGGCACGGGCCAGGAAGCGTGCGATGCGCCAGCCGATGCCGGAGCCTGCGCCGGTGACGATCGCGGTGCGGCCTTCCAGGCTGAACAGCGATTGGATGAATTGAGCGTCGTACATGGCCGATCCTCGTTTGGTTGATCCGATGACGTTCCGCGGCCGAGCGACGAAGATCGCATCGCGGCAGCGTTGGCGCGGCCGCCGTGGACGCGGTCAGGGGTCGATGAACGCGGCGAGCGCGTTCACGTCCGCCAGCGCGCGCAGCGAATCGTTCAGGTGCGTGCAGGTGGCCGTGCCGCGCAGGCCGGTACGCACCGCCTCGCGCAGGTCTGCGATTGGCGTTCCCACGATCCGGCCCGCGCTCGGCGCGGCCGCGGGGCAGTCGCCGAGCGGCAGCGACCCGTGGCGCGCGGCCGAATGCGTCACCCGGCCATCGGCGTCCACCTCGGTGTCGATCGCATACTCGTGCACCAGGGTCTCGCGGCCATCGGCGTCGACGAACACGTCGCGCAGCACGCTGTGGGCGGCGAGGCCGGCACCGTTCGCCCAGACGTCGATGCGGCGCCGCCGGCGCATGGAGAACGCTGGCAGCGGCGCCTGTGCGTGCCAGGCGAGCGGATCGGTGCCGTCGTCCATGGGCTCGCCGACAGGACCCTCCACCCGCAGCCGCCGCCCGCTTTGCACCAGCCCGAGGTGCGCCTTGCCGCCGCGGATCCAGCCGGCGCAGACGTCCAGTTGCGGAAGGTAGGCGCCGGGCTTGTCGGCCCTGGGTTCCAGGCCGCGCTGCATGTAGGCCGTGATCATCGTGGCGACCGGGACGTCGTCCAGGAGCTGGTACGACAGGCTGCCCGGTGCGATCCGCGGCAGTTTCGCCAGCGCGCCGCGGAAGCCGATGAAGGCCTGGACTCCGATCAATGCCGGCTGATCGCGCTCCTCGACGCACGCGCGGGTGATGCCCGCGCCGCCGCGGCCGACCTCGATATCGAAACCGCTCGTGGCGATGACCTCGGCGTCGCCGTCGCGGCCGGTGCGCAGATCGCGCGCGCGACCGTGCAGGACGATCCGGCCGTCCATGCCCTCGGGCCGTGCCATGTCGATGCTCAGCGTGCGGCGCACGGAGCCTGGGCGGCGCGGCGGCGTGAGTCGATCGGTCGGCAGCGGCGTACCGACGTTTTCCGGGGCGGATTGCATGTGTGGGGCCGGCGGCTCGGGAACGGTCGAAAGATAGCACACCCCGGCCGCGGGAACGGGCGTCCGTATTGACGATCCGGTACCGTTCCAACACCATCGACACCCACCGGGACTTCAGCGTGGACTCGACACAGGAAGCCATTTCCTCCGCGGCGGCGTGGCGCGATCTGATCGCCGCCACCCACGCGAGCGGCCGCCAGGCGGTGGTCGCGATCACCGGCGGCGGCAGCGGCGCAATCGCCGAACTGCTGCGCGTGCCCGGCGGTTCCAGGCTCCTGATCGAGGCGCAGGTACCCTACGACGCGCGTGCACTGGCTACCTTTCTCGGCTACGCGCCGGAGCAGGCCTGCAATGCGGATACCGCCGTTGCGATGGCGCGCCGCGCGCTGCGCCGGGCCGGCGAACTGGCCCCGGCCGGTGCGCGGCCGGTCGGGATCGGCGCGACCGCGGCGCTCGTGTCCGACCGCCCCCGGCGCGGCGAACACCGCTGTTTCATCGCGACGGCGACCGGCGCCGGCGTCGATGCCGTCGGCATCGTCCTGGCGAAGGGGCGGCGCGATCGCGCCGCCGAGGAGGATGTGGTCGCGCGTGCCATCGTCCTCATGCTCGCACGCGCCTGCGGGGTGGCCGCGCCGCCGCCGGCGCACCTGCTGGCGCCGGACGACACCTGCGCCGACGTTCCCGCCGGCGGCGAGGATCTGATCGAACGCATCGTCGCCGGCAGCGCGGAGCGCATCACGGTCTGGCCGGACGGCCAGATCGCAGGGGCCGGATCGCCGCCGGCGCTCGTGCTGCCGGGATCCTTCAATCCGCTGCACGACGGCCACGTCCGGCTGGCGGACGTCGCGCAGGACATCGCCGGCGCGGCGGCGAGCTTCGAACTGTCGGTCGTCAACGTCGATAAGCCGCCGCTCACTGCGCCGGCGGTTCGCGAGCGCGCCGCGCAGTTTGCCTGGCGGGCGCCGCTGGAACTCACGCGCGTGCCGACCTTCGTCGAAAAATCCCGGCTCTTTCCCGAAGCGACCTTCGTCATCGGCGCGGACACGG
Organism: Gammaproteobacteria bacterium; assembly: GCA_050183625.1. GTDB lineage: Bacteria > Pseudomonadota > Gammaproteobacteria > JADZEE01 > JADZEE01 > JBFXBD01. Next base: position 21,406 of record JBFXBD010000042.1, read on the forward strand.
CGCACCGCCTGGTCGCTTCCACATACTACGGCGGCGACGAGGCACGCATGCTGGCGGCACTGGCGGAGATTGCCGATCGCGGCGGCCGCTTCCTCGTCGCCGTGCGCCTGGAAGCCTCGGGCGCGGTGCATTCGCTTGCCGACGTGCGCGTTCCGCAGCGCTTCGCGCACCTGTTCCGGCCCATCCCGGAGCGCCAGTTCCGGCTCGATCTGTCCTCCACCGAGATGCGCACCCGGCGCGCGCAGCCGCGGTGAAGGCCCGCGTCGCGCGGCGAATGCGCGGCGCAAAAAGTACATGCGCGCGCCATCTTGCATTCGCCGGTGCCGGAACTACCATGCGGGACTCGCCCTTTTCTTCATGCGCGTACCGGCGCGGCACGCGCCCTGACGCCCGGAGAGTCGACATGGACTTTGCCTGGACCGACAAGCACAAGGCGTATCGCAGGGAAATCACCGCCGTCCTGGAGCAGGCGCTGCCGCCCGACTGGTGGGAGACCTACGCCTGGGATGGCCCGTCCTCCAAGCCGCTGATGCAATTCGCGCGCGGGTTCGCGCGCAGGCTGGCCGAGAAGGATCTGGTCGTGCGCCACTGGCCGCGCGCCTACGGCGGCCAGGACACCGAGCCCTGGGAGCACATCATCCTCTCGGAGGAGATGTGGTCCACCGGCGAGCCGCGCAGCTCGCTGTACCTGGGATCGAACTGGGCCGGGCCGGCGATCATGCAGTTCGGCACCGAGGCGCAGAAGCGCAAGTACCTGCCGGCAATCGCCTCCGGCGAAATGTTCTTCTGCCAGGGGTTCTCCGAGCCTTCGGCGGGATCGGATCTCGCCGCGATGCGTACCAGCGCCGAGCGCACCAACGACGGCTACGTGATCAACGGCTCGAAGGTCTGGACCTCGTACGCGCACTCGGCCGACATGTGCTTCCTGCTGGCACGGGTCGGCGGGGATCGCAGGAGCGGGGTGTCCTGCTTCCTCATGCCGATGGACACCCCGGGGATCCGCCTGCGCACGATCCGCGGCATGGAGGAGGACGATACGCACGAGCTGTTCCTCACCGACGTGCACCTGCCGGACGACGCCCGCCTGGGCGAGGAGGGGCGCGGCTGGGAGATCGTCACCGCGGCGCTGCACTACGAGCGGGTCGGCGCGGCGCGCTACGAGTTCGCCCGCCGGGCGCTCGATCACGCGGTCGCGGTGCTCAGGCAGCGCGGCCAGTTCGAGGATCCCATCGTGCAGGCCAAGGCCGCCTCGGCGCTGGCACTGTGCGAGGCCGCGCGCCTCATCACCTACGAGGTGATCGACCGGCGCGTGAAGAACCAGCCGCCGACCGCCGTCACCAGCGCGGCGCGCTACGCGATGGGCATGTCGGACCAGGCAGTGGCGAACTTCATCGCCACCTACCTGCCGGATTCCCTCACCGAGACCGGGGACGCCATGCTGATGGCGCACTACAAGGTCGGCACGGTGTCGACGATCGTCGCCGGAGCCGCCGAGGTGCAGTTGAACCTCATCGCCAGGGGGCAGCTGCAGTTGCCCAAGGGGGGCTGATGGACTTCGAACTCACGCCGGACCAGCGCCAGCTGGTGGATTCGATCGCGCACCTGGTGGACCGGCACCGCGAGCTGCCGCGCTTCGGCGCCACGGTGAACCCGTCGTTCAATCACTATGACACGAAGCTTGAGCGGGACCTGGTCGACGGCGACTATTTCTCCATCGCCCGCGCCGAGGGCTGCGGGCCTTTGGAGGCGGCGCTGCTGGTGCTGGAAGTCGCACGCAGCCCGGGCGTGGTCGAGACCGCGGTCTCGGCGCTGGTCGCGCCGCAGCTTCTGGCCGAGGATCTGCCGCGGCCGATTGCAGTCGCACGCGCCGCCGATCTGCAACGTCCCATCCGCTTTCTCGGCCAGGCGCGCACGTTGCTGATCGTTGACGGCGCCGACGTGGCGGTGCTGCCGGTAGACCCGGCCGCGGTCGCCGATTCGGACGCCATGTACGCCTATCCCTTCGCCCATTTCCTCCAGCCGCCGGACCGCTCCCGCGCGCGCCGCCTGCCGGGCGCGGGTGCGAAGCTCGAATGCCTGTGGCGCGTCGCCCTGGCCGCCGAAGCCGCGGGCGCAATCCAGCACGGGCTGGATTTCACCGTGGACTACGTCAAGCAGCGGCGCATGTTCGGCACCGTGCTCGGCGCCTACCAGGCGGTGCAGCACCGGCTGGCCATCATTTCCCACCAGGCGCAGTGCCTGCGCTGGCTGGCGCTCAAGGCCGCCTGGAGCGGCGCCGAAGCCGATGCCGCGATCGCCGCGCTGTATGCCCAGGAGGCAATGCCGACCGTCATCTACGATCTGCACCAGTTCAACGGCGGCCTGGGCTGGACCCTCGAGCACGGGCTGCATTTCTGGACCTACCGCCTGCGCGCGCTGCAGGGCGAGATCGGCGGCCCGCCGGCGCAGGCGCGCGCCACGGTGGCCGCAGTGTGGGGCTGATGGCCGCCGACGAGGATCTGGACGCATTGGCCGCCGGCATCGCCGAGGTGCTGGCGGCCGAGTGCAGCAGCGAGCGGCTGCACGCCTTCATCGACGGGCGGGTCGACCTGGATCGCACGCTGTGGCGCCAGGCCGCGGAACTGGGCTGGCTCGGCATCGGCCTGCCGGGTGAATGTGGCGGCCTGGATCTGGGCGACGCCGGCCTGGCCGTGCTGCATCGGGAACTCGGCCGGCGCGTCGCGCCCGGCCCGTTCATCTGCACCCTGGCTGCCGTCCAGGCGCTCGCCGCGCTGGAGGATTTTCCGCTGCGCCGGGCGCTGTTCGAGCGCGTGATCGCCGGGCAGGCTTCGATTGCCATTCCGGCAACGGTGATGGACAGCGGTGCGCCCGCGCTTCGCATCGAAGCGGGCCGGCTGCAGGGGCGCCTCGAGCCGCTGCTCGGCGCGGTAGACGCGGCATTCGCGCTCGTACCGGCACGCGCAGGTGCGGACGAAACCTGGGTCCTGCTGGAGATTGACGGCATCGCGGCGCGGATCGCCGCGCGCGCTGCGTGGGATCCGACCCGCACGCTCGTCGCGCTGGACTGCGACGGCGCCGTGCCCGCGCAGGTCGTGGCGGCGGGTGATGCCGCGACCCTGCGCCGCGACCTCGCCCGGCAGCAGGCGATTGCGGTGGTGTTCGACTGCATCGGCGCGGCCGGCGCGGTGTTCGACCTGACCATCGAGTACATGAAGACGCGGGTGCAGTTCGACCGCCCGATCGCCTCGTTCCAGGCGCTCAAGCATCGCGTGGCGAACCTGCGTGTGCGCCTGGAGAGCTCCGGGCAGATCGCAACGCAGGCGCTCGACGCCATGGTCGCGAACGGGGCTGATGCAGACCTCTGGGCCGCGCTCGCCAAGGCCGAGGCCGGCGATCATTACTCGTTCATCGCCGGCGAATGCGTCCAGTTGCACGGCGGCGTGGGTTTCACCTGGGCCCTGGATTGCCATCTCTACCAGAAGCGCGCCAAGCTCAACCAGGCGTTGGTTGCCACCAGCGCGCGCTGTCGCGATCTCGGCGCGCACGGGCTGATCGAGGCGATGCGCGCGGGCCGGAGTACGTCGGAGCTGCCGCTGTGAGCGATATCCTCGAACTGCGTGACGACCTGCCGGCCTTCCGGGCGGCGCTGCGGGCCTGGCTTACGGCGAATGCACCGCCGGCGGCGGAGTTCGAGCGCATCGTGCGCGCCGATCCGACCGACTACGAGGCCTTCCAGCGGCGCTGGATGAGCGCACTCGCCGGCATCGGGATGGCGACCCCGCACTGGCCGGTGGAGTACGGCGGCGCGGGCCTGTCCCTGCGCCACCAGATGGTCGTGGTCGACGAGATGGCGCGCATCGGTGCGCGTTCGCCGGCCTCGTCGATCTTCATGATCGCGCTGCACCACGTGCCGGGGACGCTGTTCGCCTGGGGAACGCCGGAGCAGAAGGCACGCTACCTGCCCGGCATCAGTCGCGGCGAGGACGTCTGGTGCCAGGGATTTTCGGAGCCCGGCGCGGGATCGGACCTGGCTTCACTGCGCACGCGCGCCGAGCGCGACGGCGATCACTACGTCGTCAACGGCCAGAAGGTCTGGTCCTCGCACTCGCGCTACGCGCGCTACTGCATCCTGCTGGCGCGCACCGATCCGAAGGTGAAGAAGCACGCGGGCATCAGCTACTTCCTGCTCGACATGCGCTTGCCGGGCGTGGAAGTGCGGCCGTTGAAGCAGGCCACGGGGCGCTCGGAATTCTCCGAGATATTCCTCACCGACGTGCGCATCCCGGTGCAGGAGCGGGTTGGAGAGGAGGGCCAGGGCTGGCAGGTCGCGCAGTCGACGCTGGCCGCCGAGCGCGGGGTGCTGTTCTACGAGAACGCCGAGCACCTGCGCTACCGGCTCGAGGCGGTGATGCGCGACGCGCTGGCCAGCGATGCCGCCTGGCTGCGCGACGATCAGTTGCGGCGCGAATTCATGGCGTTGTTCGCAGAGCAGCAGGCACTGCGGCGCCTGGGCCACCGCATGCTGCTCGCGGACGAGGCGACCTCGGGCAAGCACGACATCACCCCGGCGCTGGTGAAAATCACGATGACCGAACTGGAGCAGCGCGCCGCGGACCTGTTCGTGCGCGCCGGAGGCATCGACAAGCAATACCTGGAGCCGGACGGTACCAATCCACTGTTCGACTACATCGATTCCTTCGGCGGTACGATTGCCGCCGGTTCGAATGAGATCATGCGCAATATCATCGCCGAGCGCGGGCTGGGCATGCCGCGCTGAACCCGGCCGCGGCGCCTCGATCACCGGCCGGAGGCGGTCCGTGCGCGGAACGCCTCCGACCGGCCCGGATCACTTCTTCTTCTTTTCGAGCTCCTTGACGCTCTTCTCGAGGTCCTTGATCGCCTTCTTGAGGTCGCCGATCTCCCCGCTCAGGCGCTTGGATTCGCTGGTTGCGTACTCGTCCAGGATGTCCTGCAGGCGCTTGTTCTCCTTGACCGTATCGTTCAGCTTGCTGATGCGCTCGCTGACCTTCTGAAGATCCTCGAGTGTGACGTCGCTCATGTGGATGCGCTCCCGTGGCCGTTGTAGAGATACCCGATTGACTCGATCCCCGCGCCGCGTCCGAATGGGCGCGGCGCCCGGACTATGGGCCGCCGCCTCCCGCGGGCGCAACGCCCGCGCCGGACGATTTGCGATGCGGGTCACGCATGGTGCGCTGCGCTCAGGCGAGCAGCGGCGCCAGCTTCGTGCATAGCGTGCGGATGTGCCGTGCGACGTAGTCCTCCGGGGTGCCCGCGAGCGAGGCGAACACATACAGGTGTTCCACCGGCAGGTCCGCCGCGTACTCCTTGACCCGGCGCGCGAACTCCTCCGGCGTGCCGTAAAGGAACGAGCCCAGCCCGTGCGACAGGTCGCGCGTGCGCAGCTTGTCCGGGTCAACCGGCTTGGGCGCGGGCTGGCCGGTTCCCTCCATCATGTAGCGGCGATAGGAATCCATCTGGTAGGCCAGGTGCTTCGACACCACCGGCCAGTCGCGTTCGGGATCCTCGCTCACCCAGCCCTGGATACCGCCGGACACGCGCGCGATCGCCGGATCGTGGCCGGCCTCGATCAGCCCCTGGCGGTAGTGCTGGAACAGGTCGGGCGAGATGCTCAGGAGCCCCTCGCCGAGCAAGCCGGCGCGGCGCGCGCTCTTGGGACCCATGTAGCCCATCCAGATCGGCACCCGCGATTGTACCGGCGGCGGGGTGAGCCGGCCTTCGGACCACAGGCGTCGCAGTTCGCGCGCGCAGGCGTCGGTGGCCGAATAGCGCTTGCCATGGTCCTTGCCGAACAGTTCGAACTCGGGCACGCGATAGCCGGCGCCCAGGCCGAGTTCCAGCCGGCCGTTGCTGATGATGTCGACGACCGCGGCCTGCTCGGCGACTTCCACCGGGTGGTGCAGCGGTGCGATCAGGATGGCGGTGCCGATCCGCATCGTCCTGGTGCGCGCGGCGATCGCCGAGGAGAATGCCAGCGTCTGGGTCAGGTAGCCGTCCTCGAACAGGTGGTGCTCGCTGGTCCACACCGAGTGCGCGCCCAGGCGCTCGGCCTCCTCGCACATCTCCAGCGTGAAGCCGTACAGGCGCGACCAGTCCTGGCGCCAGCCGGGCGGATTGCGCAGATCGAAGTAGATGCCGAGCTTCATGTGTGTTCCTCCGGTTGCCGGTTCGCGCCGGGACGCATGGCACTCATGGGCCGGGCGTCGCGACGATGAGCGCCACGCCCGCCACCATGATGGTGCCGATGAGCAGGTGCCGGGCCAGGCGCGGTTCGCCGAACAGCAGCGCGCCGTACACGATCCCGAACAGCAGGCTGGTACGCTTGACCGATATCATGTACGCGGTGGCGACGAAGTCCAGCGCGATGAAATGCGTGACGACCATGACCGCGTAGCAGGCCGCGATCGCAGCGTGCGCGCGCGGGCGGCGCAACAGCGCCGGCAGCGCGGCCGGGCGCGTAGTCGCCAGGCCCGCTAGCGTCAGCGCGCCCAGCACGACGAAGTACATCGCGCCCACGAAGCGCGGCGGCGCGTGCCCGACCGTGGCCTTGCCGATCACGGCGGTGAGGCTGTAGATCGCCGCGACCGAGAGCATGAGCCGCGGGCCGGGCTGGGAGAACATGCGCCGCACGGGCGCGAGCAGGCCGTGGCGCGGGGAGGAGTGCGTATCCAGGGCGTTGAGCAGGTACCCGCCCAGCGCCACCAGGACGACGCCGGCCATGCCGGTCGCGGACAGTTCCTCCCCTAGCAGCACCCGGCCGGTGACCGCCGTGAATACCGGCGTGAAGGCGAGATAGGGCACGGTGTCGTGCAGCGGCGCGATCCGCAGCGCGCGCATGTACAGCCACAGGCCCAGGACGTCCAACGGCGCCATCGCCGCCATCCAGCCCCAGAAGGCCGGTGGCGGGTCCGGCCACGGCATGGCCAGGATCCACGGCACCAGAAGTGCGCCGGTCCAGACGAACCGCACCGCGGTGATCTCCAGCGCGCTGTAGTCGGACAGGTACTTCTTGGTGAGCGCGTCCGCGCTGGCGAGGCTGAATGCGCACACCAGCGCGAGGGCGACCCAGATCATCGACGAATCATAGCAGGGCGCCGAACGCGGCGGCGGATGTGCGAGAATCGACCGTACCGGCCCGCCGGCCGGGGAGGTAGGCACGATGAGATTTCCGTTCGCATCCGTCGCGTTGGCTGCCGTGCTCGCGAGCGCGGGCGCCGCGGCAGGGGAGGCACCGGTCTACGATCAGGTGAGCCTGTCCGTCAGCGCACAGGAGGAAGTGTCCAACGATCTGCTCGTGGCAATCCTCTACGCGCAGCGCGAGGGTGCGCGCCAGGCCGAAGTGGCCGATGGCGTCAACACGGCGATGCGTGCCGCGCTCGACGTCGCCAAGGCCACCGCCACGGTCAAGGTGCAGACGCTGGGCTATTCCACTTCGCCGGTCTACAACCGTGAGTCGGTGGTCGGCTGGCGCGCACGCCAGAGCCTGCGCCTGGAGAGCCGCGATCACGCCGCGCTCACGGCGTTGGTCGGCCGCCTGCAGGACAGCCTCGCGGTCGAGTCGATCGGCTACGGGATCTCGACGGACGCGCGCCAGGGCGTGGAGGATCGCCTGATTGCGTCGGCGCTTGCGGCCTTCAGGAAGCGCGCCGATCTGATCGCACGCGAGATGGGCCGGCGCAGCTATCGCATCGTCCGGGCGGATGTCGGCACCAGCGGCTACCAGCCGCCGATGCCGCTGCGGGCGATGGCGATGCGCGCCGACGTGGCGTCGGTCGCGCCACCGGCCGTGGAAGCCGGAAGCCAGGCGGTCGCGGTGACCGTCTCGGGTACGATCGAATTGACGGCGGCGCAATGACCACCGCCAGGCGGGCCATGCCCGCCTGCAATCCGACCAGGAGCCAGATACGTGATTGACATCGCTTCAGCGCCGTTGCGCGCGGTCAGCATGGGTTCTATCGACGCCGTATCCGAACGTCGATCCGACGGCAGCGTCATCCTGCGGCGGCGCGAAGCGCTCGCTGTGTATCCGGGCAAGCTGACCGAGCGCTTCGTGCATTGGGCCGGCGTCGCCCCGGATCGGACGCTGTTCGCGCAGATGGACAGCGCGGGGCGCTGGGAGCGGATTGGCTGGGGCGAGGGGTTGTCGAAGGTGCGCAGCCTGGCGCAGGCGTTGATCGATCGGGAACTGTCGCCGGAGCGCCCCGTGGTGGTGCTGTCGGAGAACGGGCTGGAACTCGGGCTGCTGGGCCTGGCCTGCATGATGGCCGGGGTGCCGTGCGTGGCGGTATCGCCTTCCTACTCCCTGCTGGCGACCGACTTCTTCAAGCTCCGGCAGGTTCTCGGGATGGTCGACGCGGGGCTGGTGTTCGCGGGCAACGGCGAGCGCTACGCGCGCGCGATCGAGGCGGTGATCCCCGCAACGACCGAAGTGGTGGTCGCCGAGGCACCCTACACCCGCCCGCGGGGCGTGACGATGTTCTCCTCGCTGCTCGCCACCCGCGCCACGGCCGACGTCGATGCCGCGCATTCGCGGGTCGGCCCGGAGACGATTGCCAAGATCCTGTTCACTTCCGGATCCACCGGCATTCCCAAGGCCGTGCCGGTGACGCAGCGCATGGTCTGCGCGAACCAGCAGGGGATCCTGCAGACCTTCACCTTCCTCGGCGAACAACCGCCGGTACTCTGCGACTGGCTGCCCTGGCATCACACCTTCGGCGGCAACAACAATGTCGGCATGGCGATCTACAACGGCGGCAGCTTCTACATCGACCAGGGCCGGCCGATGCCCGGGCTGATCGAGGCCACCGCGCGGGCGTTGCGCGATGTCTCGCCGACGATGTACATGTCCGTGCCCAAGGGCGTGGAGGCGCTGCTGCCGCTGCTGCGCGCGGACGAGGAACTGGCCGCACGGATGTTCCGGGACGTGCGCTGCACGATGTTCGGCGGCGCGCCCATGCCCTCGCACGTACTCGACGCACTGGAAGCCGTGGAGGTGCAGGCCATCGGCGAACGCATCGTCAACGTCAACGGCGTGGGTTCCACGGATGCCGGCCCCTCGGCGGTGTTCGCGAACTGGCACGTCGGCAACCAGCCGGTCGTCGGCCTGCCGGTGTCGGGCATGCTGGCCAAGGTGGTCCCCAACGGCAGCAAGCTGGAATTGCGCCTGAAGGGCCCCTCGGTGCTGGAACGCTACTGGCGCGATCCGCAGCGCACCCAGGAGGCGTTCGACGAGGAGGGGTTCTTCCGCATCGGTGACGCAATCACCTGGGTGGACCCGGACGACCACGCCAAGGGCATGGTCTACAACGGCCGCGTGGTCGAGGATTTCAAGCTCACCAGCGGAACGTGGGTGAACGTGGGCGGCCTGCGCCTGCGCATCATCGATGCGATGGCGCCTTACCTGCGCGACGCGGTGCTCGCGGGCAGCGGTTGCGACTACACCGCGGCGATCCTGTTCCTGAACGTGGATGCCTGCCGGCCGCTGTGCCCGGATCTGCCGCCGGATGCAGGCGGCGATGCCTTTGCCGCCCATGCCGCGGTGCGCGCCATGGTGCAGGCGTCCCTGGACGCCCAGCCGGCGCGCGCCGGCGGCGCCGAGAGCATCGATCGGGTCGTGATCGAAGCCGAGCAGCCGAGCCTGGACAACGGCGAACTCACCGACAAGAACACCGTGAGCCAGCGCGCGGTGCTGGAGCGGCGCGCGGCGGTGGTCCAGGAGCTGTACCGGGAGCCGCCGTCCGCGCGCACGATTGCGCGCCGGCGCTGATCGCGCGGGCGCTCAGCGCCGGCGCAGGAACAGCTCCAGCAGCTCGCGCGCGGCGACCGACGGTGCCAGCCGGCCGGCGGTGACCTCGGCTTCCAGCGTGCCGACGCGCGCGCTCGCGGCGGCATCGGATCGCAGCATGGCGGTCAGGGCATCGGTGGCATCGGCCCACATCCACGCCCGCGCCTGATTGGCGCGCCGGGAGGCCAGCCGCCCGGCCTCGCGCGCCCGCCCGCAGTACTCCTGCATCCTGTTCCAGGCCTCGGCGACGCCGGTGCCTGCGATTGCCGAGCAGGTCTGCACGGGCACGCGCCAGTCGTCGTCGCGCCGGCGCAGCAGGTGCAGCGCGTTGGCGTACTCGCCGGCCGTGCGCTGCGCGATCGGCAGCAGTTCGCCGTCGGCCTTGTTCACGATCACGAAGTCCGCCAGCTCGACGATGCCGCGCTTGATGCCCTGAAGTTCGTCTCCGCCGGAAGGCACCAGCAGCAGCACGAACATGTCGGTCATGTCGGCGACCGCCGTCTCGGACTGCCCGACGCCGACGGTCTCCACCAGGATCACGTCGAACCCGCCCGCTTCGCACAGCAGGATCGCCTCGCGCGTGCGGCGGGCGACGCCGCCCAGGGTGCCGCCGGAGGGCGAGGGCCGGATGAAGGCCTCGGGCCGGCGCGACAGCACCTCCATGCGCGTCTTGTCGCCGAGGATCGAACCGCCCGAGATGGCCGAGGACGGGTCCACCGCGAGCGCGGCCACCCGGTGCCCGGCGTCGATGATGTGATTGCCCAGCGCCTCGATGAAGGTGGACTTGCCCACCCCCGGCACACCGGAGATGCCGATCCGGATCGATCGGCCGGTGTGCGGCATGAGCAGCGCCAGCAGTTCCGCCGCGCGCTCGCGGTGATCTGCGCGCGTGGACTCGGCCAGGGTGATCGCCCGGGCCAGTGCCCGGCGCTCGCCGGCGCACAGCCGCGCCGCCAGCGAAGGGATGTCCGCCGCGTTCACGGCCGGGAGTGCCGCGGACGGGACGCGGGCGGCTGGATCATTCGAACTCGATGATTGGCTGGTCCACGCCAAGGCTGTCGCCGGGATTGGCGAGGACCTTGGCGACCTTGGCGTCCTGCACAGCGCGCAGAACGTTCTCCATCTTCATCGCCTCGACCACCGCGAGATCCTGTCCGGCCTTGACTTCATCGCCTACCTTGACCGTCAGCGACAGCAGCAGCCCCGGCATCGGCGAGAGCAGGAACTTGGACAGGTCCGGCGGTACCTTCACCGGCATCAGCCGCGCCAGTTCCGCCGCGCGCGGCGACAGCACCGTGACGTGGTGTATCAGGCCGCGGTGGGCCAGGCGCCAGCCCAGGCCCTCGCGCGCGACCTGCAGCGTGAACGGAACGCTGTTGCAGGCGCCGCTGAACGAGGGTGTTCCCGGCTGCCAGCGGCCTTCCATGCGATAGGCGCGGCCGCCGATGTCGACCTCCACGTGCGACTCGAACGACTGCAACGAGAGCGGAACCTCCTCGCCGTTCACGCGCGCGACATAGTGGCCGTTGAGCCGGCGGCCGCGGCCCATTTGCCCGCTGATCCGAACCTCGCGTTCCTCGATCGTGCGCTGCAGCGCCGCGGCGGCGGCGATCAGCAGCGGCGGATCCTGGTGGTCGACGCGGGCCGGATCGAAGCCTTCGGGGAAGTTGCGTTCGATGAAGGCGGTCGACAGGCGGCCGGAGACGAAGTCCGGGTGGCCGACCACGGCGGAGAGAAAGGCGATGTTGTGGTTCACGCCCTGGATCGAATACGCATCCAGTGCGTCCAGCATGCGCACGCGCGCTTCCTCGCGGGTCGCACCGCCGGTGATCAGCTTGGCGATCATCGGATCGTAGTGCATCGAGATCTCGGCGCCTTCGTAGATGCCGGTGTCCAGGCGCAGATCGGGAGTTTCCGCCGGTGGCCGGTACACGGTGACGCGGCCGATCGAGGGCAGGAAGTTGCGGGTCGGATCCTCGGCGTAGACGCGCGCCTCGATTGCCGAACCCTGCAGGCGCACCTGATCCTGCGTGAACGGCAGCTTCTCGCCCGCGGCGACGCGGATCATCAGCTCGACCAGATCCAACCCCGTGACGTACTCGGTCACCGGATGCTCGACCTGCAGTCGCGTGTTCATCTCCAGGAAGTAGAAGCGCTTGTTGCGGTCTACGATGAACTCCACCGTACCCGCGGAGAAATAGCCCACCGCGCGCGCCAGTGCCACGGCCTGCTCGCCCATGGCGCGACGGGTGGCTTCGTCGATGAACGGCGAGGGCGCTTCTTCCAGCACCTTCTGGTGGCGGCGCTGGATCGAGCATTCGCGCTCGCCCAGGTGCATGGTGTTGCCGAACTTGTCGCCAATCACCTGAATTTCGATGTGGCGCGGCTCCTCGACGAACTTCTCGATGAACACCCGATCGTCGCCGAAGGACGAACGGGCCTCGTTCGCGGCGGAGCGGAAGCCGCTCTTGACCTCGTCCTCGTTCCAGGCGATGCGCATGCCCTTGCCGCCGCCGCCGGCGGAAGCCTTGATCATCACCGGGAAGCCGATCTCGCGCGCGACCTCGAGTGCGTGCGCGTCGTCGCGCAGCGACTCGGTGTGGCCGGGCACGGTGCTGACGCCGGCCTTGATGGCCAGCTTCTTGGACTCGATCTTGTCGCCCATGGCGGCGATCGCGCCCACCGGGGGGCCGATGAAGACGATGCCGCGCTCCTCGAGCAGGCCGGCGAACTTCGCGTTTTCGGACAGGAAACCGAAGCCGGGGTGGACGGCCTGGGCGCCGGTGCTGCGCGCGGCCTCGGCGATCGTCTCGGCGCGCAGGTAGCTCTGCGAGGAGGCCGCGCCGCCCACGTGGACGGCTTCGTCGGCCATGCGCACGTGCAGCGCGTCGGCGTCGGCTTCGGAGTAGATGGCGACGGTCTTGATGCCCATCCGCCTGGCGGTGCGCATGATGCGGCAGGCGATCTCGCCGCGGTTTGCTATCAGGATCTTGTTAAACATGGCGTTCGGCTGTCGTTCTCGTGTCGGAGGCTGCGCGGATCACAGCGGGATGTTGTCGTGCTTCTTCCAGGGGTTTTCGAGCTTCTTGTTGCGCAGCATGCGCAGATCGCGGCAGAGCTGCCGGCGGGTGTCGTGCGGCATGATGACGTCGTCGATGAAGCCCAGCGCGCCGGCGACGAACGGGTTGGCGAACTTCTGCCGGTACTCCTCCGTGCGGGCCTCGATCTTGGCGACGTCGGCCTTGTCCTCGCGGAAGATGATCTCCACCGCGCCCTTGGGGCCCATGACGGCGATTTCCGCCGATGGCCAGGCGTAGTTCACGTCTCCGCGCAGGTGCTTGGAGGACATGACGTCGTAGGCGCCGCCGTAGGCCTTGCGGGTGATGACGGTGAGCTTGGGCACGGTGGCCTCGGCATAGGCGAACAGCAGCTTGGCGCCGTGCTTGATGATCCCGCCATACTCCTGCTTGGTTCCGGGCAGGAAGCCGGGGACGTCGACGAAGGTGACGATCGGGATGTTGAAGCAATCGCAGAAACGCACGAAGCGCGCGCCCTTGCGGCTGGATTCGATGTCCAGGCAGCCGGCGAGCACCATCGGCTGGTTGGCGACGATGCCCACCGTCGCGCCTTCCATGCGCGCGAAGCCGATGACGATGTTCTTGGCGAAGTCGGGTTGCAGCTCGAAGAAATCGCCCTCGTCGACGACCTTGGCGATCAGTTCCTTGATGTCGTAGGGCTTGTTCGGATTCGCCGGTACCAGCGTGTCGAGGGATAGCTCGCGCCGGTCGGCCGGATCCTCGCTGGGCCGGGTCGGCGGCTGCTCGCGGTTGTTGGCGGGCAGGAAGTCAATGAAGCGGCGCAGGTTGAGGATCGCCTCGACGTCGTTCTCGAAGGCCAGATCCGCCACGCCCGAGCGCGCGGTGTGGGTGACCGCGCCGCCGAGTTCCTCCTGGGTGACCACCTCGTGGGTGACGGTCTTCACCACGTCCGGACCAGTCACGAACATGTAGGCGCTGTCCTTGACCATGAAGATGAAGTCGGTCATCGCCGGGGAGTACACCGCGCCGCCCGCGCACGGCCCCATGATCATGGAAAGCTGCGGGACCACGCCGGACGCCATGACGTTGCGCTGGAACACGTCGGCGTAGCCGGCCAGCGAGGCGACGCCCTCCTGGATGCGCGCGCCGCCGGAGTCGTTCAGGCCCACGACCGGCGCGCCGACCTTCATCGCCTGGTCCATGACCTTGCAGATCTTGCGCGCGTGCGCCGCGGAAAGGGCACCGCCGAAGACGGTGAAGTCCTGGCTGAACGCGAACACCAGCCGGCCGTTGATCGTGCCGTAGCCGGTGACCACGCCGTCGCCCGGCACCTTCTGCGACTGCATGCCGAAGTCGTTGCAGTCGTGCTCGACGAACATGTCCCACTCCTCGAAGCTGCCTTCGTCGAACAGCAGTTCCAGGCGTTCGCGCGCGATCAGCTTGCCGCGGCCGTGCTGGGTGTCGATACGCTTGCGGCCGCCGCCCAGGCGCGCCGCGCTGCGCTTGTCTTCCAAGCGTTTGATGATGTCCTGCATTCGTGCCCCCTTAGAAAATCGTCTCGCGCGGGCTCTGCGCCCGCGCTGGAATCCGGCGCGCCGGCGCCGGCGCGCATCGATCGCGAACCGGCGCGAAGCCGGCCCCGCCGCTCACGCGGCGCGGCCGCGGGCGCGTATGAAGCCGAGCACTTCCTCGGCCGCCGCCGGGATGTGCGTGCCCGGCCCGAACACCGCGGACACGCCGCAGGACTTCAGGAACGCGTGGTCCTGCGGCGGGATGACGCCGCCGCAGATGATGACGATGTCCTCGGCCCCGGCTTTCTTCAGTTCCTCGACCACCTGCGGCACCAGGGTCTTGTGACCGGCGGCCTGGGAGGAGATGCCCAGCACGTGGACGTCGTTCTCCACCGCCTGCGCCACCGCCTCCGCGGGCGTCTGGAACAGCGGGCCGATGTCGACGTCGAAGCCGAGATCGGCGAACGCGGTGGCGATCACCTTGGCACCGCGGTCGTGGCCGTCCTGGCCGAGCTTGACGATCAACATGCGCGGGCGCCGGCCCTCGGCATCGGCGAACGCCTGGGTCGCGGACTGCACGCGGGCGAAGTCGTCGTTGCCGTAGGCGGCGCGGTAGACGCCGCTGATCTTGAGGATTTCGGCCCGATGCCGGCCCCACTTCTGCTCCAGCGCGGCGGAGATCTCCCCGACGCTGGCGCGCGCCCGGGCGGCGGCAATCGCGCGCTCGAGCAGCGGCAGGGCCGGGTCGGACGCCGCCTCGGCGAGCGCGCCCAGGGCGCGCTGGCAGGCAGGCTCGTCGCGCTGCGCACGCACCCGCCGCAGGCGCTCGATCTGCGCTTCGCGCACGGCGGTGTTGTCGATCTCGCGGATGTCGATCGTGTTCTCCTCGGTCGGCCGGTACTTGTTCACGCCGACGATGACCTCGTCGCCCGTGTCGATGCGGGCCTGGCGGCGCGCGGCCGCCTCCTCGATGCGCAGCTTGGGCATGCCGCTGGCGACCGCGCGGGTCATGCCGCCGAGCGACTCGACCTCGTCGATCAGCACTTTCGCGTGCTGCACCAGCGCGTCGGTCAGGCTTTCGATGTAGTACGAGCCGCCGAGCGGGTCGATCACCCTCGGCACGCCGGTCTCCTCCTGCAGGATGAGCTGGGTATTGCGCGCGATGCGCATGGAGAAGTCGGTGGGCAGGGCCAGCGCCTCGTCGAACGAGTTGGTGTGCAGCGACTGGGTGCCGCCGAGCACCGCGGCCAGGGCCTCGATGGTGGTGCGGATGACGTTGTTGTACGGGTCCAGCGCGGTCAGCGATACGCCCGAGGTCTGGCAATGCGTGCGCAGCGCGAGCGAGCGCGGATCCCCGGGCGAGAAGTGCTTCTGCATGAGCTGCGACCACAGCAGGCGCGCCGCGCGCAGCTTGGCGATTTCCATGAAGAAGTTCATGCCGATGCCGAAGAAGAACGACAGCCGCGGCGCAAACGTATCCACGTCCATGCCGGTGGACAGCGCGGCGCGCACGTACTCGATGCCGTCGGCGAGGGTGAAAGCCAGTTCCTGCACCGCGGTGCCGCCGGCCTCCTGCATGTGGTAGCCGGAGATCGAGATCGGGTTGAACTTGGGCATCTCCCGCGCCGTGAAGGCGATGATGTCGGCCACGATCCGCATCGACGGCTCGGGCGGGTAGATGTAGGTGTTGCGGACCATGAACTCCTTGAGGATGTCGTTCTGCAGCGTCCCGGCGAGCTGGGAACGCTTGGCGCCCTGCTCCTCGGCCGCGCCGACGTACATCGCCATGATCGGCAGCACCGCGCCGTTCATGGTCATCGACACCGACATCTTCTCCAGGGGAATGCCGTCGAACAGGATGCGCATGTCCTCGATGGTGTCGATCGCGACGCCGGCCTTGCCGACGTCGCCGACCACGCGCGGGTGGTCGGAGTCGTAGCCGCGGTGGGTGGCGAGATCGAAGGCGATCGACAGCCCGGTCTGGCCCGCGGCGAGATTGCGGCGGTAGAAGGCGTTGGACTCCTCGGCGGTCGAGAACCCGCTGTACTGGCGCACCGTCCAGGGCCGGCCCGTGTACATGCTGGCGTATGGTCCGCGCAGGTAGGGCGGCAGGCCCGGCAGGCTGTGCCGCGCTTCCAGGCCTTCCAGGTCCGCGGCGGTGTACAGCGGCTTGACGGCAATCCCCTCCGGGGTCTGCCAGGCCAGGTCCTCGGGCGTGCGGCCGCGCTGTTCGCGGCCCACCAGTTCGCGCCATTGCGCGTGTGTTTTCTCGGGCGAATCGTTCATGGGTTCGGGGCGGTCCGTCTGCTGCAGGGGAGGCCGTATTGCCAAATCCCGGATTCTACAGAATCAGGCGCCGCGGTAGCAGGGGAGCCGGCGCGGCCTCAGGGCCGGTGGTGCGAGATCACGAAGCTCTCGTCGTTGAACCACAGGCCCTGGTGGCGCTGCAGGGTTTCGCGGGTGGCGGCCAGGAACGCACCCGAGGCGACTGCTTCGTTCAGCCGGTCATCGTCGATCTGGTTGACGTAGATGGCCGCGTTCCATGCCGAGAACAGGGTCGACATGCCGGCCTGGGCGATGAAGCCCGCCGGCAGGCTGTGCATCTCGAAACGGAAGATCGACTTGGCGTCCGCCAGCGCGCTGAGGTTGTAGTCGCGGGCATCGCGCCCGAGTTCCTCCTTCAGCGCCGCGAGCAGGTCGTGCCGGCGAACGGGGAACGGCGCCTCGTCGGGCCAGACCGCCCGCACCAGTTCCAGGCCTGCGTCCTCGCCGTAGGACTGGATGCCGAGCAGGCGGCCGCCCGGCGCCAGGCTGCGGGTGAGCGGGGCCAGGATGTTGCGCGCCCGTGTCGATGCCGGCGCGCGCGAACGCCACGGCTGGGAGGCCAGGATGAAATCGTACCGGCCCTCGGCCCGGCCCGGCTGGGGCACGATCGGAGCGAGCAGGAAGCGCTGGTCGTCGCGGTAGATCACCAGCACCGACGGTCGCACGTACACCGGATTGCCGCTGCCCGCACCGACGTGGGTGCGCCATCCGGCCTGGATGACCGGCTCCAGTCCCTCCATCTGCTCGGCGTACTCGTGCGCCGAGTTCCCGGTCAGGCGGACCTCGTGCCAGTTGAGCGCCGCGGCCGACTGCAGGTCGCGCGGCATGAGCCGCGGCGCCTCGGTGTAGTTCAGGTTGGTGACCACCAGGACGGTCGCCGGATGCTCCAGGAAACGGTCCGGCATCTTCGACAGCGCCAGCGCCAGGTCGTCGGGAGACAACTCCTTGGCGACCACCAGCAGCGGTACGTTGGAAAAGCGCCGGTGCAGATCCCGCAGCAGCAGCGACAGCACGGTGGCATCGCCCATCCCGGCGTCGAACAGGCGCAGCGCCGGCGGCGCCGGGCGCAGGTACTGCAACTCGTGGCCGGCGCGCCGGGCGATGCGCTGCTTCTCGTTGCAGGCGTTGACGAAAGCCAGGTAGCGCTGGCGGTTGGCGAAGAACCGGAACGCGCCGGAAGTCGGTGCGTCCGCGGCGAGCAACGGTGCCGCCGGCAGCACGCGTGGGGCTTCGTCGGCTGCCGGGTCGCCGGCGTGCGCGCGCATGAACTCCCGCACCCGGTGCAGCGTGCGCACGGTCACGCCCTTGCCGCCGCGCAGCCGCGACACGAGCTTGCCGTCGTTGACCGCGAGCCGCCCGAAGGTGGACTCGGCGGTCCCGCTGCGCCGGCACCAGCGCTCGATGTCGTGCAGCAGGTCTGCTATGTCGTTCATGACTCTAGTGGGACAAATCCCATAAAAGGGTGGGCGAACGAACGGCCCGTCGGGTGCCAGGCACCGCGGGAACGGCACTTGCGGCCGAATGATCGGGCGCGGCGCACGCTGGCCGCCCATGCTTATAGGGAATATCCCATATTTGAACTGCATGTGGAAGATGGGACGAATTTTGTTTGACTTGTCCCACCCGGGCGGTTTTAATGCCCGCGGTTTCCAGTCCCGGGCGGCAGGTCCGTACGCGGCCGTGCCGCCGCCATTCCACCCTGAAGGAGGTTCGCACAGCATGGCCCGTCGCTCGAATTATCTGTTCACCAGTGAATCGGTGTCCGAGGGACACCCGGACAAGGTCTGCGATCGGATCTCCGACGCGGTGGTCGATCTGTATCTCGGCGCGGATCCGATGGCGCGCGTGGCCTGCGAGACGCTCGCCACCACCAACCGCATCGTGATCGCCGGCGAAGTGCGCGGCCCGGCGTCGATCACGCCCGACAGGATCGAGCAGGCCGCCCGCGAGGCGGTGAAGGACATCGGCTACGAGCAGGATGGCTTTCACTGGCGCAATGCCAAGGTGGAGATCTACCTGCACCAGCAGTCGGCCGACATCGCCCAGGGCGTGGATTCGGCCGAGGACAAGCAGAAGGACGAAGGCGCGGGCGACCAGGGCATCATGTTCGGCTACGCCTGCCGCGAGACCGAGCCGCTGATGCCGGCGCCGATTTTCTACGCGCACCGCATCCTCGAACTGCTCGCCCAGGCCCGCCACAGCGGCGCGGAGAAACACCTCGGCCCGGACGCCAAGAGCCAGGTCACGCTGCAGTATGAGAACGGCCGCCCGGTGCGGGCGACCTCGATCGTCGTCTCGACCCAGCACACCGGGGACGTGGACCAGCAGCAGGTGCGCGAGATCGTGCGTCCGTACGTTCTGAAGGCGATCCCGGCCGGATGGATGTGCCCCGAGGCGGAGTTCTACGTCAACCCGACCGGGCGCTTCGTGATCGGCGGTCCGGACGGCGACTGCGGCCTGACCGGCCGCAAGATCATCGTCGATACCTACGGCGGCGCGGCCCCGCATGGCGGCGGCGCGTTCTCCGGCAAGGATCCGTCCAAGGTCGATCGTTCCGCCGCCTACGCGGCGCGCTACCTGGCCAAGAACGTGGTCGCCGCCGGGCTGGCGGATGCCTGCACGATCCAGCTCTCGTACGCGATCGGCGTGTCCAAGCCGTTGTCGATCTATGCCGACCTGCACGGCACCGGCAAGGTGGACGAGGCGAAGATCGAAAAGGCGCTCGACGAGGTCATGAACCTCAGCCCGCGCGGCATCCGCACCCACCTGCAGCTCAACCGCCCGATCTACGCGCGCACCTCGTCCTACGGCCACTTCGGCCGTACGCCGACGGCCGACGGCGGCTTCTCGTGGGAGAAGACCGACCTCGTCGACGCGCTGCGCAAGGCGGTCGGCGCCTGATCCGGGGTCCGTTCGAATACCACTTCCAGGTGCGGCGCAGGGCTTGACGCCGGCGTGGCCGGCCCGGGGCAGGTGACCCCGGGCCGGCGCACCGCGCCTGCCCGCGCAGCCAATTGAAGGAGATTGAATCCATGAGTCGCAGTCCCAAGGTCGTCCGCGCCGGTGCTTCCGCCCGCGCTTCCGCCAAGTCGGCCCCGGCGGCCGATTACGTCGTCAAGGACATGTCCCTGGCCGAATTCGGCCGCAAGGAAATCGAGCTCGCCGAGCACGAGATGCCCGGGCTGATGGCCTGCCGCGAGGAGTTCGGCAAGGGCAAGGCGCTCAAGGGCGCGCGTATCAGCGGTTCCCTGCACATGACCATCCAGACCGCGGTGCTGATCGAAACCCTGCAGCACCTGGGGGCCAAGATCCGCTGGGCGAGCTGCAACATATTCTCGACCCAGGACCACGCCGCCGCCGCGATCGCGGCGCGCGGCACGCCGGTGTTCGCCTACAAGGGCGAGACGCTGGAGGAGTACTGGGAATACACCGATCGCATCCTGGACTGGGGCGACGGCGAGGGCCCGAACATGATCCTCGACGACGGCGGCGATGCGACGCTGTTCGTGCACCTGGGATACCGCGCCGAGGACGATCCGTCGATCCTGGACCGCAACCCGGAGAGCGAAGAGGAGCGCATCCTGCTCGCCCAGCTCAGGAAGTCGCTGGCGCGGGATCCGCAGCGCTTCCACCGCATCGTCAAGGGCATCCGCGGCGTCACGGAGGAGACCACCACCGGCGTGCACCGGCTGTACCAGATGCACCAGAAGGGCGAGTTGCTGTTCCCGGCGATGAACGTCAACGACTCGGTCACCAAGAGCAAGTTCGACAACATCTACGGCTGCCGGCACTCGCTGGTGGACGCCATCAACCGTGCCACCGACGTGATGCTCTCGGGCAAGGTGGCGGTGGTCGCCGGCTACGGCGACGTCGGCAAGGGCTCGTGCCAGTCGCTGCGCGGCCAGCACGCGCGCGTCGTCGTGACCGAGATCGATCCGATCTGCGCGCTGCAGGCGGCGATCGACGGCTACGAAGTCATGCCGATGAGCGAGGCGTGCAAAATCGGCGATATCTTCGTCACCGCCACCGGCTGCGTAGACGTCATCACCGAAGCGCACATGAAGCAGATGAAGCACAACGCCATCGTCTGCAACATCGGCCACTTCGACAACGAGATCCAGGTGGCGCCGCTGAAGAAGTACAAGTGGGTGAACATCAAGCCGCAGGTCGACAAGATCGTCTTCCCCGGCGGCAGGAGCATCATCCTGCTCGCGGAAGGGCGGCTGGTGAACCTCGGCTGCGCCACCGGCCATCCGAGCTTCGTGATGTCCAACAGCTTCACCAACCAGACCCTGGCGCAGATCGAGATCTACAACCACCGCGACATGTACGCGCCCGGGGTATACACGCTGCCCAAGAAGCTGGACGAGAAGGTCGCGCGGCTGCACCTGGCCAAGCTCGGCGTGCGCCTGGAGACGCTGTCGACCAAGCAGGCCGGCTACCTGGGCGTGCCGGTGGAAGGCCCTTACAAGGCCGACCACTACCGCTACTGATCGGCACGGCCAGGCGCCCGTTTCGCAAGGCCCGCCCCGGCGGGCCTTGTTTTTTCCAGGGGCATTCCACGTTGCGTGGAAATGTGGAATGTCCCCATTTCGTCAGGCGGCGGGGGCGAGGCGGATTTCGGTGCGGTCGCGCAGTTCGACGGCGAGCGCCGCGCGGCCGGCGGCGTCGCCGGTAAGCGTTGATGTGTCCGCGCCGGTGACGGTGTAGCGGCGGCCGGGTTGCAGGCGTTCGAATTGCAGCGTCTGCGGGCCGGGCTCGCGGCCCGGCCTGAGCACCAGGGTGAGATCCTCGCCGTCGCTGACCGCGCGCGCGACCCGCACCCCGGGCCAGGGGGCGTCGGCGAGGATCGGCCCGCGCAGCGATGCCTCGGGTGGGCCGGCGAGGATGGCGTCGCGCCAGTAGCCGCGGAAACCCATGCGCGACTCCGCGATCGAGGCATTGGCAATCGTCGAGGCCTGGTAGTACAGCATGCCGTCGCGTTCGGTGCGTCCGCAGTGTTCGTCGATCATGCGCAACGCGGCGGCGGCCACCTCGGCATCACCGAACTCGTGCGCGCTGCCCAGGGCCGCGTCGAGCGTGAAGGCGTGGCCGCTGCGATAGTTGCCGTAGTCGATGCCCTTGCCCTGCAGGCGGATTTTCAATCCGTCGCCGTCGCGGACCACCTGCTCGTGGCGCGCCATCGCCCAGAAGCGTTCCGCCAGATCGGGAAACAGCGGGCTGAGCATCTTGGCCAGCACCGCATCCGGCTGCGGAAAGGGCAGCGCGTGCCCGGTGTGCTTGGAACGCAGCGCCACCATGCCCGAGTCCGTGTGGATGAACTCCTGTTCCAGGCGGGCGCGGAATCGCTCCCGCAGGTGCGCCACGTGGTCGGTGCCGAAGACGTGGTCGTAGGCCGACAGCGCCGTCAGGCCGCGGAAATTGCACGCCGGGTAGATCCAGTTCGGTTCGCAGGGAAACAGGCAGTAGGCCTGGCCGTTGAAGTTGTCCAGCAGCGACTGGTTGATGGTGTGCACGTCGTGCCGGTAGGCGGGCTGGCCGGCGAGCATGAACGTCAGGCTGCCGGGCTCGGCATAGCGGCGGTCACCGGTGTTGCTCATGTAGAGCAGCACGTTGATGTTGATGTAGCCGGTCAGCATGACGTTGTCGCGCCGGGCCGGATCGCCGTTCAGGCTGAGGTTGCCCCAGGCGTTTTCGAGCCGCCAGTAGCCCCAGATGGCATCCTGCATGTACTGCTCGATGAGGCGGCGCTGGGCCAGGTTCAGGCAGCCGTGGAAGCTCGGCGTGTAGTGGCACTGCGCGACCGCGAGCGCGTAGCCGATCTGGTTCAACTGGTAGCGCAGCGCGGAGGTCTGGAATTGATCGATGCGGTCGAACCCGCGCAGTTCGCCCACCGGCTGAAGCGCCCGATCCAGCAGGTAAGCCAGCCCGCCGAGCTGGTCCGCATCCAGCTCGCGTACCGCGGGCGCGGGCACGGCAACCGCCCGAAGCCCGGCGATCTCGCCCGGAAGGTAGGCGTTGCGTTCCTCGCGCCGCTTCAATTGTTCGATGTAGCGGCGCTGCCGGCGCCAACTCGCGTGCGCCAGGTTCGCAAGCGCCAGCGCCGGCACGACGTAGGTGGCCGGCAGCCAGATCTCCGGGCCGGCCATCGCACCGGCAATCGCGGCGGCGATTGCCCAGACCAGCACCGGCGCGATGATCATTCCCGAGCCGAACCAGGCGAAGAACGCGATCGCGAACAGGACCAGCGTGACCGGGAACAGTGCGGTTGCGCCTCCCCCAACTGCCAGGAATCCGGCCCCCGGCAGCCACAGTCCCCAGCCGGCCGCGCGCCAGCCGGCGGACCAGTCGAGCAGCGTCGGCGCCAGTCCGGCGGCGCACAACGCCAGGTACAGCAGGCGGCTGCGCAGCAGCCGGGCACGGGTAATCGGGCCCTCGGCGTGCGGCTTCAACGCGATGCCCGCGGTGGACGGTGTGAACTGCGCAGTGACCGACATGATGCCTCCCGTGATGATCCTGGCGCCGAGGGCGCCCCGGCAGCATACGCCCTGATCCACGGCGCCCGGAACCGCAATGCCTGCCCGGCCCGGGCCGCCGGCACGCATGCGCAGGGAGATACAATGTCGGCGCCATGGCTGCCCACCCTGCCACCGTCCTCTTCGGCACCAACGGGCGATCCGGGAGGCGGGCCGGTTCGACGGCTGTCCGGATCCTTTACGCGGGCGGCTTCGACCCCGCGCCTGCGGCATGGTGATCCCTCCCGAGCCGGTCGTCGGGCCGCCCGTCGTACTCATCCACGGCGCCTGGCACGAAGGGCATTGCTGGGACGCGGTGGCGCGGGTGCTACGCGCGCAGGGGCACCGGGTGTTCGCGCCGACGCTGCCCGGGCGCGGCCCCGCGGCCGATCGCTACGTCGGCCACGCGGACTGCGTGGCGGCGGTCGTCGCCCTGCTGGAGGAACGCGATCTGCGCGGCGTGGTTCTCGGCGGCCACAGCCTGGGCGGCAGCATCATCCAGGCGGTCGCCGACCGCATTCCGGAGCGAATCGGGCACCTGGTGTTCATCAGCGGCTTCGTCGTGTGCGATGGCGAGTCCGTGCTCGCCCTGTATCCGCCGGCATACCGCACCACGGTCGAGCGGCTGTCCGCGCGCGCTGCCGACCGCAGCGTCCGGTTGCCGTACCGGCTGTTCCGCGACCAGTTCATGCGCGAGACTTCCGAGCGCCTCGCCCGCGACTGCTACGCACGCCTGGTGCCCGAGCCGTGGCGGCTGCTGGCCGATCCGGTCGCATTGCCGCGGTTCTTCGATCTCGACGTCCCGGCCACCTACGTGCACGCCCGGGACGATCGCACGCTGCCCGCCGATGCACGCTGGGGCTGGGTGCCGCGCATGCCGCGGCGTTTGCCCGCCTGTGCCTGCATCGATATCGAGGGCGGTCACGAGAGCCCGTACACCTCGCCCGATCGGCTCGCGGCGATCATCGCCGGGCTGCGGTAGTATTGACGCGCGTCACGGCCGCGCAACGTCCGCTGTCCGCAAACGTAGCGCAATCGCCGCGAGACGTGCTAAATTGCGAACCAAAGCAGACTTTTACACCAATATCTGAACGCGCTGCTTCCAATCGTGCATGGGGGGCGAGCATTTGCACATCGGTAAGCCGTACCGGCCCGCGACTGCGGCGCCGCGCAACTACACAGGCATGATGCTTCGCCGGGCCGCTCGCCTGCCGGCGCATCGGTTGCTCCTGTCGATGTTCCTGGCGGTAGCGCTCACGGCGCCGGCGCACGCGGAGGACACCCCGGTGGTGAAGTTCCGCGTCGACCGTTTCTTGGTCGAGGGCGACAACCCCATCGGCGCGCAGGCCGCCGAGGGCGTGCTCGCCCAGTACGCCGGCGACTACGAAGGGGTCGACGGACTGCTCGCCGCGGCCGACGCCCTGGAACAGGCGCTGGCGGAAAAGGGATTCGTCTACCACCGCGTGGTGCTGCCGCCGCAGAAGTTGAACGAGGGCGCGGTGACGCTGCAGATCCGCGAGCTCAAGATCGGCAAGGTCTCGGTCACCGGAAACACCTATTCTTCCGAGGATCAGGTGCGTGGCACCGTGCGGGCGCTGCGCCCGGGGCAGACGCCCAATGCGCTGGAGGTCGACCGCGCACTGGAGTTCGCCAACCGCCATCCCACGCGCGTGACGCGCCTGAAGATGAAGGAGTCGGAAACACCCGACGCCATCGACGCCGAGCTGGCCGTGGAGGAGCAGCGCCCCTGGCGCTTCTTCGGCGTGCTGAACAACATCGGCACCGAGGACACCGGCCGGCTGCGCATGACCGCCGGCGCGCAGCACACCAATCTCTGGCACCGCGATCACCAGGCCGTGGTCACCTACACCATGGCGCCGGACAGCTTCGACGACGTCCTCCAGGTCGGCTTCCAGTACCAGATGCCGCTGTACTGGGACAGCAGCACGCTGTCGGTGTTCTACGTCCACTCCGACGTGCAGATTATCAACCTGGGCGCCGCTGCCGCGGGCGTCGCGGGTGGCGGCATCGACCTCGCCGGTGCCGGCGACTTCGTCGGCGTGACCTTCGCCCACCGCATGCTGAACATCGGCCGCTACAGCCACGGCTGGTCGATTTCCCTGCAGGACAAGCTCTTCAATAACGAATTTCCGCTCAACGCCCCCAACAACGATCACCGGGTGCGCTCGCGCCCGGTCGTGGTCCAGTACGACGGCAGTTTTCGCACCGAGCGCACGCGCTCGACGTTCTACCTGGGCTTTTCCAAGAACGTCACCAACGGTGCCTTCAACAACGATCGGCGCTACGTCGAATCGCCGCGTTCGGGCGCGACGGCGGACTGGGAGTCGTTCCGCTTCGGCGGCACGTTCAACTACCGCCTGCCGCTCGACTACACCGCGCGCGTCCTGTTCGACGCCCAGTACGCGGATCAGGCGCTGATCGCGGGCGAGCAGTTCGGAGCCGGCGGCGTCGAGTCCGTGCGTGGCTTCGCCGAGCGCGAGATTGCCGGTGACAGCGGCTACCGCGGCGCGGTGGAGCTCTGGTCGCCCCCACTGCCGTACGTGCCCGGCCTGCGCGCGCTCGCGTTTATGGACCTGGGTCATAAATGGAGCAGGAACATCGGGCCGGGCGAGGTCACGCAGGATACGATTTCCAGCATCGGAGCCGGTCTGCGGTGGAACTGGAAAGACCATGTCGGATTCAACCTGGACTATGGCCATTCGCTCGCCGACGTGACTCCGGTGGGCCAGCCTACGCGAGGCAGCGTCAAGTGGCACTTCACCCTGTTCGCAAAATTCTGATGCGGCTGCCGCAGGCTGCCGTCCTGGCGGGTGCGATCATCGCCTCGCAAGGAGTCGGCGCGGCGGAAGCCGGCAAGGCGGTGTTCGCGCGCGGCGCCGTGACCGGCCAGGCCGCGGACGGCAGCATCAACGTGCTCGGCAAGGACGCGCTCCTGCACGAAGGCGACGTGATCACCACGGGCAGGAAGAGCTTCGCGGTACTCGAACTCGCCGACGGCACCCGCATGGCGCTGCGCCCGGAAACCGTGTTCAAGGTCGAGCAGTACCGCGACACCGCCGGCTCCGAATCCGCGGTGATGCGCCTGTTCAAGGGCGGCCTGCGCACCATCAGCGGCTTCATCGCCAAGCGTGGCGGCGACGCCTACAGGATGAACACGCCGGTGGCAACGATCGGCATCCGCGGTACCGAACTCGACGTGCGCCTGTGCGACGCCTCGTGCAAGGCCGACGCCGAGGCGGCACGGGCGCAGGCCCCGGCAGCACCGGCAGCACCGGCCGGCAAGGTGGTCGGGAGGGTGGCCTTCGCCAAGGGCGAGATCACCGGGACCGGCGCGGACCAGAAGCCGCGCGTCATGGCGCTGGGTGCACCGCTGTACGAGGGGGACGTGGTCAACACCAGCCGCGACGGGCTGGCCGTGCTCGCGTTCCGCGATGAATCGCGGGTCACGTTGTCCTCCAACAGCGGCTTCCAGGTCGAGAAGGCGCAGTTCGAGCGCGAGGATCCCGGCGCCGGCAGCACCGTGTTCCGCCTGCTGCGCGGCGGCCTGCGCGCGGTCACCGGCCTGGTCGGCAAGCGCAACCCGAACAACGTCCGCTTCAACACGCCGGTGGCCACCATCGGTATTCGCGGCACCGGTTTCGACCTGCTCTGCCAGGGGTCGTGCAATGCCTCGCCGAAGGCACAGCTCGACGCCATCCAGGGCCACGATCGGATCTTCGGCTGGCTCGCCTGGCTGATCCCGGCCGCGCATGCCCAGGGTGCGCCGCCGCCGGGCCTGTTTGCGCGCGTCTGGCTGGGCGGCATCACCATGTTCTTCGGCAACCAGCAGCAGAACCTGGACGAGGGCAAGACCGCCTTCCTGAACGGCCTGACCGGGGTGTTCAAGCTGGTGCCGGCGATGCCGGGCGACTTCAACCCGCCGCGGCCGGACCAGGTGCCGGTGAACCAGCAGCAGCTTTTCGAAGTCAAGGAAACCGGCGATCCGCAGGAAGGCGATCTGCTGGTGAACTGCAACGCGGGCCACTGCAGCGTCCAGACCGACCAGGGCACCACCGAACTGGGTGCCGGCGAAGGCGCTTCGGTGGGATCCGATGGCGGCAGCCAGCGCCAGGATCCGAGCGGCGTGTTGACGAACGACCCGTACCTGAAGACCGCCGATCCGAACATGGCGCCGCTGCTGGACACGATCCAGCCGGGCCAGAACACCGCGCCGGAATGCCAGTAATGGCCGGCCAGCACAGGTAGCATCGAGATGCGCAAGTCGACATCCCCGAAATCCACCCGCCGCGCGCTCGCGCTCGCCCTCGGATGCACGCTCGGGGCGGCAGCCGGCACCGCGGGCGCCAATCCGCTCGGCCCCCAGGTCGTCAACGGCGGCGCCACATTCGCCAATCCGGCGGCCGGCGTCCTCGAGGTGACGAACACCCCGGGCGCGATCATCAACTGGCAATCGTTCGGCATCGGGGCAAGCGAGACCACGCGCTTCATCCAGCAGAGCGCCCAGAGCGCGGTGCTGAACCGGGTCGTCGGCGGGGTGCCCTCGGAGATCCTCGGCAACCTGCTTTCCAACGGCCGGGTATTCCTGGTCAATCCCAACGGCATCCTGTTCGGCAGGAACGCGGTGGTGGATACCGCTGGCCTGGTCGCATCCACGCTCAGCATCCAGGACGCCGACTTCATCTCCGGCCGGTTGAAGTTCGACGGCGGCCCGGAATCGGGCGCCATCCGGAACGAGGGTTTCATCAAGGCGGCGCCGGGCGGCAACGTCCTGGTGATTGCGCCGACGATCGAGAACACCGGCATCATCCAGGCCGACGGCGGCAAGCTCATGCTCGCGGCAGGCCGTTCGGTCACGCTGGTCAGCCTGGATTCGGACTACGTGACCTTCGAGGTGCAGGCGCCTTCGGATCAGGTGCTGAACCTGGGCGAGTTGCTGGCGCGCGGCGGTGCGGCGCGGATTTTCGCCGGATCGATCCGCCAGGCGGGCGTGGTCTCTGCCGACAGCGTCGGCGTGGACGCGGCCGGCGTGGTCGAACTGCGCGCATCGAGCCGGGTCGCGCTCGAGTCCGCCAGTCGCACCACGGCTTCGGGCGGAACCGCGGCGGACGGCGGCAGCGTAATCGTCGAGGCGCGTTCGGCCGAGGGTACGGCGCCGGCGGAGATCGCGCACGAGGGCACGGTCGACGCCTCCGGCGTCAACGGCGGCAGCGTCACGCTCGCGGGCGATCTGATCACCAGCACCGGCACGGTCTCGGCACGCGGCGGCAACGCCGGCGGCGCCGTGTCGATGACCGCGCGCGACAGCCTGCTGCTGTCAGGCATGTCCCGGGTGCGTGTCGACGGGGGCAGCGGCCAGGGCGGAAGCGCCACGCTCGACGGCGGCATGAACCTGAACGCCTCGACCATCGTCGAAGCCAGCGGCGATCGGGGCGGCACGATCCATGTGCTCGGCGACAGCGTCCAACTGGTCGGCGCGTCCCTCGACGCGCGCGGCGAACACGGCGGCGGCGATGTCCGCATCGGCGGCGGGCGCGCGGGCGGGGAAGGCCTGAAGGCGTCGAACGTCACTGCGGTGGACAGGCTCACGCTCGTCCGGGCGGACGCGACCGGCGATGGCGACGGCGGCACCGCGGTGCTGTGGTCGGCGGGCGATACGCATTTCTCCGGCACCATCACCGCGCGCGGCGGGATGACCGGCGGCGACGGTGGCCTGATCGAGGTCTCCGGCCGGTCCATCTACAACCTCGGTCGCATCGATCTGAGCGCGGTCGCCGGCAATGGGGGCACGCTGGTGCTGGATCCGGTCCTCATTACCATCCAGGCCGGCAGCATCATCAACACCACCGGCTTTGCCGACCCGACCAACAGCGAGGGCTCGAGCTTCGGTTCGGACTTCAACTGCTTCGCCGCCGGTTCGATCACCTCGTGCGGCTCGGGCGCGGATCGCATCCTGTTCTACGTGCCGCTGGACGACGTCAACGGCGTCGCGGACTCCGGCGCGGTCTACCTGTTCGACCTGCAGACCGGCGCGCTGGTCAGTTCGCTCATCGGCACGCATGCCGGCGATCAGGTGGGTGCCGGCGGGCTGTATGACTTCGACGAATGCTGCCTGTCGCTGCCGGGCATGCCGGATGGCACGGTCGTGCTCTCGCACCCGTTCTACAACAACGATGGTGGCGCGCTGACGCCGTTCAACGTCATCAGCGGCATGGGGATCGGCACGGCGGTGTCCGACGGTTCCGTGCCGGGCGTCGCGGCCAACAGCATCGTCGGCAATCCGGGAGACTTCATCACCTCCAGTTTCTTCGATGTCGATGCGCTGCCCGGCAAGACGGTGATGTTCAACGAGGACGCGCTCGGCGGCCGCGGCGCGGTGACGGTTCTGAACAGCGCTTCGCTCACCTTCGCCGCCACCGGCGGATTCGGAATGGTGAGCGCAGCCAACAGCCTGGTGGGCGTGGCGACCACCGACCACGTCGGCAGCGCAGGGGCGTTTCAAATCTCGTCGGGCAACTACTACATCCGCAGCCCCGACTTCAACAGCTTCGGCGGCGCACTGACGTTCTTCAATGCCGGCACGACCCCGGTCGGCACGGTGTCCAATGCGAACAGCATCCTGGGCAATGCCGGCGACCAGCTTGCCAGCGGTTTCTTCCAGTACCTCGATGCCAATACCCTCGCGATGGCAACGCCGGATTTCGGCGGCGGTCGCGGCGCGGTTACCGTCGTGAACCCCACGACCGGGCAATTCAAGGCCGGAGGCGGGTTCGGTTTCATCGGCAGCGGCAACAGCCTGGTCGGGTCGGCGACGACGGACGCGGTCGGCAACGGCGGGGTCACCTTCCTGGGCGGCAACGGTTACTACATCGAGAGCCCCGACTTCAACAGCCTGGGCGGCGCGCTGACGTTCATCAGCCCGACCGTCATCCCGGTGGGCGTGGTTTCGGCGTCGAACAGCATCATGGGCAACGCCGGGGAGGGCCTGGGAAGCGGAGGTATCGTCAATTCGATCGTGGGCGTGCAACTGCTCCGGACCCCGGGATTCGGCGTTGATCTCGGTGCCGTCACCGCGATCGATCCGGCGACCGGCCAGTTCAAGACCGGCGGCTTCGGGTTCATCGGCGCCACGAACAGCCTGGTCGGCGCGACCTCCGGCGATCAGGTGGGATCCGACGGCTTCATCCAGATCGGCACGAGCGCGGGTTACATCTACAGCCCGAGCTGGGACGGCGGGCGCGGTGCGCTCACGTTCTTCTCCTCGACCGCCTTGCCGGTGGGCATCGTGTCGGACGGCGTCGTGACCCCGACCGCGAACAGCATCACCGGCGCCTTCGGCAGTGATTGCCTCGGCTGTCGCGGCATCTTCACGCCATTCACGTTCGGTGGTGTCGCCGGCCGGGTGGTGATCCTGACCGATACCTTCAACGTCGATGCCGGCGCGATCACGGTGACCGATGCGACCACCGGCGAATTCGCGGTCGGCGGCGGCTTCGGGAACGTCGGCGGCGCGAACAGCCTGATCGGCGGCGGCGGAGACCGGCTCGGCAGTAGCGGCGTCGAGTGGGCCTTCGACGAGTTCGGTTCCATCACCGGTACCTTCGTCAAGAGCCCGCTATTCAATGGATCGGCCGGCGCGTTCACGTTCGTCTCGGCCAACCCCGTCGATCCGGTGCCGTTTGGTGCCGTGAACGGCGCCAACGGCGCCAGCATCTTCGGCGCGAATCCGAGCGATCGGATCGGCGACGTCTCCTTTGGCGGCACGTTCGATACCTTCAGCGTCCCCGGCTACACGGTCATCCTCAGTCCGCATTACAACGGCGACCGTGGTGCCATCACGGTACTCGACAGCACCACCGGGCGGTTCGCGGCCAGCGCCCTGTTCGGCATGGTCGACGCCAGCGGTTGTCCGGGCGCGAGTTCGACCTGCAACAGCGCGGTCGGCAGCGTGGCCGGCGATCTGGTCGGCGATGGCGGTCTGTTCCCTGATTTCAACGGCCGGGCATTTGTATTCAGCCCGGGTTGGAACAGCTCGGGCGGAGCATTGACCTTCCTCGAACCCGGCGCGGTCGCGCCGGCGGTGATCCCGCTCGGCCAGGTCGGAACCGGCAACAGCATCGTCGGTGCGCCGGGCGACCTGCTCGGCAGCAACGGCGTGGACATGTTCAGCCTGTCTGGACTCACCATCGTCCTCAGCCCGTTCGCGGCATTCAATGCCGGCGCGATTACCGTGCTCGACAGCGCCACCGGCCAGTTCGCGGTCGGTGGCGGCTTCGGGGCGATCTCCACGAGCAACAGCCTCGTCGGCGTGATCGACTCCTTCGCCAGCCTGCCGGAGGACAGGATCGGCAGCGGCGACATCGAGGTGCTGCCCAGCGGCACCGCGATGGTCACGTCGCCGTTTTTCAACGAATCGGCCGGTGCGCTCACCTTCATCCGCTCCGGCAGCGTTCCGTTCGGCCTGCTCACCACGGCCAGTCCGACCGCCTTCAGCATCGCCGGCGATCAACCCGGCGCACACCTGGGCAGCAATGCCGGCGGTTCGGACTTCATCTACACGTCGGAGGATCTGGAAAGCCTGATTTCGGCCCAGGGCGGCGGGTTCTTTTTCCCGACTCGCTTCGACGGCGACCTGGTGGTACTGAGCCCGGATGCGTTCAATGGCAAGGGTGCCATCACCGTGCTGGACGACACCACCGGCCAGTTCACGGTCAGCGGTACCTACGGTGCGCTCGACGTGAGCGGTTGCCCGGGCGCGGGCGCGACCTGCAACAGCCTGGCCGGCGCGACGGCCAACGCCACCGTGCAGGGCGATCACCTCGGCAGCGGAGGTATCGTCGGCCTGGCGAGCGGGCATGTGCTGGTGCGCAGCCTGGAATTCAACAAGGGTGCGGGCACCGTCGGCGGCGGCGCGCTGACCTTCCTGGACAATGCCGCAGCCCCGCTGACCGGCATCGCCGACGGCACCAATTCGATCATCGGCGCCAACGGCGCCAACCTGCTGGGCAGCCTGACGATCGACCAGTTCACCCTGTTCGGCAAGCTCATCCTCCGCAACTCGAATTACGACAGCGGCCGCGGTGTCGGAACCGGTCTGGATGCGGCCGCCGG
>JBFXBD010000043.1:0-51735 GCA_050183625.1 Gammaproteobacteria bacterium
CCGAAGAGCCTGGGCACGGGCAACCCGAAGCCGGCCAATGCGGCCAGCCGCGCAGCCCCGAAGGCGCCGAGTACCAGGCCGCCGAGGAAGGCGAGCCGCCACCAGGCAATATGCGAAGGCGGCAGCATCTGGCCGAAGATGCCGGAAACCCCCGCGATGCGTCCGCTGCCGGCCCACAGCAGCGCGGCGGCCAGCCCAATCAAGGTACCGCCCAGGGCGGCGGCGAGGGGGGAGAACGACTGCATCCGTGCCGGCCCTCTCACTCAGCCGTCGATGGTCGCGGTGCGCTGGCTGAAGCGCCAGCCTTCGGCCGTCTTCACGAGCGCGTCCGAGTACTGGCCGGTCACCAGCACCGCGGGCGGCTTGTCGCCCGCGGCGGCGCGCACCAGGACGAAATACGCGCGCCCCCGCGCGCCGCCCGGGGCGGCTTCGATCTCGATGTTGTAGGGCAGGTGCCGGGTCGTGGTGCCGCGGCGCACGAGCGCATCGCGCACGAACTGGGCCAGGGACGCATGCCCGCGCAGGTTGCCGAGCGAGGAATCGAAGCTGCCGTCCGCGGTAAAGGTGGCGGCGTAGCCCTCCGCGTCGCCGAAATCGACGCAGCGGCTGTAGCGGGCGTAGAGGTTCTGGATCTCGACGTGATCGTCGGCGGTCAGTCTTGCGGTCATGGGCATCTCCCTGGCGTTTTTCCGCCGAGGATTATGCCCGGTTTCAGGGCGCGATCAGATCAGCGCCAGGATCGTGTCCCACTCGGCCGGGGTCACCGGCATGACCGACAGCCGGTTGCCGCGCCGCAGAAGCTGCATGCCCGCCAACGCCGGCGCGGACTTCAGCTCGGCCAGCGTGACGATGCGCGCAAACTTCCGCTTCAGCTTCACGTCCACGCCGTACCAGGTGGGCGATGCCGGGTCGCTCTTGGGGTCGTAGTGGTGATCCTTTCGGTCGAAGGCGCTCGCGTCCGGATGCCCGGCCGTTGCAATCTCGACGATGCCGGCGATACCGGCGGGATCGGAACTGGAGTGATAGAAGAAGGCCAGATCGCCCTTCTTCATCTCGTCGCGCAGCATGTTGCGCGCCTGGTAGTTACGCACGCCGTCCCAGAAGGTGCGCTTGCCGGGCGCGGCGGCGAGATCGTCGATGCTGAAGACGGAGGGTTCGGACTTGAGCAGCCAGTGGCGCACGGGTTCGGTCCAGGGGATGGATGGTACCCTCCGCGACGCCGCTGCCGGTCGTCGATCTTGAACCCAAGGTTCAAGACTGGAGCCTTACGGGACGAATCAGGCTTACCGCTGCAAGGCGGTCATGCACAACATCATCCGCAAGTTCGGCTCCATCGGTTTGCAATATAGGCTCAAGAGTTTCCAGACCTGCTCGCAAACGCCACAGAGGGTACCGAAGCCGTCGAATCCTCTCCTTGCCTATGCTATCGGCGCGCGTCAGTTCAGGCTTGAGAGGTTCAGCGGGCGGCGTCGCGACAAAGCGCC
Organism: Gammaproteobacteria bacterium; assembly: GCA_050183625.1. GTDB lineage: Bacteria > Pseudomonadota > Gammaproteobacteria > JADZEE01 > JADZEE01 > JBFXBD01. The sequence continues at coordinate 1,485 of JBFXBD010000043.1, forward strand.
CGCGAGCTTGTCCTGGATGCGCTTCAGCGTGGAATCCACATCGCTGGAGATGCTGTCGGCGCGGCGTTTGTGATCGAGGAACTCGTGGGCGATGTTCAGCGCCGCCATCACCGCGATCCGCTCGCTGCCGATCACCTTGCCGCTGTCCTTGAGTTCCTTCATGCGGCGGTTGAGGTATTCCACCGCGTGGTAGAGCTGCTCGCGCTCGTCGTCCGGGCAGGCGACGATGTAGTCCTTGTCCATGATCTGGACGTTCACCGGCTTCGGATCGGCGCTCATGAGCGGGTCTCCATGGCCTTCAGGCGGGCGATCATCGCTTCCACGCGGCTGCGCGCGCGCTCGGTCTTTTCGATCAGCGTGGCGCGCTCGGCCGCGAGCTGCGCCTGCTGGGAGCGCAGCAGCTCGTTCTCGCTCGCGAGCGAGTCAACGGTCTTGATGAGCTCGTCCACGCGCGTTTCGAGCGCGGCCAGCTCAATCTTTTCTTTTTCGTGCTCGCTCATTCGCAGGGAATCGGCCGGAGTTCGACGCAGCGCACCGGGGCTGCGGCGCCGGGCCAATATAGAGCGCGGTTTCAGGGTGGTCAACTTGGGCTTACAATCGCGCAACGGCCATGAGTGACGCACATTGACAGGCTCGATCCCGGCCCGCACGCAGGGCCCCGCATTCGCCGAGTTGCAGGCCGCGCTGGATTCGGCCGGTGCGCTGGTCGGCGCCGCGCAGTGCCACGGCCTGTTGTGCGGCACGCTGTGCGCCGGCACCGACGACGAAGCGGCCTGGCTCGATCACACCTTCGGTACCGATGCCAGCGCACCGCGGGTCGAGGGGGCGCTGGCCGGCCTGTTGCACGACGCATACGCCGCCACCGTCGAAGCCATCACCGGCGAGGATTTCGACTTCGCCCCCATGCTGCCGGACGATGACGAGGCGCTCGGCGAGCGCGTCGCGGGGCTGCGGGAATGGTGCGCCGGCTTCCTGTACGGCTTCGGTGTCGGCGCCGGCGCCCGCGGCGCGGCGATGAGCCCGGAAGCAGGCGAGTTCGTCGGCGACCTGGACGCCTTCACCCGCCTGGATGGCGCGGCGCTGGAGGGCGAGGAGAACGAGAACGCCTTCATGGAGCTGGTCGAGTACGTGAAGGTGGGTGTCCTGAGCGTGTATTACGAGTCCCACATCCGGCACTGAGAACGTCCGTCATGGAAAAGAAGGAATACGCACGCCGCCGCAAGCGCCTCATGGACATCGTCAATGCCGGTGGCATGGCGATCGTTCCGACCGCGCCGATGCGCACCCGCAGCCGCGACACGCTCTATCCGTATCGCCCCGACAGCGACTTCCATTACCTCACCGGTTTCCCGGAGCCCGAAGCGGTCGCGGTGCTGATCCCGGATCGGCCGCAGGGGGAGTTCATCCTGTTCTGTCGCGAGCGCGATCCGGAACGCGAGCAATGGGACGGATCCCGCGCCGGGCTGGAGGGCGCCTGCGAGCTGTATGGCGCGGACGACGCCTTCCCGTTCCAGGACATGGACGACATCATCCCCGGGCTCATGGAGAACAAGACCCGCCTTTACTACACCATGGGCCTGGATGCCGAGTTCGACAAGCGCGTGCTGTCCTGGGTCAATTCGGTACGTACCCGGGTGCGCACCGGAGTGCGGGCGCCGGACGAATTCGTCGCCCTGGGCCACGTGCTGCACGAGATGCGGCTGTTCAAGTCGCGTGCGGAGCTGGCAGTGATGCGCCGCGCCGCGGGCATCTCCGCCGCCGCGCACAAGCGCGCGATGCAGCGTTGCCGCCCGGGCATGTTCGAGTACCAGCTCGAGGCCGAGCTGAACTATGCTTTCCAGCAGGGCGGTTCGCGCGCGCCCGCCTACGCGTCGATCGTCGGCGGCGGCGGCAACGGCTGCGTGCTGCACTACATCGACAACGACGCCGTGCTGCGCGACGGCGATCTGGTCCTGATCGACGCCGGCGCCGAGTACGCGGGCTATGCCTCGGACGTCACCCGCACGTTCCCGGTCAACGGCCGCTACAGCACGTTTCAGCGTGAAGTCTACGAGGTGGTGCTCGAAGCCCAGCTCGCCGCGATCGACAAGGTCAAGCCCGGCAACCACTGGAACGATCCGCACGAGGCGGCCCTGCGCGTGCTCACCCGCGGGCTGGTCGAGCTGGGGATCCTCAAGGGGCGGGTACCCCAGCTCGTCAAGGAAGAGGCCTACCGCAAGTACTACATGCACCGCACCGGTCACTGGCTGGGCATGGACGTGCACGACGTCGGCGAGTACAAGCTCGGCGGCGACTGGCGCCTGCTGGAGCCCGGCATGGTGCTCACGGTCGAGCCGGGGCTGTACTTCTCGCCCGGCATCAAGGGATTGCCGCGGCGCTGGTGGAACATCGGCATCCGCATCGAGGACGACGTGCTGGTCACCGACGACGGCCACGAGGTGCTCACCGCCGAGATACCCAAGACCGTCGAGGCGATCGAGTCGCTCATGGGCGATGCACGCGCCGCGTGAGTTCGACGTCGTCGTCGCCGGCGGCGGGCCGATCGGCCTGACTCTCGCGCTGGCGCTGAGCCGCGCGCGACTGCGCTGCGCGGTGGTGGAAGCGCAGCCACCGCCCGCGGATGCCCCGGCAGCGGAGGACGACAAGAGCCTGGTCCTGGCGCTGTCCACCGTCAACGCCCTGCGGGCGCTGGCGGTGTGGCCGGCCGTGGAAGCGGATGCCACGCCCGTGTGCGCCATCCACGTCAGCGATCGCGGCCATTTCGGCGCCCTGCGCCTGACGGCCGACTCGCTGCACGTGCCTGCGCTCGGCTACGTCGTTCCGGCGCGGCGCCTGCACCTGGCCCTGGCGCGCGCCCTGGGTGCGCAGGCACCGCAGGCCTGCCTGGCCCCTGCCCGCCTGCGCGCGATGCAGGTCCGCGCGGACGGCGTGGATGCCGTCGTCGAGTTCGGCGGCGTCGAGCGCACGATCCCCGCGGCCCTGGTCGTCGGCGCGGATGGCGGTGCATCGCAGGTGCGGGCCGGCGCCGGCATCTACGTACGCGAGCGTGACTTCGGCCAGACGGCCATCGTCACCACGGTGACGCCGGAACTGGACCACCGCGGCTGGGCCTACGAGCGCTTCACCCGCACCGGCCCGTTCGCATTGCTGCCGCGTCCCGGTGGTCGCTGCGGGCTGGTGTGGACGGTCGCATCCGATGAAGCGGCCTGCATCCTCGCGCTCGACGATGCCGCGTTCCTCGAACAGGCCTGGCGCCGCAGCGGCGGCCGGCTTGGCCGGTTCCTGGCGGCCGGTCCGCGGCGCGCGCATCCGCTCAAGGCCGTGTATGCCGAGCGTACCGTCGCCGAGCGCGCGGTGCTGGTGGGCAACGCCGCGCAGGTGCTGCACCCGAACGCCGCGCAGGGGCTGAACCTCGGCGTGCGCGACGTCGCCACGCTCGCCGAACGGCTCGCGGCCGCCGCTGCCGCGAGTGCCGACATCGGTGCGCGCGAGGTGCTCGACGGTTACGCCGCGGCGCGACGGCCGGACACGCGGCGCACCCTGGCACTGAGTTTTTCGCTCGCTTCGCTGTTCCGCATCGACTCGGCGCTCGCCGGGTGTGCGCGCGGCCTGGCGCTCACCGCACTGGACCTGCTGCCACCGGCCAAGGCGCTGCTTGCGCGCTACGGTACCGGCCTGGGCGGGCGCGTGCCGGCGCTGGCGCGTGGGGTGCCGCCGTGATCCCGCGCGTGCCCGCCCTGGACTGCGACGTCGTGGTCATCGGCGGCGGCATCGCGGGTTTCAGCACTGCCCTCGCATTGGTGCGCAGCGCCGGGGTGTCGGTGCATGTCCTCGAACGCGCACCGGCGCCGCCGCCCGCGCCGGATCCGGATCCGGATCCGAAGGCGCTCGCGATCACCGTGGCCTCGCGCAACGTGCTGGCCGCGATCGGCGCCTGGCCGCGGTTGCCGGCGGACCGCATCGGCCGCATCGGTGCGATGCAGATCTGGGAGCCCGGCGCTGCCGGACGCATCGGATTCGACGCCGCCGACATCGGCGCGGAATCGCTGGGCTGGATCGTCGAGAGCCGGTTGCTGGTCAATGCCCTGGAGGCAGCGGCGGGCGCCGAGCGCGGCCTGGTCCTGCGGCGCGGTGCGCAGGTGTCCGCGCTCGCCGCCGACGGGGAAGTGCAACGAATCGAACTTGCCGACGGCACCCGGCTGCGGGCGCGCATGGTGGTGGGCGCCGACGGCGCCGGCTCGCACACGCGCACGCTCGCCGGCATCGGCTGGGACCGGCAGCCCTACGATCAGGAGGCCGTGGTCTGCGCGGTGCGCACCGCATCGCCGCATGCGGACATCGCCCGCCAGGCGTTCCTGCCGCATGGGCCGCTCGCGTTCCTGCCGCTGGCCGGTCCGGATCTGAGCGCGATCGTGTGGTCCACCGAGCCGCTGCACGCGGCGCACCTGTGCGCGATCGAGCCCGCGCGGTTCCGCGCCGAGCTGGAGGTGGCGTTCGATTCCACGCTCGGCGAGGTGACCTGGAGCGGCATGCCCGAGCGCTGGCCGCTCGGCCTCGGGCGCGCCGAGCGCTATGTCGAAGGTCGCCTGGCCCTGGTCGGCGACGCCGCGCACGTGGTGCATCCGCTCGCGGGGCAGGGCGCGAACCTGGGCCTGATGGATGCCGCCGCGCTCGCCGAATGCGTCGCCGCCGGCATCCAGGCCGGCCGAGCGGCAGGTGCGCCGCGCGATCTGTGCCGCTACGAGCGCTGGCGCAGGGGCGAGAATGCGCTGATGCAGACCGCCTGCGACTGGATCGGCCGCCTGTACCGCGCCGAGTCGGCGCCGCTGCGCACGCTGCGCGATGCCGGCCTGCGCCTGGTGGACGCCGCCGATCCGATCAAGGCCCTGATCATGCGGCGCGCATCCGGTTTCGCCGGCGACCTGCCGGCGCTAGCGCGCGCGGATCACTGACGACGAGGACACCGCTTGAACCCCACATCCGCCCTGTTCGAATCCGATCTGCGCAGCCTGCCGCGCGTCAGCCGCGGCAAGGTGCGCGACATCTACCGGGTCGACGACGAACACCTGCTGATCGTCGCCAGCGATCGGCTCTCGGCGTTCGACGTCGTCCTGCCCGACCCCATCCCCGGCAAAGGCGGCGTGCTCACGCGGGTGTCGAATTTCTGGTTCGATCGCACGCGCACCCTGGTCTCGAATCACCTGGCGCCGATCGCGCTCGCCGACGTCGTGAGCGATGCCGGCGAGCGCGGGCCGCTGGAGGGGCGATCGGTGATCGTACGCCGCTGCCGCCCGCTGCCGATCGAGGCGGTGGTGCGCGGCTATCTCATCGGCTCGGGCTGGAAGGACTATCGGGCCTCGGGCGCGGTCTGCGGGATAGCGTTGCCGGCCGGCCTGCCGCAGGCGGCGCAGCTTCCAGAGCCGATCTTCACCCCGGCGACCAAGGCCGCGGTCGGCGATCACGACGAGAACATCGGCTTCGATCGGGTCGTGGAGCTGATCGGCCGCGCCACCGCCGAGCGCGTGCGCGACACCGCCATTGCCATCTACCGCGATGCCGCGCGCTTCGCGCTCGGCCGCGGCATCATCATCGCCGACACCAAGTTCGAATTCGGCTTCGACGCTGCCGGCGAACTGGTGCTGATCGACGAGGCGCTGACGCCGGATTCATCGCGGTTCTGGCCCGCGGACGGCTATCGGACCGGCATCAGCCCGCCGTCCTTCGACAAGCAGTACGTGCGTGACTACCTGGAGACCCTGGACTGGGACAAAACCGCCCCCGGCCCGCGCCTGCCGCCGGAGGTGATCGCGCGCACCGCGGACAAATACGCCGAGGCCGAGCGTCGCCTGTGCGGTGTGCCGTGACCGTCCCGCGCCGGCGGTCGCGAACGGCCTGTGGGCGCCCGGCCGCGCGCGGCGCGTGGAAAACCTGATCGGCGGCAAGCCCGGCCATCGAATCTGCGACCGGCGTACCGCGCACCCGCGGACGCTCAACTAGAATCTCCGGCCATGCAAAACCTTCCACACACCTATACCGTCACCGCCGCCGCCGGGCCCTCCGGCCCGGTTCCCCTCAGTTCCGACGGTCTGCCGATCCTGCAATCGGCGCCGCCGCCGCAGTTCGGTGGCCCCGGAAATGTCTGGTCGCCGGAAACGTTGCTCTGCGCGGCGGTCGCGGACTGCCTGGTGCTCACCTTTCGTGCGATCACGCGCGCCTCGGGTTTCGAGTGGCTGGACTTGAACTGCCGAACCCAGGCTGTGCTGGATCGCGCCGACGGCGCCACGCGCTTCACCCGCTTCGACACCCATGCCGTGCTCGTCGTCCCGGCCGGCGCGGACGTGGAAAAGGCCCGGCGCCTGCTCGAGCGTTCCGAGCGCACCTGCCTGGTATCCAGTTCGCTGACCGGCGAGAAGCACCTGACGGTCGAAGTGCGATACGCCGGCTGACGGACTGCGCTCGCACACGGCCGGCAGTGCGCTTCGATGCAGGCATTCGCAGTGTCTACCGGTGTCGTGGCGCTCGCGGAGATCGGCGACAAGACCCAGCTGCTTGCGCTCGTCCTCGCGGCGCGATTCCGCAAGCCGGTCCCGATCGTGCTCGGCATACTCGCGGCGACGCTGGCAAACCATGCACTCGCCGGCGGGCTCGGTACACTCGTCACCGGCTGGCTCGGCGGGCAGGCGCTGCGCTGGATCCTCGGGCTGTCTTTCCTGGCGATGGCAGCCTGGACGCTCGTGCCGGATGAGTTCGACGCATCCGAAGCACCCCTGGCCGGCGCCGGCGTGTTCACCACTACGCTGTTTGCGTTCTTCCTGGCGGAAATGGGCGACAAAACCCAGGTCGCGACCGTGGTGCTGGCGGCGAAGTATGAATCGTTCTACGCGGTGGTGGCCGGTACCACGCTCGGCATGATGATCGCCAACGTGCCGGCGGTGATGCTGGGCGATCAGGCGGCACGCCGCCTGCCGGTGCGAACGGTGCACATGGTCGCCGCCGCGATTTTCGCGATGCTGGGCGTGGCGACGCTGCTCGGTGCGGGTGCGCGCTTCGGGGTCTGAATCGGGGCGTCGCCTCCGGCTCAGGCGATGACGTCGCCGACGCGCACGATCTTCAGCAGGTTCGTGCCGCCGGTCTTTCCGAAGATGTCGCCCTTGGTGATGATGACCTTGTCGTCCTTGCGTACCGCGCCGCGGGCGAGGAGATCGTTGATGAGATCCTCGTTCACCTCCAGGGACGAATCCCGCCGCACCTTGAAGGCGATCCCGTGCACGCCGCGATACAGCGCCACCCGGCGCTGGGTCTGGACGTGGCCGGTGAAGGCGTAAATCGGAATTGCCGAGTTCATCCGCGACATCCACTTGCAGGTGCCGCCGGTCTCGGTGAGCGCCACGATCGCCTTGGCGCCGATTCGGTTGGCGGCGAACATGGTCGCGAACGCGATCGCTTCGTCGATGCGCTCGAACGTGCGGCCGATGTTGTAGTCCGGCGTCTGCAGTTCGGAGTGCTGCTCGGTGCCGGCGCAGATCCGCGCCATCGACTCCACGGCCAGGTACGGGTGATCGCCGACGCTGGTCTCGGCCGAAAGCATGACCGCGTCGGTGCCGTCCAGCACCGCGTTGGCGACGTCGAAAACCTCCGCGCGGGTCGGGATCTGGCTGTGGATCATCGACTGCATCATCTGCGTTGCGGTGATGACCAGGCGGTTCATCTCGCGTGCCTGCTTGATGAGGCGCTTCTGCACCGGCACGAGCGGTGCGTCGCCGATCTCCACGCCAAGGTCGCCGCGCGCCACCATGATGCCGTCGGAGGCCTGGATGATGCCTTCGATGTGATCCATGGCATCGGCGCGCTCGATCTTGGCGATGAGCCCGCAATTGCGGCCGGCGCGCCCGGTCTGCGCAATCAGCCTGCGTGCCTGCTGGATGTCGGCGGCGGTACGCGGGAAGGATACGGCGATGTAGTCCGCGCCCTGCTTGACCGCGTGCAGCAGATCGGCGCGGTCCTTGCGGGTCAGCGCCGGGGCGGACAGGCCGCCACCGGCGCGATTGACGCCCTTGGCCGCGGTCAGTTCGCCGCCGCTGGCGACCGTGCACTGGATCCGATCGCCGCGCACGCGGACCACGTCGAGTTCGATGCGGCCGTCGTCGATCAACAGCCGGTCGCCCTTGTGCACGTCGCGAGGCAGCTTCTTGTACGTGACGCCGACCCTGGCATCGTCGCCGTCCTTGAGCGACAGCCCGGCATCCAGGGTGAAGGTCGCGCCGTCAGCGAGGAAGATCGGCTCGTTCCTGAAGCCGCCGATGCGGATCTTCGGGCCCTGCAGATCGGCGATGACGCCGACCTCGATCCCGCGCCGCGTCGCGGCCTCGCGCACGGCGCGCATCCTGCGCGCCTGGTCCGCGTGGCCGCCGTGGGAGTAGTTGAGCCGGACGACGTCGGCGCCCGCTTCGATCAACCGGTCGATTTCGCCGGGCTGGTCGGTCGCGGGCCCGAGCGTGGCGACGATCTTGGTGCGTCGCAGCGGCGGAATGTGATGGGTCATGTGCAGCGGTCGACCTCCGGTCGATCTCAGCCCGCGGGCGTACCTGCGCCGCGCTGGTCCAGGATGGCCACCGCGGGCAGGGTCTTTCCCTCGAGGAATTCCAGGAACGCGCCGCCGGCGGTGGAGATGTAGGAGATCCGATCGGTGACGCCGTACTTGGCGATCGCCGCCAGCGTGTCGCCGCCGCCGGCCAGCGTGAATGCGCCGGATCCGGCGATGGTACGCGCCAGGTGCTCGGTGCCCGCGCCGAACTGGTCGAACTCGAACACACCGACCGGCCCGTTCCAGACGATGGTGCCGGCACTGGCCAGGTAGCGCTCGAGCCCGGCCCGGGTCTGCGGGCCGATGTCGAGGATGAGATCGTCGGCCTCGACGGCTTCGATCGGCTTGGTGGTCGCCCTGGCGCCGGCGGCGAATTCCTTGGCGCATACCACGTCCACCGGCAGCGGGATGGTGACTCCGGGCCGGGCGAGCAGGCGCCGGGCCTCGTCGAGCAGATCCTCCTCGCACAGCGATTTTCCGATTGGCTTGCCGGCGGCCTTCAGGAAGGTGTTGGCGATGCCGCCGCCGACGATGAGCTGGTCGACCTTGGCGATGAGCGAATCGAGCACGGTGAGCTTGGTGGAGACCTTGGAACCGCCGACGATCGCCACCAGCGGCCGTGCCGGTGCCGCCAGCGCCTTCCTCAATGCGTCGATCTCCGCCGCCATGAGCGGCCCGGCACACACTTCGGCCGCGAAACGCGCCACGCCATGGGTGGAGGCCTCGGCGCGGTGCGCCGTGGCGAAGGCATCGTTCACGTAGACGTCGCACAGCCCCGCCAGCCGCCGCGCCAGCGGCTCGGCGTCCTTCTTCTCGCCGACCTCGAAGCGGATGTTCTCAAGGAGCACCGCCTGCCCGGGTGCGACCTCCACGCCGTTCGTCCAATCCCGGACCAGCGGCACCGGCCGGCCGAGCGCCGCCGACAGCGCCTCGGCCACCGGCGCCAGCGACAGCGCCGGATCGAACTGCCCCTCCTTGGGCCGGCCGAGGTGCGAGACGACGATGACGCGTGCGCCGGCCGCGAGTGCGGCCCGGATCGTCGGCAGCCCGGCGCGGATGCGCGAATCGTCGCCGATCCGGCCGTCCTGCAGCGGAACGTTGAAGTCCTCGCGGATGAGCACGCGCTTGCCCGCGAGCTGGAGATCCTGCATCTGCTGCATGACGGCCGGCTCCGGGCTCAGCGCGCGTTCACCAGCGCGACGGCGGTGTCGAGCATGCGGTTGGAGAAGCCCCACTCGTTGTCGTACCAGGACAGCACCTTGACCAGGCGGTTCTCGATGACCTTGGTCAGGGTGGACTCGAAGATCGACGAGGCCGGGTTGTGGTTGAAGTCGATCGAAACCAGCGGCAGGTCGTTGTACTCCAGGATGCCCTTCAGCGCGCCGCCCGCGGCCTCCTTCATGATTGAGTTGATCTCCTTGGCGTTCGTGTCGCGCGCGGCGGTGAAGGTGAGGTCCACCAGCGAGACGTTGATGGTCGGCACGCGCACGGCGAAACCGTCCAGCTTGCCCTTGAGTTCGGGCAGTACCAGGCCGACCGCGGCGGCGGCGCCGGTCTTGGTCGGGATCATCGACTGCGTCGCCGAGCGTGCGCGGCGCAGATCGGTGTGGTAGACGTCGGTCAGCACCTGATCGTTGGTGTAGGCGTGCACGGTGGTCATCAGGCCCGAGACCACGCCGATCTTCTCGTGCAGCGGCTTGACCAGCGGCGCCAGGCAGTTGGTCGTGCAGGAAGCGTTGGAGACGATCTGGTGGCTGGCCTTGAGCGTATCGTGATTCACGCCGTAGACGATCGTGGCATCGACGTCGTCGCCGGCGGGCGCGGAGATGAGCACCTTCTTCGCGCCCGCGGCCAGGTGCAGGCCGGCCTTCTCGCGGCTGGTGAACAGGCCGGTGCACTCGAACACGACGTCCACGCCCAGCTCCTTCCACGGCAGCTTGGCCGGATCGCGCTGCGCCAGGACCTTGATGCGGTCGCCGTTGACGACCATCGCGTCACCGTCGACGCTCACCTCGCCGGGGAACTTGCCGTGCGCGGTGTCGAAGCGGGTCAGGTGGGCGTTGGTCTGCGGGTCGCCCAGGTCGTTCAGCGCGACGATGCGGATGTCGCCGTTGCGGCGGCCCTCGTAGAGCGCGCGCAGGGTGTTGCGGCCGATGCGGCCGTAGCCATTGATTCCGACGTTGATTGCCATGGGCGGCGTCTCCGTTTGCGTTGTGATTATTGCGGGCGCGGCGCGGCGGCGAGGGACTCCTCGACCGCGCGCGCGATGTTGTCCGCTGTGAACCCGAACTCGTTGAAAAGGACTTCGGCGGGCGCCGACAGGCCGAAGCGGTCGAGCCCGACCACGCGGCCGTGGCTGCCGACGTACCTGTACCAGGTGTCCGTCGCGCCGGCTTCGACCGCCACGCGCGCCTGCACCTCCGGCGGCAGGATCGCGTCGCGCCAGGCGGCGTCCTGGCGCGCGAAGGCCTCGGCGCAGGGCATCGACACCACGCGCACGCGCCGGCCTCGATCGTTCAGCGCGCGGGCGGCGGCGAGCGCCAGCTCGACCTCCGAGCCGGTGGCGATCACGATTGCCTCGGGCCTGCCGGCGGGTTCGAGCACAATGTAGGCGCCGCGGGCGATGCCGGCGAGCGACGCCGGGCCGTGGCCGGGGATCTGCGGCACGCCCTGGCGAGTCAGCAACAACGCGCTCGGGCCGTGCATGCGTTCCAGCGCGCACTGCCAGGCAACCGCGGTCTCCACCGCATCGGCCGGGCGCCAGACGTCCAGGTTCGGCATCAGCCGCAGGCTGGCGGTGTGTTCCACCGCCTGGTGCGTCGGGCCGTCCTGGCCCAGCCCGATCGAGTCGTGCGTGTAGACCAGGACCGTGCGCAGTTCCATGAGCGCGGCCATGCGCACGGCATTGCGGGCGTAGTCGGAGAACACCAGGAAGGTGCCGCCGTAGGGCACGAAGCCGCCGTGCAGGGCCATGCCGTTCATCATGGCGGTCATGGCGAACTCGCGCACGCCGTAGTGCACGTAGTTGCCGGCGCCGTCGCCCGGGCGGATCGCGCGGCTCGCGTCGCTCAGGGTGCCGTTGCTGCCGGTGAGATCCGCCGAGCCCCCGACCAGCTCCGGCAGCGCCGGCACCAGGGCGTCGAGTGCCTGCTTGGAGGCCACGCGCGTGGCCAGCTTCTGCGGTTTGGCCAGCAGCCCGGCGATGTGCGCGTCGAGCGCCGGCCGCCACTGCGCGCCCAGGTCGCCGCGCATGCGCCGTTCGAACTCGGCCGCGAGCTGCGGGTGCCGCTGGCGGTAGCGATCGAACTTGTCCCGCCAGGCCTGCTCCGACTCGGCGCCGCGCGCACGGCCGTCCCAGGCCGCGCGCACGTCGGCAGGGATCTCGAACGGCGGCGGCGCCCAGCCGATCCGGGCCCGGGTGCGCTCCACTTCGGCCGCGCCGAGCGGATCGCCATGCACCTTGGCGGTGCCCTGCTTGCCGGGCGCCCCCCAGCCGATCACCGTGCGGCAGCACACCAGGCTCGGCCGGCGGGTCTCGGAGCGCGCGGCGGCGATGGCCGGCGCCACCGCATCCGGATCGTGGCCGTCGACGCCGCGGATCACGTGCCAGCCGTAGGCCTCGAAGCGCGCGGCGGTGTCGTCGGCGAACCAGCCGCTGACCTCGCCGTCGATCGAGATGCGGTTGTCGTCGTACAGGACGATGAGCTTGCCGAGCCCGAGCGTGCCGGCAAGCGAGCAGGCCTCGTGCGAGACGCCTTCCATCAGGCAGCCGTCGCCGGCGATGACGTAGGTGTAGTGGTCGACGAGTTCGAGATCGTCGCGGTTGTACTGCGCCGCCAGCAGGCGTTCCGCGAGCGCCATGCCCACGGCGTTCGCCAGGCCCTGCCCGAGCGGGCCGGTGGTGGTCTCCACGCCCGGTGTCAGGCCGTACTCCGGGTGGCCCGGGGTGCGCGAGTGGAGCTGGCGGAAATTGCGCAGTTCCTCGATCGGCAATTCGTAGCCGGACAGGTGCAGCAGTGAATACAGCAGCGCCGAGGCGTGGCCGTTGGAGAGTACGAAGCGATCGCGGTCGAACCAGCGTGGATTGCCCGGGTTGTGGCGCAGGAAGTCGTTCCAGAGCACCTCGGCGAGGTCGGCCAGGCCCAGGGGCGCGCCCGGGTGGCCGGACTTGGCGGCCTCGACCGCATCCATGCTGAGTGCGCGGATGGCGTTGGCGAGCGTTCTGCGGGGCGGGCGGGTGTCGGCGTTCGGCATCTTGGTCAGGCGGGCCACCGGTTGGCCCGGCATCCACGGGTGCCGGGCGGTTGAAGTCCTCGAGAATGGGCAGGGCGGCGATCCGCACCCGCGGCCGGGCGGAGCCGCCCGTGGCCGCGGCCCTGGGACGCTCGTGCGACGGGAAACCAGGCCGGCGGCACTCCGGCCACCTCGAAAAAGGCCGGTATTCTAACCGGACCGCCGCCTGCGGCAAACGCGCGCGGGGCGGCGCTTGATGCCGGTCACGTGTCCGCGCGCCATTTGATCGAGCAGCCGATCCCGGGGTTCTGCAGCGCCGGCCCGCGGCCGGTCGCCGCCACCAGCCGCATCGCCTCGAACAGCTCCCGGTCGGCGTCCGGCGCCGCCGGCGCCTTGCCGCTCGCGTCCAGCCGGCCGCGGTAGCGCAGCTCGAGCCGCGCGTCGTAGCCGAAGAAGTCCGGCGTGCACACCGCGCCGTAGGCGCGCGCGACGGCCTGGGTTTCGTCGAACAGATACGGGAACGGGAACTGCAGCCGCCGCGCGATCGCCTGCATTTCGCCGAAGCCGTCCTCGGGATAATCGGTGGGGTCGTTGGACATGATCGCCACGCTGCGCACGCCGAACGCCAGCAGATCCCGGCAGTCGCGCAGCAGGCGATCGAGGATCGCGCGCACGTACGGGCAGTGATTGCAGATGAACATGACCAGCGTGCCGCGTTCGCCGCGGCAGTCGTCGAGGCGCCGGACGACACCGTCCACGCCCATGAGCGCGAACGGCGGAGCGGCCGAACCGAGTTCACCCGAGGGCGTTCGCGTGCTCACCATGATCGTCGCGCGCCGGCGCGGCAGTGTGCGCATGGTTGCATACCGATTACACTACCAGAGCCGCCGCCCGGGGCGCATCCGCGGCGCCGAATCCAAGCACCAGAGCCGGAACATCCGATGCCCGCGTTGAAATTCAGTTTCGAGTACTTCCCCCCGCGCACGCCGGAGGCGTTCGAAAAGCTGGCGGCGACCAGTGCCCGGCTGGCTGCGCTGCGCCCGGACTACTTCTCGGTCACCTTCGGTGCCGGCGGCTCCACGCGCGAACGTACCCTGGAGACGGTGCTGGACGTGCGTACCCGTACCGGCGTCGACGTCGCGCCGCACCTGTCCTGCATCGGCTTTCCGGTCGCCGATCTGCGCGCGGTGCTGCAGCGCTACGTACAGGAAGGCATTCGCCACATCGTCGCGCTGCGCGGCGACATGCCCTCGGGCACCATGGGCATGGGCGAGCTGCGCTACGCCAACGAGCTGGTGGAGTTCGTCCGTCGCGAGACCGGCGATCATTTCTATATCGAGGTCGCCGCCTACCCGGAGATGCACCCGCAGGCCTCCAGCTTCGAACGCGATCTGGACAACTTCAAGCGCAAGGTCGCGGCCGGTGCGAACAGCGCCATCACCCAGTACTTCTTCAACCCCGACGCCTACTTCCGTTTCGTCGACGCGTGCGGCCGGCGCGGCATCGAGGTTCCGATCGTGCCGGGCATCATGCCGATCACCAGCTGCACCCAGCTGGTGCGCTTTTCCGAAGCCTGCGGCGCCGAAATCCCGCGCTGGATCCTCTACCGCCTGCGCGACTACGGCGACGACCGCAACGCCATCCGCGCGTTCGGCATCGACGTGGCGGCGGAACTGTGCGGCCGCCTGCTCGAGCGCGGCGCGCCGGGGCTGCACTTCTACACCATGAACCAGGCCGAGGCCTGCGAGGCGATCTGGCAGGCCCTCGACCTCGACGGGCGCCGCGCCGCCGGGCGCTGAACCCCATGTCGTCCAGGCGCGGGCGCGGGGCGCGGGCGGCATGAACGCCGGCGCCGAGCCGCGGCCCGGCCTGCTCATCGTCGACGACGATCCGCTGATCGTCGATTCGCTCTCGGTGCTGCTGGAAGACGAATACCGCATCGCCAGCGCCGCGACCCGGCCGGCGGCGCGCGCACTGCTGGGGCGGCTGGAGCCGGTGCCGTCGCTGGCGCTCATCGACCTGGGCCTGCCGCCGCGGCCACACGTGCCGGACGAGGGCTTCGCGCTCATCGGCGAGCTGGTCGGCATGAACCGGTCGATGAAGATCCTCGTGCTTTCGGGCCAGGACGACCGTGCCAACATCCGCCGCGCGCTGACCCTGGGCGCGGTCGACTTCGTCGCCAAGCCGTGCGATGCCGAGCTGCTGCGGGCGCGGCTGCGTCACCAGCTCGTCATCCTGGAGGCCGAGCGCCCGCGCGCGCGCCAGCCCGAGACGCTGCTCGGGCGCAGTGCGCCGATGGCCACCCTGCGCGGCCTCATCGCCCAGTTCGCCGCCACGCCTTTCCCGGTCCTGATCGAGGGCGAGTCCGGCAGCGGCAAGGAACTCGTTGCGCAATGCCTGCACCGCGAGAGTCCGCGCGCGGCGCAGCCCTACCTGGCGATCAACTGCGCGGCGTTCACCGCGGATCTGCTCGAGGCGCAGCTGTTCGGGCACGCGCGCGGCGCCTTCACCGGCGCGGCCGAGGCGCGCGCCGGGTTCTTCGAGCAGGCCGGCGGTGGCACCCTGTTCCTGGACGAGATCGGCGAGTTTCCGCTGGAACTGCAGCCCAAGCTGCTGCGCGTGGTCGAGTGCGGCGAGTACTACCGCATCGGCGAGACCCAGCCGCGGCTGGCCCGGGCGCGGATCGTCGCCGCGACCAACCGCGATCTGCGTGCCGAGGTACGCGCCGGCCGCTTCCGCCAGGATCTCTACCATCGCCTGAGCGTGCTCACGGTGCGCGTGCCGCCGCTGCGCGAGCGCGGCGACGATCGCCTGCTGCTGATGCAGCACTTCCAGGAACAGTACGCGGCCACCGTGCCGCCGTTCGCGCTCGACGATGCCGCGCGCGCCAGCGTCCTGCGCTACGGCTTTCCGGGCAACGTGCGCGAGCTGCGCAACATCGTCATCCGGCTCGGCGCGAAGTACCCGGGCCACACCATCGGCGAGACCGAGGTCTGCGCGGAACTGGAACCGGGCGACGCCGTCGCGGCGCCGGGCGCGGATCTCGATGGACTGGTCGATGCGCAACTGCACGGCGCCGGCTTCAACCTCGATGGCGCGCTGCGCGATCTCGAACGCCGGTATATCGATGCGGCACTGCGCGCGGCCGACGGCAACCTGAGCCGCGCGGCACGCATCCTGGGCGTGAACCGCACCACGCTCTACAGCCGCATGGAACGCCTGAAGGAAGACGAGCGGCGCTGATGTACTACCGGCACTTCGGACTCGAGCAGCCGCCGTTCCGGATCACCCCGGATACGCGCCTGTTCTTCCCGGGCGGCAATCGCGGCGCGGTGCTCGAAGCGCTGGTGTACGCAGTGTCGAGCGGCGAGGGCATCGTGAAGGTGGTCGGCGAGGTCGGCAGCGGCAAGACCATGCTGTGCCGGATGCTGGAGCAGGAACTGCCCGACAACGTCGACGTAGTCTATCTCGCCAACCCGACCCTCACCTCCGAGGAGATGCTGCACGCGATTGCGCTGGAGCTGAAGCTGGCAGTCGAACCGGGCGAATCGCGCCTGCAGGTGATGCACAGGCTGCAGGCGCACCTGCTCGACAACCACGCCCGCAATCGCCGCGTGGTGGTTTTCATCGAGGAGGCGCAGGGCATGCCGCTGGCGACGCTGGAGGAGATCCGCCTGCTCAGCAACCTGGAAACACAGGTCGACAAGCTGCTCCAGATCGTGCTGTTCGGCCAGCCCGAGCTGGACGAGGTGCTGGCCGCGCACGGCATCCGCCAGCTACGCGAGCGCATCACCTACAGTTTCCATCTGCAGCCGCTGAACGCGGCCGAGATCGGCGCCTACGTGCAGGCGCGCCTGCGCGCCAGCGGTGCGCGGGTGCCGGATCTGTTCCACCCCGCCGCTATCCACGCGCTCGCCCGGCTTTCGCAGGGCCTGCTGCGGCGGGTCAACATCCTGGCCGACAAGGCCCTGCTCGCGGCTTATGCCGACAATGCCGGCAGGGTCGGGGTCCGGCACGTGCGCCGGGCGGCGGCCGACAGCGGATTCGCACCCAGGCGGCCGCGCTGGCTGCCGGCGGCCGCGGCGCTGGCATTGATCGGCACGGTGGCGGGCGGCGGCTGGCTCGCCCTCGCACCGATGTCCGCGCCCGCCGACCTGCCTGCCGCACCGCCTGCAACGTCGAGCACGGCGCCGGCACCGCAGGCCGCGCAGCCGTCGCGCGCTGCCGTTGTGCCTGCGCCGGCGGCCGTGCAACCGCCGGGGCCCGATGCGGTGCGTCCGCGGGCCGTTTCGGACCCGGCGCCGGTCGCGGCGGTCGAAACCCTCCCAGGCCCTGCCGTCGCGCCTGTTCCTGCCTCGTCCGAACCCGCGCTCGCCGCCCGCGCAGCACCGCCGGGGCTGCTCGGCCTGGAGGTGCTCGAACCGGATCTCGCCCCGCGGCTGGGTATCGAGTCCCTGCCGGATCCGCCGCCGACGGCCGAAGCCGCAGTCGGGCCGGCGCGCTAATCGCCCGTCCGATCCGGCCGTTCTCCCGATCGGTCGCGACAGCGGCGCGTGCCTGGTGCCACGCAGTACCGGATCCGGGGTCATAGGCGCGGGGAGAATGGTGCCCCGGCCCGAAATGCGTCCGGCCTTCTGTTGCCGAGTTGAAAATGCAGCATTATTAATATGTTGTATTCTCTATATCATGTGCTATCTTAGAAAATGGCGCCAACCCTCGCCGTCCGGAAATCGAATGCGCATGAAAAAGCAGATCCTCGCCGCCTCGCTCGCCCTCGGGCTTGCCGCCTGCTCGGCGGTGGTGACCCGGCCGCCCGGGCATTCCGAGGCGCACCTGAACGCGGACGCCGCTCCGCCCGCCGGCGCCATCCCGCCGGTGGTCGAGCAGGCGCCGTTCGTACCGCCGCCCGAACCCGTGCCCGACAACGACACCTTCACCGTGGTCGTCAACGACGTGCCGGTGAAGGAACTGCTGTTCGCGCTCGCGCGCGACGCCAAGCTCAACGTCGACGTGCATCCGGACATCAAGGGCATGGTCACGTTGAACGCCATCGACCAGACGCTGCCGCAGATCCTGGATCGGCTCGGCCGCCAGGTGGACCTGCGCTACGAGATCAACAAGGGCACGCTGGTGATCTCGCCCGATGCGCCGTACTACCGCACCTACAAGATCGACTACGTCAACATGTCGCGCGACACGCACAAGACCGTAAGCGTCGCCACGCAGATCCAGACCGGCGGCAGCACGGATGTCACCACCTCCCGCAGCGGTGGCGGCGCGGGGGGCGGCAGCGGCAACAACAACTCCACCACCACCATCGAGAGCACTTCGAACAACCGCTTCTGGGAGACGTTGTACTACAACGTCATGTCGATCCTCGGCCAGCAGGCCACGGGCACGCAGACCGCAGGGCGCCTGCCCACCTCGAAGTTCGTGATTCCGAATGCCGAAGCCGGAATCATGAGCGTTCTGGCCACGCACCGCCAGCACGCCCAGGTGCAGGCCTACATCGACCAGGCGATCGCGAGCGCGCAGCGCCAGGTGCTGATCGAGGCCACCATCGTCGAAGTCAATCTCAGCGATCGCTACCGCGCCGGCGTGGACTGGTCGCGCGTGGCGCGCGACGCGGGCTTCTCGCTCATTCAGTCGACCACCCTGGGCACCGAGCTCGCCGCCAGCGCGCAGGCGTTCCTGTTCAACTACTCCGATTCGCAGACTTCCGGCGGCGCGCTCAACGTGACCGTCGAGGCGCTGAAGGAATTCGGCGACACGCGCGTGCTGTCGAGCCCGAAGGTCATGGTGCTGAATAACCAGACCGCCCTGCTCAAGGTCGTGAACAACGAGGTCTATTTCACGATCAACGTCGACACCACATCCACGCAGGGCGTCATCGACCGGACCTTCGAATCCACGGTGCACACGGTGCCGGTGGGATTCGTGATGAGTGTCACGCCCGGCATCCACGACGATGATACAGTGATATTGAACGTGCGGCCGACGATTTCCCGGATCGATCGGTTCGTCAACGATCCCAACCCGGCGCTCGCGCAGGCCAACGTCACCAGCCCGATCCCGGTCGTCGAAACGCGCGAGCTGGAATCGGTGCTGCGCGTCGTCAGCGGCCAGATCGCCGCCCTCGGCGGCCTCATGCAGGACGATTACCGCGTCAACACCGCCGGCGTGCCCGTGCTTTCGAAGCTGCCCGGCATCGGCGAGGTATTCAAGAACCGTGACAACAACTTCGCCAAGTCCGAGCTGGTCATCTTCATGCGTCCGACGGTGGTTCGCACGCCGAGCGTGGAGGCCGATCAGAAATCGCTGCGCCCGTTCCTGCACCAGGCCCAGGGCCTCGACTTGGCCGAGTAGCCCGGCGCCCGGACTGCCGCCATGAGCCTGCTGATGGACGCCCTGCGCAGGGCGGAGGAGGAAAAGCGCAGGGCCAGCCTGGGTGCCGCGCCGCCGGATGACAACGGCTCTGCGACCATCACGCAGGAGCTGCCGGCCGGCCGGGATCGCGACGCCGGGACCGGCCCGCAGGCGGCGGCTGAACTGCAACTCGAGCCGATAGCGGACGACACCGCCGGCATCGCCAGGGAGCCGTCCGCGCTGGACGATGTTGGAATCGAGGCGGCGTGGGAGATGCAGCCCGAGGCGCCGCCCGACAAGGACTCCACCCTGCCCTCCGAGCGCGCCGTTGCCAACGCACTGCACGACTATTTCGACGCTTCCCAGTCGGTGGAGATGTCGCGATCGTTGTCGGTGTCCGGTCCGGTCGCCGAGCCGCCAGCGGTCGACCCCGATCTCGGCACCCCGGTCACGGCCGACACCGTGTTCGCCGCCCGCCGCGGGGCCGGCGAGTCCCGGGCGATGAACCTGGTCATCGTCGCCGGTGCGGCGATCACGCTGCTGCTCGCCCTCGGTGGCATGTACTACATGCTCCGAACCCCTGCGCCGGTGCATACGCCGTCGCCGGCGGTGGCCAAGGGCGTCGAGCGCCCCGCGCCCGACCAGCGCATCGTGCTGCCACCGGTGCGCCCGCCGGACGTCAATACCGTTGCCGGGCCGGTCGAGGCGCCCGCGCCCGCGTCCGCCGCCGCAGCGGAGCCCGCCGGTCCGGCTGCGCTGGAAACGGCAACCGCCGAACCCCCGACGCCGGCAGCACCACCGCCGGCGCCGGCAGTGGCCGCCTCGGCGCCCGCACCCGTGCCGCATGCCGCCGCCGGTCCGGACCCGCAGCGCGGATCCGAGCCACTGCGCGTGGCGCCCGCCGAAATCCGCATCACCCGCGGCAGCGGCCGGCCGGCCGGGCAATCCCGCGTCGCCCGTGCCTACGAGGCGCTCAATGCCGGCCGCGCCGAGGAAGCCGAGCAGCTCTACCGGGCAATACTCGCCGCCGAGCCGGCCAATCGCGATGCGCGCCTGGCGCTCGCGGCTCTGGCGTTGCAGCGCGGGGATCGCGAAGCGGCGTATGACGGCTACCGGGCCGTGCAGCGCCTGCGCCCGGACGACCCAATCGCCGCCGCCGCCCTGTTCGCATTGCAGGGGTACCGCATGCCCGAAGGCGGGGAAAGCCGCCTGAAGCTGATGCTGGATCGCGATCCGCAGGCTGCGTACCTGCACCATGTGCTGGGCAACTACTACGCCCGCCAGCAGCGCTGGGTAGATGCCGAGCAGAGCTACTTCGACGCCTACAGCCTGCGCAGCGACCGTGCCGACTTCGCGCTCAACCTCGCCGTGAGCCTGGATCACCTCGGCCAGCGCGAGGCGGCGCTGAAGTACTACCGCAACGCCATCGACGCCGCGGACCGGCAGGGATCCACCTTCAACACCGGCCCGGTGCTGGAACGGATCCGCGCCCTCGCCGACGCCCAGGCGCCGCCGTGAACGCGCCCAACAAGCAGAGCCTGCGCATCGGCGAGCTGCTGGTGCAGAAGGGCGTGGTCAGCCAGGACCAGATCCGAATCGCCCTCACTGAGCAGAACCGCCGCCGCGAGCACCTGGGCAAGATCCTGGTCCGGCTCGGGTTCGCCACCGAGGCCATCATCCTCGACGTGCTCGGCGGCGCACTCGGCCAGGAGCAGGCGGATCTTTCCAAGGTCGTGGTGGACAGCGAGGCCATACGCCTCATTCCCAAGGATCTCGCCCGCCGCTACCACGTCCTGCCGCTGACCTTCGACGGCCATCGCAACCGCCTCACGGTGGCGATGTCGGACACCTTCAACGTCGTCGCGCTCGACCAGATCAACGCCCTGCTGGGCGGGGAGATCGAGGTCGTGCCGCTGCTGGCCGGCGAGGCCGAGATCGAGAAGGCGATCGACCAGTTCTACGGCTACGAGCTTTCGGTCGACGGCATCCTGCGCGAAATCGAAACCGGTGAGATCGACTACGCCAGCCTGGAAGCGGACTCGGACGAATACAGCCAGCCGGTGGTGCGGCTGGTGAACGCGCTGCTGTCCGATGCGGTCAAGCGCAATGCCTCGGACATCCACTTCGAGCCCGAGCAGGGTTTCCTGAGGTTTCGCTATCGCATCGACGGCGTCCTGCGCCAGATCCGCAGCCTGCACAAGAACTACTGGTCCGCGATCGCGGTGCGCCTGAAGGTGATGGCGGGGATGGACATCGCCGAAACCCGCGCGCCGCAGGACGGCCGCATATCGCTGTCCCTGTCGGGGCGGCCGATCGACTTCCGCGTCTCGACCCTGCCTACGGTGCATGGCGAGAACATCGTCCTGCGCGTGCTGGACCGGCAGAAGGGCATCGTGCCTCTGGAACAGCTCGGCCTGGATCCCGACGTGCTCGCCACCCTGAAGCTCATGGTCGCGCGCCCCGAGGGCATCGTGCTGGTCACCGGCCCCACCGGCAGCGGCAAGACCACCACCCTGTACTCGATCATGAACCACCTGAACGTCGAAGCGGTCAATATCATGACCCTGGAGGATCCGGTCGAGTATCCGATGGGCATGATCCGGCAGAGTTCGGTGAACGAGACCGTGCGACTGGACTTCGCCAGCGGCGTGCGCTCGATCCTGCGCCAGGATCCGGACGTCATCCTGGTCGGTGAGATCCGCGACGAGGACACCGCCAAGATGGCGTTCCGCGCCGCCATGACCGGCCATCAGGTCTTTTCGACCCTGCACAGCAACTCCTCGATTGGCTCGATCCCGCGCCTGCTCGACATCGGTATCCGCCCGGACATCATGGCCGGCAACATCATCGGGGTGATTGCCCAGCGCTTGGTGCGCCTGCTGTGCCCGCAGTGCAAGGCGCCGTACGAGCCGCGCGACTTCGAGCGCCGCCTGCTCGGGCTGAAGCAGAGCGGGATCCGCCAGACGCTGTTCCGGGCCAAGGGCTGCCTGGCCTGCGAGCACCAGGGTTACCGTGGCCGTGCCGCGCTGATCGAGCTGCTGAAGTTCGACCGCGACCTCGACGAGCTGATCGCCCGCGGCAGCACCCAGCGGGAGCTGCTTCACGCCGCGCTCGCCAAGGGCTACAAGCCGCTGGCCGAGGCCGGCATCGAGCGCGTGCTCGCCGGGACGACGAGCATCGACGAGGTCTCGCGCGTGGTCGATCTCACCGAGCGGCTCGGCTGATCGGCGCGGCGGGCGTGCAGGCGTTCAACTACAAGGCGGTGAACGAGACCGGGCGCATGGTCTACGGCCGGGTCGACGCGGTGAACGTCGGCGACCTGGAGATGCGCCTGGCGCGCATGGGCCTGGACCTCGTCAATTACCGTGTGCTCAAGACCAAGGACGCCGCCACGACCGGGCGCGGCATCCAGCGCGTCGATCTCATCACGTTCTGTTTCCACCTCGAGCAGCTCACCCGCGCGGGCGTGCCGATCCTCGAGGGCCTGGCCGATCTGCGCGACAGCGTCGAGAGCCCGCGCCTGCGCGAAGTGGCCTCCGCCATCATCGAGGCTATCGAAGGCGGCAAGAATCTCTCCGGGGCGATGGCCGAGTTTCCGCGCGTGTTCGACGGCGTGTTCGTGAGCCTCATCCGCGCCGGCGAGGAAAGCGGCCGGTTGCCCGAGGTTCTCGCCCACATCGTCGAGAACCTCAAGTGGCAGGACGAGCAGACGGCGCACACCAAGAAGCTGTTCATCTACCCGGCACTGGTCACAACGGTGGTGATGGCCGCGGTGGTGTTCCTGATGGTCGGCGTTGTGCCGCAGCTCCTGCGCTTCATCAAGACCATGGGCGGGGAGATTCCGCTGCAGACGCGCATGTTGATGGCGGTTTCCGGCTTCATGGTCGACTACTGGTACGTCGTGCTGATGCTGCCGGCGCTGGCAATCGGGATCTCCTACGTGGGCGTGCGCACGAATCCGGCGATTCGGCTCTGGTTCGACGACCTCAAGCTGCGGATCCCGGTGTTCGGGCCGATTCTGCAGAAAATCATCCTGACCCGCTTCGCCAACTACTTTGCGATCATGTACGCCTCCGGGATCACGGTGCTGGATTGCATCCGCGTCAGCGAGGACATCGTAGGCAACGAAGCGGTGGCGCAGGCCCTGCGCGGAGCCGGCCGCGACATCGCCGATGGCTCGGGCATCACCACCGCATTCGAGCGCACGCGGCTGTTCCCGCGACTGGTGCTGCGGATGCTGAGAGTGGGCGAATCCACCGGTGCGCTGGAGCAGGCGCTGCAGAACGTGAACTACTTCTACACCCGCGACGTGCGCGAGTCGATCGATCGGCTGCAATCGCTCATCGGACCGGCACTGACGGTGACCGTGGGCCTGCTGCTGCTGTGGGTGATGAGTTCGGTGCTGAGCCCGATCTATGACCTCATTTCTAAAATCAAGATTTAATCTCACCGACCGCCGCGCCGTGTGCCTGGCGGGGGACCAGGTGTTCGTGCACTGCTGGATCGGCGGTGCGCTCGCCGACGCGCTGGTATTCGACGCCACCGAGGCCGGGCTGAACCAGTTCGAGCGCTACCTGAACGAGTCCGCGCTGCTGCCGACCTACATGCTGGTGGACATCGTCGAGGAGGAATATCGGCAGGAAACCATCCCGCACGTGTTCGGCGGCGACCGGCGCGCGCTCATCGAGCGCAAGCAGGCGCGCCTGTTCCGCGGCACGCCGTACAGCCACGCCGTCTTGCAGGGGCGCGAGCCGGAGGGCAGGCGCGACGATCGGATGCTGTTCACCGCGTTGATGAACCCGGCGATCGTCCAGCCCTGGGCCGACGTCATGGTCCGCAACAAGGTGCCGCTCGCCGGCATCCACTCCCTGCCCCTGCTGAGCGAGCGCCTGCTGGAGCGGCTGGAGATCAAGGGCGAGAACGTCCTGCTCGTCACGCTGCAGAGTTCCAGTGGATTGCGGCAGTCGTTCTTCCGCGCCGGCCAGCTCAAGATCAGCCGGCTGGCCAAGATGCCGCGCCTGGGCACGGTGCCGTTCGCCGGCCAGCTCATCGGCGAGGTCGAGAAACTGCGCCGGTACCTGAACAGCCTGCGACTGCTGTCGCGTGACGCGCCCCTGGAAGTGTATGCGCTCAGCCACGGCGACACGCTGGACGAACTGCGCGAGCACTGCCGCGACGGCGAGCAGGTGCGCTACCGGCTGGTGGATCTCGCCCAGGTGCGCGAGCGCATGGGGATGCCGGGCGGCGAGGCGACGCCGTACGCGGATCGGGTCTTCGCCCAGCTCCTGCTCCAGGCGCCGGGCCCGAACCAGTACGCCGGTGCGTCCGAGACGCGCTACTACCGCATGCATCGTGCCCGCAATGGACTGTCCGCCGCGGCGGCGGTGATGCTGCTCGGTGCGGTGGCCGTCAGCGGCTTCTATTTCATGCAGGGCCTGGCGCTGAAGCAGGAAGCGCTCGGCGCACGCCAGAAGGCGGATTTCTACCAGACGCGTTACGAGCTCGCGCGCGAGAACCTGCCGCGTACGGCGGTGGAGCCCGCCGACATCGAGCGCGGCGTCGGCATCGCCGAGACGATGGTCGGGCACCGTGCCGTGCCCACCAAGGCATTGCTGACCATCAGCGCCGCATTGGCCGGCCATCCGCGCCTGGCGGTCGAGCGCATCGACTGGGCCGCTGGCGCCGACCCGAACCGGGCAATCGGTTCGGTCGACGGCGAGGGTGGCGACATGGCGGAGACCGCGACGCGCAAGTCCACCTCCGAGCCGGTTCCGGGCCAGGACGGGGAGTCCAAGCACGACTACTACCAGATCGCCGTGGTCGGCGGCCGCATCGCGGAGTTCGACGGTGACTATCGCGCCGCGATCGCCGACGTGGCGGGGTTCGCCGACGATCTACGCAAGCAGCCCGCGGTGCACGCGGTCCGCGTAGTCGCGCAGCCGCTGGACGTGCGCTCGGATACGGCCCTTGAAGGCGGTGCGCGCGCGAATGCCGGCCCGCCGGCCGCCGGTTTCACGGTACGCGTCGTCCTGGGGATGGGCCATGCCGAGGGTTGAAATCGACTGGAGCGTCATGCGCGGAACGGCCGGGCTGTTCGTCGCGAGCCTGGTCGTGTCCGTGTGCCTGATCGCCGGCAGCGACTGGTTCCGCAGCACGATGCAGCGGCAGTTCAAGATGCAGCACGATCGCTTCATGTCCGTGAGCCGGCGCTACCTGAGCGTCGACGACGAGGAACGCATCATCCGCAGCCGGTACCCGAAGTTCGTGGATTACTACAACCGCGGCATCATCGGCGGCGAACACCGCCTGAACTGGGTGGAAACGCTGCGCGCCGCCGACCACGATCTGCGCCTTCCCTCGCTGCGCTACAGCGTCAGCTCGCGCGCCGAGTACAAGCCGGACTACGCCGTCGACCTGGGCGGGTTCGCGATCTACGCCAGCCAGATGAAGCTCGACATGGACATGCTGCACGAGGGCGATTTCCTGGTCCTTGCGCGCATGCTGGACGAGCGCGCGCACGGCTTGCACACCTTCACGCGCTGCACCTTCAGGCGCAGCTCGGCGCAGATCGAGGCGAACGCCCGGCTGGGCAATGTCTCTTCGCAATGCGAACTGCGCTGGCTCACGCTCAACCTGTCCGGCGGCGAGGAGATATCGCTGTGACCACCGCCGGCATCCGCGCCGCCGTGCCGATTGCACTGGTACTCGTCGTCGCGACCGCACGCGCGGACGAACCCGTGCTCGGCCGGCTGTTCACCACCCCGGCGGAGCGCTCCATGCTGGACGCGGCCCGCAACGCACCGACGCCGCCCGCCGGCACGGTGCCCGCCCAGGCCGGCGGTGCGACAGCGGCGCCCGCCCGGCCGGCCGAGCCGCTCAACCAGGATCGCATCACCCTGAACGGCATCGCCCGGCGCAACGGTGGCCGCGGCACCGCCTGGGTCAATGGCATGAATACCGAGACCGGGGACTTGGCCGGCCGGCACATCGCGGTCGACGTGAACGCGGGATCGGGCTCCGTGTCGGTCGCGCGCGGCGCGGACCAACCCGGCGTCGTGCTGCGCCCCGGCCAGTCGTTCGAACCCGCGCAGGACCGCGTGGTCGACGTGCGCACGCCCGCCCCCGCGGCGCAGCCCTAGGCGGGCACACGCGGTGGCCGCGAACCGGCAGTTGCGATCCGTGCCGGGCGGCGGCGCGCCACCCGGCAGACAGCGCGGCGTGGCCGCCCTGATCGTGCTGCTGCTGTTCGTGCTCGGTGCGAGCTACGCGTTGCTGCGCACGCTGAACCGCGGCCTGGCGCAGGCCGACCGGCAGCAGCAGACCGCCGCTGGCCTAGCGGCGGCGAAGCAGGCGCTGATCGCCTATGCGGTGTCCTATCCGTACGCGAAGTCGACCCCCGATCTGCGCAACGACGACTACGGCCCCGGTCGCCTGCCCTGCCCGGATACCGGCGTGGACGGCATCGCCGAGTCAAACTGCTCGACCGCCGGCGGGACGCTGCTCGGCCGGCTGCCCGCCCGGACGCTGGATCTGAACGACGTGCGCGATGCATCCGGCGCCGGCCTGTGGTATGCGTTGTCGGAGAACTATCGCTACGGCGCCAATCAGCTCGAAGTGATCAATATCGAAACCACCGGGCAGTTGAGCGTCGACGCCGCGGGCGACGTCGTCGCCGTGCTGTTCGCGCCCGGCGCCGCGCTGCCCGCGCAGAACCGGGCGACCGTTGCCGAACGCGTGGACCCGCGCAACTACCTCGAAGGCGCAAATGCCGACGGCGACACCCTGTTCTCCCGATCCGGCAACGGCGAGTTCAACGACACCGTCGAGTACATCACCCGCGCCGAGCTCATGGCGGCGGTGCAGGAGCGCGTGCTGAGCGAAGTCGCGCGTGTGTTGGAAGCGCACCGGAAGGTTTACCTGGCCTATCCCTGGTTCAGCCCGTTCGCAGACCCGACCCTGCTGGATGCGACGGCAGGCGGATCCGCAACCGATACCTGGACCGACAGGCTGATCGACAATCGCAGCGGCACCGGCATCTTCGTGGCACGCAATGTCACGGCGGATGACATCGTCTACAACCTGACGGATGGATCGGTATGGAGCATCACGGACCGCGTGAACGAGTTGCGCCTGGACCTCGCGAACGCGGTGGGTGGGCACGATTCGCGCTTCGACGAGCACGATCGTTACGTGATCAGGCCGCGGCAGATGATTCCCGCCGTGGCGCTGAAAGCCGATGCGGCCTCCTCCCAGACGATGCTCGTGGACCAGGAAGTCGATTTCAAGCGCATCGGTGTGGCGTTCGGCGATGTCATCGACAATCTCACCGACAATTCAGCCGGCATGGTGACCTCCGTCTTCGGCTCGGTATTTCACAGGCTCACCGTGCGCCGTCTCACCGGCGGAGCAGCCAACGCCTTTCAGGTTGGGAACGATTACCGCATACGAAGCACGATTGGCACGATGGGCACCGTCACGGACGGAACCGTATTGCCGGACCAAAGCCGCAATTTCGCGGCCCTTGGAGTGCGCCCCGGCGATGTGGTCGAGAATGTGGAAACCGGCGTGCTCGGCATCGCAGGTGATCCGGCCACGAACGGCGGCGATCCGGCGACCATCAAGCTGGTGAGTCTGCTCGGCGGCAGCAGCATCGGCGCACAAGGCGATCGATACCGCCTGTCCCGCTTCGCGGCGCGACCGGATCCGGTGGCGGGGACACACGGCCTGCTGCCGATCCACCTGCCGGGCCACTGGTTCTCGACCGGGTTCGTCGCCGACTGGTCCCTGCCCAGGCCGAGCGGGCAATGGGACGTGAATCCGGGGGACGTGACCGGCCCGCCGGCCGGTCCTTACCAGTCGCATGTCCAGGCCGCGGTTGCCGGGTCGGCCTTGTCCCACGCGCCGATTACGGTCGCGCGCGATGCCGGTGCCTGCCTTTGGCTGAGCGAGCGGTTCGTGGACTGCCGCGGCAGGACCGCGCGCGGCGACTATCTCACCGGGACCGCCGGCGGCGGCAGCGGCGGCGGCACGCTGGTGGATGCCGATGGCGTGGATTTCGGCGCTGCACTGCACGTGTCCGAAGGCGACCGCGTCATCAGGAAGGCCGACAATTCCATCGGCTATGTCACGGGCGTGAGCGGGGCCACGCTGACGGTCTCGGATATCGCTCTGCAGCCGGGGGACGAGTACGCGATCCAACTCGCGGCGCGTGCGTTCACCGGGACGTTCGGCGCACAGTTCTCTACCGCCGGCGGGACGTACTCCTACATCTATCCGGTGGTCACGTTGTCTCCTGCCGACGTACAAGGAGCGCGTATCTGCCTCGAAGCAAGCAACGTGTGCTCGACCATCGCCGCGGCGCAGACCGTGAGCGGAACGCTGGCAATTTCGCTTGAGAATGGCACAAGTTTCGAAGACGGGGATCCTGTCGTCATCCGCATCTATGCCGTCGCCCGCAGCTTCGAGTTCCGCCTGCGCTATTCGGGCAAGCGCCGCATCTATGCCGTGAACCAGGAGAAGCGCCGCGCGGTATGCCGCGGCTACGGCACGGACTGCCAGGGCACCCCCGCCAACGTCGACATCCCGGTGCAGTACCTGGCGGGGGAGGCACCGTACGAATCGATCGTGCTGACCGATTACGACAAGGACGATCGCGTCGTCGGCCGCGCCGCGGTGAACGTCAGCGCCACGATGCCCGGCCGGATCCGGCTCGCCGGCATCGACATGTTCCTGCACGCGGCGGAGGTCTCCTGCGCGCTGCCGGATCAGTTGAATGCCGTCGTCCAGGCCGTCTCCTGCGCGGCCGACACCGGCGCCAAGGATCAGGCCGAGCGGGACTCGGACACGGCCGAGCGCGAGGTCTCGCTGCCGCCCTGGTTCATCGCCAACCAGTGGCATCGGTATGTCTACGCGGCCGTGGCCCGCGATCACGCGCCCGGCGGATCCGGCACTTGCACGCCGGGAACCGATTGCCTGGTCGTGGAGGGCGTCGGCGCGCCGAACGACGACAAGCAGGCGCTGGTCATCGGCGTCGGGCCCGAGGCCCGGAACGCGGGGGCCGCGCAGGACCGTACCCGGGCCGGCATCGGCGATTATCTGGAGTCCGGGAACGACACCCCGGACGACCGCACGTTCACGCGCGATAATCCGTTCGACCGCCTGCGCATCGTGAGCCCGGCGCCGTGAATTCCAGGAGCCCCCGCATGACCGGCCACTCCCTTGCCCACCGGCGCGCCGGGCGCGGCTTCACGCTGATCGAACTCGCCATGGTGATTTTCGTGCTCGCGCTGCTGTTCGGGGGGCTGATCGGGCCGATGACTATGCGTGTCGAACAGAGCGGGCGCGAGGAGACCGAGGCACGCATGCAGGAAATCAAGGAGGCGCTGCTCGGCTTCGCGGTGACCCGCGGGCGCCTGCCCTGCCCGGACTGCCCGGACGGTGCCGGATCCTGCACGGGCGTGGCGGCCGCCGAGCGCGGCGACGGCCGCGAGGATCTGCTCGACTGCGCCGACGGCAACGGCATCTGTGCGGCCGTGCCGGCTGCCAATCGCGGCGACGGCAACGGCGACGTGTGCGCGACCAATGGCGCCGATGCGCGGTATCCCACCGGCGCACTGCCGTTCGCCGATCTCGGGGTGCGCGCGGAGGATGGCTGGGGCCGCCGATATCGCTACGTGGTCACGGCAAGTTTCTCCGACATGAGCGATGGCGCCGGGACCGACATCGCGGCAGATCAGATGGTCGCCAGCTGCAGCGCCCGCCCGCCCGCCGGCGTTTCGTTCGAGATCTGCTCCCTGGGCTTCCTGAACGTCTTCAACTGGGCCGCGCCGCCGCCGGATACCGAGGTTCGGACCGAAGTCGCCGCGTCGGTGCCGGTCGTGGTGATTTCGTTCGGCGCGAACGCGCAGTCGGGGGGCGCGCTGTCGAGCGACGAGCAGGACAACCAGCAGAATGCCCGCGACTTCGTCTTCCGCCCCTATGCCCGCGACACCGACCGGGACTTCGACGACATGCTCGCCTGGGTACCGGCGACGGTGCTCGTCAACCGCATGATCTCGGCCGGCCGGCTGCCATGAACGGGAACGCCCGGCGGCGGGCGCCGGGCGCGACGCCGTCCGTCCCGCCCGCCGGCAGCCTCAGGCGCGATCCCCCTCGAACAACCCATACTGCCGTGCATCGCCGTTGCCCGCGCGGTGCAGCGCGAACGTGACCTCGCCGGGCAGGTTCGTGATCAGGTCCAGCGTGTAGCCGGCGATCGCCGCCTGGCGCGCGGCCTGGTACAGGCCAATCCCCAGGCCGTTGTCGGATTCCACCGGCGCGCGCCCGAGTTGCGCGGCGCGCTGCGCGGGCACCGGCTCGCCGGTGTCGGTCACTTCTACACGGATTTCCCCGGCGGTGGCGGCGAACCGCACCTTCAACGACACGCGCGGGTCCAGGGCCTGCTTGGCGCGCGCGTTCTCGAGCAGGTTCTCGACCACGCTGTCGAACAGATCCACCGGGATCTCGCCCTCGGCCTGGATGTCCTCGCTCGCCTGCACGCCGGCGCTTTCCAGGCGCTCGCGCATCGCGCGCCACCATTGCGCCGCCGGGGCGGATGCCGGCGGCGATTCGCGCGGCGCCTGCAGCTTGTCGAGCGCGAGTTGCAGCCGCTGCACGATGTGCGGCAGTTGCCGTTCCAGCAGACGTTGCGCGCGCGAGGGTGCGCGGCGCTCGCCGGGCCACGCGGTGCCGGCGCGTTCGCGTTCGAGCGTCGCGGTCAGCATCTGCAGGGATTGCAGCAGGTTCTTGATGTCGTGCGTCACCCGCGCGCCGGTCTCGTACACGGCCTGGATCTGCGCCCGCTGCGCCAGCTCGCGTTCGCGCAGCTTGCTGACGTAGAACTGCCCCAGCAGTTGCAGCAGGAGCTGACCGTGCAGTGCCAGCGTCGGTCCGGCGGCGCGGCGGGTGAACAGCTCGGTGCGGCCGTCGGGCAGGTCGGCGCCGATGCGGTGCGCGGTGGGCGTGCCGATCCGGCCCGGGCCGGCGGAGGTTTCCCACGCCACCGCCTCGATCCATGGCAGCGACTCCATCGCCGCCATCGCCGAGCGCAGGAACCGCTCAGGCGTGTCTTCGCGGTCGGCCAGGGCGGCGAGCTCGGCGAGCCAGGTTTCGAACGGCGTGCCGATGTTCAGCACCGATCGATCCCAGAGCTGGCGCAGGCCCGCCAGCCCCAGGTGCGGCGACATCAGCCAGCTGATGAGCGCGAGGAACGCAGCCAGCGCCAGCAGCGACTGCGCCAGCGCCAGCGGGTACTCCAGGCCCAGGTGATACATGTTCACCAGCGCGCCGATAGCGAGCACCGCCACCAGCGCGGCGACCGAGACGCCGCGGAAGAAATCGACGTTGCCCGGTGCGGCCGGGTAGCGCAGCAGCGCGAGCACCGCGGGCACCGCGAACAACCCGATCTGGAAGGCCGCCTGCAATGTGGGCGGCAGCGGGCGCAGCTCGAACAGCGCCGGCACCACGCGCAGCAGGAGCTGGCTCACCAGGAACACCAGCGCCAGCAGGTAGGCGTAGCGCGTCGCGCGCACGCGCAGGTCGCTGCCGGCGACGATGGCGATGAGCAGGATCAGCCAGCCGAATGCCAGCCACCAGGACAGCCACAGGATGGCCACCGCGGTGAGGGTCAGGAAACCCAGGAGCTGCGAGCGCGCGAGGCGCTCGCGCCGGTTCCAGATCGGCTGCCAGATGAGAAACAGGCCCAGGTGCGCCAGCATCAGCGCGCGCGACATCGGCCCGCCGGGCGGCGACCACAGTGCACCGTGCAGCAAAAGCAGCATGCCGGCGAATACGAGCTGTTCGCCGCGCTGCCTGATGACGTCCCTCGGTCGATTCAACGCGCGCTGCCGGCCCGGGCCCGCGCGGGATTATACCCGCGCCGGTTTGCCGCGCCCCGGGGCTTGGCGGACAATGCCGGCGCCGCACGTGCGGCGCGATCGGAGGGCGCAGTGCATTCACGGCGGTCGATCCGAATGCGGCAGGCGGGCGCGATTGCGCGCTTCACGCTGGTCGAGGCGCTGCGTACCCGCATGCCCTGGACCTTCCTGGTTGGCGCCGCCATCGTCCTGGGCCTGGCCCTGTTTGCCGGTTCGCTCGCGCCGACCGGCGGCGCGGAGTTCGCCGTCGCCCTGGCGGCCGCCGGGCTGCGCCTGTTCGCGGTGTCGGCGCTGGCGTTGTTCGTGGCCGCCTCGCAGGCGCGCGAGATGAACGACAAGGGCATGGAGCTGGTGCTGGCACTGCCAATCCCGCGCGCGCTCTGGTTCTTCGGCCGGCTCGCCGGCCACGCCGCCGCCGCGATCGCCATCGCCGCGGCGTCCACCGTCCTGATGGCATTGCTGCAGCCACCCGGTGCGTTGCTGGCCTGGGGTGCGGCGCTGGGCGCCGAACTGATCGTCGTGGCCGCGGTGACGCTCCTGTTCACGCTGACCTTTGCGCACGTGGCCACCGCGCTGTGCGCGACCGGCGCGTTCTACCTGCTGGCGCGTGGGCTCGATGCGCTGCTGCTGGTCGCGCATCATCCGGTCGGGGGGGTGCACTCGGGCGCGGATGAAGTCATGGTGGCGGTGCTGGATGCGATCGCCCTCATCGTGCCGCCGCTCGCGCGCTTCGCGCCGTCGGAATGGTTGCTGTACGGCGGCGTGCTGTGGTCGGATCTGGCCCCGCTCGCGTTGCAGGCGGTGCTGTTCCTGGCGCTCGCCGCGTCGGCGGCGCTGTTCGATCTCTACCGGCGGACGTTCTGATCCGTGGCCCTGCCTGCGCTTCGGGCATTGCGTACGGGTGACGAACGGCCGCTGTCCAGCGTGCCGCGGGCGGTGTTGCTGGCGCTCGCCATCAGCCTGCCGGCGCATGCGCTCTGGCGCATCGCCACGCCCGCAACCGCGGGCGTGGCACAGGACTTGCCGCCGGCGCCGGCTGCGGCCGTGCTGCGCGCGGCTGCGTTCGGGGAGCCCGCCGTAGTCGCGCGCCTGCTGTCGTTGTGGCTGCTCGCCTTCGATGATCAGCCAGCCGTCGACCTGGCCTACCGCGCGCTCGATTACGACCGCGTGATCGGATGGCTCGATGCCATGCTGGCGCTGGATCCGCGCTTTGCGGTCCCGCTGCTCGCGGCGAGCCGCCTGTACACCCAGGTGCCGGTGCCGACGATGCAACGGCGCATGCTGGAGTTCGTCCACCGCGAGTTTCTGCGCGCGCCGGCGCGGCGCTGGCCCTGGATGGCGCATGCGGTCTACGTGGCCCGGCACCGCCTGCACGATCCGGATCTCGCGCTGCGCTACGCGCGTTCGCTGGCGGTGCACACCCGGCCGGGACAGGCGCCGGAGTGGGCGCGGCAGATGCACATCTTCGTGCTTGCCGACATGGGACGCACCGAGGCCGCAAAGGTGCTGCTCGGGGCGCTGCTCGCATCCGGGCAGATCACCGATCCGCACGAACTCGCGCTGCTCCGGCAGCGCATGGAGGATTTCGACCGCGGTGGCCCGTAACCTGCGCCGTCGTCGTCGCGAGCGCAGCGAAGCGACCCATGCGGCGCCCAATTCGTCCAGGCCGCATGGGTTGCCGCGGCCGCTACGCGGCCTATCCATGAACCGCACCCCGTCATTGCGAGGAGCGAAGCGACGAAGCAATCCACGCGCTGCCGGCGGCATCGAGGCCACGTGGATCGCTTCGCTGCGCTCGCGACGACGAAGGGACGGTGCATGGCCGCAATCGGCCGGACCCAGGTCCGGTTCAGGCTCGCAACGACGGGGCGGTTCACGGATGGCGCCGCGAGGCGATCCGCCCGGGTTCGATCAGCCGGCGTCGAGCGCGGACACGCCGTCCCACCCGGCCGGTGGCGGGTCCACCTCGTAGCGCGCGATGCGCTTCAGGATCACGGCGTAGTAGCTCCGGTCGAGCGGCCCCTCGGCGGCGAGCCACTGGAAGCCGGCGCGGGCCACGGCCCAATCGCGCCGGTAGTACGCGGTGATCGCGCGCTCGTGCAGTTCCAGGGCGTGCACGATGCCGGGGTCCGCGCCAAGCGCCGGGCAGATCGGCTCGTACAGGCGCGTCGGGCGGAACTTGCCGCGTACGCGCACGTAGTCCAGCTCCCGGTAAAGGAACTCCGGGACCGCTCCGCGGGTGGTGTCCGAGACGATGATGTCGGCGTCGTAGCCGCGCGTGAGCTGTTCGATGCGCGCGCCCAGGTTCACCGCATCGCCTATCACCGTATAGGCGATGCGGTAGCGCGAGCCCATGTTGCCCACGTTCATGATGCCGGTGTTGATGCCGATGCCGACCTCGATGCGCGGCCAGCCCCGGGCGGCGAATTCCTCGCGCAGGCCGACGAGCGATTCCTGCATCTGTATCGCTGCCGCCAGTGCGCGCTCGGCGTGATCCTCCTGCGGGATCGGCGCGCCCCAGAACGCCATGATGGCGTCGCCGATGTACTTGTCGATGGTGGCGCCGTGCAGGTAGAGCACGTCGGACAGCACGGTGAAGTAGCGGTTGAGCAGGCGCGCGAGTTCGCGCGGCTCGAGACCCTCGGAAAAGCTCGAGAAGTTGCGGATGTCGCAGAACAGCACCGAAAGTTCGCGCGCCTCGCCTTCCAGGTCGAAGCGTTCCGGGTGGCGCGACAGCGTATCGACGACCGCCGGCGGCACGTACTGGCCGAACGCGGCGACGATGCTGCGCCGCGCGCGGTTCTCGGCAATCCAGCTCGCCACGACGTTCACCACGAACAGCGCCAGGATCGTGAGCAGCATGAACTCCAGCGGCACGAAGTCGGCCGTACCCGGCAGGGCGAGCTTTTCCAGGAATACCGCGGCCGCCACCGCCAGGGTCAGCAGGCAGGCCGGGATGGGTGCCGTCAGCGGCAGCACGAAGGACAGGACCGCGCCTACGCCGACCAGGGTCAGAAGGTCGGCCGAACGTACCCGATCCGCCGTGCCGGCCGGGGCCGCCACGCCGGTGAGCAGCTCCGGGCGCAACGTCAGGTGCGGGCCGATGCCGGGGGCGAGATCCAGCACGCCCGCGGCGCTGGCCAGGAATACGAGGAAGATGGCGCCGATGAGCAGGCTGCGCGTCCAGCGCGAGTCTGTGGCCGCAACCACGGTTGCCGGTGGCGAGTCAGTCGGGTTGCGCATGGCCTGCGGCAGTGGGTCGCAGGTTCGAAGTATACGCGCCGATTTCACCCCGACGCCGGGCGCGAGTCCGGAGTCCGGTTCACCCCATCTGACGAGATTTCGGCGGACCCTGTCGAACGTTGGACGGAGGTTCCGGTCCGATCCCTGAACGCTCTACAAAAAAATTAACCAAAACAATATGATGTAATGATGGCACGGCGGCTGCTACGAACGCTTCAGGCCCATCGCACCGGAAGTCGAAGTCATGAACACCCGCAAGCTGCAGTCCGGATTCACGCTCGTCGAAATCGCCATCGTCCTGGTCATCATCGGCCTGCTGCTCGGTGGCATCTTGAAGGGCCAGGAGCTGATCACCAGCGCCCGGGTTCGCAACCTCGCCGACCAGAACTCGGGGATCCAGGCCGCCTACTACGGCTTCATCGACCGCTACCGTCAGATCCCGGGGGACATGGTCGCCGCCGGGCCGCGCGGCGCGTGCAACGTCATCGGCGACACCGTCCCTGGCTGCTCGGGCGGCGGCGGGGTCGGCGGCAACGGCAATGGCCGGCTCGACGACGAGGACTTCACCGAGGCGGCGAACGTCTGGGCGCACATGTCGGCGGCCGGGTTCATCCAGGGCAATTACCAGGGACTGGCCGCAGGCGGCGATGCGGCCGGCTATGCGGTCGAATCGATCGCGCCGCAGAACGTCTTCCAGGGCTTCGTCATGCTGACCCGCTCCGACGAGTACGAGGGTGGCGCGACGCCGGCGATGCGCAACCTGTTCGTGTTCGGCCGCAACCTGCCCGTCTACGTCATACGCGAGCTGGATCTCAAGATCGACGACGGCCAGCCCCACACCGGCGTGGTGCGCTCGACCCAGACCAGCGGTGGCAACCTCGGCACCGTCGCCCAGCGCCAGGCGAACTGCGTTGCCGACGGCGGCGGCGGAGTGCAGATCTGGAACATCAACGGCAACGAGACCGATTGCAACGCCACCTTCCTCTACTGATCGTGCCGGCAGGCAGAGCCCGACGAAAGCCCGCGCGAGCGGGCTTTCGCGTTTAGGGCGTCCGGTGGCCGCGGCCGTCCGTTTTGCCGGCGTGTCGGCGTCCTATGGGCGCCGCTGCGTGCTGGATGCGCTCGAGTTCGACATCCAGGCCGGAGAGATCACCGGCCTGGTCGGCGTCAACGGCGCCGGCAAGACCACCCTCATCAAGTGCCTGCTCGATCTGCGCCCGGTCAGCGCCGGCCGGATCGAAATCTTCGGCGTACCACATGCCGAACCCGGAGCGCGCGCCGACCTGGCCTACCTGCCGGAACGGTTCACGGCGCCCTACTTCGCCACCGGTGCCGGGTTCCTCGACTTCCTGCACCGCATGTACGGCGTCTCGCCGGCGCCCGATGCGCTCGCCGATGCGCTGGCGGCGGTGGACCTGGACCCGGCCGCGTTGCGGATGCCGGTACGGGCGCTGTCCAAGGGCATGGGGCAGAAGCTCGGCCTGGTCGGTTGCCTGTCGAGCGGGCGCGGGCTCTGGCTGCTGGACGAGCCGTTCAGCGGCCTGGATCCGCTCGCACGGGGGCTGTTCCGGCGCCACCTGCAGGGGCTGCGCGGCAGCGGCCGCACGGTGATCTTCACCAGCCACGCGCTTGCGGACATCGAGGCGGTGTGCGATCGGCTGGCCGTGCTGCATGCCGGGCGGCTGGTGTTCTGTGGCACCCCTGCCGAGTTCCGCGCGCGCTTCCCGGCGGCCCACGTCGAGGATTCCTACCTTGCCTGCATCGGCCGCCTCCCCCCCTGATCCCAAAAAAATGGGGACATTCATCATTTCGCGTATCTGGCCGGCGTCGTTGCAACTGAAGTTCCTCAAAATGATGAATGTCCCCATTTTCCTGGGGCTCAAGTTTGCCGCCCCGTGTCCGTTAAAGGGGGCGAATCATGCGCGCGGAAGAAGCCAAAGAAGAGATGCCGTCCGAGTCCTTCCGTGCCGTGGAGGATTTCGACGCCGCCACGATCCTCGCGGGGCTGCCGATGGGCGTGCTCGCGCTGGATGCGCAGGGGCGGGTGTGCTGGGCGAACGACACCGCGGCTGAACTGTTCGGCGTCGAGCCAGGCATGCTGATCGGCCATGCGCTCGGCGGCCTGCCGGCCAAGCGCCGGCTGCGCCTGTCCAAGACCACCGAGAAGATCCGTGTCACGCCGCGTTCGGGCCAGACCCGCTGGGTCGAGTGCATCATGCAGCGTATTAACGCCGGCCCCGTCGTCGCGGTGGCCTGTCTCACCGACGTTACTGCCTATGAGGAGCGCCAGCAGGCGCTCATGTCGGGCATCGCCTCGCGCACCGCCGACCGCGTCAATCACGCCACCGGCCTGCTGACCCGCGAGGCGCTGCAGCGCGAACTGCTGGCGCAGGTTTCGCGCAGCCGCCGTTATCGCAATCCGCTGTCGGTGGTCATGCTCAAGCTGGCGCCGACCCGCCCCGGCGGCGATCGGGTTACTCCGCTCGACCGGCACCGGCTGAGCCGGATCGTCGCCCGGATGATGCGCGAGCGGCTGCGCTGGGTGGATGTCGTCGGCCAGCCCGCGCCGGATGAATTCCTGCTCATCCTGCCGGAAACTTCCCTGGACGCGGCCCGCCAGGTGGTGCGTAAACTCAAGGGCCAGCTCAAGACCCTGGATCAGAACGATCCGCTGCTGCTGGAAGGCCGCGCGGTGATGATCGATGCCGTGGAGTGGCAGGGCGGCGAGGATGCCCACGCCCTGCTCGAACGCCTCGCGCGCCTGGTCGGCGCGCCCGGCGCCGCGGGGCAGGCCTGAACCGGGCGCAGGCGCGGTGCGGGCTCCAGGCTAGTCGGCCTGGACGATTTCGAAATCGCGGGTGATCTGCGCGGTCTTGCCGAGCATGATGGACGCCGAACAGTACTTCTCCGCCGACAGGTCGATCGCCCGCTTGACCTGGGCCGGGTTCAGATCCCGCCCGCTGACGACGAAATGCATGTGGATCTTCGTGAACACCTGCGGCGGCTCGGCCGCGCGCTCGGCGGTAAGTTCCAGGCGGCAGTCGCGCACGTCCTGGCGGCCCTTGCGCAGGATGTTCACCACGTCGAATGCAGTGCAGCCCCCCGTGCCGGTCAGCACCAGCTCCATCGGCCGGATGCCGAGGTTGCGGCCGCCGGCGTCGGGCGGACCTTCCATGACCACGGCATGCCCGGATTCGGTCTCGCCCAGGAACATGGCGCCGCCGACCCATCGTACGGTTGCCTTCATACCCGGCCTCGCAGCCATTGCGCGGCCGCGCAGGTTAGCACAGTTCGACAGGGGCGCAGCGCTTGCATAGAATGATTGTGAATGAACAATTACATACGGGTGTCGGCCCCGCCGTGAACTTCACACTCGCCCGCAACCGGCCGCCGCTGTCGAACGAAGCCTTCGCGCGCTTCATCGACCAGTCGCACCGCCGGCAATACCCTCCCAAGGCCACGATCATCCGCCAAGGCGACCTGTCGGCCGATCTGTTCTACATCATCAAGGGTTCGGTCACGGTACTGCTGGAGGACGAGCAGGGCCACGAGATCGTGCTCGCCTACCTGAACCCGGGGGATTTCTTCGGCGAGGTGGGCCTGTTCCACGAGCGCGCCAACCGTACTGCCTTCGTGCGCGCGCGAACCTCGTGTGAAGTCGCGCAGATCAGCTACGAGAAGCTCAAGCAGATGCCCACGATCTTCCCGGATCTGATCTTCGCGATCGCCTCGCAGCTCGCGATGCGCCTGCGCAAGACCAACCGCAAGGTGGGCGACCTGGCGTTCATGGACGTCTCCGGCCGCGTCGCGCGCACATTGCTGGACCTGTGCCGCGAGCCGGATGCCATGACCCACCCGGACGGCATGCAGATCCGCATCACCCGCCAGGAACTCGGCCGCATCGTCGGCTGCTCGCGCGAGATGGTGGGCCGGGTGTTGAAGGCCCTGGAAGAGCAGCACCTCATCACCGCCAAGGGCAAGACGATCGTCGTAATCGGCGTGCGCTGAGGCCGTCCGCGCGCCGGGCGCGCTTGACAGCCCCGCCGCCAGTCACGAAGATCGCGGCCCCGCACCGGCCCCCCGCGGCCGGCCCGATTTCAAAAACGGCTATGTAGCTCAGCTGGTTAGAGCGCGGCACTCATAATGCTGAGGTCGGTGGTTCGAGTCCACCCATAGCCACCATCCCACCGCGGTGCGGATGATCTGCCGGCGGCTCAAACTTGCTCACCCGGGCGTCGTCGCCCGCGAACGGCATGCCGGCAAACGTGGCCGTCACGCCGGCTGCACCCATCCCCAGGACCAGCAGGCCTTCCCGCAAGGCTTGGGCTCGCCCGGCCTGCCCTGGAACGAATGGGGACGGCAGCCATGATCGGCCGCCGCAGCCCTACCCAGGTGATCCGCAGCTACGCCGTACCGCCCGTCATGGGCGACTCACAGCGGATCGACGCGACTCACGCCGCCAGCGCCGGGTTCCGCAAACCGAAGAACCGCGCAGCGGTTCGGCCGACGATGTCCGCCACCTCGTCGTCGCTGATGTCTACGCCCTGGAAGATCCCGTTGAGCACCGTCCTGGAATCGGGGAAGGTGCCTTCGGCGTGCGGATAGTCGGCTCCCCACATCACCGCCTGGTGGCCTGTGATCCTGCGTGCGATCACACATTCGCGATCCGTCTGGAAAGTGGCCTTCACCTGCTGAGCAATGATCTCGGACGGTTTGCGGGAGAGCTTGGGTCGCACGAACATGTGGTGGGCCGCATTGACCTCGTCCATTCGTTCCGCCAGCGCGCCGAGCCAGCTGGCGCCGCACTCAATGGCCGCCACCGCGGCCTTCGGATGACGGTCGAGCACGCCACCCGCCACCATGTACATGATGGAATGCTGGGCGTCGAGCATCTGGCTGCTGTAGTTGATGATGGCACCTCCCGGGCCGCGTTCGCGAACCACCCGATCGAGACCGGTGCCCGTGTGCATGGCAAACACGAGCCCCAGTTCACCGGCATGCTCGAACACAGGGTCCCATTCTTCGCTGTTGTACTCGGGAACTCCCTCGGGCATCCAGCACGGGAGCATCACCGACTTATAGCCCAGCTTGGCCACGCGTGTTAGCTCCGCCACCGTCTCCTTGAAATCGTGCACGGGCAGCACCGCGTTAGGCACCAGCTTGTCACGATGGTCCCGAACGTGATCAATGAGCCAATCGTTGTAGACCTTGGCCGTCTCGCGTTCCAGCTCGACATCGCTGATCTTGAACGTGGCGATGGCCAGGCTGGGAAACAGCAGCTCGGCGTCCACGCCGTCGAGCTCCATGTCGGCCAACCGGCCTCGGAGATCGCGGACGCCGCGCTTTTCGCGGCCGTCCATATCGCCGATGCTCACGGGACGGCGCAGCCGCTCGAGCAGCAGATCACCGGCGCGGGTAATGATGTAATCGCCCTCCCGCTCCGTCACCACCCCCCTGGATCTCAGCTTCTGCGGCAGGTTGCCGGTGAACAGGTCGCCCGGCTCCATGATGTGGGCATCGGCGCTGAAGACGAAATGATTGTTCCACATGGCGGGATTCTCCTGATGCGCTGAGGGGCATGGCCGACCGCCGGGGACTGCCCTGTTGCCGGGCCGCCAGCCAGTGCGTCGAAAATATGAGAAACCGATCGGGAATTCAACATTTCATCGACACGGCTTCGATGCCCCTACGAGCACTGGTCCAATGCAAACTGGCAAGCGAATCCGACGGCACGGCGGCCCGCCCGATTCGCAGGGGTATCCTGTCATTGCATTGCGGATCGCCGCGGCGAACCGACAGCGGCCACCCCTCCGGATAAGAACCAGGCGGCAGCCGGAAGTGGAACCGGCGTGATTGCAAAGGCGAGCGATACGGGATTGCACAGTC
The DNA here is from genome assembly GCA_050183625.1 of Gammaproteobacteria bacterium. GTDB lineage: Bacteria > Pseudomonadota > Gammaproteobacteria > JADZEE01 > JADZEE01 > JBFXBD01. Next base: position 42,711 of record JBFXBD010000043.1, read on the forward strand.
CATCGCTGCCAGAAGCCACGAATGCTCCAATCAGGCTGCCGTCGTCACCGCCGAGCCGCAGGATTTCATGGTTCGAGGCATGACTGATGTACAGATCTCCGTCCGGGCCGTTCGTCATTTCCCACGCGGTCGTCGAACCTCCGGTACCACCTGCGACGAAAGCATTCAGGAATGCACAGGTGTCGCCGTCGAATCGCAGCTCTTGCGCGCTTCCGGACCGCCGGTCTCTACCGGCCGGCTCCGGTCACAACCACCCGGCTCGCTTCAAGCGCCGGTAGAGCGCCGTACAGACCACGGCAACGACACCAAGCACGGCCGCATACCCATACCGCCAGTCGAGTTCGGGCATGAAGCGGAAATTCATCCCATAGACGCTGAAGATCATCGTCGGCACCGCCAGCAGGGCGCCCCAGCCGGCCAATCTCTTCATCACCTCATTCTGGTTGAGAGTGGTCAGCGAGAGGTTCACCTGCAGCGCAGCGGTGATCATCTCGCGCGCGCCGTCGATTACTTCGAGAATCTTCAGCACCTGGTCGTACACGTCGCGGAAATAGGGACGGATGTCATCGGGAATGGGCTGGAATCGCTGGTCGACGAGTGCGTTGCACACCTCCACCAACGGCGCCACCGCCCGGCGCAGTTGTACCAGATCCCGCCGCAGTTCGTAGATGCGGGCGGTATTCAGGCGGCTCAGGGGCTCGCGGATTATGCTCTCGTCGAGATCCTCCACCAGCTCGTCGAAACCGTCGACGATGGGGAAAAAGTTGTCGACGACGTAGTCCATGATGGCATACAACGCGAAGGCCGGCCCCCTGCGCAGGAGCTCCGGACTGCTCTCGCACCGCTCTCGAACCGGACGGTACGGCAGCGAGGCGCCGTGTCGCACGGTCACGATGTAGCGCAGCCCGACGAAGATATGCGTTTCCCCAAAGCGGATCGTGCCCTCCAGCAACTGGGCGGTGCGCAGCACGATGAACAACGAGTCCCCGTAGACCTCGATCTTCGGCCGCTGGTGTGCCGTGTGCGCGTCCTCGACCGCCAGGTCGTGGAACTTGAACTGATCCTGGACGCGCCGCATCAGCTCTTCGTTCGGCTCGTCCAGCCCGAGCCAGACGAATGCATCCTCCTGCGCGAGAACGTCGGCGATCTCGTCGATCGCGAGATCAGCGATGATCCGCTGCCCCTTCGCGTAGGCGGCGCAGTTGACGATCATATTCATGAGTGACGCTTCTCGTCCTTGCGGGAATCGTCTGCTGCGACTGGCTCGAAGCGGTCGCTCGACGGGCGATGTTCGTGCCGAGCATGCGTTCCCGCGCACCCGGACGCGAAGCAGTGCGATCGTCAGCGCCGCATCAGCCGATACCCGGCAGTTCGGGCGACGTCGGCCTCGAACAGGGAATCGGTGGCATCCAGCGCCGGCCAGCACGCGGCGAGATCCTCGCCCTCCAGCTGCACTGACGCGTTTTCCATGATGCGCGCCCTCGCTACGCGGCCTGCCGCCGTGTGCAGGATCAAGCCGCTGCGATCACATGCCCGGCTCGCAAGCCACGCCACGACCGGTGCGGCCTTGAACGGCGAGAGCGCCTCCGCCCGCTCCGCCCCGATGGCCGATTCCGACATCCGCGTATACGCAGCCGGCACTACGATGTTGACGCGAACGTCGGCGGAACCTACGTCGATCGCGATTGAGCGGGCAAGCCCGATCATCGCAGCCTTGCTGGCGCAGTACGCCGCCGATTCCGCTTGCCCGTAAAGCCCGGCCTGCGAGGAAGTGAGCACGATCCGCCCGTACCCGGCGCCGAGCATGTGCGGCAGGCAGCGATACACCGGGTACACCGTCCCCCAGAAGTTCGCGTCGACGACGCGCCGGAAGCACTCCATCGTCACCGCGGTGATTGGTTGGTACTCCACGATCGCCGCGTTGCAGATCAGGATATCGAGCCGGCCGCGCCATGCGCTCGCGTCCCGGACCATGTCGGCTACCGCGCGCTCGTCGTCGACTGCGTGCTCCGACACCATGGCGGCACCGCCGGCAGCTTCGATCTCGCCCGCGACTCTGCGCGCCGACGGCTCGGCACCGGCGCGGGTGCGGTTGTTCACCACGACCGCCGCGCCGCGCTCCGCCAACCAGAGTGCATACGCGCGACCGAGACCCTTCCCAGCCCCGGTGACCAGGGCGACTTGTCCATCAAATCGAGGGTTCACCGGTTCTCCGCACGTTCATCCGATTCCGCATAGGTAACGGCAAGGGTATGGGTCGTATCATCGCCGCGTTATCCCCGGTTCCACCGAGTATCGAGGCGCGGGATCCGGCAGGGGATCACCCCCCATCGCCGATTCAACCATTCACGCCGCGCTGCACAGCGCCGCGCCGCGCGCCAGCGCGCGGCGGTTGCCCTCCAGCAGGTGGTGCTTGGTCGCCGGCAGGGTCGTTTCCAGGCAGCCGAGAATGACTTCGCCGGAAACGATGCCGGTGGCGAACACGAGCGCGCCGAGCGCCACCATGCCGCAGAGCTGGAAGCTGCCGAGTTCGTCCGCGATCTCGCTGCTCGGGACGTAGACGACGCGGATGTCGTTGCGGCCGGATCGACCGGTCACCAGCGAGGTGTTGACGATAAGCGTGCCGCCCGGCTGCACGACCGGCTCGAAGGTCGCGTAGCTGCGCTGATCCATCGCCAGCACGGCGGACGGAAAGGTCGTCACCGGTGCGCCGACCAGCGGCTGGTCGGAGATCGCCGTGTAGCAGTAGATCGCGCCGCCGCGGATGGCCGCGCCGTAGACGTTGTACATCAACGCATGCAGTCCTGCGCGGTTCGCGGCCTGGCCGAGCAGGGTGGCGATGGTCTTGACGCCCTGGCCGCCGAAGCCGCCCATGACGATGTCGTGTCGCGCCGCCATCACGTCCGTCCCGAAGTCCGCCCCGCCGCCGGCGGGACTACTCCGGCTCCTTGATGACGCCGAGCGGGAATGTGCGGCTCTGGACGTTCTTCATCCACTCCATCGCCTCGGCCGGAGTCAGGCGCCAGCCGCTCGGGCAGGCGGTGAGCAGTTCCACGAAGCCGAAGCCCGTGCCCTGGCGCTGGATCTCGAACGCGGCGCGGATCGCCTTCTTGGCCTTGCCGATGTTCATCGGCGAGTTGAGCGCGCCGCGCGCGCAGTAGACCACGCTGTCCATCGTCGCCAGCATCTCCGGCAGGCGGATCGGCTGGCCGTGCAGTTCGGCGTCGCGGCCCCGGGCGGTGCTCTTGGTCTTCTGCCCCAGGACGGTCGTCGGCGCGAGCTGGCCGCCGGTCTCGCCGTAGTTGGAGTTGTTCAGCATGATGGTGGTGAAGCGCTCGCCGCGGCCGGCGGCATGGACGATCTCGGTGGTGCCGATCGCCGCGCAGTCGCCGTCGCCCTGCAGCGTGAACACCAGGTGCTCCGGCCGCAGGCGCTTGACCGCCGTCGCGTGCGCGGGCGCACGGCCGTGGGTGACCCAGTAGGTGTCGAAGTTGAACAGCACCGAATTGGTCGAGTAGCAACCCACGCCGAGCACCGCCATCGCGTTCTCGCGCAGCCCCATCTCGTCGATCACTTCGGAGACCAGCCGCAGCGCGATGCCGTGCCCGCAGCCCTGGCAGTAGTCCAGGCGTTCCTCGAGCGCGTAGGACTCCGGCTGTTTGAAGACCTGCTTGATCGGGATCGACGTGGTCATGTGCGTCTCCTAGCCAGCCCGGCGTTGCACGGCCTGCTCGAGCAGCGTCTCGACCACCGGCAGCACGCGCTCGGGCCGCGGGATCGCGCCGCCGTGGGTCTGGAAATCGTGCACGCGCGCGCCGCGGTCGAGTACCGCCAGGCGCACGTCGTCGGCCATCTGCCCGAAGCTCATCTCCACCACCAGGAAGTCGCGCACGCGCCCGGCGGTGTCGTTCAACAACTGCTTCGGAAACGGGAACAGGGTGATCGGCCGGATCAAGCCCACCTTCAGGCCGCGTGCCCGCGCCTGCTCGACGACCGGCCGCATCAGCAGCGCGCTGCTGCCGTAGGCCACGATCACCAGTTCCGCGTCCTCGACGCGATCCTGCTCGGCGCGCACCTCCGAAGCCTCGATGCGCGCGTATTTCTCGAACAGGTCGAGCATGTGGCGCTCGTAGCTGTAGCCGTCCGGATCCTCGTCCATGCCCAGCAGGTTGGGCGTGACCATGGACAGGTAGTTCGGCTCCTTCGGGTTCGTGTAGCCCGGGCGGCCGACGTAGCGGCCGATGCGGCCGCGCGCACCTTCCAGGATGTAGTCCTTCTGCACCGGTTCCTCGGGCAGCGGATCGCCCAGTGCGTACGAGGTGGTGGTCCCTGCCAGCATCTGGTCCGCGAGCAGGATGGCCGGCGTGCGGTAGCGATCCGCGAGCACGAAGGCGAGCTTGGTGAGATCGACCGCCTCCTGCACGGTTTCCGGCCCGAGCACGATGCAGCGGTAGTCGCCCGCGCCGCCGCCGCGGGTGGCGATGCGGTAGTCGCCCTGGTTCGGGTACAGCCGGCCCATGCCGGGGCCGCCGCGCTGCGCGAGGTAGATGACGGTGGGGAACTGTGCCATGCCGGCCAGGTTCGAAAGGCCTTCCTGCATGAGCGCGAAGCCCACGCCGGAAGTCGCGGTCATGCCGCGCTCGCCCACCGCGGCCGCGCCGCCGAGCATGCTGATCGCGGACAGCTCGCTCTCGGCCTGCACGAACACCCGGCCGGTCTCGGGGAAGCGACGGCTGGCGTGCTCGAGCGCCTCGGTGGTGGGGGTCAGCGGGTAGCCGCAGAAGAACCGGCAGCCCTGCATCATCGCCGCCTCGACGATGGCGATGTTGCAATTGGTGAACAGGCGCTTGGCCATGATCGCTCCGGTCCGGGTGACGGGCGCTGCGTCCGGGTTCAGACCGCGGCTGGTGCCGGCTCCACCCACTGGAACACGGCAGGAATGGCGAGATCCGGGCACACATCCGCGCACACCCGGCAGCCGGTGCAGGCGGGCTCGTTCGCCATTTCCATCACCTTGTGGTTCAGCGAATTGCGCCGTTCGGAGATGCGCAGCACCTGCGGCGGGCAGAACGTGACGCACAGCGCGCAGCCCTTGCAGCGCTCGCTGTTGACTTCGATCCTGCCCCGCGCCAGCTTGGATTCGGCCATCGGTACTGCCCATGCGCGCGGTGCGCGACTGGCTCGGAATCCTACTATAGAATCCGGCGGTCCATCGACCGCCGCGTGCACAGGGAGGCCGCCCGGGCCGATGGCCGCAGCATGCAGGCTCCAAGCTACCCGCCGCCTTCGACAGCCGAACGACGCCAACGATGTCCCCAGACCACGACGATCGCGGTTCGCGCGCCGCGGCCCTGGCCGGGATCCGGATCCTGGAACTGGTCCGCGCCGCCCCCGGCGAACTGCCGGGCATGATGCTCGCCGACATGGGCGCGCAGGTGCTGAAGATCGAGCCGCTCGCCGCGGCCGGTGCGCACGCCGGCGAGGATCCGCGGCGCACCGTGTTCGCGCCGACCAACCGCAACAAGCGCTCGATTGCCCTGGACCTGAAGCATCCCGAAGGCCGCGGGATCTTCCTGCAGCTTGCCGCCGGCGCCGATGTCGTCATCGAGGGGTTCCGCCCCGGCACCGTCGCGAGGCTGGGCATCGACTATCCGGCCCTGCAGGCGATCAATCCGCGCCTCGTCTACTGCTCGATGTCCGGCTATGGGCAGGACGGGCCGTACCGCCTGCACCCGGGCCACGACGTGAACTACCTGGCGATGGCGGGGGCGCTCGGACTCATCGGCGCGCCGGACGGGCCGCCGGTCATCCCCCTGAACCTCGTCGCGGATTTCGGCGGCGCCAGCCTGCACGCCGCGCTCGGCATCATGTTCGCCCTGTTCGCGCGCGAACGCAGCGGGGTCGGCCAGCACGTGGACATCGCCTACTTCGATACCACCCTGGCGCTGCTCGCCGCCACCCCGAACATGCGGCTGTTGTTCGCGGAAGGGTATTCGCCGGGGCGCGGCGAAGGCGTACTGGGCGGGACCTATCCGTTCTATACCGTCTATCGCACGCGCGACGATCGATGGTTGTCGATCGGCTGCACCGAACGGCACTTCTGGGAGAACTTCTGCCGCGTGATCGAGCGGCCGGACCTGGCCCGTTTCCACCGCCGCCCGGAGCACTTCACCCGGGCCGCGAACGCCGAGGAATCGGCGGCGCGCGACGCGATCGCCGCCATCGTGCGCACGCGCGACCGCGACGACTGGTACGAAACGCTGATCGGTGCTGACGTGTGCGTCGGCAAGGTCAATGCTGTTGACGAGGTGGCGCAGGATCCGCAGGTGCAAGCCCGGGGCATGGTTGTCGACGTGGATCACCCGGTGCAGGGGGCCGTGCGGCAGTTCGGCGTACCGATCAAGCTGTCGGGCACGCCGGGGCGGGTGCAGAGCGCGTCCCCGCTGCCCGGGGAGCACACCCGGGCGGTGCTGCTTGAACTCGGCGCGAGCACCGCGCGCATCGACGATCTGCTCGCGCGTGGAGTCGCCGGGGTGTCCAGCGTCTAGCCGGCGTGGATCATCGCTCCAGGTATTGCAGCTTGCCCCTGGCCCTCTTCCACTTGCCGGCCTCGGGCAGCGGCGCGTCGACGGCGGTGACGATCGCCCAGATCCGGCTCAACTCGGCGTTCAGCGCCACGAAGGGCTGCTGGTCGTCCGGCACCTCGGCGAGCGGGTAGATCGCATTTGCCGGGCACTCCGGCGCGCACTTCGCGCAATCGATGCAGGCCGCCGGATCGATCACGACCATGTTCGGCCCGCCGTGGAAGCAGTCGACCGGACAGACCTTCATGCAGTCGCCGTAACGGCATCGGATGCAGGACTCGGTCACCACGAAAGTCATCGGATCAACCTCGCGAAAAGGATCGTCATGCCGCGATACGGCGGCCGGCGCGCTACGGTCCCGCGGCCCGGCCGCGGCGCACGGCCGTGATATGGTATCGCCCGCACCCCGGCCAGGCGACAGCCTGTGTCGCGACGCCCGGCCGGATGTTCCCCTGGAGTACACGATTGAACGACTGCAATCTTCCCGGTCCCGGTGAAGACGGCGCCTCCGGGACGCTGGGCGGGATCCTGGAACGGACCGCCCGGCGGGTTCCGCGGCAGCAGGCGCTGGTGCAGGGCGCTACACGCCTGGACTACCAGGACCTGAACCGGCGCGTGGACGCCTTCGCCGCGGGCCTGCTGGGCATCGGCATCCGTCCGCGCGATCACGTCGTGATCTGGCTGCCGAACTGCGTCGAGTGGAACATCGCGCTGTTCGCGCTGGCACGCATCGGCGCGGTCGCGGTCACGTGCAACACGCGCTACAAGTCGCTCGAGCTGTCCTACCTGCTGCGCAATTCGGCGGCGCGCGCGCTGATCACGGCGGGCAGCTTCCCGGCGGCGCATATCGACTTCCTGCAGTTGCTGGATGGGGCGGTGCCGGCGCTGGTCCGCGGCGGACGGGCGCAGCACGACGCCCTGGTCCGGGCGCTGCCCGCGTTCCGCCACCTGATCGTGCTCGACGCCGGCCGCGCACTGGACTCGGCCGCGACTGCACACGCGTTCGCCGACATCGAAGCGGCAGGTACGCGCGACGCACGCGATCGGCTCGACCTGATCGCCGTCGCGCCGGATGACATCGCCCTCATCGTCTACACCTCCGGGACCACCGGTGCCCCCAAGGGCTGCATGCTCTCGCATCGCGCGCTGTGCATTCGCGCCGCGCAGCGCACGCGCATGTTCCCCTGGCGCAGCGACGAACGCATGCTGGTGACGATGCCGTACTCGCACATCGCCGGCGTCGTCGGCCCGATCCTGGGCAGCACGCTCATGGGCACCACACAGGTGCTCATGGACGTCTTCGATGCCGGCGAGGCCCTGCGGACCATCGAGCGCGAGCGCATCACGTTCATGTCCGGCGTCCCGACGATGTTCCTGAACATGCTCGCGCACCCGCACTTCGCCCGGCACGATCTGCGGTCGCTGCGCACGGTGACGCTCGGCTCGGCGGATATCCCGCCGGATCTGGTGCGGCGGCTGGCCGATCCGGCAGGCGGGCTGGGCCTGCGGGTGCTGGTCATGTACGGGCAGACCGAGACCGGCGGCGCGACGCATTGCTCGCGCGCGGACGATCCGATCGATCTGCTCGCCACCACGGCTGGCGTGGCAATCGAGGGCATCGAGGATCGCATCGTGGATCCGGCCACCGGCCGCGATTGCGCGCCCGGCGAGGAAGGCGAGATCCGGGTCCGCGGCGCGGGCATGATGAGCGGCTACTATGCGATGCCCGACGCCACCGCGGCCAGGGTGCGCGACGGCTGGCTGCACACCGGCGACCTGGGCCGCAGGGACGGGACCGGCCATCTGCGCGTCACCGGCCGGTTGTCGGACGTCATCCTGGTCGGTGGCTTCAACACCTACCCGGCCGAAATCGAGAACTACCTGCGCCAGCACCCGGACATCCGCGAAGTCGCGGTGGTCGGGGTTCCGGATCCGATTATGGGGCAGGCGGTCATGGCCTTCGTGGTGCCGGCGCCCGGCGCCGGTCTGGCACCGCGGGCCGTGCGCGATTTCCTCGCCGGCCGGATCGCCAACTTCAAGGTCCCGCGGTTCGTGAAGGTCGTGCCCGAACTGCCGATGACGGCATCGGGCAAGGTGCAGAAATTCCGCCTCCTGGAAGGGCTGGATGCGCAGGGCCTGGCGCCGTTTGCCGTGGGTTGAGCGCCGCCTGCCGCTCCCGGCCCGGGCGCGCCCGCGACGGACGCCGGCCCGCGTTCAGCCGGTCGCGGCGTCCGTCTCCCTGCCGGCGATCAGCCTGCGCAGGTCCACCAGCTTCACGCCCTGGAAGTTCTCGCGCACCGGCTCCCAGTCCTCGGCCTGGGCGACGATGTCGTCGTAGGCGGCGCGGGGCACGGTCAGGCCGTTCAGATACTCCTCGGTGGCGGTCACCACCCAGGCGAATTCGAGCGCCTCGGCGTTGCCGCCGACCAGCCGCAGTTCGG
>JBFXBD010000044.1:0-50446 GCA_050183625.1 Gammaproteobacteria bacterium
CATGATCTACGACGGCCCGATCATCGACTGCGACGCGCACCTGTACGAGCCCGACGTGTCGATCTGGAATCGCCACCTGCCGGAGCACTACCGCCGCGACTACAGCGTGCGCATGGAGCCCCAGCCCGACGGCCACATGGCGATGTTCGTCGGCGCGCGCCGCCTTGCGCTGGGGGACGCGCATCATCGCGCCGCGCCAGACGGCGGGCTGATGATCGCCAGGCCCGGCTCGCTCAAGGAATTCCTGCACGCGCAGAAGACCGGCGAGGAGAGCTTCGAGTTCGTGCCGGTGGCGCCCGATCACACCTCGCCGGCCGATCGCATGGCGCGGCTCGACGAATTCGGCGTCGAGGCCTCGGTGATGTTCCCGAGCCTGCACAATTCGCTGCCGGCGTTCATCGAGGAACTGCCGGCGCGGCTGGCGATGGTGCGTTCGTACAACCGCTCGCTGGCCGAGACCTGGAAGCTGAACTACCGCGACCGCATCTTCGCCGCGCCGCTCATCGTACTGGACGATCTGGCCTGGGCGACCGAGGAGATGGAGTGGGCGCTGCGCGAGGGGGTGCGCATCGTCGTCATGCCGTTCGGGCCGGCGGCGAACCGCTCGCCCGCGGATCCGTACTTCGATCCGATCTGGGCGCGGCTGCAGGAGGCGCGCGTCATCGTTGCCTACCACGTCGGCGAGCCGCAGTACCTGCACCCGCTGATGCGCTCCTGGGGCGAGAAGATCATGCCGCCACGCAATTACCAGTCGGCCTGGACCTGGATGAACGCCTTCGGCGAGATCCCCGTGGTGCAGACCTTCTCCTCGCTCATCTACTACAACCTGTTCGAGCGCTTCCCCAACCTGCGCATGCTCAGCGCCGAGAACGGCTCGATGTGGGTGCCGGAATTCCTGGCCAAGATGGACAAGAACCGCGGCCTGGCGCGCAAGGGCTACTGGCCCTGCGGTCAGCTCAAGGAGCGGCCGAGCGCCATCTTCAAGCGCTGCTTCCGCGTGGTGCCGTATCCCGAGGACGCCGTCGGCAAGCTGGTGGCACAGGTCGGCACGGCGGACCTGTTCGTGATGGGCTCGGACTATCCGCACGCCGAGGGCGCGGCCACGCCGCGGGCGTTCGCGGACGAGGCCCTGCGCGGCCTGCCGCCGGATCAGTGCCGGGCGATCATGTACGACAACGGACGGTCGCTGCTGTTCGGTTGATCGCGCGCCCTGCTGCGCACTCCATGAACCGCTCCGTCATTGCGAGGAGCGAAGCGACGAAGCAATCCACGCGCTGCCGGCGGCATCGAGGCCGCATGGATTGCTTCGCTGCGCTCGTAATGACCGGGTGTTGTTCATGGCTGCAATCGGCCGGATCCGGGTCCGGTTGGTACTCGCGATGACGATGGGGCGGATCACCGCCCGGAGCCGCCTGGACTTGCGGCCGCTTTGCTACCATGCACGCCAGGCAGTCCAGGGTAGAACCGCGCATGGCGAACGACACGCTGTGGACCAATTCGGGCGATTCGCATTTCATCAAGCCGCCGGACCTGTTTTTCGAGCGGCCGCCGTCTGATGGCTGATCCGACGCCCGGCCGTCTCGACGGCAAGGTGGCGCTCATCACCGGCGCCACCCGCGGCATCGGCCGGGCCACCGCGCTCGCACTGGGCCGGCGCGGCGCGGCACTGGTGCTGGTCGGGCGCAGCACGGCCGACCATCGCAACCGCGTGCTGCCCGGCACGCTCGATGAAGCACGCGAGGAACTCGCGCGCGACGGCATCGACGTACTGACCATCGCCGCGGATCTTGCGTCGGCCGAGGACGTCGATCGCGTCGTCGCGACGACGCTCGCCCGGTGCGGCCGCTGCGACATTCTGGTGAACAACGCCGCGTTCATGCCGTCCGGTCCGATCCTCGGCATGCCGTCGCGGCGATGGCAGGCGGTGCTGCGCATCAACGCGGTCGCGCCGCTGCAGCTCATCCAGGGCTTTGCGCCGGGAATGTTCGAGCGCGGCTGGGGCCGGGTGCTGAACGTCAGCTCCGGGGCCAGCGTAACGGCGCCGCCGGACCTGTTCATGTACGGATCCAGCAAGACCATCCTCGATCGGCTCACGACCGATCTGCACGTCGAGGCGGGCGGTCGCGGCGTGGCGTTCAACGCGGTGCAGGTCGGCGCCGTGGCGACGGAGCAGTGGCAATACGCCAACGCCGCGAATATCCTCGACCGCCAGGGCACCGGCGTGGGCGGCCCGGTGTACGAACCCGCGGCGGTGGCGGAAGCGTTTGCCTGGCTGCTCCTGCAGCCGGCCGAACGCAGCGGGCGCATCTACACCTTCGACGATCTCATCGGCCTGGGCGCGCTCGATCGCAACGCCATCCTGCGTTGAGGGTGCTGTTCCCGCGGGCGCGTGCCGCGGCTTCAGCGCGGCAGCGGCAGCTCCGGAAACATCGTCACGTCCGGCGCCTCGTACTCCCACAGCTCGTAGAGATCGCGGCGGGTGATGCGCCAGCCCGCGTCCGTGCGGGCGTACTCGTCGATGTAGCGCAGGCCGTGGAAGCGCACCCGCATGCCGCTGCCCGGGTCGTAGGCGAGCGCGTCCATGGCGTAGATATTGCCGCGGGCGCGATCGCCGTCGAGGGTCACCATGCGGTTGCGTACGCCGTGATGCGACACCGTGAACGGCTCCACGCCGTGCAGGGCGCGGATGATCGCCTCGCGGCCGTGCTGCGGGTGACTCGTGCCGTCCACGGTGTGCGCCGTGAACACCGCATCGGGCGCGAAGACCGTTTCGAACAGTGCATAGTCGCGGGTATCCAGCCCGTGGTAGTAGCGATTGATGAGCTCGTCGATCGCCACCCGGTCGAGCAGCTCCCGCAATGCCGCGGAGTCCGAATCGGTCGGTGCGCCCATGTCGGCCGCCCGGCTCAGGCTGCCTTGCGGCGCCGGGCGAGGGCGTTGCGGATGCGCTGCTCGTCCAGCCCGTAGAAGCGGATGGAGGAGCGGCGCAGGATGCCGTCGCGCATCGCGTCGGTGATGTCCTCGCGCTCGAACAGCTCGGCCGTCAGGCCGGGCACGTGGGCGTCGTAGTGCGGGAAGTCGCTCGCCCAGATGACCTTGTCGTCGCCCAGCCGGCCGAGCACGTAGGGGATCATCGGCTCCTCCGTCTCGCAGCCGACCACGCACTGGTCCTTGAAGACCTCCGTCGGCTCGCGCTTGAAGTCCTTGCCGGTCATCCAGCCCATGATCTCCAGGTGCTCGTCCAGCCGATCGAGCCAGAACGGCGCCCAGCCGCAGTTGGACTCCATGTAGCCGATCTTCAGCTTCGGATAGCGTTCGAAGATCCCTGCCTCGTACATGGATGCGAACGCCAGCATGCCCATGAACGGGTGCAGGATGGCGTGGTGCATCATGCGGGTCTGCACCCAGTCCGAGCCGGGCTGGGTGAGATTGTCGTCACCCTGGTAGTCGGCGTTGTGGATGCAGATCGGCACGCCAAGGTCCTGTGCCGTGGACCAGAGCACCTCCAGGGAGCGATCGGCGACGGTGCGGCCGTCCGGCCGGACGTTGGCCCGGAACGCGGCGCCGATGAAGCCCTGCTCCCTGACTGCCTCGCGCAACACGTCCGCGGCCAGTTCGCCGTGCTGGACCGGGACCGCGGCGATCGGGTAAAGCTCGTCCGGCGCGTAGGATGCGTATGCCGCCAGCCAGCGGTTGACCGCGCGGCACATCGCCGCGGAGAACAGCGGATCGCGCAGGCCGGCCACGCAGTTGGCCAGGGTCGGGAACAGCACCGCGGCGTCGACGCCTTCCGCGTCGTGTACCTCCAGCCGGGCCTTGGCGTTGAAGCCACCGGGGTGCGCGTCCAGCACCTTGCGGTTCGCGGTGCGACCCGGACGGATGCCCATCGGCGTGAGCGCGTCGCCGGCGTTGAAGGGCTTGTCCGGAGAGGTCATCACGATGCGGATTTCGTCCAGCACCAGGGTCTCGGTGCCGTTACCGTCCTGGATGAAGAACGCGCGGTCGCGGTACTTCTTCTCCAGGTGTTCGCCGAGCAGTTCCAGCGGATGCTCGACGACGTGCCCGTCGCCATCGATCACGAATTGGTTACCGACTGCCATGGTGTACTCCTCGGGATTGCGCCGGTGCCGCCGGCGGGTAGATAGTTGCGTGATGCAAGTATAGTGTGCGCCGGGATCCCCGGGGGCGTCAACGTCGCCGGGGGCGGGGAGTCAGCGCTGGTCCGGAAGGATGACCCGGGTCAGGATGGTCGCGGTCGACGCATCCAGCACCGACGCCAGGTTGTCCCGGATTGCCTCCGGGGTCAGATCCTCGGTGACGAAGCCCGTGTTCTCGCACAGGGCCATGCGCGCGACCCGGCCGCCGCCGACCGAAAGCGTCTCGCCGTTCAGCGGACAGGACTCGTGCGCGAGGAAGGCCGCGGCGGGGGCGACCAGTTCCGGCGGCATGCTCTGGCGCATGAAGGATTTCACCGCCTCGGAGGTATCGGAGTTGTCGGCCATGCGCGTGCCCGCGCCGGGCGCGATGCAGTTCGCCTTCACCCCGGCCGCCGCGCCGTCGAGCGCGAGGCTGCGCGTGAACGCGAAGATCGCGCCCTTGGCCGCACCGTAGCCGGTGCGGTTCGGCAGCCCGTACACGGTGGCCGAGGTGGTGTTGACGACCCGTCCCGCGCCGGACGCGACCAGGTGCGGCCACGCGGCCAGCGTTACGGCCGCGGTGCCGAAGAAGTGCACCTCGAAGTGCGCACGGATGTTGTCCAGCGTGATCCCGCCGAACGGCGTGGGCATCTCGAAGCCGGCGTTGTTGATGACGATGTCGAGGCGGCCGAAGCGCGAGATCGCCTGGGCGACGATTGCCTCCGGCCCGCCGTCCGTGGACACCGAGTCGTAGTTCGCGACCGCCTTTCCGCCCGCACGGACGATTTCCTCGACCACCTCGTCCGCCGGCCGGCTCGACGCGCCCGAACCGTCCAGCGCGGCGCCGATGTCGTTGACGACCACCGCCGCGCCGCGCGAGGCGAGGAGCATGGCGTGTGCGCGGCCGATGCCGCGGCCCGCCCCGGTGATCACGGCCACCCGGCCGTCGAAGCGCAGAGTGCTCATCGGAATGCTCCTTTTTCAGTGACGGGGAAACGCACGCTCCAGCACCGCGCGCGTGGATTGCATCGCCAGCCGGGCGGTTTCGCGCGGTGGCAGGGCACGCAGCGCGTCGGAGAATATTTCGATTCCAATCGGCGCGGGCGTTCCGATGCGATCAAGGCAGCGCAGCAGCCCGGGCAGATTGATGTCGCCCTGGCCCGGCAGCAGGCGGCCCGCGCCGGTTTCCGTGGCAATGTCGGCAGGCGGGCGAGCCGGCGCATCGCTCAACTGCACCAGCTTGACTCGCCGGCCGTCGACCCGATCGAGCAGATCCAGCGGACTGTTGGAGCGGAACAGGTGCCAGGCGTCGACATTGAGCCCGCCGTTTTCGCGCCCGGCCCGCTCGACGATCGCCAGGCCGGTCGCCAGGTCGGGGATCCCCGAGAACGGCATGAACTCCAGGCCGACCGCGAGCCCGAACTCCCCCGCGCGATCGCACAGGCGCGCGAAGGCAGCGGCCGCTTCATGCGGATCCGGCCGGATGCCGAGCAGATCGATTGCGATCACGGTATGCGCGCCGATGGCGGCCGCGGCAGCCAGCAGTTCGCGTTCGTCAAACGACAGCATCTGTCGGATGACCGGGCTCGCATCCGCCGGGGCGGCCCCGCCGGGCAACCAGCGCGCCACCGAGTCCATCTCGTGGACCCGCAGGCCGAGCCCGTCGAGCATCGAGCGGATATCGGCGTCGCCGAGGCCCCCGGCGCGCGCGGAAAGGTAATCCTGGTACCAGAGGGACACGCCGCGGAACCCGGCCCCGCTCGCCGCTTCGAGCTTCTCGCGCAGGCTGCGCGCGTGCAGCAGGGTACCTGAACACAACGAGAGGCGTTCGGGGTCGATCACGGGGCATCGTTCCCGCGGTCGCCCGACGAACCGGTTTCAACCACGCGGATTGCGCCGACCGGGCAGCTGGACGCCGCGAACCTGATCCGGGACTCGGGCTGGGCGCCCGGATCGGCCAGGATGCTGCGGCCTTCGTCGTCCTGGTCGAATACGCCGGGGGCGTGGAAGACGCAGTTCCCGGTCCCCATGCAGCGTTCCCGGTCTATCTCCACGGTAATCGCCATGCGCAGCCTCACCTTTGACAGGCAGGCATATAGATGTACCATACAACCGTCAATTCACACCACCCCGGGCGGCCGCACCGGCGGGCACCTGTCAAGTCGAGGTTGATTGAAAATGAGCGACCCGTCTTCCGTCGATGCCGAAGAGGCCATGGCCGAACTGAAGCGCCTGTTCCTGGATCCGGCGCTGGTGCCGGATCCCTACCCGATGCTCGACTGGCTGCGCCGCAATGACCCGGTCATCCCGATCCACAACGTCAAGTTCGTGACCCGGTACGCGGATGTCGACAGCCTCTACCGGGACAAGCGACTGAGCCGCCAGCGCGCGGCGCAGAACGAAGTGCGCATGCACCACGGCAAAGCCGGGCAGGACGCCGCGGCGGACGAGGCCGGGCAGGTATTCGCGTCGATGCTGATCAACCTGGACGATCCGGCCCACGCACGGGTGCGCAAGATCCTGGAGCAGGCGTTCCGTCCGAAGTCCGTCGCCGCCTGGCAGCCCAGGGTCGAGGCGATCACGACCGCCCTGATCGACAAGGTGTCGGGGCGCCGCGATTTCGATTTCCTGGCCGAGCTGGCCTACCCGCTGCCGGAAGCCGTGATCTGCGAGTTGATGGGCGTGCCGCTGGAAGATCACGTGTCGTGGAAGCAGTGGACCGAGATCGCGGTGGGCAGCATTCGCACCCGCGAGCCGACGGCAGAACATGCGCGCGCCGTCGCGGACGTGAACCGCAAGTTCATGGACTATTTCCGCGATCTCGTGCGCCGGCGGCGCGGCAGCCTCGGCGAGGACCTCGTTTCCGTGCTCATCCGGGCCGAATCCGAAGGTTCCAGGTTGAGTGAAATGGAACTGCTCGGCACGCTGCAGATGCTGATCACCGCCGGGCACGAAACCACCGCGAACCTCATCGGCAACGGCATGTACCAGCTCCTGAAATACCCGGCCCAGTACGAGCGCCTGCGCGCCGATCCTTCGCTGGTGCCGGGCGCGGTCGAGGAGATGCTGCGCTACGAGTCGCCCTCGCACTGGTCGCTGCCGCGGGTGGCCACCGAGGATATCGCGCTGGGCGATCGCGCCGTCGAGGCAGGATGCCCCGTGGTGCTCGCGATCAACTCCGCGAACCGGGACCCGGCGGTGTTCAGGGATCCCGAGGTGTTCGACGTCTGCCGAACCGAGAACCGTCACATCGCGTTCGCGGCCGGCCCGCATTTCTGCCTGGGCTCCATGCTCGCGCGGCAGGAGGCGCAGGTGATGTTCCAGGCGGTCATGACCCGCCTGCCGCGCCTGGAACTGGCCGAGGAGCCACGCTGGAAGACGACCTTCGTACGCGCCCTGAAGGGGCTGAAGGTTCGCGTCGCGGAATGACCGGTTTGCACACCTTGCCGTCCACGATCGCACATTCGCGAGGCCTGCGTTCATGAACCTGAAGTACGAGAACTTCTACCACACCGGAATGGTCGTGAAGGATTTCGATGCCACCTGCGCCCGGTTGGCGCGCGAGAGCGGCGTGACCTTCAGCCCGGTCATCAACAAGACCCTGCCGGTGTGGACCAGGCGCGCGGGGGAAATCCGCATGCTCTCGCCCCGCGCCGTGTACACCGTCCAGCAGCCGAGCCTGGAGATCATCCAGGAAATGCCCGGCACGCTCTGGGAGGCGGTACCGGGCCGGCCGTTGCACCACATGGGGTTCTGGACCACCGATATCCAGGCGGATTCGGCCGCGCTCGAGCGCGGCGGCATGCCGCTGGTCGCGGCGCTGATGGTCGACGGCCGGATGCGCGGCTACTGCTACCACGAGAGCAGCGACGGCCTGCTGATCGAACTGGTGGACAAGGTTGCCTTCCCCGATTGGAAGGGCTTTCTCGAAGGCAGGGTTCCGCTGGCTTGACGACCGAGGGCGACCCCGGAGAGGAGAATCATGGAGAGCTGGAAGCGCGACGCGATCGAGGGTGTGCGCAAGACGCTGGCGGAATACGCCGTGTTCACCGACAGCGGCCGATTCGAGCAGTTTCTCGGCCTGTTCCTGCCCGACGGGGTTTTCGTCCTGCCGAAGGGCGATACGGCCAAGGGGCCGGCGGAGATCGCCGCGCTCCTGGGCAGCAAGCGTGAAGCGTACGCGAAGATCGAGAAGTGGGCGCCGGCCTTCCTTCGCCACAACGTCACCACCGAAAACATCGACATCGTCAATGAACGCGAGGCGAGGGTCGAGGCCTATTTCATGGTCTGCACCGATCGCGGCCTCGACCACTGGGGGCGCTGGGAGGACGAACTGGTCCGGTGTGACGACGACCGCTGGCGCTTCCGAAGGCGCCGCGTGTTCACGGAAGCCAGCTACGCCGAGTCGTGGTACGCCACGGCATTCGGGCTGGTCTGATCCGTTGGCGGAGGGCCAGGGCATGAGCACGATGGAAGAACGGGCGGTCGCCAGCGGCATTGCGGTGCTCGATTTCGATCCGGAAGCCGATACGCGCTTCGAGGACGATCCGGACGCGATGTGGGAACTCGCCTGGCGCAACGGGCCGCTGTTCTACAGCCGCGCGGCACGCGGGTTCTTCGTCGCATCGCGATTCGAGTCCGCGCGCGACGTGCTGACGGACCCATCGATGTTCTCCAGCGTGCAGAACATGGCGTACTCGCGCGTGGAGACGGTCTCGCGCCTGTTGCCCGTGAACCTGGATCCGCCCGATCACAAGAAGTACCGCGAGGTGCTGCTGCCCCTGCTCAGCCCGACCAGCGTCGAGCGGCGCGCGGCGGCGTTGCGCGAGGTCGCGCGCGCCATGCTGCACGCGTTGCGCGGGCGCGATCGAATCGAGGTCATGGGGGAGTACGCGCATCAGGTGCCGGGACGGTTCTTCCTGCAGTGGCTCGGCCTGTCGCCGGACGATGCCAGGGAGCACCTCGCGACCGCGATCCGCGGTACCTACATCTCCGGGACGGAGGATCCCGACGGCACCATCCGTCGCGAACTGCACGCGAAGATCGCCGTCGCCTTCTCGGACCTTTTCGCGCGCCGCCGCGCCGTCCCCGAGGACGACATCGCCAGCCAGCTTCTCGCGGCGCGCGTCGATGGCAGGCCGCTGGACGACACGGAGTTGGTGAATATCGGCTCGTTGCTGTTCATGGCCGGGCTGGAGACCACCGCGGGATCGATGGGATACATGTTCCTGCACTTCGCCAGGCATCCGCAGGACAGGCGCAGGGTTTTCTCCGAACCGGGTGCGCTGCCCGCGGCGATCGAGGAACTGCTGCGCCACTACAGCAACACGGGCATTACCGGGCGCACGGTCGTCCGCGCCGGAACGTTCCATGGTTGCCCCATGCAGCCCGGCGACCGCATCTATCTCGCCATGCCCGCGGTCAACCGCTATTTCGCCGGCGGCGATCGTTCCGGCGCGCCGGTGCTGGATCGGGATCCGAATCCGAGCGCGGTCTTCGGCCTGGGTCCGCACCGCTGCCTGGGTTCGCACCTGGCGCGCTCGGAGCTGCGCATCGCGCTGGAGGAGTGGCATCGCGTGTTTCCGGACTACCGTCTCGCGCCGGGAACCAGGATTCGCCATCACCACTCGTTCATGACTTCGCTGTACGAACTGCCGGTCGAAATCCTCGCCGGGTGAACGCACCTCCCGCGCCCGGCATGTTTCCATTTCGCTCCGGTTCGGCGACACTCGAACCATCGCCGTGAGCGGAGCAATGGCAATGCCGAAGTACGACTTCCGGAACAAGGTGGCCCTGGTGACGGCCGGCGCCTCGGGCATCGGCGAGGCGACCGCGCGCGCGTTCGCGGACGCCGGCGCTGCCGTTCTCGTCGCCGACGTGAACGAAGCCGCGGGCGCCGCCTGTGCCGAACGACTCGCCTCGGCCGGTGCCCGGGCGGCCTTTTTCCGCGCCGATGCCACGCGCGAAGAGGATGTCGTGGCCATGGTGGAAGCCGCCGCCGGCCGGTTCGGCCGCCTCGACTACGCCGCCAACGTCGTCGGCGGCATGGGCGGGGGCGACTTCCCCAGGAACAGCGTCGTCGGCACGACGGTCGAGCAGTGGGAGGGCACGATGGCGGCGAACGTGCGCTCCACGTGGCTGTGCCTGAAGCATCAGGTCTCCCACATGCTCGGCCACGGCGGCGGGTCGATCGTCAACATCGCGTCGCTGGCCGCGTACGTCGGCCGCAGCGATGCATCGGCCGCCTACAGCGTCGCCAAGGCCGCCGTGATCCAGCTCACGCGCGTCGCCGCGGCGGCCTATGGACCCCAGGGCGTGCGCGTCAACGCCGTGGCCCCGGGCCTGACCGGCACCGCGGGCGTGCGCCAGTCCCTCACGCCGGAACAGCAAATCCCCAAGAACCACCTGATTGCCAGAATGGTGGAGCCCGAGGAGATCGCCGCCGCGATCCTGTGGCTCTGCTCGGACGCCTCGGCGATGGTGACCGGCCAGACGCTGCCCGTGGACGGCGGCTGGTCGGCTCGCTGATCCTGCCGCGCGCGGCCTCGCACCGCCCGCGGCCGGATCGCGGTATCGCGGATCAGCCGACGGTCGGCGCCGAGGCTATCGCCTTGGCCTGTTCGCGAGCGGTGGCCATCTTCTCCTTGAACTTCTTGCCCTTGGCCACGGCCTGCATCAGCGCCATGCGGATCCGGTCGATGGTCGGCTTGAGCTTGCGCGACTTCTGCTGGTCCGGGGGGATCCGCTTCAGTCCTTTGGTCGCGATCGCCTGCAATTGCTTGCTGATCCGGTCCACGACACCTTCGTTGGCTTCTAGCTTGGTGAAGATCGGCGCGATCAGATCCTTGTCCTGGGCCTTGAGCTTGCCGTCCGTCACGGCCTTGTTGAACCGTTCGAGGATCGGGAACGTGTTCGACGTCTTGAAGATCTCGTCCTCGATTGCCTTGACCAGTTTTTCGCAGTCCTCCGCGAGCTGCTCGGCGTCCTTCTCGACTTCGGCACCGCCCTTCTGGCCACCGAAGAACGCGCGCACGATCGCGTTGTACTCCCCGAGCAGGCGCTCGAATGAATCGGCGAGTTCCTTGTACGCGGCCGATGCCTTGTTGGTGTTCTCCGTCGCGGCGACGAATATGTGCGACAGGCGCTCGTTGTCCTGCGCCAGCACGCCGTAGGACTCGGCGTTGTACGATCCGCCGCGCCGCTCCTTGATGTACTTGCCGTCCTTCTCATAGCGTTTTGCGGCGTCTTCCTTCAGCCTGGTGGCCTTGTTGTACGCCGGTTGCGCCTGATCGTAGTACATCTTGAGCATCGCGCCGCCGTTCTTGTTCAGGTCGTCGGTGGCTTCGTCCTCGGTCGAATCCATGTAGGCTTCGAGCTTCTTCATCTCCTGCGAGAACTCGACCATGGCCGCCCACGCCTGCTTGGTGAATTCGAGAAGCTCGTTGCGATCCTTCTCGTAGCGCTCGACGCACTTGGCGTACTCCTCCTTCACCGCGGAACGGTACTTGCCCATCTCCTTCTCGTACCAGTCGCACCAGCCCTGGACCTTCTTGTCCTTGCCCGCCTTCGAGCGCGCCTTGGGCAGCGCGAGCTCGAGCGCATCGCAGGCGTCGAAAACGCCCTGGAACCCGGCGCGGGTCTTGATCTTGACCGGCTTGTCGCCGCAATTCTTTTCCCAGGCTGCGAGCGCGTCGCCCATGCCGGTCTTGCCGAGCAGCGTCGGCTTGTTCTTGTCCCACCATTTCCTGGTGAATGCGGGTGTGTCGGCCATGTGTTCCTCGATTCGGATTTGGGGTGCGAGGCCAGGGGGCGGAGCCGACCGCTGGCCGCAGCATCCTGCCTCACGGTCGAGTTGCAGGACAAGCCCGGCCCGGCGTGGTTACAGGCGGCCCATCTGGAACGGGCGTCACCTGCGCCGCCGGACCCTCAGGCCGTTCAGGCTGCGCACCCCCGATGCGCGCCAGGTTGGCGTTTCGGCGAGTTCCAGATCCGGCATCCTGCCGATGACGGCGCTGAACGTGCTCTGCATTTCCATGCGCGCGAGCTGGGCGCCGAGGCAGAAGTGCACCCCGGTGCCGAAGCTCAGGTGGCGGTTGTCGCGTCGGGTAACGTCGAAGCGGTCCGGATCCGGGAACACGGCCGGGTCGCGATTGGCGGCGGGGCGCACCACCACGGCGCGTGAGCCCGCGGGGATCACGGTGCCGCGGATCTCGATGTCCTCGGCGGCCACCCGCGGCAGGCCCAGGCGCGTGGTCGGCTCGAACCGCAGCATCTCCTCCACGGCGCCGGGCACGAGCGCGGCATCGGCCTGGAGCAACGCGCGCTGGTCGGGGTGCCGGAACAGCAGGTATATGCCGTTGCCGGTCATGTTCGCCGTGGTCTCGTGGCCGGCGGTGATCAGCATGATCGCCGTGCCGATGAGTTCGTCCTCGTCGAGGCGATCGCCGGCTTCCTCCGCGGCGATGAGCACCGAGATCAGGTCCTGGCCCGGCCGCTTGCGCCGCTCCCGGACCAGATCCTGGAAGTAGCGGTAGAAGTTCAGGGTCGCGTCCTGCGCGTCGCGCAGGTTTCGTTCGTCGCCGGCGCCGACGCGGTTGCGGGCCACGGACTTGGCCGCCCAGGCGCCCCACAAGGCGTGATCCGCATGCGGCACGCCCATGAGCTCGCAGATGACCTTCTCCGGGACCGGGTAGCCCACCCGGCGCAGGAAGTCGAACTCGTCTTCGTCCGCCACTGCGTCGACGACGGCGGCGACGACGCCCTCGACGGTCCTGCGCCAGCCTTCGATCGCCCGGGGCGTGAAGGCGTGCTGGAGGATCTGCCGGATCCGGCGGTGGTCCGGCTCGTCGCGGTTGATCAGCATCATCAGGCTGGCCCGCAGCGCCGCGGCCAGTTCTTCGGCGAGATCGGGGGCGTAGCCCAGTTCGGTCGAAGCCGCCTGGAAACGGCTCCAGCGCGGGTCCCGCGGCACCTGGTCGACGTCCTCGTAACGCGTGAACAGCCAGGGGCCGATGCGGCTGCGATGCACCGGCTCGCGAGCGCGCAGGCGGGCCATCATCGGATAGGGGTCGTCGATCGTCGGGTCGGTCATGAAATCGACCACCCAGTCGGCGATGTCGTCGCGGGTTGTTGCGTCGGCCATGGACTACCTCATCGTCGATCCGCGCTCTCGCGCGCGCGGCCGGCAGAGCAGCGGGTCGGGATCCGGAACGGATGCCGTGCCGGCGAACAACCTTGCGAGTTCGGTTTCCGCCCAAGGTCCGTTCGGTTCCGTCGCGGACATCGGCGCGTCGCCCAAGTTCGGGCCGGCGGCCGGATCCGAAGCCTGCAAGTTACGACAGGTCCTTGTAGGTTACAAGCGTAGTGGTGTCCTCACATGCCGCGGCGGTCGATCGCGCGGCCGGTGCCAGGCACGAACTCGACGCCTCGAAAATGCCCCGTCTATACTGCCAGCGGTTGCGACGCCCGCAGCCGCCGCAGTGGAGTCCAGGGCCATGGGCAGCGCGAATCCGGGCAATTCGATGGGCTCGAGCATCGATGCCGTGCTGGCGGGATTGGTGCAACGCCTGCCTTCCGTTCTCGTTGCGCTTGCGCTGCTGTTGCTGGGCTGGTTGATCGCGCGGCTGCTGCGCGCGGTCGCGGTGCGCGGTGCCGGCTACATCGGCGTGCTGATGCAGCGGCGCTCGGGCGGCGCCTCGCCCGAGGGCATGCAGGCCACCTCGCGCACGCTGGGCGCGCTGGTGTTCTGGACGGTACTGCTCGTCTTCCTGGCGCTGGCCAGTGACATCCTCGGCCTCGGCACCCTGTCCGGCCTGCTGGCGAAACTGCTCGACTACCTGCCGACGCTTGCCGCGGGCCTGTTGATCGTCGCAGCCGGCTTCCTGCTGTCCCGGCTGGTGGGCGAACTGGCCTGGTCAGCCACGCCGGGGCTGGAGAGTTCACAGCGCGTGGCGCTGCGCCGCCTGGCGCAGGTCGCGACCCTGGTAGCGGCGCTGGTGGTCGGCGCCGACCAGATGGGCATCCGCGTCACCTGGGTCGCTTTGCTGCTGCTGATGACCCTCGCCACCATCCTGGGCGGCGCGGCGGTGGCGATGAGCCTGGGCGCGCGCAACTACGTGGCGAACCTGATCGGCGCGTTTTACCTGCGCCAGGCCTTCCAGGTCGGCCAGTCGGTGCGGGCGTCGGGGTTCCAGGGGCGCATTCTCGATCTCACCGCCACCTCGCTGGTGCTGGAGATCGACGAGGGACGGGTAGTCATTCCGGCACGCGTATACCTGGACGAACCCGTGGTGCTGCTGGCGGAGCCGGGCGATGGATGAACGGCGCCGCCTGACCCTGGCCTACCTGCGCGCCCATCCGGCCGAGGCGGCCGCCACGCTCGATGCCGCACCCACCGATGCGGTGGCGGATCTGCTGCGCGAATCTCCCGCGCGCGTCGCCGTGCTGGTGCTCGCGGAGATGTCGCCGCACCGCGCCGCCGAGGCGTTGCGGATGGTGGCGCCGGCGCGCGCCGTGGAGCTGATCGCGGGGCTGGGATTGCAGGCGGCGATACGTGTGCTTCGGCATGTACCCGAGGCGCTGCGCCGGCAGGTGATCGAAGCACTGCCCACGGCCACGGCGGCGGCGATCCGCGTTCTGCTCGGCTTCCCGCGCGATTCGGTCGGTGCCATGGCGGATCCGCTGGTCGTGGCGGCTTCGCCTGCCACCAGCGCCGCGGACGGGCTCAGGCAGGTGCGCGCGCTGCAGAGCCCGGTCGATCACGTGTTGTTGATCGACGAGTCCAAGCGCCTGGTGGGCTGGGTGCCGCTGGACGCATTGCTGCGCGCGCCCGATAGCGCGCCGCTGGGCTCGTTGTCGAGGGCGCCGCCGGCGTCGCTGCCGGCCACGATGCCCCTGGCCGGCGCGGTCGCGAATGCGGCGTGGTCGGCGGCTTCGGTGCTTCCGGTGGTGGATCGCGCCGGGCGGCTGGTCGGCCTGCTCTCCCACGCCGCGCTGGTGCGCGCGACGGCGCGCGCGGCGCGCGAGTCGGCGTTCAACTCGGCCGACGAGTCGCTCGCCGGCATGCTGGCAAGCTCGTATCTGCAGAGCGTAGTGGGCCTGCTGCAGGCCGGCGCCTTCTTCCTGCCGCGCGTTCCATCGCTTTCGGGGCGGCGTCATGGCGAATGAGGCCGCATCGCTGCTGGTCGCGCTGCACGAGCGCTTCCTGTTGGATCATCCACGCGAGGCGGCGCTGGAGCTGGAGCGGATGGGCGCGGCGGAAGCCGCTGCCGAGCTGGCGCCGCTGTCGCCGCTGGCCACCACGCGCGCCTGGGAGGAAATGGCGCCGGACGTGGCCGCCGAGCTGTTGGATGAACTGCCGCGCGAGATGGCGCTGCACCTGCTGCGCGAGGCAGACCCGTTGTTCTGCATGACCGTGCTGCTGCAGGTCGACGCGACGGCACGACAACAATGGCTCGACGCCCTCCCTGCGCAGGTGGCCCGGGAGCTGAGGCAGTTGTTCGCGTACCCGGAAGGCTCGGCCGGGCGCCTGATGAACACGCGCGTCTCGGCGCTGCGCGCGGACCAGACCGTCGCCGGCGCCATCGACCGCCTGCGCAGCATGCGCCAGCGCGGCCTGCGCGAACTGTTCCTGGTCGACGGATCGGGTCAACTCGTGGGCCGCCTGGAGATGGACGAACTGCTGCTGGCCAGTCCGCAACTGCAGCTCGGAACGCTGGCGCGCCCGGTGCGCGCCGTGGTGAAGGACATCGACCGGCGCGAGGACGTGGTGGCGATCCTGCAGTCCGATCCGGTCAGCGTTCTGCCAGTCACCACCGATGCCGGGCGCTTCCTTGGCGTCATCCGCCCGGCGGAACTGATCGCCGCCATCGCGCACGAATCCAGCAGCGACCTGCAGACCATGGTGGGTGCCAGCGCCGATGAAGGTGCGCTGTCGCCGGCGTGGTTCGCGGTGCGCAAGCGCCTGCCGTGGCTGCAGATCAACCTGCTCACCGCGTTCCTTGCCGCCGCCGTGGTCGGCCTGTTCGAAGGCACCATCGCCAGGTTCACCGCGCTCGCGGTGCTGTTGCCGGTGGTGGCCGGCCAGTCCGGGAACTCCGGCGCGCAGGCGCTGGCGGTGACCATGCGCGGCCTGGTGCTGCGCGAAGTGAGCATCCGGCAGTGGCCGCGCATCGTGGCGAAGGAAGCCGCGGTCGGCCTGGTCAATGGCCTGGCGGTCGCGCTCACCACCGCCATCGGCGTGTTCGTGTGGAGCCGTTCGGCCGGCCTGGTGGCCATCATCGTGCTCGCCATGGTGATTTCGATGGTTGCGGCGGGACTGGCAGGCGCCCTGGTGCCGATCATGCTGCGGCGCCTGGGCCAGGATCCGGCCACGGCCTCTTCGATCATCCTCACCACGGTGACCGACGTGGTGGGCTTCTTCTCCTTCCTCGGCATCGCCACGCTGCTTGCCGGCACGCTGGCCGGCTGACGCGGCTCGCCGCCGGCGCCACCAGGCGTTCGCAACCGAAACCGGCATTACGCCTCATTCCCATTCGACGAATCCGAACTCCGAGATGCGCTTGCGGATCCGGCTCGCCTCGCCCCACGCCGGCTGCACATGGTCCTTCTTCATCTTTCCGAGCGCGTCGGCGTAGAAGAACTCACGCTCCCCGAATGCGGGCTTTAGCTCGTCCAGCCAGCACGCTTCCGGGTCGTAGGCGGCGAAAAAGACCTTGTTGACCCAGCCCGGCTCACGACCCTGCAGCATCTTGAGTACGAATACCTTCTGGCCGTTGACCTCGGCAATACCGTCGACGAGCACCTTGCCGGGCGTCGCCGACATCGACGGACCGCGCACCGTCCGCGCCAGTCCCGACACCCGCCGATACGCATCCGAGAAAATCTCGTAGGTTTGCGCCAGCGGAACCTTGAAGTACTCCTTGGGCCCGGTATCACGTTCCACGAACATGTAGTAGGGCACCGCCCCGAGCAGAACCTGCCGCCGCCACAATCGCGTCCAGGCATCTGCCGAGTCATTCACGTGACGGATGAGCGGTGCCTGGCACCGAACCACGGCACCGGCGCTGGCAATGCGCCTGACGGCTTCCTGCGCCGTAAAGGTCTCCAGCTCGCGCGGATGCGAGTAGTGCGCCATCAGCGCGAGGTGCCGTCCGGCCTTGCGTACCTGCTCGAACAGCTCCAGCAGATCGTCGGCGTCCGGGTCGGTCGTAAATCGGTGCGGCCAGTACGCGGCCGCCTTCGTCCCGATACGGATGCTGTTGATGTGGTCCAGGTCCGGCGCGAGGAGAGGTTCGATATAGCGTCGCAACACGGAGGTTCGCATCACCATCGGATCGCCACCCGTGAACAGGACGCTGTTGACTTCCTTGTGGGCACGCAGGTAGTCGGCGAGCGCGCTCGCCTGATTGTTTGCGAACTTCAGTTCGTCGATGCCGACGAACTGCGCCCAGCGGAAACAGTAGGTGCAGTAGGTATGGCAGGTCTGGCCGGCGCCAGGGAAGAACAATACCGTTTCGCGGTATTTGTGTTGCATCCCGCGCAACGGCTTTCCGTTGATGTGCGGGACATTGAGCTCCATCTGCCCGGCCGGATGCGGGTTCAGCCGCATCTGGATTGCGCGCGCGGATCGTTCGATTTCGTCCTTCGCCGCTCCGCTCGCGATCAGCGACTTCATTCGCGCGAGATCGCCCGCGTCGAGCATTCCGGGTTGCGGTATCGTCAGTTGGAAAATCGGATCGTCGGGGATGTTGTCCCAGTCGATCAGTTCGTCCAGCACGTAGCGGTTGACGCGAAACGGCAGGACCGCGGCGACCGCGCGTATGGACAGGCGTTCGTCCGCCGACAGCTTGGTCAGTTGGGGGATTCGGTCGATGTCCTTGGCCAACAGGATTTCCAGGCGCGGAGCGGTGTTCAATGCCGGCATCTGCATGGGAGCCTCCAGTCGTTTTTTTCGCCGATTTGCTGCGGCACGATTAACCGGGCTCGGCCGGTGTCGTGCATGTTGCCAATCGTTATAGTTTTGTACAAAACTAAAATCATGCTACCCGGGCGCGGACGAATCGTCAATTGAGCGTGCGACCCCATTGCGGGCATTTTTATCGTCGATGCTCGTGCGGCACCCGGCGGGATCCGGGGGCGGAGTGCGCGGAGTACGGCTAAGCGGGCAGCGCGCTTCGCCACGATTGGCTCCGGGGACGATCAGCAATGCAATCGTGTATGCTTGTCGTACGCGTTCGGAACCCCGGATCGCGTTTCCTCGTCCGCTGCGGTTCGCGATTGGCCTGTTTTCGGTTCGAACACGTATAGAACGCATTTGCACCTGATCCGCCCGCAGCGCCGAAGGATCGGCGCTGCGCAGTTCGAGCACGCCACCGGGAGCGAAACGCGCAGCGAGGCGACGGCGCAATCCTCACGGCGCGCCGGAGCCCGTCTTCCGACGGTCGCTTCGGCAGCGGGTCCTACAGCGGAGGAATCTCGAGCGGGAGTCGACATGAGCTACGAAACCATCATCTACGAGGTACGCGACGGCATCGCCGACATTCGGTTCAACCGCCCGCACCGGCTCAACGCGGTCACGGAGCAGGTCTACGCCGAGCTGAATGCGGCGTTGGGTGCCGCCGAGTCCGATCGCGAGGTCCGCGTACTGTTGCTGGGTGGCGAAGGCCGGGCGTTCTGCGTCGGCGCCGATCTGAAGGAACACAAGAGCGGACGATCCGCCTTTGGGCGTCGCCAGTACCTGCAGGGAGAACAGAGCGCATGCAAGCGCCTGCTGCTGTTGTCCAAGCCGGTCGTCGCCGCGGTGAATGGCTACGCCCTGGGCGCCGGCGCGGAAATGGCATTGGCGTCCGACTTCGTGCTGATGGCCCGGTCGGCACGGATCGGGCTGCCTGAAATCAGCATCGGCAATTTTCTCGGCGGCGGCGTTACCTGGCTGTTGCCGCGCCTGGTCGGCCTGGCGAAGGCGCGCGAGCTGGTATTTCTCGGCGAGCACATCGGCGCGGACGAAGCCGTGCGCATCGGCCTGGCGAACCGGGCTTTCGCCGATGACGCATTCGCGTCGGCGGCACGGAGCTTCGCCGCGCAACTCGCGACCAAGGCGCCGTTGTCGATGCAGCTCGCCAAGGAGCAGTTGAACATGTCCGCGGAACGCACGCTGGACAGCGCCCTGGTCGCGGAGCTGGAAGCGATGACGTTCGTGGGCACGACACGCGACTGGCAGGAAGGGGTCGACGCGTTCGCCGAAAAGCGCGCGCCGGTCTTCCGGGGGGAATGATTCGCGCGTGGCCGCCCGCACTGTCGCCGTCCCGGGAACGCCGGGTGTCCGGGCGCGCTCCCGCCCGGGCGGCACGCGGCCCGGTCCGCACCTGATTCGACGGAGTCCGAGATGAAGAGCCCGCTTCACGAGTTCCTCGCGCCGGATTCGATCGCCGTCATCGGTGCATCCGCGGACCCGACCAAGCGCGGATACAAGGCGATGGTCGGGCTGGTCAAGGACAGCTACAAGGGCGCCATCTATCCGATCAATCCGAAGCTGGACATGGTCCTGGGGGTTCGCACCTATCCGTCGCTGGCCGACGTGCCCGGGAGCGTCGATCTCGCGCTGATCTGCACTCCGGCGGCGACCGTGCCCGATATCGTCGCGCAGTGCGGCGCCAAGGGCGTCAAGGGCGCGGTCATTCTCGCCAGCGGCTTCAAGGAAACCGGCGCCGACGGCGCACGGCTGGAACAGCAAATCCTGGAGGCGGCCCGCGCCGGCGCGGTTCGCATCATCGGGCCGAACACGTCCGGGATGTTCAATCTCCACAAGAACGTGAACCTGCTCGGGCTCGCGAATGTCCGTCCGGGCGACATCGGGTTCGTCTCGCAGTCCGGAAACATGTTGCTGTCGCTGGTGCTCGAGGCCGAGCACAATGGCCATGTCGGGTTTTCCACGTACGTCGGCCCGGGGAACCAGACCGACATCGGCTTCAACGACTACCTGCGCTATCTCGGCGAGGAGCCGAACACCCGCGTGGCGACGCTCTACGTCGAGGGATTCCGCGACGGCCGGCGCTTCCTGCACATCGCCCGCGAGGTCACCGCGCTCAAGCCGGTCGTGGTCTACAAGTCCGGGTCGACGGAACAGGGCGCGCGCTCGGCCAGCTCGCATACCGGTGCGCTGGCGGGCAGCTACGCCATGACGGTGGACCTGTTGCGCCAGTCCGGCGTCAGCGTCGTGCACCAATCGGACGAGATCCTGCCGGTTGCCGAGGGACTGAGCCTGTTGCAGCAGGCGCGCGGGAAGCGCGTCGCGATCATCGCCGACGGCGGCGGCCAGGCCACCATCGCCGCCGACCGGCTCGCCGAAGCCGGACTGGAACTTGCGGAGTTGACCTACGCCACGCACGCGCGCCTGGGGTCGGTCCTGCTGCCGCAGGCGTCGCTCGCCAACCCGGTCGACGTCGCCGGCAGCGCCGACGCCAACCCTGCGCTGCTGGCAAAGTGCATGGAGATCGTCGCGGAGGACGCCAACGTCGATGCGATCTTTCTCGTCGGCATGTTCGGCGGCTATCACACCCGGTTCGCCGAGGATCTGCTCGGCGGCGAAATGCGCGGCGCCGAATCGATAATCGAGCTTGCACGGCGCACGGACAAGCCGCTGGTCATCTACAGCCTGTATGCACCCGTGAAGCCGCCGGCATTGCGCCGCCTGCGCGAAGCCGGCCTGCCCGTCTATGCATCCATCGAGCACGCGGTTCGGGTGTTGGCTGCGCTCGGGGAGCGCGGGCTGTATCTCCGGAACCTGCAGATCTCAGGGCACTCGGACCCCCCTGGCGCGAACGTCGACGTGCGGGCGATGTTCGCGCGGGCTCGCGCGCAACGTCGCAACCTGTTCGAGTACGAAGCCAGGCAACTGCTGCGCGCGCACGCAATCCCGGTCGCGCCGGAGATCGTCGTACGCTCCGCGGCGGATCTGGACGGAGTCCGTGCGCGGCTTGGGAGCGCCCCGCTGGCGATGAAGGTCGTATCGAACGACATTACGCATAAATCAGACGCGGGAGGGGTCAGGCTGAACCTGAACGACGAGGCGCAATTGCGCGACGCCCATGACGCCATCATGAGTGCCTGCCGCAGCTATGCCCCGGATGCCGACATCCAGGGTGTGCTGGTCACGCCGATGGCCGCTCGCGGCACGGAGGTCATCATCGGCGTCAGCAGGGACCGCGTATTCGGCCCGGTCCTGATGTTCGGGCTGGGCGGCATCTTCGTGGAGGTGCTCGCCGATGTCGCGTTTCGCGCCATTCCGCTGTCCGAGTTCGATGCCCGGTCCATGATCGAGCAGGTCAAGGGGCGCCGCGTCCTCGATGGTGTTCGCGGTGAACCGGGGGTCGACAGGAACGCACTGGTGGACCTGCTGTTGAAGGTCTCCCATGTCGCAAACGCCTATCCGGAACTCCTGGAACTCGACCTGAATCCGGTGGTGATGTATGCGCAGGGCTACGCGGTCGTCGATGCGCGCGTCATCGTGAGCCAGGAGGCATCGGATTCCTGACGCCGGGGGCAGGTCGCGGGCCGGCGTACCGGCATCAGGCCGCGTTTGGGTTCGTCGAAGCCTGTTCGGGTGTCCGCGACCGTGGATGGCGTCGTCGGGGCGCGTGTCCGGCCGTTACCCGGCGCATCAGGAGCGGCAACGCGCGGGCCACATCAGCGGCAACGCGGTCAGGCTCGCCACGGCGGTCCCCGCCATCGTGATACGGCCGTCGGGATCGATCTCGAAATCGGGTATGCGCGGCAGCCATTCTTCCAGCAGGATACGCAGTTCCGCGCGCGCCAGGCTCGCGCCGGCACAGCGATGCACACCGCCGGAGAACGCGCTGTGTCGCGGCCGGCGCTCGAAATCGACCTCCAGTGGATTCCGGTAGCGACGCTCGTCGAGACCGTGCAGCGGCAGCGGAAAGACGACGATCTCGCCCGCCTTCAGCGTCACGCCGTCGAACTCCACGTCCTGCACCAATACGCGCGCGTTGGTGGTGATCGAATAACGGCGCAGAAGTTCCTCGACCGCGTCCGGGATGCGTTCGGGGTGATCGAGGAGGTATCTGCGGTGCTCGGGGTGCCTCGCCAGGTGCCACATGAAAAAGCCCATCATCCCAGCCACGGTATCGAGCCCGGCCATGAGCAGGAGATTGGCCATGCCGATCAGCGTGTGCGTCGGAATGGGTTTTCCGTCGACGAGGCCGTTCGCCATGTCGGTGAGCGCGTCCTTTCCGGAGCCGCCCCTGCGCTCCTCGATCCGCCGCAGCGCGTAGGAAGCCAGTTCGCCATACACCGCGTCGCGTCGGTCTCCCTGAGGCAACCGCATCATGCCGTGCACCAGGCCGAGCAGGTACTCGCGGTCCTCAAGCGGCAGGCCGGCGATGTGCAGGAACACAGTGATCGGCAGGTGGTAGGAGAACTCGGAGATGAAATCGCAACGGCCCTTGCCCATGAGATCATCGATCAGTTCCCGCGCCAGTCGGCGGGCGTGCACCTCGAGCGACTCCACGGCCTTCGGTGCCAGCGCGCGATTGAAGAAGACCCGGTACTTGATCCAGTCGGGAGGGTCGGCCTGCACCGGCAGCAGCGGCGGGTCGAGGTTGCGCTCCCTGGGAGCCATGACGTAGCGGGCCGAAAAGCACTCGTTGTCCGTCAGGATTCGATCCATGAGCGCCGCACGGGTAACGATCCAGTGGCCCCCGTTCCCGGTCGTCCATAGGACGTCCGGGAGGCCCTGCGCGTGCAGCGCTTTCCACCCGTGCGCGAAATCGACGCCGGAGTCCGAGGTACGGTCGTATGCGTCGATCTGGTAGACCCGATCGGATGGTACGTGTGCGGGAACCGGGGCGATCGGCAATGCATTCGGACGGGCTGGGGTCGTGGCGGTCATGGGTTCCTCCTCGGACCGTGGGTAGTTGCTTTCCGTACGCACCGCCATCGGCCGGACGCCGGTGCCGAGTTGCGTCTCGACGAGGCCACGTCCCGGGCATTGCCTCGATGCCGGCGTGACGACGGTCCTGGTTGGGCGGCTGGTGCTTCCCGAGCATCGCGACGAGGTGGCGCCTAGGCCGGCACTCCGGCCGAGATCCCGTCGCCGGCCGCATGGCCGCGCGTGTCGTTGACGCCCTTGAAGCCATCGAGATCCATGAAGCCGAGCGCGACCGGACGGTGGAGCCGCCTGGAAATCCGGATCACGAGTTCGCAACGTTGATCGAGAACGAGAGCTCGAACCCCATTACATAGTCGATGGCACCGGTGAGTGCGACCAGGGCCAGGGAAACCAGCGCGATGGACCCTGGGTACTGTTGGGCCAGACAGGCGTCGAGCCGGCGCTGCATCTTTCGCTTCCGCAAGCGGATAACGTTTCGTTGACCGGCTTCGATCGAGCCCGCAGGCGAGCCCCGGACGCGCTGCACCCGGCGTGCATTGCCGGCAACCCCGGTACACGGACTATACGGACGCACCGGGGCGCAGGCAACCGGACGTGCGCTGCGTCGCCGGCGGCGCCGGCCCGGTGTGGATGCCGCTCGCTCCGCATCGGGCGCGTCGAACCGCGGGAAGGAAACGAACGTCGGATCGGGCGGTGGACCCGGAATCGATCAAGAATGACGACGGGAGGAAGCCGAATGAACGAGCTGAACGTGGATCGCACCATTCTGGCGGCCGAGCGGATGACCGGTCTGAGCGATTGGGGCGGAGAAGGCTTCCGCGAGGGGCTCGCGCGCCTGTACGCGTCGATCATGTCCGAATCCCGGATCGCGCCGGAGCGATATCCGCAAATCGAAGGCGGCCAGGCCTTCGTGCTCGGCAACCGGTTGAAGATCGTCGAGGATCGCAAGCGCCTCCCGGCCATTGCCCGGGAGCGGATCGAGCGGCCGGTCTTCGTCATGGGGCTGCCCCGCTCCGGCACGACGCTGCTCCAGGCGCTGCTGACCGCACCGCCGAGCGCGCGCGGAACCCTGCATTGGGAACTGCTGAATCCGTCGCCGCCGCCCGAGTCCGCGACCTATGAAAGCGATCCGCGCATCGCCCTGGCCGAGCGGCAGGTGGCGGGCATGTCGAAGGATCTGCTCAGGATCCATCCCTTCGACGCGCGCCTGCCCGAGGAGTGCGGCCGGTTGTTCGACATGGAGGTGATGAACCAGGGCACCTTCGGCAGCTATCACGTGCCATCCTATCTGCACTGGCTCCTGGCGCACGATTTCCGCGAAGCCTATGCCTGGCACAGGCAGTGCCTCCAGCACTTCCAGTACCGGCACAAGGGCAGCCACTGGGTGTGCAAGTCGAACAAGCACATGTTCACGATGGCGCGCCTGTTCGAGACCTATCCGGATCTCAGGGTCGTCTGGATCCATCGCGATCCGGCGACCACGATGGCCAGCCTGGGCAGCTTCATCTGGAACATCCGCAGGAGCCTGCAGCCCGATACCGACCCGCAGGTCCTCGGCCGGGAATGGGCCTCGCTGCAGGAACTCGCCTTGCAGCGCGCCATGCTCTTCCGCGACCGGCAGCCGGGACGGGACAGTTTCTGCGACGTTCATTACGATGATCTCATGGCCGATCCGCTGCGCGAAATCGAACGCATCTACAGCCAACTGGGCATGGATTTCGACCAGGCCTCACGTCGCGCGGTCGCCGGGTGGCTCGCCGCCAACCCGCAGGACAAGCACGGGCGTCATTCCTATACCTGCGAGCGGTTCGGGCTGGATCCGGCGATCCTGCGCGAGCGCTTCGCGCCCTACATCGAACGGTTCGACGTCAGGATGGCGCAATGAAGCGGGGCTGGCCGGCGTGACGGGCACCGTGTACGGGAGCGGGATCGGACAGCACCGCCGTGGGCAGCCTGCCGCGGCGGGCGGGTTCGATGACGGGGATCGGTCGAAGGCGCGGTACGCGCGGAGAATCGCACGATGCTGAACGGCAGGCGCATCCTCGTCACCGGCGTCACCGGTGTCGGCCCGTGGCCGATTGCGCTCGGGCTGGCGCGCGTGAATGAAGTCTGGGGCGTCGCGCGTTTTTCGGACGCATCGCGAGTTGCGCAGGTCGAGGCAGCGGGCATCCGCGCGGTAGCGCTGGATCTTGGCGCCGGCGATCTGTCCGCGCTGCCGACGAACTTCGACCATGTGCTGCACTTCGCCTGGTGGCGCGGTCCGATCGAGCGCCTCGACGAGGCGATCCGGATCAACGTCGAAGCGACCGGTTTCGTGCTCGAGCACTGCCGCCGGGCGCGATCGGCGCTGGTGATCTCGGGCATGGGGGTCTACAGCGGCAGGCCCGATCCCTGGCACCTGTATACCGAGACCGATCCGCTCGGTCGCGGGGCGACGGCCTATGCCGAGACCAGCCCGGCCTGCAAGGTCGGGATGGAAGCCGTGGCGCGCTACTGCGCGCGTTCCTTCGGCCTGCCGGTCACCATTGCCCGGTTGAACACCGTATTCGGCCTGCCCGGCGCTTACCACGGCGGCATGATCCGCCGGGCGCAGGCCGGCGAGGCGATGTTCGCTCCGTGCGACCCCAACCCGCACAGCCCGATCCATACGGACGACATGGCCGATCAGATCGAAGCCCTGCTCGATGCGGCCGCCGTGCCGGCGCTGATCACCAACTGGTGCGGCGATGAATTGGTCACCACCCAGGATGCGGCTGCGCTGATCGAACGGCTGACCGGCAAGCCGCTGCCGGTCGAGATCCGCGCGGTCCCCGGCGCGCCCGCCGGCACCGCGGCCGATCCCGCGCGCCGGCGCTCGATCACCGGCCCGTGCCGGGTGAAGTTCGAGCCGGCGCTCGCGCGGCTGGCGGTGCAAATGCTGGCCGCGCAGTCCGACCCATCGCAATTCATCGGCGGAGCCTGACGCATGCTCAAAGGCAAGAGAATCGCCATCACCGGACTGACCGGCCAGATTGGCGGGTCGGTGATCAACCTGCTCGCACCGCACAATGAGATCATCGGCCTCGCGCGCTACACCCGCGCGGGTTCGCGCGAGGAGGTCGAGAGACTGGGCGTGCAGGCGGTGTGCTGCGACTATACCCGCGGGAATTTCGACGGCGTGCCCGATGACGTGGACTACGTCGTTCACATTGCGGCCGAGGTCTTCCCGCCGAGTTTCGAATCCGGCGTGCACCAGAATGCGGTCGGAACCGGGCTGTTGTTCAATCACTTCCGCAAGGCCAGGGCATGGATATACGTCTCGACCACGGGCGTGTACTGGGATCATCCGGACCCGTGGTACCGCTACAAGGAAACCGACCGGCTGGGCGGCAGCACGCGGATCACTTCCCGCTTTGCCTATGGGCCGACCAAGTTCGCGGGAGAAGCCGTTGCACAGGCGCTATCCGAGATCCATCGGGTTCCGGTCTCCATCCCGCGGATGAACTGGTCCTACGGCGATCATCCCTACGGACACGGCGGCATGCCGGGCAACCTCGTCGCCAGCGTCTACGAGGGCCGCCCGGTCAACGTCAATCCGGACTGGGAGAACGTCGGCAGCCCGATCCACGAGGACGACTTCACCAATCAGATCGAAGGCTTCCTAGACCACGCCAGGATCGGCGGCAATATCGTCAACTGGGCCGGGGATGAACCGATTTCCGTGGAACGTCTGGTGCCCTGGATCGCGCAGGTCATGGGCAGGGGCTACGCTTTCAACGAAACCCGCGAGGCGACCAGTTACCCGCGGGCGACGGACAATTCCAGGCGCATCGCCCAGGTGGGCAGGTGCACGGTCTCCTGGCAGGAAGGCATCCGCCGGATGATCCACCACCGCTATCCCGGCCTGCCGCTGCACGACGCGGCCGATCCGGAGCGGGGCCCGCCGGGCGCCGGCGACTGACCGCCGGCCCGCTGGTTGCCGCGGGCCGATCCGGATCGTCGGGGCGAAAAAAAACCCGGCCTTGCGGCCGGGTTCTATTGACTGCGCCGGACTGGCGGGCGCGGTTCGTTCAGAACGGCAGCCCGTGCGCGGCGGATCCCATGCACATCAGCATCGGGATCGACAGCAGCGTGTTGGTGCGCGAAGCCAGGAACGCGGTCCGGCGCGCCTTGGCCTTTTCCTCGTCGGTGGCCTGCACCATGCCGAGTACCTTCTTCTGGTTCGGCCAGATCAACACCCACACGTTGAAGAGCATGATCGTACCGAGCCATGCACCGACGCCGATGGTCGTCAGCGCGACGTTCTGGGCGCCGATGCCCAGGCCGAAGGCACCCAGCCCGTACTGCGAGGCGGCCAGGTAGGCCGCGCCGGAGACCCAGGTCACCACCGCGGCCCAGCGGAACCACAGCAGCGCGCGCGGTGCGACGTACTTGCTGATGCCCGCGCCGCCCGGGCCGCCCTTGTCGGCGTTCGCGTCCGCAAGTGCGGGCACCTGCACCAGGTTGAAGTAATACAGCAACCCGATCCAGCACACGCCGGACACCAGGTGCAGCCAACGATCGAGCGAAAGATGATTCAGGTCCATGCTTGCTACCTCGAATGCCTGGATATCGGCGCGGCGCTCAGACGCCTGCCAACATCCGGATGACGAACGCCAGCACCACCGCCAGCACCAGACCCGAGACAATCGTCCCGCCTATCGAATCGAGTGGATTCATGCTGCCCCCATTTGTTGGTTGTCGAACGTTTGCGTCATCGCCGCGCTTCGTGCGCCCGACGTACCGGACGCCGCCGCGGCACGGAATCCGACTCCGACCGCTGCCCGCACCCACGCGGTGACGCAAATCGCGTGTGCGAGTGCAATTGGAACAGGTCCTCAGTTCGGATTGGATTGTTATCCAATTTGGTAGGGTATTCAAGAGAGCGCAACACGTGCGCGGTTCGCGTCGAATCGGGTCCGCCGGCTGCGCGCCGGCTCGATCCGCGACGGGATGGTCGTGGTGGCGCACTACGCGGGTGGCTTGCAAAACATGTATGGTGCAAGTATAAGGCCCGTGAGCCGGGTTCGCCGCTGCGCGAATCGATGCCGTTCGGGTACCCGTTCATCTTCGTCATCGGCCAGCCGGGGCACCGGCGGATTTCTTCGCCGCGGGACCGGGCAGGCCGCTTCGCCACCCACACGAGGGCCTGCGATCATGTCCGACATCCACACCAAGTCCGAGCCGGCCGGCATCCTGCGGCCAATCTGGCCGGTCGAGCCGGTTCGCGTCGGCGTTCTCATCGACACGGAGATGGGCACGCCGCCGGTCCGGCATTTCTACAACGCCTTCCGGATGGCGCTGGACGAGGCGTTTGACGCCAGGCTGCTCAAGCGCCCGGTGGAACTGGTCAAGCGCGAGGTGAACGGCCTGCCGTACGGCGATCGCTGGAACGTGATCCAGGCCTGGAACGAACTCGTGCACGACGAGCACGTCGTGGCCATGGCCGGGCCGATTTTTACCGAAAATGCCGTGGTCTCGCACCATGCCACCGAGCGTGATCGCGTGCCATCGCTCGGCATGGCTTCCGGCGAGCACTGGGCCGGGCCGTGGTGCTTCCAGTTCCCAAACGGTGCGCCGTCCGAGGACGCGGCGCTGATCGTGAATTGGCTCGTCGACCACGGTCATCGCACGGTCGCGGTGGTGCACGAGGACAACCGCTTCGGCGACGAGTACAACTTCTTCTTCCGCCAGCAGGCACGGCGCCGGGGGCTGAAGATCGTCAGCGATCAGCTTTTCGGCACGCTGAGCCCGATGTCATTGGAAGAGACGCTGGATGTCGCCCGCAACG
Source organism: Gammaproteobacteria bacterium (assembly GCA_050183625.1). Lineage (GTDB taxonomy): Bacteria > Pseudomonadota > Gammaproteobacteria > JADZEE01 > JADZEE01 > JBFXBD01. The sequence continues at coordinate 28,853 of JBFXBD010000044.1, forward strand.
CCCGGGCGGACGGCTTCGTCTACATGGGCTATGGCGCGGACGGCAACCGCTTCCTGCGCCTGGTGCATGAGATGGACTGGCCCGGGCCGAAGCTGCTCGGCTCGATCTTCATGGGCGGCTCGGAGCCCGGTCGTTCCTTCGGCGTGGCGCTGAACGATCTGGAAGGCTGGATCGGCATCGACCAATTCGACGAGCGCAATCCGGTGACCCAGGCCGTGCTGGACCGTTACGAGAAGCGCTACGGCGAGCGGCCGCGCAGCACCTTCCTGACGCTGGCCTTCGATGCCGGCAATGCGCTCGCGGAGGCAATCGCGATTTCCGGCACGCCAACTCCGGACTCGGTCCGCCACGGGCTCGAGCGCGTGCGCAACCTGCCGGCGGCCGGCGGCGGTGTGGGCACGGTGGTGACCTTCGGTCCCTACGACCACAAGGCGTACAAGGGGCCGTTCACCTCGCTGTCGACGGTGAAGAACGGCGTCATCCTCAAGGTCGACTAGTCCTTGCGAGCGGGGGCTTTCATGGATCGCAGACAGGTCGGTTCGTTCCAGGCCTCGGTCATCGGCCTGGGCTGCAACAACTTCGGCGACTTCACCGACGAGGCGCAGTCGCGCCGCGTCATCGACGCCGCGCTCGATCTCGGCATCGATTATTTCGACACGGCGGACATCTATCCGCCGAAGGATCCGGGGCGGTCGGAGGCGATCCTGGGTGCCGCGCTCGGCGCGCGGCGCAACAAGGTGCGCATCGCCACCAAGTTCGGCCTGAACCTCGGCCAGCCAAGCGGGCGCGCGGATCCTGCCTGGATCGGCACCGCGGTCGAGGAGAGCCTGCGCCGCCTTCAGACCGACCGCATCGACCTCTACCAGATCCACCGCCCGGACAGTACGACGCCGATCGGCGACACCCTGGCTGCGCTCGGCCGGTTGGTCGAGGCCGGCAAGGTGCTCGAGATCGGCTGTTCGAATTTCTCCCCGGTGCAGTTGCGCGAGGCGATGCAGGCCGCGCGACAGCTCGGCCTGAAGGGCTTCGCAGCAATCCAGAATGAATTCAGCGTGCTGCACCCGGCTTCCGGCGACGACGTGCTGCCCGTATGCCGGGAGCATGGCGTCGCGCTCGTGCCGTTCTTCCCGCTCGCCAGCGGCCTGTTGACCGGCAAGTACCGGCGCGGCACGCCGTTCCCGCAGGACACGCGCCTGAAGAACCCGGCGCGCTGGGGCAATCACTTCGTACCCGAGAAGGAAATCGACGCGGTCGAGGCGTTGATCGAGTTTGCGCAGGCGCGCGGGCGTACGCTGCTGGAACTGGCGATCGGCTGGGTTGCCTCGCATCCCGGCGTCGCGGTCGTGCTGACCGGCGCCACCCGGCCCGAACAGCTCGAAGCGAACGCCAGGGCGGCTTCGTGGGCGATGACCGCCGATGAAGTCGACGCCGTCAGCGCGGTGGTGCGGCGGTATGTCGCCGGCCAGGCCGCATTGAACGCGACGATGCTCAAGGACAAGGAAACCGCCGAGGGCATCGTCAGGGGTTGAATCGGGCCGGCGCACGCCGGCCAGGTGAGTACGGAGGCTTTCATGCGCCTGGGGATCGTCGGCGTCGGCCGCATGGGCGGCAACATGGCGCGTGCGGTGCTCGGCGCAGGCCGCCCGCTCGTGGTGCACGACGTGGATGTGGCGGCGGTGGAGGAACTGGTCGCCCTCGGCGCCACGGCGGCGTCGACGCCGGTCGATCTCGCACGCCAGGTCGACGTGGCCGCGGTGGTCGTCATCGACGATCTCCAGGTGAAGCAGGTGGTCGCCGGCGGCACGGACGCGGTCTGGGCGATTCACAGCACGGTGAGCCCGGCCACGATCCATGAGGTTGCGCAACGGGCGACGGTGCTCGATGCGCCCGTGGCGGGTGGGCACGACGCAGCCGGCCGGGGCGAGGTGGCGATCATGATCGGCGGCGACGCGGCGGTACTGGAGCGCGTGCGTGACGCCTTCTCTCCCTACGCGGGCCTGATCATGCACATGGGGCCGCTCGGGGCCGGGCAGCGCACGAAGCTGATCAAGAATCTCATGACCTACACGCAACTGGCGCTGGCCGACGAGGTGCGCAGCCTGATCGCCGAATCGGGGATCGATCATGCGGCCTTCGCCAAGGTCCTGGTGCACGCCGACCGCACCACGCCGGCGTACGGCGGCCTGCTGCAGGCTGAGCCGTGGCTCGCGGGCGTCGATGCGCGGATCCCGCACAAGGACCTGCGTGCCTGCATCGCGCTGGCGCGCGAACTGGGCGTCGCCGCGCCCATCGCCGAACTCGTCGACGCCCGTATCGAGCACGCATTGAGAGGCCGCTGAATGAAATCGCGTGCGCTGGTGCAGGTCGACGACCGCCGCCTGGAGGTCCGGGAGTTCGACGTGCCCGATCGGCCGCCACCCGGCGGTGCGCTGCTCGCCGTCGAAGGCTGCGGCATGTGCGGCAGCGACTTCGACTTCTACGACGGCGCGGCACGCCGCAATGGCTATGGGACCTACCCGATGGTGCTCGGCCACGAGCCGGTGGGGCGGATCGCCTCGATCACGGCCGAGGCCCGGCAGCGCTGGGGCGTGGGCGAGGGGGATCGGGTCGCGATCGAACCTTATGTACCGTGCGGGGTGTGCCCGTCCTGCCTGGCCGGGCAGCACCGCTACTGCCGCCAGCGCTTCGTCTACGCCAGCGCGCCGCTGACCGATGCGCCCGGTTTGTGGGGCGGCTACGCGCAGGTGATGGCGCTGCGCACCAACACGGTGGTGCATCGCGTGCCCGATGCGTTGAGCGTGGAGGACGCGGTGCTGTTCAATCCGATCGGCGCCGCAGTCGAATGGGCGCTGCGCGCCGGCGGATTGCAACTCGGCGACACGCTGGCGGTGCTTGGAACCGGCCAGCGCGGCCTGGCGGCCATCGCGGTCGCGCGCAGCGCGGGCGCCGGGCACATCGTCGCCGCCGCGCGCACGGCCGGCCGCAATGCGGATCTCGCCGCGGCGTTCGGCGCGGATGCGGTCGTGGCCGTCGGCGATTGCGCTGATGACGGCCTGGAATCCCTGAAGAGCAGGATCGGTCCGCGCGGTGCCGACGTGGTGCTGGATCTGGTGCCGCACCGGGTGCAGACGCTGCAGGTCGCCATCGAATTGGCCCGACCCGGCGGGACGGTGGTGATGGCGGGCATCAAGGGTGAACGCGCCGCCGCCGATTTCATCGTCGATCGCGCCGTGCTCAAGGGGCTGCGGCTGCAGGGCGTGCTCGGCGTCTCGTCGTGGGCGTACGCGCGGGCGATCGACATCGTCGCCTCGCGGCGCTTTCCGCTGGAGCGCATGCACACCCATACCGTCGGCCTGGACGGCGCCGAAGCCATGATGCGCGCGATCGGCCGCGAGATCCCGGGCGTGCGGCCGCTGCACGTCACCGTGCGCCCCTAGCGGGCGCCACCGCGCCTGGATCGTGCGTCAGTGGCTGGCGTCGGCCATCGGGCTCAAGGCAATCGGAATTCCCGATAGGTGTCCCGGTTCGCATCGGGAGTACGCAGGCCACGATCCGCGATCCAGTGGTTCGCCAGATCGAGGCAGGCTTCCACGGCCAGGTGCAGGTATCTCTCGGCCAGATCGTGGAGCGCCGGCTCCGACACGAATTCCTGCTCGGAGACCTCAAGAAACGCGGCCGGCTTGCCCAAGTAGCCGTGCAACGCTTCGAGCCTTCGCGAGAAGATCTCCTGATCGACCATCGTCCTGCCTCGTCGTGATGCGTCGGATGCGCTGGCGCGTGAACGCGGCCCGGCGGATCGCGCCGTCCTGGTACTCGCGGATCGTTGCGAAGGCGAATCGGACCCTGGCACCGTGGCTTTGTTCCAGGAGCAGCACGCCGTCGCGCAGCACCCGGTGCCTGAGCAGGGCCGGGGCATCGTTGAGCACGACGATGTCCAGGAGCGGGCTCGCGACGATGCGCCCCAGGCGACCGGCGATGCGCCTGATCGAGGCATCCTGCCCAGGCAAGCCGCACCCGGTGCCCGCAACACCACTGCCTGAAGCCTGCGGCGACCGCGCGTGTGTGCGAGCGGGCGCGGAGCGCGTCCCCTTAGCGGCGCGTGCAAGCCACGATGCCTGCGCTTGTTTCAGGCGTCGTCGCAGCCGCTGGCGGCGTGGCGCGCGCGAGTCCCGCGCAGCGCGGCCAGCGGTGCCGCCAGCAGTGCCAGGGCCGGCGGAACCGGTACCGGGGCGGGGGCGTCGGCCAGGAAGGCGCCGCTCTGCGAGGTGAAGGTGACGCCCTCGGGAAGCACGATGCTCAACTGCGCCGTATCGCCGAACAGTGCCTCCACCGAGCCGCCAGCGCTCGGCGGGCTCACGATGAGTTCCAACGCGGCCGTGAGGAACACGCCGAAGCCCGGTGCCACGTGAATCGTCTTGCGAACCCGTGCGTCCACGCCGAGCGGACCGGCGTAGACGACCTCGGTCTCGCCCTGCGCATTGAACGTGAAGGTGGAACCGCCGCCGTTCCAATGGGTCTGCAGGCGCGAGGCTGCGCCGGTGCCGGTCGCCGACAGCGTCGAGACGGTTTCCACCAGGCCGCCGAAGGTCAGCGCCGAGAAGCTGCCCACGACGTGCATCTCGACCGTCACGTCCGCCTCGTGGCTGAAGAACAGCGTGTCCTCGAGCTGGGAGAAGGTGTCGATCCGGTACGAACGCGAATAGGCGCCGGCCAGCGTGGCGCTCGCCAATCCGTGCAGGGAACCCCGGCGGGTGTTCGCCGTGGCGGCCGCGGTGTAGATGCCCGCGGCGATGTCGGGCGGGTCGAGCAGGAAGGAGGTCGAGGATTCCGCGCTCGCGGTGCCGGCAACCGACGAGTCAGAGTCGTTGAAGGACGCATCTGCGGAATTGTGCACGGCGGTCGTCGCGAGCGCCGACGCCGACTGGATCGGGGCTACGGCGAGCAGGGAGATCAGTGGCAGCAGGGACATCCTTTTCATGCAGTTGCTCCTGGCGGACGTGCGTTGCGGCATGACGGTGCGGCGCGCACCAAGCCGGCCGGGACCGGCCCCATGCCCCGATCCTAAACGGGTTATCCGGCCGGACGAGGCGCGAGTTCAGCCAAACATGTCGCAATTGCCCTGCCGGATGCTCCGGGACTCGGCGCCGGCCCGCCGGTTCGTGTGCGTTCGTTCACGGTTGTGCATCTCCACGAGCGGGCTTGCCATGGCCCGCCATCCATGATCCGTCCCCGTCATCGCGCGGCCGAACCGGGACAGCCCCGGCCGATTGTGGCCATGAACGATCGTCGTCGCGAGCGCAGCGAAGCGACCCAACCGGCCTCGATGCCACCGGCAGCGCGTGGATTGACTCGTCGCATCTCTCCTCGCAATGACGGGGTGCGGTTCAGCCGAGCGCGAGGTCCGCGCCTTTCTCGGCGATGACGATGGTCGGCGCGTTGGTGTTGCCACTGGTGATCGCAGGCATGACCGATGCGTCGATCACGCGCAGGGATTCCACGCCGCGCACGCACAACCGCGGATCCACGACCGCATCGGCGTCGGTACCCATCCGGCAGGTGCCGACCGGATGCTGGCCGCCGAACGAGGCGACCTTCAGGTACTGCTCCCATTCGGCGTCGGTCTGGACGCGTTCGCCCGGCATCCTTTCGTTCACCACCGCGTCCTTCATCTGCGCGGTCGCGAACACCTCGCGCATCCTGCGGCAGGCGGCGATCAGCGTGGCCCGATCGTACTCGTCCGCCATCAGGCCCATGCGCACCACCGGCGGCGCCAGCGGATCGGCCGAGCGCAGTTCCACGCTGCCGCGGCTGCGCGGGTGCAGCACGCAGGGGTACATGGACACGCGCGATTCGCGCGCCACGACGCGCCGGGCCTGCATGTCGTGGCCGTCATCCGCCTTGGCGGACACGATGTCGAAGCCGAAGGGCGAGAAGTGCACCTCGTATTCCGGCCAGGGCGCCTGCGCATCGATCCTGTCGAACACCACCGCGTGCGCGAACGGCGTGGTGAGCGCGCCGCGGCGCAGGAAGACGAAGCGCAGCAGGTGGCCGAGGGCGCGCAGCGGCGAGAGATCGTCGCCGAGCGTGTGCAGGCGGGTGAGGAACGCCAGCGCCGTGTGCGGGTGTTCCTGCAGGTTGCGGCCCACGCCCGGGAGATCCGCGACCACGCCCACCCCGACTTCGCCCAGGTGCGCGCCCGGGCCGATGCCGGAGGCGAGCAGCAGCCGCGGCGAACCGATGGCGCCCGCGCTGACGATGACCTCGCGCCGGGCACGCGCCTGCACGAGCCGGCCGTCGTGGAGGTACTCGACCCCGGCCGCGCGGCGTGCCTCGATCACTATCCGCGTCGCCGTCGCGCCGGTGGTGACGGTGAGATTGGCGCGCGCGCGTGCCGGGGCGAGGTACGCGCGCGCGGTGCTGTGGCGCAGCCCGCGGCGCTGGGAAAGCTGCGTGTACGCGACCCCGGTCTGCCGTTCGCGGTTGTAGTCCGGATTGAAAGGGATCCCCGCCGCCTGCGCGGCGGCGACGAAGCGCTCCGTGGCGGGCAACCGTACGCGCACGCGCGAAACGTGCTGCGGGCCGCAGCCGCCGCGCTCCGCGTCCGCGCCTTCCTCCCAGGTCTCCGAGCGCTGGAAGTAGGGCAGCAGGCTCGCGTAGTCCCAGCCGGTGCAGCCGGCGGATGCCCAGTGATCGTAGTCGGCCGGGCTGCCACGCACCCAGAGCATGCCGTTGATCGAACTGCTGCCGCCGAGCACCCGCCCGGCCGCCCAGTAGTCGACGTTGCCGTTGCGGGTGGGATCGGGTTCGCCGGCGTGGCGCCAGTCGCACTGCGGCGGGATGCGAATGAGCCCGGCGGGGACGTGGATCGCCGGCGAGCGATCCGCGCCGCCCGCTTCCATCAGCAGCACCGAATGGCGGCCGCCCGCGCTCAAGCGGTTCGCGAGCACGCAGCCGGCGGATCCCGCGCCGACGATGACGAAATCCCAGGTGCCGCAATCGTCGGCCATGGTGGTTTTCCTAAGCGTTATCGAGGGCGGTCCGCGCGGCGCGGCGCCCGAAGACCGCCGCCATCGCCAGCCCGCCGAGATAGGTGCGGCCGTAGAAGCAGGCGTCGGCGCCGGCGGCCAGCAGGCCCGGGACCGGCGTGCCGCGCCCGTCGAGCACGCGCGCGTCGGCGTCGATCAGCAGGCCACGGAACGTCATCGTGATCGCCGGCTGCACTTCCATGGCCAGCCACGGTGCGGTATCCAAGGGCCGCCGATGCGCGCGCCGTGCGGGCACGAGCGCATCCGGATCGGCAGCCACCCGTGCATTGAACTCGCGCAGTGCCGCACCGACGCCCCGGTATCCCCATCCGGCGGCCGCGCGGTCCAGTTCGGCGATCGTCCCGGCCTCCACCACGTGCGCGCCCTCGGCGCGCGCCTCGGCGAAGCGGTCGATGACGTCCTGCCCGCGGTAGGCCGTGAGGTCGTACTGGCGGACGGTTTCGTCGGCGACGAGCAGCGCACGCCGGGCGGGCTGCGCGGACACGGCGACCGCGTTGGTGTAGTAGGCGTGCGACTCGTCCGCGAAGCGCCGGCCGTCGCGATCCAGCAGGATGGCGCGCGGACTGTAGATCTGCGCCAGGCGGATGAAGTCGCGCGGCTCCAGCGCACGATGCAGCGGCGCCGGCATGAGGTGGCCGTAGAACGCATCCAGCGGCGGCCGCAGCGCGGCGCCGGCGGTGAGTGCCAGGCGCACGCCCGCGCCATCGCTATGCGGATTGGCGCGCAGCATCAGTTCGGCCGCGTGTTCACCGATGAGATCGCGGCGCATCGCGGGACTGCCCTGGAATCCGCCGGTGGCGAGCAGCGTCCAGCGCGCGGCGACGCGCGTGCGCGCGCCGTCGCAGTCAACGACCTCCGCGCCTACGACGCGGCCGCCGTCGAGGACGAGGGACTCGGGTTGCGAGCCGGTGACGATCCAGCCGCCGCGATCGCGCACTTCCGCGCGGCAAAGGCGGATGTAGGCGAGCACGTCGATCACGCGCACCACGCTCGGGAAACCCTGGATGGCGTCGGTGCGCGCCAGCGGGCCGGCCTGCGCCCCGCACCCCTCCATCCACTGCACCGTGCCGGGATAGTCGTCGGCCAGCACCTGCGCAAGCGCGGCATCGCCGAGCGGATCCATCCGCGGCAGCGTGCCCACTGCGTCCGCATGGATGGTCCACGCTCCGCCTCCTGAGAGCACCGCCGAGCCGCCGATGTCCGGACCCTTCTCGATCACGACCACGTTCGCGCCCTCGCGCGCCGCGGCCGCCGCGGCAGTCATTCCGGCCATGCCGGCGCCGACGACGAGCAGATCCGTCTCCAGGGTTTCGATGCCCACGGGGTGGCTCAGATCACCTGTGACTCGATCAGGCGCCGGTACTCGTCGTCCGGCAGGCCGAGCAGGCCCTGGAAGACGGCTTCATTGGAAGCGCCGATGTCCTCGCCGGTCCAGCGCACGGTGCCCGGGCGGCCGGCGAACCGCGGAATGACGCCGGGCATCGCGAGCGGTTCGCCGCGCGTGTTCATGGTCTCGACGATGTTGCCGCGGGCACGGATGTGCGGGTCCTGGTACAGATCGCGCGCGTCGTTCACCGGCGCGCAGGCCACGTCCGCGGCCACCAGCGCGGCGAGCACCTCGTCGCGATCGCGGGCGCGGATCCACGGGCGCAGCACCCGGTCCATGTACGGCGAGATGGCGGTGCGGTTCTCCATAAGCTCCGCGCCGGGGGCCAGCAGCACGGGGTCGCCGAGCAGCCTGGCGAGTTGCTGGAACTGCTCGACGCTGACCGGGAAGGCGCTGATGTAATGTCCGTCGCGCGTCTCGTAGGTCCAGCCGTGCGTGGTCTGCGGCGGCTTGTCGCCCACCGGCATGCCGCCTTCGCGCGCCTGGACGATGCCTTCGGTGGCGTAGAGCTGCAGCGCGTGCTGCGATATCCGCAGGACCGGCTCGTATAGCGCCAGATCCACGTACTCGCCCGCGCCGCTGCCGCCGGGCGCATCGCGGCGGCGCAGCGCTTCCAGGGCGCCGATGGCCGCGAACATGCCGGCGCTGTAGTCCAGCACCGGAAAGCCCGGCAATACCGGCGGGCGATCCGGGTACCCGGTGACGGCGGTCAGGCCGCCGAACGCGGCGCCGGTGAAATCGTAGCCGGGGCGATCGCGGTAGGGGCCCGTGTCGCCGAAGCCGGACACCCGCACGTAGACCAGCCGCGGATTGACCGCGCGCAGTTGCTCGTAGCCCAGCCCGAGCCGTTCCATCGCGCCCGGCCGGTTGTTCTCGATGAGCACGTCCGCCCACGCGGCCAGGCGCCGGTACAGCGCCTGGCCTTCGGGCTTGCGGATGTCGAGCGTGATGCAGCGCTTGTTGCGGGCATCGACCTGCCAGCGGTAGCACAGGCCGGTTGGACCGGGGCCGATGTAGCGCTGGATGTCGCCGCCGCGGCGCTCGATCTTGATCACGTCCGCGCCGTAGTCGCCCAGCAGGGTGGCAGCGAACGGACCGGCCATCATGGTGCCGGCGTCGAGCACCTTGAGCACCGCGGGATCGCCGCTGAAAGGCGACGCGGTCACTTCACCACCTCCGCGGCCTGCGCCGGCGAGAGGGCTGCCCAGCCGCCGGCGCGTATCGGCGCCCCGTGCTGGTCCAGGTCCGGCGCGTTCACGTGCATCAGCGTCGGCAGGCCGTAGATCGGCGTACGCGCGTGCAGCGCAGGGGCGTGGCGGATGAGATCCATGTGTCGCACCTGCGGGTCGTCGACCACTTCGTGCGGATCGAGGATCGGCGCGCTGGACACGCCCGCGGCAGCCAGCCGCGCCGCCCACGCGTCGCGCGGCTCGGTGGCGATCGCCGCGCGCAGGATTGCGTTGAGTTCCCCGGCGTGCCGCAGGCGGCCGTCGAAGGTCGCAAGTTCCGGCCGTGCGAGCAGATCGGGCCGGCCGATGGCCTTGCACAGCGGCGGCCAGGCCGAGTCCTCGGTGGCGGCGACGGTCAGGTACTTGCCGTCGCTGCCGGCCATGATGATGTCCTGGGTGGCGATCTCGCGCCCGGATTCGAGCGCATCGACCAGGCGCGGGAACATCCAGGCGAAGCCGGCCGCGAAGCACGGCACTTCGATGCGCACGGCGCCGGTGCGGGCACGCGCCGGCAGGCTGGCGAGCACCGCGACCACCGCATACATCGCCGCGGCGTAGTCGAACGTCGGCCCGGCGGTGTTGTACACCGGCTTGCCGTCCGTGCCGCGGTTGTAGTGCAGGCTGCCGGCCAGTGCCTGGAACTCGGGATCGTGCGCCTTCTCCTCGATGCGCGGGCCGCCCGGGCCGAAGCCGCTGAGCGAGACGTAGACGAGGTCCGTCTTCAGGGTTTTCAACCGCTCGAAACCCGCGCCGAGGCGCTCTGCCGCGCCGGGACGGAAGCCCTCGAAAAACACGTCCGCGTCGCGGACCAGACGGTCGAATTCCGAGCGGTCGGCCGCCTGCTTCAGATCCAGCGCGATGCTGTACTTGCCGCGGTTGTAGGCGCGGAAGTACGCAGGCATCGCCAGGCGCTCCAGGTCGCCGATCGGCGGGCGTTCCACCTTCAGCACCGTGGCGCCGAGGTCGGCGAGGATCTGGGTCGCGAACGGGCCCGGCGTGAGCATGGACATGTCCAGGACGCGCAATCCTGCCAGCGGCGGCGTGGACATCGCGGTCATCGTGGTCGTCGAGTCGGGCATCACCGGCTCCGCGGTCAGGTGTTGCGGTTCCCGCCGGCGCCGGGCAGGCGCGCGCAGGGGTCATCCGCCGACAGTGCGCCGGCCGAGGCGGCCAGCAGGTGGTACTGGCCGGTGGTGTTGCCGCCGTCGACGACGACCGTCGTCCCGGTCAGGTAGGCCGCGGCGTCCGAGGCCAGCCACACGATCAGCCCGGCCATCTCCTGCGACTGCGCGACGCGGCCGAGCGGGGTGTTGCTGGTCCAGCTCGCCGCCTGCCCACTCTCGAACAGGTGCTGGACGGTCTCGGTGACGGTCAGTCCCGGGGCCAGGCAGACCGCCCGCACGCCGCGTGGCCCGAGTTCCATGGCCGCCAGCCGGGTGAGGTACTCGGTGGCGCGCTTGGTGACGGCATAGGCGCCGATGAACGGCACCGGCTGGATCGCGGCGCTGGAGGAGAAGGTGATGATCACACCGCGGCCGCGTTCGGCCATGGCGGCGCCGATGACGCGCAGGAGCTTGAGCGGCGCCATCAGGTTGACGGCGATGTGTTCGTCCCAATGCGCGTCGTCGGCGCCGAGCACGGAGGCGAAGCGGGCCTTGGCCGCGGCATTGTTGACGACGATGTCGACGTCCGTCGCGGCGCGCGCGAGTGCGTCCACGTCCTCGCGCCGGGCGAGGTCGGCGACGACGATCCGCACCTGCGTGCCGCCGGCGCGCAGTTCGTCGGCCAGCAGGTCCAGATCGCGCCGGGTGCGTGCGCACAGCGTCAGCGCGGCGCCCGCGCGCGCATACGCGAGGGCGGTCTGGCGGCCGATGCCGCGGGTCGCGCCGGTGATGAGCGCGTGGCGGCCGGCCAGCGGCCGGGCCCCGGTGTCGGTGATCATGCGCGATGCATCCTCCGCGCGCGCTGTGTGCGAGCGACAGGCCGGTATGGTTGTATGCAGCAACCATGGTCAGCGATTGTACGGCCCGGCGTCAATCGAATGCGGAGCCGATCCGGGAGCTTGGATCCGGCGGTCCGCGAAAGCGCGCGGCCGCGTCCCGTCGTGCCGGTTGCGGCGCGGGCCGCCCGCCGCGCTATCATTCGCCCCTCCCATGGCGACCGATCCGCTGCCCATGCCCGCAAAGTCCGCCCCGCCCAGGAAGACCGCCCCGCGCGACAATCCGGAACTGCTGGAGATCGAGCGCGCCTGGCTCGCGCTCGTGCGCCGATCCACGCAGCCGCGCATGCACGCCGACATCCTGGCCGCCGCGGGCGTCACCCTGGACCGATCGGCCTATCCGATCCTGACCGTCCTGGACGAACAGGGCGCCTTGACGGTCACGGCCCTTGCCGAGGCCCTCGGGCTGGACACCTCGACCCTGAGCCGCCAGGTGCGCGTGCTGGAGAAGCGCGGGCTGGTGGCGCGCACCAAGGGCGCGAACGACGCCCGCATGTGGATGATGAACCTGACCCGCGCCGGCGCCACGGTCATGGAGAAGATCCGCGGCGCGCGCCACAACATGCTCGCCGCCACCCTCGCGCACCTGAGCAGGACGGAGATCCGCGCGCTGAACAAGGCCCTGAGCCAGCTCGTCGTCGCACTCGCGATCCGATGAACGCACCGCAATCCCACGTCGCCGCCGACGCGGCGATGGCGCCCTACGCGCGCCGCGGCTACCGCGGCTACGTGCTCGCGCTGTTCACCTCGGCCTACGTCTTCAGCTTCATCGACCGGCAGGTACTGGTGATGCTGCAGGAGTCGGTCAAGCGCGAGATCCACCTGACCGACACCCAACTCGGGCTGCTCAGCGGTTTTTCGTTCGTGATCTTCTACACCGGCTTCGGCGTGCTGATCGCGCGCTGGGCCGATCGCGGCACGCGCCGCAGCATCGTCGCCCTGTGCGTGGGCTTGTGGAGCCTGATGACCGCGGCCACCGGCTTCGCCCAGAACCTCTGGCACCTGGTGGTCGCCCGGGTCGGCGTCGGCGTGGGCGAGGGCGGCTGCAACCCGCCGGTGCATTCGATGCTGTCGGACATCTACCCGCCGCGCAGGCGGGCCGGTGCGATCGCCATCTTCATGCTGGGTTCGCCGCTCGGCGCGCTGATCGGTTATGCGGGCGCGGGCTGGCTGAACGAGCTGTTCGGCTGGCGCGCGACCTTCATCATCCTCGGCGTCGCCGGCCTGATCCTGGCCCCGCTCATCCGCTACACCGTCGTCGAGCCGGTGCGCGGCGCCTCCGAGCCCGCCGGCAGTGCCGCGCCGGCGCCCGCGCCGGGCGTCGCGGAAGTGTTCCGCACGCTCGCGGGGAACACGGTGTTCCGGCACATCGCGCTCGGCGGTGCGTTCGCGGCGCTGGCGATCACGGCCAGCATGGCGTGGTTGCCGTCCTATCTCATTCGCCGGTTCGAGATCGGCACCGGGGAACTCGGCACCTGGCTGGCGTTGACCGCCGGTGCCGGGGCCAGCATCGGCACCTTCCTCGGCGGCGTTCTGGGTGATCGGTTCGCGCGGCGCCAGGAGCGTCATCGCCTGCTCGCGCCGTTCGTCGGCGCGCTGGTGTCGGCACCGTTCCTGGTCGCGACGCTGCTCGCGCCGGCGGCGATCCCGGCGATCCTGTTCAATGCCGTGCCGGCCACGCTGCTGGCCTTCTGGATCGGGCCGGTGCACGCCATCCACCAGGGCCTGGTGCCGAACCGCATGCGCGCCATGACCTCGGCGGTGATCCACCTGGTGATGAACCTGCTCGGCGTGGGGCTGGCGCCGCTGGCGGTGGGCCTCATCAGCGACGCATTGTCGCCGGCCCATGGGATTGACGGCCTGCGCATGGCCATGGGCATCGTGGGCATTGCCGGCATCGCCGGTGCCGCCCTGCATTTCGCGCTGGCCATGCGGGCGATGCCGGCCACGCCCGCGCGCTAGCGGCCTGCCGGCGGCAGGTCAGTCCAGATCGGACTCGACCCGGGCCATGTAGCTGCGGAACATCCGCGGTTCCTTCGCCTTGCGCGGCGAGTAGAACGGCGACAGCGCCTTCAGCAGGCGCGGCAGCAGCAACCGGCTCATCCGGCGGCTCGCTGCGCGTTCGCGCCGGTACGAGGCGCGCAGTTCGTCCTTCGTCATCCCGGCGCGGTCGCGCTCGAGCAGGTGGCGTCGCACCATGTTCGAAAAGCCGGTGAGCTGCCTGAGCTGGAAGAAGAACCCGTAGATGCGCATGAAGTAGCCGCCGTGCACGGCGTGGAAGACGTCGTGGCAGACGTTGCGGTGCTCGTACTCCTCCATCAGGTGCCACTTCCACAACGCGACCACCTCGGGGCGGGCGCCCGCCAGCAGGTCTTCCATCTCGTCCAGCCACGCCAGCGCCGCCGGCGGACCCATGGTCTCGAAGCCTTCGCAGTAGGCGCACAGGAAGGCGAGCGAACGGGTCGAGAACAGCTTTTCGAACTCGGCTTCGAAGTGGCGCTCGAAGCGGGCGACGTCGTAGCCGTGCGCGGCCAGGATGCCGTTGAAGGCGCCGTGCAGCGTGTAGTGGTTCGCCTCCTGGCGGATGAAGGTGCGGATGTCCGCCTTGAGGCGCTCGACCTCGGCGGGCTCGCCCTTCAGCTCCGCGGATGCCTTGGCCATGACCCGGTTCAGGAAGCGCTCCAGGAACGGGAACCACAGCGAGGAGGCATTCAACGACTGCGCGAATTCCGGATTCGCGGCCCAGTGCGGCGGAGTGGCGGAGAAATCCAGGTTCGGCTTGCGGACTTTCATGCGGGATCAGCGCGGCAGCCCCGGCCATGCCGGGATTCGGTTGCACTATAAGAGCAAATCGGGTGCCGTTGGGGCGCCGTCATTGCACCCCGTCATTGCGAGGAGCGCAGCGACGAAGCAATCCACGTGCTGCCGGCGGCAGCGAGGCCGCGTGGGTCGCTTCGCTGCGCTCGCGACGACGAAGGGGAGGTTCATGGCCGCAATCTGCCGGAGCCGGGCCCGGTTCGGTCTCGCAATGACGCTGGGGCACGCGATCCCGCCGCGGGGCGCCCTCAGCGCACCACCTTGGCCGCGCGCAGATCGCGGACCGCGGCGGCGTCGAAGCCCGCTTCGGCCAGGATTTCGTCGGTGTGCTCTCCCAGCTCCGGCGCCGGGCGGTGCGCTGCGATCGCCGCGCCGCTCACGCGGATGAGCTTGCCGACCTCGCGCACCCGCCCGCGGGTGAGGTGCCGGCTCTCGACCGCGCGCAGCGTGCGCCGGTTCTCGGGGTCGCTCAGGAAAGTCTCGCAGTTGTAGGGCACCGGAACCGCGTGCGGTACGCCGGCGTTCTTCAGCAGGGCGCCGAGATCCGCCGTGGCGCACCGGCCGGCAGCCGCGGCCAGCGCCTCAATCTGCGCATGCTCCGACCCCGCGTCGCGCGCGACTTCCAGGGCGCGGCAGAGCGCGGCGCGCTCGGCTTCGGTGCCGGCGACGATGCAGAGCCAGCCGTCGCGCGTTCGGTAGAGGCGGTCGAACGGGCCGACGCCCATCTGCGCCTGGTCGAGCCTGGCCGCGCCGAGCACCTCGCCGCTGGCGCGCCGCAGCACGTGGGCCATGTGGCCCATGGTGGCGTTGATCTGGAAGTGATCCACGAGCTGGCCCTCGCCGGTGCGGGCGCGATGCAGCAGGGCCATGAGGATGCCGATGGCACCGAGCAGGCCGTTGCCCGGATCCTCGTTGCCCACCGGCATGATCGGCGGGTTGCCGCGCCCGGCGACCTCGAAGCTGATGCCGGTGTAGCCCGAGTACATCGGCGCGAAGCCCTGGCGCTTGTAGTCCGGCCCCGAGGCGCCCCAGCCGGCGGACCAGGCGTAGATCAGATCCGGCTTGATGGCCTTCAACTGCTCGTAGCCCACGCCCAGGCGCTCGGCGGCGCCGGGGCGCATGTTCTGGGTCACCACGTCGGCATCCTTCACGAGCGCATTGAGGATCGCCGCCGCTTCCGGGCGCTTCATGTCGATCGCGATGGAGCGCTTGTTCGCGTGCCCGGAGGGGAACACGCGCTCCTGGCCGCGCAGCGGATCCCCGCCCAGGGTCTCGATCTTCACCACCTCGGCGCCGAAGTCCGCCAGCAGGCGCGGCGCGTACGGCCCGGCGTAGTAGGCGCCGGCATCGACGATCTTCACGCCGGCGAGCAGGGGCTTGTCGCGATCGATGCTGCCGAGCGCGGGCAGCGCCCTGCGCGGCGCCTGCCAGCCCTGCCCATCGTGCTCGCCGCTGCGCGCGGCGGGGCGGGTTGGTGGCAGATCGCAGTTGCTGAACCGTGCCGGCGGTGCCGCCTGCTCGACCCTGCCCAGGACCGGGTCGTCCACGGTGATTACCATCGCGTTGTGGCGGACCTGGCGCTCGTCGAAGATCTCCGTGGGGTGCAGCACCGGGATCACGCATACGTCGGCGGCGAGCAGGCGCTCGACCCAGACCGCGCGCGGCTGGGTCTCCAAAATCTTCGGTACTTCGTTCTGCAGGATCTCGTATTCCTCCGGCGTGACCTGGTAGGCCATGTCCAGGCCGCGCTCGTCGTGCGCGACGCGATCGGCGAGCCCGAGCACCTGCATCGTGCGCCCGAAGGCGCCGACCGCTCCGGTGTGGATGCCGACGTAGTGCCCGTCCGCGCACTTGAAGGTGCGCACGATGATGCGCTTGTTGCCGGTGGCGACCGGCCGCGGCACGGCGACGTCGAAGTCCGACCACGCCATGGTCAGGTAGGCGAGCGCGCCGTCGAGCAGGGTGGTCTCGACGTGGCGGCCATGGCCATCCGTTTCGCGGCGCAGCAATGCTGCCAGCGTCCCGATTACGGCCAGCGAGGACGCGCCGAGCCCGGCGAACGGCAGGCCCTCGTAGATCGGTCCGTCGCGGTAGCCCATCTGCTCGCCCATCGTGCCGATCACCGCGTGCACCAGCGCCTCGTAGCCGCGCAGATCCTTGAACGGGCCGTCGGCGCCGAAGCCGGTGATCTCGCAGGTCACGAGCTGCGGCAGATCCGCGTGCAGCGCCGCGTGGCCCAGGCCGAGGCGTTCGGTGACGCCCGGGCGCCAGCTCGTCATCAGCACGTCCGCGTCGGCCAGCAGGGAACGCAGGCCGGCGTGGCCGGCCGGGGTCTTCAGATCCAGTTCCACGCTGCGCTTGCCGCGGTTGTAGGCGGCGTAGGCCACGGCCAGTTCGCCGCGCCAGGGATCGCCGCCGGGCGGCTCGACCCGGATGACCTCCGCGCCGTAGTCCGCGAGGATCCCGGCGGCGCGGGTGCCCGCCATTCCGCGGGTGCAGTCGACGACCCTGAAACCTTGCAGCGGACCCGGCATGGTGATTCCTCTCGTGCCTGAAGATTGAACGTTCGGTGGTGCACCCGATCGGATGTGCGCATCACGGTGCGGGACGGCCATGGTACCAGCGGCACGGCAATCTACACATGCCGGCGCTTTTTTCGGGCTATGATGAAACCGGATGCCTGGAATGCAGGTTGGCACGCCGGTCCGATTGCCTGGCTGCGCAATGAACCATACCCGTCATTGCGAGCGCAGCGAAGCAATCCATGCCGCCTCGGCATCGTTGGCGAAGCATGGGTTGCCGCGCCCGCTTCGCGGGCTCGCAACGACGAGGTGCGGTTCATGGATAGGCCGCGCGGCGGCAGCCGCAATTCATGCGGCCCGGACGAGTTCGGCGCTTTATGGAGCGCTTTGCTGCGCTGGCGACGACGATGGCTCGTCGCCGCCAGCGGCCGGAGCCACGCCCGGTTCGGGCTCGCTGTGACGGGGTTGGATGATGAATGATCAGGGGGATTGGACATGGCACTGCGTGACGAAGGCAAGGCGGTCCTGGAAGTCGGCCTGAACGAACTCGCGACCCGGCAGGAGAACCCGCACGTACCGTACGGGCCGGGCGAAGTCGCCGCCGACATCGTCGCCTGCGTTCGCGCCGGCGCGACGCTGGTGCATTTCCATGCCCGCGACGAAGCGGGCGCCCAGATCTGGTACGACGCCGAGCCCTCCCGCAGCGTGCTGAACCGGGCGGCGCAGGAGGTAGACCTGCTCGCCTACCCGAGCTACATCGAACGCCTGGACCACGTCTGGGAACTGGCGGCTGCCGCGCCGCCCGACTACCGGCTGGTACTGTCGCCATTCGACCCCAAGCAGCATGTCAAGTCGCCGTCGTGGGACGAGTCCGCCCGGCGCTTCGAGGTGATCCGCTTCCACGGCACCGAGAGCGACGACGGTTATCCGGCCGTGGTGCACGAGTTCGAACGCCGCGGCATGGTGCCGAACGTGGCGATTTTCGATTCATCCGATCTGCGCTGGGTGGTGTGCGCCGCGCGCGCCGGGATCCTGCGCGCGCCGCTGAACCTGAAGATCTTCTTCAGCGATCGCTGGCTGGGCATGTTCGAGCCGAGCGTCGAGGCGCTGGACTTCGTGCTCTCGCGCCTGCCGGCGGACCTGGACCACGAGACCGTGATCGTGCCCTATGCCATGACGTCGCGGGATCGTACCGAAACGCTGCTGCGTCGGGCGTTGGAACGCGGGCACGGGATCCGGGTCGGCATCGGCGACAACGCGCGCGCATTTCCCGAAGCGACCAATGCCGGCCTCGTGGCCTGGGCCGCGGGGCTCATGGCGCAGTACGGCTGCCGGCCGGCCAGTGCCGCGGATCTGCGCCGGCGCTGCGGCATGCACGCGCGCGCCGCCGCCTGAGCACGCGGCGCGGGCACCGATCCGCAACCCCCTGGAGAATCGATACGATGGCCTATGGCGACAGCCCCTTCGACGAACCCCTGCGCAGCGCGTGGCATGGGTTCTGCGAGCAGTTGAAGCAGTGCGGGGATCTCGTATTCAAGGATCACAACCCGGCCTCGTCGATCCAGCGCGCGGACGGGTTCCGCTTCCTGACCCAGAACCTGAGCCAGGCGTTCGATCTCGCATTGGAAACCAAGGATACGAAGTATCCTGCCATCCACGCCTTCTGCGCGCCGGACCGCAAGCTCGGCGGTGACAACGCCGATTTCATCTACCTGCAGGCCTGGATCGACGGCCAGTCGGTCTACAAGATCACCGGCAACAAGGGCACGGCGCGCTTCATCAATTTCACGGTCAACGGCCCGCGCATGGCGACGGACGCGTACTGGGGCACCGATTTCCGCAACCTGCACGAGCCGTTCGGCGATACACCGGAGGCGAACATCTTCGGCCACGAGCTCCAGACCGAGTGGGACGGCAGCTTCGTGCTCTACGTCGGCGGTCCGCGGCGCGGGCCGAACTGGCTGCCGACCACGCCCGGATCGCGCAAGCTGTTCCTGCGCCAGGGGTTCGATCGCTGGGATGAGGAGTCAGCGCAGTTTCGCATCGAGCGCATCGACATGGACACGCCGCGACCGGTGCCGACGCATCAGGATATCCTGGATGCGGTCGCGTGGGCGCGGGAGTTCATCAGCGGCTGCATGAACGACTGGCCGGATCAGCCGCTCGGGGTGGCGCACGCCCTGAAGGACGACTACCCGCTGAACCGCTTCCCCGGCATGGGCAGCACCACCACCGGCGCGGCCGAGGAGCGCGACCAGCGACGCGGCCGGTTCATCACCAACATGCACTGGCGGCTCGCGCGGGACGAGGCGATGATCGTCGAGTTCGCGAACTACGACGGGTTCTGGATGTTCACGAACATGGGCGTGTTCTGGAACAGCATGGACTACGCCTATCGCAACGTGAGCTACTCGCCGTCCAGGGCAGTGGTGGACAGCGACGGCAAGGTCCGGCTCGTCATGACGCATGCCGACCCGGGCTATCACAATTGGCTGGACACCCAGGGCTTCGAGGAGGGATACCTCACCTATCGCAACATCCTGAGCCGGGACTATCCGCCCATCGTCACGCGCGTGGTCAAGCTTTCGGACCTGGCCGCGAGCCTGCCGTCCGACTGCCGCAAGGTCACCGCCGGGGAGCGGCACAGGCAGCTCATGGATCGCTTCCACGGCATCCGCCGCCGCTATCGGATCTGAGCGGCGCGGCGATTGCGGGCCGCGAATCGGCGGCGTTATCTTTTCTTCACGACGGAAAAATCGAGGACCTCGAACATGGCCAGCCAATCAAAAGTGCCCTTCGCCATCACCCAGCCGGATCGGATCCCCGCCAGGCGTTACTACGACCAGGCGTTCTTCGATCTGGAATGCGAGAAGCTCTGGCCGCACGTGTGGCAGATGGCCTGCCGCCTGGAGGAGATCCCAAAGCGCGGCGACTACGTCGTGTACGAGAACGTCGGCCATTCGATCATCGTCACGCGCGTCGACGACAACACCGTCAAGGCCTACCACAACCACTGCCGGCACCGCGGCGTGCAGCTTGCCAAGGATCGCGGCTGCCGGCCGGGCGGGTTCGTGTGCCCCTTCCACGGCTGGGCCTGGAACATCGAGGGTCAGTGCACCTTCGTGTTCGGGGAGGAGCTGTTCAACAAGCGCAACCTCGATCCGGACGATCTGGGCCTGCGCCAGTGCCGGGTGGAGACCTGGGGTGGCTGCGCGTTCATCAACCTGGACGACGACGCCCCGCCGCTGCGCGAGTCGATCAAGCCCTTCGCCGACATGCACGACGCCTGGCATGTCGATACCCTGCGCGTGGAGTGGTGGCTGGCCGCGCACCTCCCGGTGAACTGGAAGCTGGCGATGGAGGCCTTCATGGAGGGCTACCACGTGCTGGCCACCCACCCGCAGCTCCTCCCGCCGGGCGTGCCGCGCGGGCGCGGCGCGACCTATGCCAGCCCGGACAGCGCATCGCGCATGTCGCGGTATTACACCACGTACGCCAATCCGCCGAAGATGGATTCGGTCGATCCACGCCAGGTCATCGACCTGAACATCCACTTCATGCGCATCCTGAACGAAGGCATGGCCGGCATGACCCACGAGAAGGACATCCGCGTCGCCGAGGGCCTGCGCAACATCGACCTGCCCGCGGATCCGGCGCAGGCGAACATGGAATGGCGCCGGCGCCTGAACGACGCGATCGTCGACTGGAATCGCAAGGCCGGCATGGACGTCGCCGATCTGAACGAGGTCGATCGGCAGCATTACAACGAGAGCGTGAACTTCTGCTTTCCGCACTTCTTCCTGCTGCCGACGTTCAGCAGTGCATCGTCGTACCGGATCCGTCCGCTCGGGCCGGAGACCTGCCTGTTCGAACTCTGGTCCCTGACCCGCTTCCCGCCGGGGCAGGAGCCGCCGCCGATCAAGACCCCGACGCCGATGCCGCACGACGATCCGCGCTGGCCGCCGATCCCCAAGCAGGACTACTCCAACCTGCCGATGCAGCAGAAGGGCCTGCACACGAAGGGGTTCGAGTACATGCGCCTGTCCGAGAAGGTCGAGGGCCTGATCAGCAACTACCATCGCCTGATCGACGGCTACCTCGGCGGCGCGAGCAAGGACAGGCTCCTCGCCGCCGCGCAGAAGGTCTCCGGCCCGATCGACGTACCCGTCGCCGACCTCGGCCTCTGACCCCCCGAAACGGGGTCGGAGTGATTTTCGTCCGTCGAAATTCACTCCGACCCCTTTTTTGATGGTCCGAGTCTGCGGTTGCCGGAGGCGGCTCGTTTTACGCTGCCCGGTGGCTTCGACCCGGGCCGGGAACCACGGGTATCTTGCCTCCTGCAAGATACCCGTGGCCCCCGACCCTGCGCCGCAGGCGCGGTGAGTCCATGCCCACCTGAACGCAACTGGAACCGTCGTTCAGTCCCCGAACGAAATCTCGACGCTTCGAACGTCTCCGCCTTCGGGTCGAGGACCGGGTGGGTCGGGCGGCGGCCTGCGATCGCAAGCGGGCCATGGATGGCATAGCGCAGCGATCGCGGCAGCGGAGCAGGCCATGGATGGCCTGCGCAGCGGTAGCCGACCGACCCACCCGG
>JBFXBD010000045.1:0-48738 GCA_050183625.1 Gammaproteobacteria bacterium
GTGCCTCGAGCAGGTTGGCGCGGGTGTTGATGGCATTCAGCGCACCGAGGGGGAATGTCACCACGCTATTGATCCAGAATGTCGGCGTCAGCAGCATGCTGGTGGCACGGTCGGGAACGTCGCGGACGGTATCAGGCCCCAGCAGCGGCAGCACCAGATACGCGCCTTCGCCGGCTCCCCAGACTGCGAAGGTCTGGCCCAGATCCTCGCTGTTCTGCTTCAGGCCCATTTCCGAGGCGGGATCGAACAGGCCGCCGATACCGAGCGTGCTGTTGATCACGAAGCGGCCCGAATCCTGGAAAAACCGCACGAGCTTGCCCTGGAGCAGGTCGTTGGCAATCGTGTTCAGGTAGCCCATGTTGTCGAAGAAGTTGGTCACGCTGGTGCGGAAGAACTGCGGCGTCACCTTCACGTAGCCGCGTGCGAGCGGCTGGAAGATGTGCACGTCCAGTCCGTCGTTGAACTTGTAGAACGCGCGGTTGGTATTCTCGAACGGATCGTTGTCCTCGCCGTTCTGCGCGCAGGCCGCGCTTCCGAACCCCAGTGCCGCCGCCGCGGCGAGCGCGATGACCCGAAGCCGGGTCCCCGTCGTTGTTCTCATTCGTCTGGCTCCGATATTCCGATCCGTCGAAGAATCGCAAATGTACTATAAAAGCCCGGCGGCAACCGAGTGCCGCGGTGCCGGCCGCGGCCGGCGTCGCTACTTGCCGCCGCCCTTGTCCTGCTGGGTGATCTGGACCTTGATTTTGTCGATCAGGGCGTCGAATCCCCCGGCCTTCATTATCGACGCGTAATCGGCGCGCTTCAGCGACAAATCGCTGACGCCATCGGCGATGACATTGACGATTTTCCAGTCCCCGGCGGACTCATGCAAAAGGTATGACAGCGAAACCGCGTCGCCATCGCTGTCGATGAGTTCGGTCTTGACCAGTTCGTAACCCCGCTTCTGCGGCTCGGTCCCGACCGTGCGGAAGCGCTCGCCGTCGAAGCTGTCGAAGCGCCCGGCATAGGTGGCGGTGCTCAGTTGCTCAAAGGTCGACAGGAACCTCGACTGCTGCTCGCTGCTGAGCTTGCCCCACTCGCGACCCACCACGAACCGGGCGATGGTGGGGAAGTCGAAGCTGTGACCGACCACCGGCGCGATCCGATCGGAACGGCCCGTGAAGCCCAGTTTTCCGCCACCCTTCATGATGTCCAGCAGGGCCGCGTGCAGCGTTTCCACGGTCGCGACCGCGCCGTCGCCGGCGTGTGCCGGTGCGGCTGCGGCGAGCGCCAGCAAGGCACCGGCCAGGACCGCGCGCATCGTTCTGAACCCTCTCGTCGTCATGCAGGTATCTTTCCTCACGGCGGTGAATGGCGGATGAACCGGCCCGGGCAACTCCCGGCATTTCCTTCGACGCCGCCGGATGCCTCCGGTTCAGGCCGGTCCCCTGTAGCTCCGGCCCTTCCAGCGCGATCGCTCACCGCGCCAGAAGCGCAACGCCGAACTCCAGGTCATGCCCAGGTAAAGTGCGCCTGCCGCCGGCAATGCCAGGGCCCATGCCGGCGGCAGGCGATAATACGCGATGGTAGGGTAGAACGTGGCGGCCATGATCACCCAGGCGGCGGCACCCAGCCGCGCGGGCGCTCCACCGGCGGCAACCGCCGCCACAGGCACCACGAATGCCAGCAGCATGAGCAGCGTGCACAGGGCGAGCAGCGCCGGCGAGTAGCGCAACTGCGTGTAGGCGGTACGGGCGACCATGTCCCACAGGGCGCGCAGATCGTCGTACCGGCGCCGGCTGTGTGCGCTGCGGGTCAGGCCGATGAAGCTGCGGTAGCCGCGGGACTTGATGAGGCGGGCGAGGGTGCAGTCGTCGATCAGGGCGCCGCGAAGTGCACCGAAGCCGCCGATGGAGTCCAGCACCTCGGTTCGCACCAGGATGCATCCGCCGGCGGCTGCCGCCACCCAGGGCACGGAGGAGTTGGCGAGCCGGAACGGGTAGAGCAGCTTGAAGAAGTAGACGAACGCCGGAACCAGGAGCCGTTCCCAGAACCCGCGCATCCGCAACTGCACCATCAGCGACGCCGAGGCCAGGCCCTCCAGGCGCAGCTTGTCGCGCAGTGCAGCCACCAGGCCGGGATCGAGGGTGATGTCGGCGTCCACCAGCAGCGTCAGGGGCGTGCGGACCTGCGCCCGGCCCTGCTCGAGTGCCCAGAGCTTGCCGCTCCAGCCCGGTGCATGCGGCCGCCCTTCCAGCACCGTCAGTTGCGGCAGTTGCAGTTCCCGGGCGCGGGCGCCGGTGCCGTCGGTGGATTCGTCGTCCACGAGGATGATGCGCATGCGCGCATCCTGGGCAGCCAGCGAGCGCAGAGTGCGTTCGATATGTTCGACCTCGTCGCGTGCCGGCACCAGGGCGGTGACATCGCTCAGGTCGTCGGTTCGTGGAAGGGCGTTCAGGGTCTCGCGGGTCGACCAAGGCCGCCAGGGCAGCAGCGCAATGAGAACCCACAGGCCCAGCCCGGCCAGCGCGAGCCCGGTCATGGCAACTCCGGCGTTTGCGGCCCGGCCGGGGTCAGGCGACCTGCTTGCTGCTGCAACTCGACCCGCCGGCCTCGGAGTTCGCCACCAGGCGCGGCTTGGCGACGGCGTCGTCGCTGTAGGTGAACTCCGGCTCCGGCGCCATCGGCCCGCTGGTACGCGGGCCGAACAAGGCCACCCGCGCAGCCTTGAGCGGGCTTTGGAAGGTGTCCTCGACCGCCGTCATTTCGTAGCCACAGTGCATCATGCAGTTGGCGCACTTGGGATTGCGCCCGGTGCCGTAGTTCTCCCACGGCGTCTCGTCGATCAATTCCGCATAGCTGCGCGCGTAGCCCTCCCCGACCAGCAGGTAGCAGGGCTTCTGCCAGCCGAAGACGTTGCGCGTGACCGCACCCCAGGGGGTGCATTCGTACTTTTGGTTGCCGGCGAGGAAGTCCAGGTACAGCGGCGACTGGTTGAAGCGCCAGTTGCGGCCCTTGCCCAGGGCGAAGATGTCGCGAAAGAGCTGCTTGCTGCGCTGGCGGCCCAGGAATACGTCCTGGCGTGGTGCGCGCTCGTAGCTGTACCCCGGCGACATGGTGACCGCTTCCACGCCCAGGGCCATCATCGAGTCCATGAACTGCCCGACTTCCTCGGCGGTCTCGCCCTGGAACAGCGTGCAGTTGGCGGTGACCCGGAAGCCGCGGTCCAGTGCCTTCCTGATGACCGCGACGCACTTGTCGTAGACGCCCTCGCGGCAGACCGAAGCGTCGTGCCGGTCCCGGTTCCCATCGAGGTGGACGGAAAACGTCAGGTACGGCGAAGGGGTGTACTCGTCCATCTTCTTGTCGAGCAGCAGCGCGTTCGTGCACAGGTAGACGAACTTCTTGCGCTCGATGAAGCCGCGGACGATTTGCGCCATGTCGCGATGGATGAGCGGTTCGCCGCCGGCAATCGACACCACCGGGGCCCCGCACTCTTCGATCGCGCCCATGCAGTCCTCGAACGACAGGCGGCGATCCAGGATATCGTCCGGGTAGTCGATTTTGCCGCATCCGGCACAGGCGAGGTTGCATCGGAACAGCGGTTCGAGCATCAGCACCAAGGGGTACTTCTTCCGGCCCTTGAGCTTCTGGCTGACGATGTAGCGGGCGACGCGATATTTCTGGATCAACGGGACAGGCATCCGAATACCCTGACTTAAATTGTGGAATTGCCGAAGGATTTCAGGCTGTTTTCGTTATGGAACGGCCGCCGCATCTTACGCGATCGGCCGGCGCGTTCCTAGCGCACCGGCGTCGCGGGGCCCGGGGCGAAACGAACGCTTGCAATCCGTGTTGGCTGATCGCGACAGATCAGGCGCCCCCTGCCGGTGCTTTTTCTTGCAACCCCCGGACCGGCTACCGATAATGTCGCGCCTTTTCTTTCGTGAAGCGACGTTGGATGCCCGCCTCGACGAATTATCCGCTGCTCAGCCGCATCGACTCCCCCGCCGACCTGCGCAAGCTGCCCGAGAGCGAGCTCGCGGAGGTCGCCACCGAGGTGCGCGCCTTCCTGCTCGAATCGGTCAGTGGCAGCGGTGGCCACTTCGCCGCGGGGCTGGGCACGGTCGAGCTGACCATCGCGCTGCACTACCTCTACAACACCCCGGATGACCGCCTCGTATGGGACGTCGGCCATCAGGCCTACCCCCACAAGATCCTCACCGGCCGCCGGGACCGGCTGCACACGATTCGCCAGTGGCAGGGCCTGGCCCCGTTCCCCAAGCGCGACGAGAGCCCCTACGACACCTTCGGCGTCGGCCATTCGAGCACCTCGATCAGCGCCGCCCTGGGAATGGCAATCGCGGCCAGGCACACCGGTTCGCGGCGCAAGGCGGTGGCAATCATCGGCGATGGCGGCATGACCGCCGGCCTGGCCTTCGAGGCCCTGAACCATGCCGGGGATCTCGGCCTGGACCTGCTCGTCGTGCTGAACGACAACAACATGTCGATATCGCCCAATGTGGGTGCGCTGTCGAACCGCTTCGCGCAGATCCTCTCCGGCAGGCTCTACACGACCATGCGCGAAGGCGGCAAGAAGGCATTGGCGCAGCTGCCCGGCATGCGCGAGCTGGCACGCCGCGCCGAGGAGCACGTCAAGGGCCTGATCGTGCCCGGCACGTTGTTCGAGGAATTCGGCTTCAACTACATCGGCCCGGTGGACGGCCACGACCTGCCGGCCCTGCTCGCCACGCTGCGCAACGTGCGCCTGCTCGAAGGCCCGCAACTGCTGCACATCATCACCAGGAAGGGCAAGGGCTACGGGCCGGCGGAGGAGGACCCGGTCAAGTATCACGGCGTGACACCGTTCGACCCGACCAAGGGCATCCAGCCGGCCAAGAAGGTCTCGCGGCCGACCTACAGCCGGATCTTCGGCGACTGGGCCTGCGACATGGCGGCGCTGGATTCCCGGCTGGTGGCGATCACCCCGGCGATGCGCGAGGGCTCCGAACTGGTGCGCTTCTCGCAGGAATACCCCGACCGGTACTACGACGTGGCGATCGCCGAGCAGCACGCGGTTACCGTCGCCGCGGGGATGGCCTGCGACGGCCTGAAGCCGGTCGTGGCGATTTACTCCACCTTCCTGCAGCGCGGCTACGACCAGGTCATCCATGACGTCTGCGCGCAGAACCTGCCCGTACTTTTCGCAATCGATCGCGCCGGCCTGGTCGGCGCCGACGGCCCCACCCACAACGGCAGCTTCGATCTCAGCTTCCTGCGCTGCCTGCCCTGCATCGTCGTCATGGCTCCGGCGGACGAGAACGAGTGCCGGCAGATGTTGTACACGGGCTTCACCCTCGACCAGCCCAGCGCGGTGCGCTATCCGCGCGGCAGCGGCACCGGCGCGCCGCCCGAGACCGCGATGCAGGCGCTGCCGGTCGGCAAGGCCCAGGTACGCCGGCGCGGCCGCGCAGTGGCGATCCTCGCCTTCGGCACCATGCTCGATATCGCCCTGGCGGTGGCGGAGGAGTTCGACGCTTCGGTCGTCAACATGCGTTTCGTCAAGCCGCTCGACATCGAGCTCGTGCTCGAAATGGCGGCCAGCCACGATCTGCTGGTCACGATCGAGGAAAACGTCCTGCCCGGTGGTGCCGGCGCAGCGGTGGCCGAGGCGCTGTCAGCGCAAGGCGTGCATCAGCCGCTGGCGATGTACGGCCTGCCGGACCGATTCATACAGCACGGCTCGCGCGAGGACATGCTGAACGACGCCGGCCTCACGCCGGCCGCCTTTGCCGCCTTCATCCGCGGACAAATCGCGCGCCTGGATCGCCCAACCGCCAGGTCCGCCTGACCCGATGCGTCCACACTACGGAGCCTGCCGACGATGAAACTCTACGGATCCCTCGCTTCGCCGTTCGTTGCCCGCGTCGTGCTTTTCGCGCGCATCAAGGGCCTGGATCTCGCGCCGCAGATGCCGCCGGGGGGGCATATCAAGTCACCCGAATACCTGGCGCTGAACCCGATTGGCAAGATGCCGGCGCTGGAGGTGGACGGCCGCGTACTGCCGGAGTCCGAAGTGATCTGCGAGTACCTGGAAGAAGCCTTTCCGGGCAAGTCGGGTCTGCCGGCCGATCCCTTCGAACGCGCCCGGGCGCGCCTGCTCTCGCGCCTGAACGACCTCTACATCTACGCCCACACCGGTGTCCTGTTCCGGAACATGAATCCGGCCACGCGCAATCAGGCGGAGGTCGGACAGGCCACGGCCGCCCTCGATGCCGCGTTCGGCTACGTCGAGCATTTCATGGGCGCCGGTCCGTACGCCGTCGGCAATGCACTCACGCTCGCTGATTGCGCACTCATCCCGGGCTTCGTGCTGCTGAAGAAGCTGGTGTTCCCGGCCTACGGCATCGCCGATCCGACCGCGGGCGCCGGCAAGCTCGGACGCTGGTGGCAGGCCTGCGCGGCCGATCCGACCTGCAGCGCCTTCTTCAAGGAATACGACGTCGCCTTCGCCGAAATGATGAAGGCGATGGCGGCCCCACCGAAGTAACCCCGCCCCGGTCCCCGAGCCGGCGGGAGAGGCGTACCGGACCCTCGCGCCGCGAAAATCGCCGGCGGCGCGGTGCGGCCCGCGGCCGGAAAGGTTCAGCCGGATACGATTGCCGACATCGCGTCGACGAAACGGTGCATGTCGGCTTCGACGATCGCCCCCATGGTCGAGACGCGGAAGATGGACTCGGCGAAGCTGCCCTGGCCGGCGTAGATGACGAAGCCGCGTGCCTTCAACCGATCGTGCAGCGCCCGGTAGGGCAGGCCCGCCGGCAGGCGATAGGCCGACAGCACCACGGAGCTTTCCGCCGCCGGGATTAGGGCGGCGATGCCCAGCGCCTGCATGCCCTCGCGCACGATGCCCTGCAAGCGGGCATAGTGCGCGCGCCGTTCAGCCGCGCCACCCGCCTCGGCGAGTTCCCGCAGCGCCTCGTCCAGCGCGTAGAAGGTCTGCACCGACTGCGTAAACGGCGTGCCGCCTGCATCCTGATTGCGCAGATAGCCGCGCAGGTCCAGGTACAGCGACCGTGCCGGCGGATCGTCGCGTTCGAGATCCGCGCGCCGGGCGACGACGAACGACGTGCCGGGCACCGCGTGCAGGCACTTGTTCGCGGTTGCCGCGCAGGCCTGGATGTTCCATGCGTCGCAGTCCAGGATCTCGGCGCCGAAACTGCTCACTGCGTCCACCAGCATCGGCCGGCCGCGTGCGCGGCATGCCGCGCCGATCGCCGCGAGGTCGTTCAGTCGCCCGGTGGTGGTCTCGTGGTGCACGACCGCGACGTGCGTGAGGGACGGATCGGCATCCAGCGCCGCGCCGACGCGGTCCGGTTCGATACTATCGCCCCAGGCATGCGACAGGCGCGCGTGCCCGATGCCGTGGATCCTGGCGATGTTGCTCATGCGCTCGCCGTAGACGCCGTTCTCCAGCACCAGCAGGCGGCCGTCGGCCGACATCAGCGTCGTCAGCATCGCCTCCACGGCCGCGGTGCCCGAGCCGGTCATCAGCACGGCGGTGTAGCGCTCGGAGGGCAGGCCGTGGACCGCGACGAGCCCGGCGCGGATCCGCGCCTGCAACTCGCTGAACTCGGGTTCCCGGTGGCAAAGATCCGGGTTGAGCAGCGCGTGGCGGACGCGCTCGGTGAGATTCACCGGGCCTGGATTGAGCAGCAGCATCAGAATTGCGTCCCGATGTGGGCCATGAGCCGGTCGACCACCTGCGGCGGCTTGATCGCCGGGCGCGGCAGCCCCTCGTCCGTCCCGACCGCGATCTTCAGGTGTCCGAAGCGCGGGCGTGCGCCGGTTGGTGCGGCGAGCAACGCATCCACGAGCCCCGGATCCTCGCCCGAGTACGCGGCCTCGTAGCCGCAGGCCGACGCGATGGCCGCGAAGTCCACGCCTTGCGACACCGTCGCCTGGGCGCCGGTGGACTCGTGGGCCTCGTTGTCCAGCAGCAGGTGCACGAGATTGCCGCCGCCGTAGGCACCGAGCGTGGCGAAGTTGCCCATGCGCATCAATGCGGCCCCGTCGCCGTCGACGACCACTACGCGCAGATCCGGCCGCGCCATCGCCAACCCCAGGCCGAGCGCGGAAGCGCAGCCCATCGAGCCGACGACGTAGAAATGATTCGGACGGTCGGCAAGCGCGTACAACTCGCGGCCGGTGAAGCCGGTGGTGGCGATAACCACCGTGCCGGCGGGCTCGCAGCCACGTACCACCCGATCGAGCGCGTCCCGGCGCCGGCCGCGCGTGCCGGCGAATTCGCGCCGTTCGCAACCGCGCGCGCGTGCCGGCAGCCCGGCGCTGCGCAGCGCGTGCGGTGCGACCGTACCCTTGCCCAGTACGAAGGCGTACGGCCGGCGCTCGGCATCCATCCGCGCGCAGGCGCTCTGCAGTGCCGGCGCCACCGCGTCCTGCGTGGACGGAAACGGCGCCCAGGGAGTGTCGATGGTGTCGAACATCGCGCCCGTGATCCGGCCCATGAGTTCGTGTTGCGGTTCGTCCGACACGCCGGGTGCGCCCCGGTGCGTACACACGACGAGCAGCGGGATGCGAAACACCCAGGTCAGCGATGTCAGCGGGCTGACCGCATTGCCCAGCCCGGAGTTCTGCATCATCGCCGCCGATCGCCGGCCGCCGATGGCGGCGCCCGCTGCGATTGCGACCGCATCGCCCTCGTTGGCGGCCGATACGTAGCGCAGCCGCGGGTCGTCGATGACGAAATTGATGAACGGCGTCAGGAACGAGCAAGGAACGCCGGCGTAGAAGCCGATGCCGCGCGCGAAGGCGGCGTCGACGAATTCGCGCGCCTGGATCATCGCCGCCCGCCCGACGCCGCGCCCGATGCCACGGCCAGGTTCAGCCGCCCGCGGCGAACAGGCTGGCACGTTCGATGTCGTCCAGCGAGTTCACGTCCAGCCAGTGGCCGTTGACGTACAGCACCCCGACCGGCACGCCGGCGCCGACGAGGTGATTGAGCAGATCCGGCACGCCCATGCGATCGAATCCGCCACGACCCCGCAGTTCGGCGAGCGCAGCGGACACCGCGGCGCGGCCGGCGCCCTGCACCCTCAACATGCCCACCCAGCGGCCGTTCGGGGCACGGCCGCGCCAGGCGGGGTCGTCGCACACCTGCTCCAGCAGCACGTCCGCGTCGAGCACGGCGCGATCGTCCGGCCGCGTGCAATAGGCATAGTCGGGCGTTCCGGTCTTGCGGGTGGCGGAAGCGGAATCCACCACCACGACCACGTCCTCGCGCCGGTCGAGCAGATCGCGCAGGATGTAGCCGCGAAACAGCAGGTCGCCGTACAGCACCACCATGCTGTCGCTGAAACCGGCTTCGGCACAGGCGAGGGAGGCGAGCTCGCCGGTGGCCTCGTACGCGCGGTTGACGATGATCGATACGCCGGGCACGTCGATCGACTCGGCCTTGTAGCCGGCGACCACGGTGATTTCGTTCACCGCGTGTATCTTGAATTCGTCCACCAGGCGGCGCAGCAGCGGCTTGCCGCCGATCGGCAGCATGACCTTGGGGCGGTGGTCGGTGAGGCCGGCCAGTTCGCTGCCGCGGCTGGCCGCGAGCACGATGGCCTGGGCCCCGGCGCGCGCAGGAGCGATATACCGGCGCTCGGCGTCCTGCAGTTCGTCCGCGCCCTGCAGGCGGAAGATCTCGTTCACCGGCGCGATGCGGTCCTCCACGTTCACGATTGCCTGCTCGTCGTGGATGTTGCGCGCCACCGTCTGCATCGCCTGCACCGCGGCGCGGATCAGGTGGTTCGCCCAGATCACCGTGCTGATTCCAGCCTTGCGATAGACCTCGGTGGGAGTGCTGTAGTACTTGGTCGGAACAATCACCACCGGTGCACGATTGCCCCAGTCGCGGGCGAAGGCCAGGATCTGGTCCGGCCGCGACAGCTTGCTGTGGATGAGGATGGCGTCGGCGCCGGCTTCGACATAGGCGTGCGCGCGGCGCAGGGCTTCGTCGAGATCCCAACCGGCGATCAGCGCTTCCACGCGTGCGACGACGCAGAAATCCGGGTCGCACTGGCTGTCCTTGCCGGCCTTGATCTTGCCGCAGAATTCCTCGATGTCGGCCAGCGGCTGGCGCTCGCCGTCGATGAAGCTGTTGGTCTTGGGGAACAGCTTGTCCTCGATGCAGACCCCGGCCACGCCACGCTGCTCCAGCTTGCGCACCAGGCGGCGCAGGTTGTTGAAGTTGCCGTAGCCCGTGTCGCCGTCGAGCAGGATCGGTATCGAGGCGGCGTCGGTCATGAACTCGAGCATGTCGACGATCTGGGTCCAGCTCGCCTCGTTGTTGTCGCGCACCCCGAACTGCGCCGACAGTGCCAGGCCGCTCGCCCAGATGCCCTTGAAGCCGGCCTCCTCGACGATGCGCGCGGACAGGCCGTTGTGGGCCTCCATAAGGAACTCGAGTTGCGGCGAGGCGAGCAGCGCGCGCAGCCGCGCGGCGCGGCTGGGCATCACGGTGGTCGGCAGGGGTTCGTTCATTCTTGCAGGCGCGGAAGTATGGAGCGTTCGGCGCGTTCGATGTCGCCGGCGAAGTCGATCTCCAGCCAGGGCAGGCCGGTCACGTCCTCGAAGCCGAAGTCGCCCGGTGATTCTAGCAAGAGATCGCGGATTGCTTCCTCGTGTGGTTCGTTGCCCCGGCCGGCGGCGCGGTAGTGCTCGGTGCGGCGGGCCAGGCGCGCGCCGACCGCGGGGCCGAAGCGGAAGAAGCCGACCGACTCGCCGCAGTAGTCGTAGGCGAGGTCTGGTGCGAGACGCTTGCGGAACTCGACCAGCCGCGAGCCGGCCACGCACAGTTTCACCGGTTCCTCGCCGGGCTCGAAGCCGCGATCGAGCAGGAAGCAGTTCTCGACGGGCGATCTCACCAGCCGCTCCAGGATTTCCGGTGCGTAGAGGACGTCGGCATCCATGATCAGCGACTCGGCGCCATCCATGGCCGCGCGCGCAGCCCACAGCGTAATGACGCTGCCCTGTTCCCATTCGGGATTTTCGACGATCCGGACGCGCCGGGCGGCGCCGAGCCGCTCCAGTTCCGCGCGCACCCGATCGGCGCGATAACCCACGCACAGGACGATGCGGTCCACGCCCGCCCGCGCCAGGCAGTGCAGGTGGCGTTCCAGCAGGGTTCGGCCATTGAAGCGCAGGAGGCACTTGGGCTCGGCATGCGCCTGGGCGATGCGCCGCCCTGCACCCGCGGCGAGAATGATGGCAGTGGGATCCATTCAGGTTCCTTCGCAGGAAGGCCGGATCACGGCATGTTGGCCTGGAACCATTGCACCGCGTCGCGCAAGGCTTCGATGGCCGGGCGGTGTCGGTAGCCCAGCTCGGACTCGGCCTTTGCGCTGGAGAAGAACATGTGCTTCTTCGACATTCGCACGCCCGAGACTGTCGCTCGAGGCTCCGCGCCGCCAGTGGTGCGCGCCCACCATTCGCTCAGGTAGGCAATTGGCAGCACCACCGCGTGCGGCAGCCGGATCCGAGGTGGGGCGCGGCCAGCCAGCGCGCAGACCTGTTCCAGGATCTCGCGCAGCGTCATGTCCGTTCCGCCCAGGATGTAGCGCTCGCCGATGCGGCCGTGCTCGAAGGCGAGCAGGTGACCGCGCGCGACGTCGTCCACGTGCACCACGTTCAGGCCGGTGTCGACATACGCCGGCATGCGCCCGCGCGCTGCATCCAGGATGACCCGTCCGGTGGGCGTGGGCTTGATGTCGCGCGGGCCGATCGGAGTGGACGGATTGACGATGACCACCGGTGCCTGTTCCTCGCGCACCAGCGCCATTACCGCCTGCTCGGCGAGGAACTTCGAACGCTTGTAGTCGCCGATCATGTCGTCGAGCGTGACCGGCGAGCGTTCGTCGGCCGGGGAGCGATCCGGGTGGATCCCCAGGACGGCGACGCTGCTGGTGTAGACGATCCGCTGCGCGCCGGCCCGGGCCGCGGCGCGGATGATATTGCGCGAGCCGTCGACGTTCGCCAGGTACAGCTCGCGCGGATCCGGTGCCCAGAGTCGGTAGTCCGCGGCGACGTGGTAGAGCGCGTCGCAGCCGCGCACCGCGCCGGCCAATGAAGCCGGGTCACGCAGATCGCCGGCGACGACCTCGACATCCAGCCCCTGCAGATTGCGGCGGTCGCTGCCGGCCCGGGCCATCACCCGCACCGGCTGCCCGGCCGCAAGCAGAGCCCGTGCCACGGCCGAGCCGACGAATCCGGTCGCGCCGGTGACCAGTGCGGTCATGCGCGGCCGGCCACGGTGACTTCAGACACGAAATACGTATTCCTTGCCCGGCTCGCGCTCGCAGTCCGGCGGGTAGCTCTTTCTCTTGTCGGCATAATATTGCGCGCGGCTGTCGCCCTCGGAGGCGCGATTGTAGGTCACATAGAGCATCCTGCGCTGCTTGCCGGTGTTGTTCGGTCCGGAACGGTGCGGGGCGAAGGAGTCGAAGAACACCACGTCGCCGGGCAGGGTCGGGCAGGAGACATAGGCCGACCCGGCCATCTCGTCATCCGAGAGCGGCCGCCAAAGATCCCCGACCAGGCCGTGGTTGTGCTTGCCGGCGACCAGTTCCAGGCAGCCGTTCTCGGCCGTGGCTTCATCGATGCACACGAGCACGGAGATGTGCAGGCTTGCGTAGGTGTTCCAGCCTGCCTGGACGTCCTGGTGCGCCTTGAAGCCGTCGCCGCCCGGCAGCTTGAAGTTGATCTTGTCCTTGAAGAGGACCGCCGGCTCGCCGAACAGTTGCGCGACGCTGCCGCGCAGATCATCGCTGTCGAACAGGGCGTGAAAGCCGGCGTGGAAGGGGTAGAAGTTCTCCATCCGCGACAGCAGCCGGCGACCGTCGCGCAGGCTGGGCTCGAAGTACATCATGTGCCGGCCCGGCGTTTCCGGAAGGGCCTGAAGTTCGCCGGTCCAGCGCTGGATCTCCGCGGTCCTGGCGGGGTCGAAGAAGCCGCGGCACAGCAGATAGCCATCGTGTTCGAATGCCTCGATCTGTTCAGGGGTGAGCTTGCCGCTCGACATCGTACATTCCTCGGAAATTGCCGCCGGAGCGCGGGGCGGCGCTTTATAGCCCAGGCCCGGTGGGGGGCGCAAGCAAGCCTGACGGCAGCCGCGGGCGCGAAATTGATCCAGATCGAACGCCGGTTCATCCGCCGCCGAAGCCGAGATCCGGGCCGGCGAGAGTGCGTACCCGGTCCAGCGCCGCGAGCGCGTGCGCGAATGCCGAGCGCGTCGCGATCAGCGTGTAGATCAAGCCGGGCCGGCGCAGCAGCGTCCCTGCCACGCGCACTGGGCGCGGCCGGCCGAAGTGATCCACCAGATCCAGCGCCGCCGGCGGCAACGGCATGTGCGCATCGTCGGCAATCGCCCGTACAGCCAGGAACGGTACGCCCAGTTCGGCGGCCGCGCGGGCTATGGCATGGCTTTCCATGTCCACCGCCAGTGCACCGGTCGCTTCGGCGA
This sequence comes from Gammaproteobacteria bacterium, assembly GCA_050183625.1. GTDB lineage: Bacteria > Pseudomonadota > Gammaproteobacteria > JADZEE01 > JADZEE01 > JBFXBD01. The sequence continues at coordinate 13,514 of JBFXBD010000045.1, forward strand.
GCGCCGCCTTGGCCGCCGCCGTGCCTACCACGCGGACACTGTGCGCCATGTCGTCCGCGAGGAAATCGCACCCGGCGCGCAGACGCTCGCCCAGCCGCGCCCGCCAGCCCGGATCGGTGGCGCGCGGTTCGCCGTCGTCGGATGCGATTGCGGCCGGCAGCAGCAACGTGCCGGGGCGCAGTCCCGGACGCAGCGCGCCGGCCGTGCCCCAGCTCACCAACGCCCGCGCGCCGCATTCGCGAACCGCGGCACAGGCAGCGCGATAAGCGCGCTCGGGACCTACGCCGCAGTTGTGGACCTGGATCCGCGCGAGCGTCACGCTGCCCCCGGCTGCGACCGGTCGGCCGGCCGCGCTGCGCGCCTCCGCCGTAAGCGCGGCGACGACCGCGACGGTGGTCATTCGAGTGCAGGCCCGGGTACGTGGCGCGTGCCGGCGTTCAGCCGGTCGGCGCGAGCCGTTGAGGTGAGATGGTTTCGGGCAGCCCGCGCGCGGCGAGCGCGAACATCGACCGCAACGCCAGGTCGCTGCGTACCGCGGCGCTGGTCAGTGCCGTGGTGAGCGCGACCGTGCGGCGCGTGATCTTCACTTCGCGGCCGTTGGTGAAATCGCGGTGATCGTTCAGCTTGCGCAATGTCAGCACGGCCATGCCGAGGGCCCAGAGGCAGAAGCGGCGGATGCCGGTTTCATACGCAGGGATGGTGAGCGTAAACGCGAGCGCATTCTCCAGGTGCCCACGCGCCACGGCGATGAGATCGGCCAGCCCGGCCTGGAAGCGCGCGTCGTTGGTCTGCACGGACAAAGTGCGCAGGTCGTACCCGTAAAGATCGAACACCGACTGCGGCAGCCAGCACGCGCCGCGGGCGCGGTCCTCCCAGATGTCCTTGAGGATGTTGGTCATCTGCAGGCCCTGGCCGAACGAGATTGCCAGCTCCGACAGGCGTTCGCGGCGCGCGCCGATTGCTTCGGAATAGTCGCAGAACAGGTCGGTGAGCATTTCTCCCACGACGCCGGCGACGAAATAGCAGTAGCGGTCCATCGCCGGCAGATTGGGCAGGCCGTCGAGCGTGCCGGCGTCCTGGAAGTCGGCCATGCCGCGCGCCATGATGCGTACGCAGCGCGCCATTGCCCGGCGTTGCTCGTCGTTGAAGGCGTGGGTGATGCGGATGACGGTGTCGGTCCGGGCGACGAGATCCCGCTCCGCTGCCGGCGTGGCTGCGGCGAGCAGGGGCGCAAGGGTGCGCGCGAAATGCCCGGCGTCGCTCGTGCCCTCGACCACCTGGATGAACTGCTCCGACCAGGCACGCTTGTCCGCCGCCGGCATCCGGGCGTCGTCCTCGATGGTGTCGGCGATCCGGCACAGCAGGTAGGCGTTGCCGACCGCGTCGCGCAGCGGATCGGGAAGCTGCGGGATGGTCAGGGCGAAGGTGCGCGAAACGCCATCCAGGGCGATGCGCTGATAGGCGAGATCGTCCGCGCGGGCCATGGACGATTTAGCGGCGGGATCCGACACTGAATTGGTCGGGGTGAGAGGATTTGAACCTCCGGCCCCTACGTCCCGAACGTAGTGCTCTACCAGGCTGAGCTACACCCCGAATTCGTGTCGATCCGCCGCGCGCCGGCGCGACCGGCATACCCGCCCCGGTCATGACTGGCGCGAAATCGCGTACCGGGCCAGCGAATCGAGCGCATCCCGGTACGGCGACGGCGGCAGGACGCCCAACGCTGCACGTGCGGCGCGGGCCTCCTGCTCGGCGAGGCGCGCAGTGTAGGCGATGGCCCCGGTCGATTCAATCACGTCGAGCACGTGCTGGAAGCGGTCCCGCCCGCCATTCTCGATCACCCCCCGCAGCAGGGCCGCCTGCTCCGGGGTGCCGCGCCACATGGCGTAGAGCAGGGGCAGGGTCGGCTTGCCCTCGGCCAGGTCGTCGCCGATGTTCTTGCCTATCTCGGCCGCCGATCCTCGATAGTCCAGGACGTCGTCGACGAGTTGGAAGGCGGTGCCGAGGTGCACGCCGTAGGCGGCCAGGTTGTCGCCGGTCTCGGCTTCCCGGTCGCTGATGATGGTACCCAGGCGCGCGGCCGCCTCGAACAGCTTTGCGGTCTTGTTGCGGATGACGTCCAGGTAGCGGTCCTGCGTGGTGTCCGGATCGTGGCAATTGGCCAGTTGCAGCACCTCGCCTTCGGCGATCGCGTTGGTGGCGTCGGCGAGCACTTCCATCACGCGCATGTTGCCGATGTCCACCATCATCTGGAATGCGCGGGAATAGAGGAAATCCCCGACCAGGACGCTGGCGGCATTGCCGAAGACCAGGTTCGCGGTCTGCTTGCCGCGGCGCATGTAGGAGCCGTCGACGACATCGTCGTGCAGCAGCGTGGCGGTATGGATGAACTCGATGATGGCGGCAATGTCGACGTGGCGGTGGCCCTGGTAGCCATGGGCCCGGGCGCTGAGCAGCGCCAGCATGGGCCGCAGGCGCTTGCCGCCGCTGGCGATGATGTAATGGCCGAGCTGGCCCACCAGCGCTGCGCCCGACTGCAGGCGCTCGCCGATCATGCGGTCGGTGGCCGCCATGTCGTCGCCGACCAGCGCGGCGAATTCCGACGGGTTCACGCGTGCCTGGGCCGCCGCCGAGCCGATCACCGGCGGCGTTCCGCGTCGGTGAGCCCGGCGGGTGGCGGACGGCCCGTCGCCGTAGTCGAGGCAGGTACCGCTCGGATCATGTCGTCGGATTCTAAGCCTGGGGATCGGAAGTATACCCGCGCGCCTGCCCGGATGGCGTCCGCCGTCGGTGCACGCGGGTCCGCGCGCGCCGGGACGGCTGCAGTACGGCCGGCATTGGTAACCCCCGCCGCGGACCTGGAATGGGTGGAACTGCCGGGCCGCGCGCCGGCGCCTTGTCCGGCGCGCGGGATTCTCATAGAATCGCGGGCTCTTTGCGAGGGTCCCAACGATGTTCGCGGTCATTCGAACCGGCGGTAAGCAGTACAAGGTCGCCGAAGGCGATGTGCTCGAAGTGGAATTGCTCCCGCAGGAGCCCGGCTCCGAGGTGGCGTTCGAGGAAGTCCTGCTGGTTTCGGGCGCAGACGGCGTGAAGGTCGGTGCACCTCTGGTGGCCGGCGCGTGCGTCAAGGCCCAGCTCGTCGAACACGGCCGGGCCGACAAGGTCTACATCGTCAAGTTCCGGCGCCGCAAGCACTACATGAAGCGCCAGGGCCACCGGCAGTGGTTCAGCCGGGTGAAGATTACCGCGATCGGCGCCTGACGCCTCGCCACCAGCACGGGATCGGACACAATGGCACACAAGAAAGCAGGCGGCAGCACCCGCAACGGCCGTGATTCGGAATCCAAGCGCCTGGGCGTGAAGAAGTTCGGCGGCGAGCAGGTGAATGCCGGCAACATCATCATCCGCCAGCGCGGCACCCAGTACCGGCCGGGGGCCAATGTCGGCCTGGGCCGCGACCACACCATCTTCGCGCTCGTGGACGGCGAGGTGGTGTTCAAACGCCATGGCCGCGAAGGCCGTGTCTACGTCGAGGTCAAGGCGCAGGCCGCCGCTGCCTGATCCGGCGCTCCGGCGCGACGCGCACCGCAAGAACCCCGTCATCGACGGGGTTTTTTGTCGGTGGACCCCGGCGCGCTTGCCACTGCCGGGCCCTGCGTTCCACGATCCGTCCATGAAGTTCGTCGACGAAGCCACGATCCGCGCCGAGGCCGGCAAGGGCGGCGATGGCTGCATGAGTTTTCGCCGCGAAAAGTTCGTTCCCTTCGGTGGCCCGGACGGCGGCGACGGCGGCGACGGCGGCGATATCTGGCTCGAGTGCGATCCGGCCCTGAACACGCTGGTGGACTTCCGCTATCAGCGCATCTTCCGGGCCGGCAACGGCGCCAACGGCATGGGCAGCCAGTGCACCGGGCGGCGCGGGGAGGACCGCGTCATCAAGGTACCGCTGGGCACGGTCGTCTGCGACGACGACACCGGCGAGACGATCGGCGACATGGACCGCGCCGGCCTGCGCATCGTTGTTGCGCGCGGCGGAGCCCACGGCCTGGGCAACACCCGCTTCAAGAGCAGCGTCAACCGCGCGCCGCGGCAGACCACCAAGGGCAAGCCCGGCGAAGCGCGCAACCTGCACCTCGAATTGCGCCTGCTGGCCGATGTCGGCCTGCTCGGCATGCCGAACGCAGGCAAGTCCTCGCTGGTGCGCAAGGTGTCGGCGGCGCGCCCAAGGGTGGCCGACTATCCGTTCTCGACCTTGCACCCGAGCCTGGGCGTGGTCGAGGTCAGCCTGGGGACCAGCTTCGTCATTGCCGACATTCCCGGCCTCATTCGCGGTGCTGCCGACGGCGCGGGGTTGGGATCGCGCTTCCTGCGCCACCTGTCGCGCACCCGGATGCTGCTGCACCTGCTGGATGCGTCGACGTTCGATCCGACCCGCGATCCGATCGACGAATTCCGCGCCGTGGAGCATGAACTGCAACTGTACAGCGAAGCGCTCTACCGCCAGCCGCGCTGGCTGGTCCTGAACAAGATCGATCTGCTGCCAGAGCCGGAACGCCGGGCGCGCATCGACGGGATCGTCGCCGGGCTGGGCTGGACCGGTCCGGTCCATGTCGTCTCCGCGCTGACGGGCGAGGGCTGCCGCGAGCTGATGCTGGCGGTGGCCGGCCATCTGGCCCGGAGCGCGGAACCGCCGGCGGGACCGGCCCAGGAGGCTGCCGGTGCCTGATCAGCGGGCGCAAATCCTGGCCGGCCGCCGCTGGGTGATCAAGCTCGGCAGCGCCCTGGCCACCAACGACGGCAAGGGCCTGAACCTGGCCTCGATCGACCGCTGGGTGGCGGATCTCGCCGCGATGAAGCGCGAGGGTTTCGAGCCGTTGGTGGTGAGTTCCGGTTCGATTGCCGAGGGTGTGGTCCGGCTTGGTTGGAAGCGCCGGCCGACCGCCCTGCACGAGCTGCAGGCCGCGGCCGCGGTCGGGCAGATGGGCCTCATCCAGGCCTACGAGACCTGTGCCCAGCGCCACGGGCTGCGCACGGCGCAGATCCTGCTGACGCACGCGGATCTCGCCGATCGCGACCGCTACCTGAATGCCGGTACCACGCTGCGGACGCTCGTGGAGCTGGACGTCCTGCCGGTCATCAACGAGAACGACACCGTCGCCACGGACGAAATCCGCTTCGGCGACAACGACACCCTGGCCGCGCTGGTTTCCAACCTCGTGGATGCGCACGTGCTGGTGATCCTGACCGATCAGGAAGGCCTGTATACCGCCGATCCGCGCAGCGATGCGAATGCCACCCTGGTACCGCTGGCCACCGCCGGCGATCCGGCGCTGGAGGCGATGGCGGGGGACGGCGGGGAATGGGGCCGCGGCGGCATGCGGACCAAGGTGAGCGCGGCCAGGCTCGCGGCCCGGTCGGGCACGGCGACGATCGTCGCCAACGGCCGGCTGCCGGACATACTCACACGGCTGGTGCGGGGCGAGCCGATCGGCACGCTGTTCGTTCCCGGCGAGGAGCGCCTGGCGGCCCGCAAGCGCTGGCTGGCCGGAACGCTCAAGCCGCGCGGGGATCTGGTGCTCGATGACGGAGCGGTGCGGGTGCTGCGTGAGGCCGGGCGCAGCCTGCTGGCGGTCGGCGTGAGCGAGGTGCGGGGCGAGTTCGGGCGTGGCGATCCGGTCAGTTGCCGGGATCGGGCCGGCACCGAGATCGCCCGCGGCCTGAGCAACTACTCGGCGGCGGACATCCGGTCAATCAAGGGGGTGGCGAGCGATCGGATCGAGGCGATGCTGGGCTACGTGTTCGAGCCCGAGCTCATCCATCGCGACAACCTGGTGCTGCTGTGAACGCCGCGGCAGGCGGCGCCGCGGCGCGGGCGCTCAGGACAGGGCGCGGATCCGCAGGGTCAGCCGGCTCTTGTGACGGGCGGCCTTGTTCGCATGGATGATGCCCTGGCCGGCCATCCGGTCGATCACCGGCTCTGCTGCACGCAGGGCGGCTTCGGCGGCGACCTTGTCGCCGGTTTCGATGGCCTTGACGACCTTCTTGACGCTGGAACGCAGCATCGAACGGCGCGATGCGTTGTGGGCGCGACGCTTTTCGTTTTGACGCGCGCGCTTTCGGGCAGAAGCGGTATTGGCCACGGCGATGCAATCTCCACACGCCCCGATCGGGGGCGCGCCACTATGCGGATGAGGTCCGGGTTTGTCAATGCCGGAGCGGGCCCGCGCGACACCGCCGCGCGCACGGCGGGGCCGGCCGCGTGAGCCGCTCGCTGCTGCGATCTTCGGCGGTGGTCGGGGCGATGACCCTGCTGTCGCGATTGACAGGGTTCGCCCGCGACATCGTCATTGCCCACACGTTCGGCGCAGGGGCGGCGGCGGATGCCTTTTTCGTCGCGTTCCGGATCCCGAACCTGTTCCGGCGCCTGTTCGCGGAAGGATCCTTCGCGCAGGCCTTCGTGCCCGTGCTGACGGACTACAAGGAGCACCGCGAACGGCACGAGACCCAGGCCCTTTTGGATGCCACCTCAGGCGTGCTCGGCACCGCGCTGCTGCTGGTGACGATCGCCGGCATCGCCTTCGCGCCGCTGTTCATCCTGCTGTTCGCGCCCGGCTTCCACGGCGCCACGGAGAAGTACGACCTGGCCGTGCAGATGCTGCGGATCACCTTTCCCTACCTGCTGTTCATTTCGCTCGCGGGCCTGATCGGCTCGGTGTTGAACGTACACGGCCGGTTCGGCGTGCCGGCATTCACCCCGGTGCTGCTGAACCTGTCGATGATCGGCGCGGCGATCGTGCTCGCGCCGCGCATGCATGAGCCGGTGGCGGCGCTGGCCTGGGGCGTGTTCGCCGGCGGCGTGCTGCAGCTGGCGTTCCAGCTTCCGGCGGCGTTGCGACTGGGCCTGCTGCCGCGGCCGCGCTGGCGGCCCTCGCATCCCGGCGTACGACAAATCTTCGGCCTCATGCTGCCCTCGCTGTTCGGCGCCTCGGTCGCGCAGATCAACATCCTGCTCAATACCGTGATCGCCTCGTTCCTGGTCACCGGCAGCGTGTCCTGGCTCTACTATTCCGACCGGCTGGTGGAGCTGCCGCTGGGGATATTCAGCGTCACGCTCGCCACCGTCATCCTGCCCCAGCTTTCCGCCCGCCATGCGCGCGATTCGATGGATGGGTTCTCCGCCACCCTGGACTGGGCGCTGCGCTGCGCGGTGGTGGTGGCCGTGCCTGCATCGCTGGCGCTGGTCCTGCTGGCCGAGCCGATCCTGTGCACGTTGTTCCAGTACGGGCGGATGACGCCGCACGACGTGGCGATGTCCGCGCTTGCGCTGCGGCCGTACGCGCTCGGCCTCATCGGGTTCACCCTGGTGAAAATACTCTCGCCGGCCTTCTTCGCCCGCAAGGACACGCGCACGCCGGTACGCACCGGCGTGATTGCCGTGGGCGCGAACATGATCCTGAGCCTGATCCTCGTGTGGCCGTTCCAGCACGCGGGGCTGGCGGCGGCCTCGGCGACCGCGTCGATGATCAATGCCGCGCAATTGTTCGCACGCCTGCGCCGCGATGCGATCTACGTGCCGGGCCGGGGCTGGGGTGCGCTGCTGCGCCAGAGTGCGATCGCGAACCTGGCCATGGCCGCGGTGCTCGTGGCGGGCGTGCCGGATCTGGCGGCGTGGGTCGGGTGGTCGGCTGCCGAGCGGGCCGTGAGGCTCGCGATCTGGGTCACGGCCGGGCTTGCGGTCTACATGGCGTCGTTGTGGGCCGCGGGACTGCGTCCGTCGCAGCTTCGCGCCCCGGCTTGATCCAGCCCGGCCCCGGGGGGCGCGAAGCGGGCGATATAATCGCGGCCTCACCGCTGCCCTGGGCTGACATGGAACTCATTCGCGGCTTGCACAACCTGCGCGCGCGCCACCGGGGCTGCGTGGTGACCATCGGCACCTACGACGGTATCCATCGCGGCCACCGGCACGTCGTCTCCCATCTCATCGGCCATGCCCGCAGCCACGGCCTGCCCGCCGTGGCGATGCTGTTCGAGCCGCAGCCGCGCGAGTACTTCATGGGCGCGCAGGCGCCGGCGCGGTTGTCGCTGCTGCGCGAGAAAATCGACCAGCTCGCGGCGCTGGGGGTGGATCGGGTGCTGTGCGTACGCTTCGACGCGCGCTTCCTGGGCCTGAGCGCGGACGAGTTCGTGGTCGACCTCATGGTCGGCAAGCTCGGCGCGAAGGTGATGGTGGTCGGCGACGATTTCCGCTTTGCGCGCAACCGCACGGCGACGGTGGCGGACCTGCAGCGGTTCGGCGAGCGCTACGGATTCGAGGTCGACCACGCCGAGGTGCTGCTGCTGGAGGGCGAGCGGGTCAGCAGCACGCGTGTGCGCAATGCGCTCGCCGCGGGCGATTTCGACCTGGCGGCGCGCCTGCTCGGCCGCCCCTACAGCCTCAGCGGGCGGGTGATCCACGGCCAGCGCCGCGGGCGTACCATCGGCTTCCCCACCGCCAATCTCGCCCTGCACCGGCGCACCACGCCGATCGCGGGCATTTTCGCCGTCACCGTGGAGGGCCTGGAGCGCCCCGGCATGCCCGCGGTGGCCTACGTCGGCACGCGGCCGATCGTCGCCGGCGTGGAAACGTTGCTGGAGGTGCACCTGTTCGACTATGAGGGCGAGATCTACGGCCGGCGCATCCACGTGGACTTCCACGCCAGGATCCGCGGCGACATGCAGTTCTCCGACTTCGCGGGGTTGCAGGCGCAGATCGCGCGCGACTCGCAGCAGGCACGGCGCATCCTGGATGCGCGCGTGGGGTGCGCTTGAACGCTCCGGTCGCCGCGTCCGGCCGCGGCGCGATCGCCTGGGCGTGGCTGTCGCTGGCGGTGATTCTTCTGGATCAGGCCACCAAGGATCTCGCCCGACGCCTGCTCGCCGAGTACGAGCAGGTGGCCGTGCTGCCGGTGTTCAATTTCACGCTGGCCTACAACCGCGGCGCGGCGTTCAGCATGCTCGCCGATGCCGGCGGCTGGCAGCGCTGGCTGTTCGCGGCACTGGCGGTGGCGGCCGCGGTCTTCATCATCCGCTGGCTGCGCGAGCTTCCGGCGGATCGGCGCTGGTTACCGTGTGCGCTGGCGCTGGTGCTGGGCGGGGCGCTGGGCAATCTCATCGACCGGCTCGTGCTCGGCCACGTCACCGACTTCATCCAGTTGCACTGGCAGGCGCGCTGGTATTTCCCGGCCTTCAACGTCGCCGACAGCGCGATTTCGGTCGGCGCCGTCATGCTCGCGATCGACGTCCTGCGCGATCCGGGTCGATGACGCCGCTGTGCCGGCGACAGCCGGAGTCGAAAGATTTCCGCGCCCGGCCGCCGCGCGATGACCCGTATGCCGGCTTGGCTTCCCCGGCGCGGCCCCGGTCGGGAGATGAATCCGTCCCCGATTGGGGGGTGGATTGGGTTAGAATCGGTCCAGCCGGCCGCGCCCGCGCCGGCCGCAGTACACAGAGGTCCTTCTGACATGCAAATCATCCTGGCGAATCCGCGCGGATTCTGCGCCGGCGTCGATCGCGCCATCGGCATCGTCGAGCGCGCCCTGGAGCTGTTCGGGGCGCCGGTCTACGTGCGCCACGAGGTGGTCCACAACAAATACGTGGTGGACGGCCTGCGCAGGAAGGGCGCCGTGTTCGTGGACGAACTGGACGAGGTACCGGACGACGCCACGGTGATTTTCAGCGCCCACGGCGTCGCCAAGGCCGTGCGCGAAGAGGCCGCGCGCCGCAACCTGCGCGTGTTCGACGCCATCTGTCCGCTGGTCACCAAGGTGCACATGGAAGTCGGCCATTACCAGGACGAGGGCCGGGAGTGCATCCTCATCGGCCATGCCGGCCATCCCGAGGTCGAGGGTACGCTCGGCCAGTACAACCGGGGCGACGGCGGCGGCGGGATGTACCTCATCGAGTCGGTTTCCGATGTCGCTGCGTTGCAGGTCAAGAACCCGGACTTCCTCGCCTTCGTGACCCAGACGACGCTGTCCATGGACGATACCGCCGAGATCATCGGCGCGCTGCGCAGGCGCTTCCCGACCATCGTCGGGCCGAAGAAGGAAGACATCTGCTACGCCACGCAGAACCGGCAGGACGCCGTCAAGCAGCTCGTGCGCCAGTGCGACCTGATCCTCGTCGTCGGCTCGCAGACCAGTTCGAACTCCACGCGCCTGAAGGAAATCGCCGAGAAGCAGGGGCTGCCGGCCTACCTCATCGACAGCGCCGAGGAGATCCGGCGCGAGTGGCTTGAAGGGCGTACCTGCGTCGGCGTCACCGCCGGTGCGTCCGCGCCCGAAGTGCTGGTGGAGCAGGTGGTGGCGCGCCTGCGCGAGTGGGGCGGCCAGGATGCGACCGAGGCCCCCGGCAAGCGCGAGCAGGTGGTGTTCAGCCTGCCGCGCGAGCTGACCCGCGCCAGCGCCTGATCAATCCGATCGCGCCGCCCGGCCGCGGGCGGTGGTCGATCACGGCCAGCAGGGATCGTTTCCTGCCGGATTGGCTGCGTTGGCGGAGGTCGTGGAGGTCTTCTGCCCGCGATGGTCGATCACCATCGTCTTGCACTTCTTGTCCCGCGCCTGCGTGCCCGCCACCGTCGCGGTGGCGGTGAAGGTCGTCAGCCGGGCCGGTGGCGCCGGGCCGGCGATGTCACCCGCGATCGTGATCGTGTACAGCCCGCGCTCGCTGGTGGCGCTGGTGAAACCCAGCCCGCCCGCCGCGCAGTCGCCGGGACTGCCGATCATCTTGTCCGCATAAGCGCCGCAGTTGGAGAAGAAGCGCTCCTCGCGCGCCGCCACGTCCGCCAGCAGCGCCTGTGCCTCGGAACGGTTGCTGCGCAGTATGTAGTCCTGGTAGCTCGGGTAGGCGATGGCGGCCAGGATGCCCACCACGGCGACCACCACCATCAGTTCGATCAGGGTGATGCCGCGCTGGCGGCGGCTGGCATGACGATGCGGGCGATGCATAAGCGGTTGTCCTCGTGCGTCCAGGCGATGGGCCTGGCGCGGATTCTATCAACGCCGGAACGGGTCGCGGCGGCCGTTAGACGCGCCGGGGCCGTCGCCGGCCCCGGCGCCGCGAGCCGTTACTGCCCCTGCTCGAACCAGTAGGTGCGCTCGCGCGGCAGGGCGATGCCCGGATCGACCGTGGTCGCGCCGCCGCCGCCGCCGACGATCACCGTCACGCCTTCCTTCTGGAACACCGGGACCGCGTCCGACGGGATGCCACCGCCGAGCTGCAGCGACCGGTCGCCCTTGGTCGGCTTGTCGGTCGTCGCCGCGTTGTCCCAGCTCGCGAACAGCGCCGTGCCCGAGAGCACGTTCAGGCCGTAGAGCCTGCCCAGCCCTTCGTTCAGCTTGCAGGACTCGACATCGGCCTCGGATGCGATCGGCGTGTAGGTGGTGAAGAACAGCCGCCCGGCCAGCACCACCGGCTTGGACAGCACCTTCTCGCCGACGAAATCGCCGTTGGACTGCTTCAACTGCATGAACCAGCCGTCGGCCACCTTGAAGCTGTTCAATGCCGCCGCCAGCGTTGCGTTGCTCGACAGATCCTCGGTGCCGTTCACGAAGCCCTGGAACGGATCGTCGGTCAGGTCGAACAGATCGGACTTGACGATGGTCTTGAAGGTCTTGTCCGGGTCGGACGCGTCGAACGCATCCACCAAGCCGTCGCCGTTGGAATCCGGCAGCCGGCCGACGGTGAAGTCACGCAGGGCGTAGAACTCGTCGCGGATGCCGTTGGCGGCGTTCGGCGCGGCGCCGTTGAGCGGATCCTCGCGCGCGCCCGAGCCGATCAGCACCAGGTCGTAGCGCGACTTGGTGCTGGTGGCGTAGGTGGTGTCGTAGACCTGGACCACGTCGGCCGCCGAATGGAACTTGCGGGTGTTGTTCGCATGGGCATAGGGCGGCGTCGACGCTGCATTCGGGTCGGCGGCGAGCTTGGCCAGCTTGCCTGCCACGCCGACCTCCGAGCCGACCGCGCCCGAGAACTTCAGGCTGTCGTTCAGGTCCACGCGCCAGACGTTGCCGCCCAGGTCGCCGAAGTACAGCCGGTCCACGGCGCCGTCGCCGTCGGAGTCCAGCGTGGCGATGTCGGCGGGGATCGGGAAGTCCATGCCCGGCACTTCCAGGCTGTAGAGCTGGGTGCCGGAATCGCCGTCGCTGTGGCCGACCGAGGCGATCAGCGCGCCGGTCGCGGCGTCGACGACGTACACCCCCGCGCCCTGATTACTGGTGTTGAAGACCTTGTCCAGGCTCGGATCGTAGCCGCCGCCGAAGATCAGCACCTTCTTGGCGACATTGACCCCGCTCTGCACCACGCGGATCGTCGCCAGCTTCGGCTGCGACCAGGTCTGGCCGAGATCGGCGAATCCCGTGGTGCCGCCGGCGCCGCCAATGATCTGCCACAGCAGCCGCGGCTTGATGGCAGTCGTATCGGACGGGCTGGTGACCTCGGAGGCCGGAGTCGCGTCGATCGCGTAGATGTTGTTGCCGCCGCGCCGCATCGCCTGGATGACGCGGACGAAATCGCCTTCGGAAGGTTCGATCTTGCCGTTGCCGTCGACGTCGTTGCTCCAGACGGTCGGGGTCAGGTCGAGGCCGAACAGGTGATCGCCGCTGGCATTGGCGCGCAGATCCTTCTGGATGTCCAGCATCGCCTGCGGGTAGAAGATCCACTCCTCGCGGCCGGCGTAGGCCGGATCGGGGTCCGCGCTGGTCGGCGAGGTCGGGTTGATCATGCGCAGGCCGCCGCCGTTGGTGGCCACGAACAGCTTGTCCACCGGCGCGGACTCGCTGCCGCCGTAGGACACCGCCACCGGGCTGCCGTGCAGCGGGTCCTCGAACTTGAAGCGTTCGGTGGTGGAGGCGTCGTTGTCCTCGTCGGCATTGTCCAGCCCGAGGATCCACTCGATGATCTCGGTGCGCTCCTCGTCCGACATTGACGCATCGCCGAGCATGGTCTTGGTAATCGCGGTGTTGGCATCCGCGACCGCGTGCTCCGTCTGAGTGAGGTCCACGTTCACCGGCGCGGTCGAGCCGGTGTAGGTGTAGACCTTGCGCTCGCCGGAGGCCGGCACCTTGGCCGCAGCGCCGCCCTGGCGCACGTTGATGCCGTCCGCCGCCGCGGCCCAGACGCTGCGCGCGCTGTCCTTGATGCGGAAGTCGGTGCCGATCGCCGGCGTCCCGCTCGCATCCAGGATCTCGCCGAGCGTGCAGCCCGTGAACTCGATGAGATCGCAGATGTTGTACTTCTTCACGTTGCCGTACCAGCGCACCTGGGTGTCCGGCTCGAACAGCGAGAAATACACCTGGTTGCGGTTGAACAGCTTGTTGAAGGCGTTCACCGACAGCGACGGGGTCGCGAACGAAGTCGGCGCGGTGAGGATCTCGGCGAAGATCGCCTTGAATACCGACGCGAGCTGGGAGGCGGTCTGGGCTTCGAAGAACGAGCCCAGGCCGTTCTGCGCGACATCCTTCAGGTACTTGACCGCCTTGGACGGCGCGATGACGCTGGCGGTCGGGCAGGTGTCCAGTTCGCCGTCGCCGTCCGAATCGGTGCCGGCACCGGACACGCAGCAGGTTCCCTGCACGAGTTCGCCGTCGCAGAGGTTGAAGCCGATGGTGTAGGTCTTGACGATCTGGTCGCCCGGGATGGTGGGGTTCTGGTCCTGGGTCGCCATGAACTTGGCGAGATCGCGGCCGCACTTCTCGCCCGTCGAACTGGTCACGCAGGTACCGCCGGCCAGGGTCTGCGCGAGGCTGACCAGATGGTCGGTATCCTCGTCGTTGCCGTTGTGGTTCGCCTCGCCGTCGGTCAGCACCACGATGTAGTTCGACTGGCAGGCAGCCTCGATCGGGGTGATGTACTTGGGCGAGCCGGTGATCGTCTCCTCGTAGCAGGCGGACGTGCCCTTGTTCACCGGATCCTGGCAGGCGGCCGGATCCACCGTGCCGCCGGTATACGAGGCCGGGTGGGACAGGCGCGTCACCGGCTTCTGCTCGGTGCGGTGGCTGCGCCGCTTGCCGTGCACCACGTCGTCGCCGCGGTAGTACTGCGCGGCCTCGAAGTACTGGCCGACCAGCGGCGTGTAGCCCGAGGCGTTGTAGGTGTCGACGATCTCGCCCAGGCGCTCGCGCACGGTCTTGATGAGCGGGGGGACCACCGTGCCGCTGTACTCGATCTTGATACGCAGGCGCGCGGACTCGGCCGGGCTGTTGTTCCAACTCTTCACCGAGCGCGTGGTGCCGCTGGTGGTGAAGACGAGTGAGAGATCGTTGCCGGCCTTCCAGCCGCTGCGGTCGACGATCTCTTGGATCACCGCGGCGATGTCGGGGCTGGTGACACTGCGGCCGATGGCGTCGAAGTTCGGCAGGGTCCAGGATGTCGAGGCCGAGGTCGTCGAGCGGTCGGTGACGTTGTTCGCGGCGGTGGTGAACTGGGCCGAGTCGTCGGCCGCCTCGCCCTTGATCGTCACCGTCGACGCCGAGCTATTGGTCTTGTGCGTCGTGACGATCAGTTCCGCGGACAGGATGTTCGCGCCCTTGGGAATGTTGACGGCGCGGAAGCGCATGGCATCGGTCTGCGCGGAATTGAAATCGTAGCTGGAGTCCGTCAGCTTCATGGAGCCGGTGGAATTGGTCTGCTCGACGTCGTCCTCGCTTTCGGCGATCTGCGCGGTGAAGACCTGGTTGATGCAGCCGGTGCCGTGGTTGCCGGCATCTTCGTCGATGTCCACGACCAGCACCGGCGCATAGGCGCCGTTGGAGCCGTTCGGATCGGCCGCGGGCGGCACGTAGTCCGAGCTGTAGGCGACGCGGGCATCAGTGTCGCCGGATATCGCCTTGACCTCGAAGGACATGGCGTTGTTACCGCACCAGCCGGACTGGTCGACCATCTCCTGCACGACCTTGGTGAGGTCCGGCGTCGAATAGCTCGCGTTCTGCACCCACGCACCCAGGTCCGTGCCGGACCATTCGACCATCTCGGTGGTCTTGTTGCGGCCGTCGATCTTGTCGCCGGAGTTGGCGAAGGTCGGCGCATCGGTCAGTTTGTGGCCGCGGATTTCGAACACCGGCGCGATGATGTCGGTCGCGCTGGTGGCGGCAGCGACGAACTCGATGTGCGCGTGCTTGATGACCGCGCCCTGCGGAATGGCGATGTTCGTGAACCGCACGCCGAGGCTGCTGGTGCCGCCGGGCTGGGCATTGTCGTATTTGATCTCCAGCCGGGTCTGCCGGCCGACGGTGCTGCCGGCGCCGTTCTGGGTATAGAAGGAGCGCTTCTTGCCCGCCGAGCTGATGGTCTCGATGCGGAACGCCATGGCGTTGCCGATCGCCCACGGATTGCCGTCGCGGCCATCGGAGTAGGGGGGGGAGGTGCATCCGGAGGTGGCCGAGGTTACGCCCTGGCAGACGATTTCCTGGACGATCGCCTTCAGGTCGATCGACGGGCCGGCCGAGGGGTAGACCGTGCCCGAGGTAAAATTCTCAGGCGCCCAGTCGAAGGAAGCCGTGGTCTTGGGGCGCTTCAGATCGCCGGGGGAGTATGTGTCGGTTACGGGGCGATTGCTGGCGGTGTACTGCGCGGCGTTGCCATTGAGCTCGCCGTAGAAGCGAATCGTGATCGGCGTGCCGGAGTTGTTGGCCGGCGCGGTACCGAACATGTAGGCGCTGATGATGCGCGCACCCTGCGGCACCTGTACGTTCGGCAGGCGGATGCCGTTGATCTCGCTCTGTTGGAAATCGTTCTGGTTGCCGGTGGTATTGTCGTGCGAACCGGTGCCGGTGACGCTGTCGGTATCTTCCTCGACCGTATTCTTGGTCGCGTTGGAACCGTCGCCGGTGCGCATGGTCACCGTGGTCTCGACCGCCGCCACCGCGGCCACTGCACCCAGCGACAGCGTGCCGCCGTTCGTCGTCACCGGCGAGGCGCCGCCGACGGCCGATGGAATGGCCTGTACCGCATCGTCCGCGGAGGCCGGCAACACGCGCGCGAACACGTCCGTGACCGCGGCCGAGGCGCCGGTGCCTTCGATCTTCGCCGCATCGGCGTCGATGTCCGCGAGCGGGAAGATGATCGGGCCGCCCGGATCGGTGAAGCGCATCAGACCGACCTTGATATTGTTGGAGTCCGCCAGGATGGACTTCAGCGCCTCCTTCATGTTGTCCAGCCGGCTCTTTCCGGTGCCAGGCACCGACGCGCCCATGCTGCCGGAGGTGTCGAGCAGCAGCAGTACGTTCGGCTTGATCAGGCCGATCTCGGACTGCTGGGCCAGTTGATCGCTGCCCAGGTAGATTTCCGTATCGATGGCCATGGCGGGGCTGGCGAACCCGGCGGTTGCGCCGGCGAGCACCGCGGTGGCGAAGGACAACGACTTGGTCTTGCGCATGGCTTCCTACCTCGAAAATCGACCGCTTGCGTCGCGGTCAGAGCTTGGGACCGATCTGGTACGCGCCGCCGACCAGCGTGATCGCCGCGGCATTGGCCGCCCCGGTCACGTTCGCGCCGTCGGTGGCCTCGCTGAAGGCGGTGGCGCGCGTCTCGAAATGGAATGCGCTGAAGGTCGTCGCGGAGTACAGCGAGCCGACCGGTGGTGCCGACGAGCCGACGAACTGCGACGAGAAATTCGCACCCGAGGCGTAGGGGCTGGCGGCCGGCAGGCCGGCGAACATGCCCCAGAGCTTGGCGTTGACGACGGTGGTCAGGTTGAACGAGTCCGGATCCGCGAACGCGGCGGACAGCCCGGACTCGGCAGTCTGGAATGCGCGGCCGAGTTCCTGGGTGTTGCCGGCCATGCGTTCCTGGAGCGAAGTGGTGTTCATGGCGCTGACGCCGAGCAGGGTCAGCACCACCAGCAGCACCATGGCGACGACCAGCACGGTGCCGTTCTGGCGCCCGCGGCGCGCATGGATTGAACCGTCGTATCGCGAATGGCTCATGTTCCGCGCGCCTCAGCGGGTGTCGTTGCGAACGAAGATGGTGGTCATGATCACGCGCCGGCGGCGGCGATCGTCCGGCGATGCACCGCCGAACATCTCCTGGCCGTTGACCGTGTAGGTGTTCTCGTCGATGTCTACGTCCACGGCCGTGGGGCTGCGCAGCAGCAGGGCGACGCGTACCGCCGCGACCCGGTCCCAGTTCGTGGTGGAATTGCCGAGCTGGCCGTCGTTCGCGGGGACGTAGGTATCGGGGATCTTGTCGCCGTTGGTGTCCACGCCGTAGGTGATCTGCATGCTCTCCACGCCGTCGATCAGCTTCTGCGTGAGCAGGTCGCCCTGGTTGAGCGTCTGGCGGAACAGTGCCGGCTCCACGGAACCGTCCAGCGTGGTGCGGCCGACGTAGTAGCGCACGAACACCACCGGGGAGACGCGCGCGGTCTTGTCGTAGCGCTTGGACAAGGTTGCCACGCTGTTGCCCTTGTCCCCGGCGCCGACGGCGTGCTTCAGCCCGCCTGTGGCGCCGACCGCCGGCACCTGCGTGAGGGCGACGATGTCGGTGGCGCTGCAGTCGGATACCGCGACGATGTCCCCTGCCTGCAGCGAGACGCCGTCGGTGATGTTGTGCAGGATCTGCACGTCGTCACCGGGCCCGGCCATGTCGGCGGTCACCGCCCAGGAGGTACCGCTCAGTCGGCGGATGGTGATCGCGTCCGAGCCGGCAATGAGCGTGGCGTCGTTCTGCGCCACCGAGTCGCCCTCGTTGGTGCCGCCGCGGTTGGCGACGACGGCATCGGCGGTATTGTTGCTCGGCGCCCAGCCTGCCGCGCCCTGCTCCAGTCCTTCCAGCGGGCTGGTCGAATCGTAGAGCTTGCCGCCGGTGGCGCCGTTCAACTGGTTCTGAACGTTGTTCAGCGAATTGTGGCAGCCGAAGTAGCCGGCCATGCGGATGTCGCGCTGCATCATGTCCATCGTGAAGCGCGCGTTCTCCTGGATCCTCGAAAGATCGGTTTGCACGTTGTAGGTCCGCCGGGTCGAGACCAGCATCGATACCGCGCCGGCGAGCAGGAACAGGCCGATGAGGGCGGCCACCATCATCTCGGTGACGGTGAACCCGCGCTGGCGCTGCTGAAGATTCGGCGTCATGGGCGGAAGGTCCAGATTTGCGACACGGTGTCGTCGTCTTCGTCCACTGCACTTCGGTCGGTCCAGGTCAGGCGCACCTGGAAGGTGTCGTCGCGCGGATCCCCGGCTGTGCCACCATCGGCGGTGCGCACGATCGTCCCGGTACCCCCTGGCAGATTGGTACGCACCTGGTCGTGCCAGCAGGTCAGTTCGTCCGCGGTCGCGGCGGAGGTCAGGTCGCAGGCTCCGCCGGGATCCTCGTCGGTGTAGTCGGTCATCGCCTGCACGCCGGTGGCGTCGTTGGGGGTGTTGAAGCGCCGCATGCGCATCCGCTCCATGATGTCGTAGGCGAGCATCGTGGCCTGCGAGCGGACATAGGCATCGGTGTTGAAGCGCAAACCTTGAATCTGCAGGCCCGCCAGCCCGAGCAGGCCCACGGCCAGGACCAGGAGCGCGACCAGCGCTTCGAGAAGCGTGAAACCGCGCTCGCTGCGCATGCCCGGCAGGTGGCCCGAGGCGGATCCGGAGAAGGAATTCATGGTGGCTGCGGCCTTTACGGGCAGGTGTACTCGGAGACCAGTTCGACGCGCCCGGTGACCGTGATGCGGATCCGGCGCCCGGACTTGCCGGCTTCCTTGCACAGGTCGGCACAGAAGGCGAAGTTTGCGTCGGCGGTGCAACCGCCGGCGGTGACGAAGCCGTTCGGCCGGTAGACCACGTTGCTGGCGTTCGAGGCCGTGAGGGTGCCGCCGCCGCTGAGCTTGGGCTGGTTCTTCAGGACCGTTTCGCCGCCATCCTGCGAGCCGTCGTCGTCGGTGTCGACCCAGGTGGTCCAGCCGCCGGCCCAGTCGGCGGTGCCGCCGGTGGGCTTGAGGACGATCGCCTGGCGCCGCTTGAGCGCCTCGCTGCGCGCGTATTGCAGCGCGGCGACGAAGGTGTTGGCCTGGGTGGCGATCTGGTTGTTGCGGATCATCCCGCGCAGTGAAGGTACGGCGGCGGCGATGAGGATCCCGAACACCGCAATCGTGACCATCAGCTCGACCAGGGTAAAGCCGCGATTGGAACGCAGTTTCATGAGGATAGATTTAGCAGCCGGGTGTGACGGTGTCACCCGCGGCGGGACGAACGCGCATCGGAATGCGACGAGCGGCGAGGACCTCGCATCCGGGCGTGATCCCGTTCACGTTTGCCCAGAGGCATGGGGCGCGGCGGCCCCGTGGCGGCGGCCACTGACCGATGTTCACGGTTCGCGGTTCAAAACCGGCGGGGAATCGGGCAGAATCGCCCGAAGAAGTCAAAGCAGGCAGGTAGTCCTGATGAATGCACCTGAGGTCGAACGGCTGCTGGAGGCTCACGGAATCACGCCCACGGCACAGCGCGTGGACATCGCGCGCGTGCTGCTGGCGGCGCCGCAGCACCTGTCCGCGGACCAGGTGCTTGCACGCCTGCACGTGACCGGCGCGCCGGTGTCGAAGGCGACGGTCTACAACACCCTGGGGCTGTTCGCGGCGCGGGGGCTCATCCGGCAGGTGATCGTCGACCCGACGAAGGTCTTCTTCGATTCGAACACCGCCGCCCACCACCACTTCTACAACGCCGATTCCGGCGAGCTGACCGATATCGACCGGGCGGCGCTGGTCACCGGCGATCTGCCCGAGCCGCCCGCCGGCACCGAGATTGCCGCGGTCGACGTCATCATCCGGGTTCGGGCCCGGGGAGCCTGAACGGCGTCAATCGGGCTGCGCGGCCGGCAGTGCCGCGTCGTCGCCGTTGGCTTCGGGAGCCACCATCGTCGCGGCGATCGCCCGCACGCATTTCAGGCACAGGCCGCGGGAGATTGTTCGGGACCGGCCGATGGCCGTGGCCTTGACCCACTGACCGGAAGGTTCGCCGCAGCGGACGCAGAGAAAATGGATGACGAGCGGATTTGCCAAGACGGCCGGCTCCCCAGCGCTTCTTAGTCAGTCGAGCGCTTCTGTTTTGGGAAATATTCCCGTCATCTTGCCCCCCATGCCCCAGCCTGTCCAGCCCCACCGCAGCCGAAACGGGGTCGGAGTGATTTATTTACACCACCCCAATCACAAAACCAGCATCGCCGCGAAAACGGGGTCGGAGTGAATTTCGGCACCACCCGATGCGGCCGGTAGGCTCGGCCGGGGCCGTGCTGCTAGAATGCGCGCCCACGATTTCGGACGGGCTCCCCCGTTCGGCGCCGGGCGCCACGGGCACCGGCCATGATCGCAGTGCCCCTCGGCAGTCCCGCATCCCTGCCGGAGTAGCTCAGTTGGTAGAGCAACTGATTCGTAATCAGTAGGTCCGCGGTTCGAATCCGCGCTCCGGCACCATCCTCCCATCCGAGGAAGTCCAAAGAAGTCCATAAAAGCCATATAAACCC
Organism: Gammaproteobacteria bacterium; assembly: GCA_050183625.1. Classification (GTDB taxonomy): domain Bacteria; phylum Pseudomonadota; class Gammaproteobacteria; order JADZEE01; family JADZEE01; genus JBFXBD01. Next base: position 33,995 of record JBFXBD010000045.1, read on the forward strand.
GCAGGATAGGCGGGTTACAGGTCCGATATCGTCCGAGTCTGTTCATTGACATCCGGGGGCAACTGGGGGCAACATTCGGGGCAACTCGGGGTTCTGAAACGGAGTTGCCCCCATGCCGCTGACCGACACCGCGATCCGCAGTACGAAACCTGGCGAAAAGCCCAAGAAGCTCTTCGACGGCGGGGGGCTTTACCTCGAAGTTGCCCCCAACGGGGGCAAGTGGTGGCGTTTCAAGTACAGGTTCCAGGGGCTCGAAAAGCGGATCTCCCTGGGCGTGTATCCGGAGATCGGCCTGAAGGACGCGCGGTCACGGCGCGAGGAAGCACGCAAGCAGGTCGCCCTCGGCATCGACCCCAGCCAGAAACGCCAGGCTGAGAAGGCGGCGACGAACGGCGCCGGGACGTTCGAGGCGGTTGCCCGCGAATGGCATTCCAAGCTCGGTGCCAACTGGGCGGCGAGCACGCGGGAAAAGATCCTCGTTCGGCTGGAACAGGACGCCTTTCCGTGGATCGGCAACAAGTCCATCACCCAGGTTACGGCACCAGACCTGCTGTCGCTGCTCCAACGCATCGAAGCCCGCGGTGCGAATGAGACGGCGCACCGGATCCGGCAGTATTGTGGGCAGGTCTTCCGATTCGCTATCGCAACCGGCCGCGCGGATCGCGATCCGGCCGCGGACCTGCGCGGGGCACTGGTCCCGACCCGCCAGAAGCACCACGCGTCAATCACCGATCCGAAGGCCGTGGGGGCGCTCATGCGCGCGATAGACGCCTTCCAAGGGGCGCCGACCACCCGGGCCGCGCTGCGCCTTGCCCCCCTGGTGTTCGTGCGTCCTGGGGAACTCAGGGCGGCCCAATGGGCTGAAATCGATACCGCCGCGGCCGAGTGGCGGATCCCAGCCGAGCGCATGAAGATGCGCGATGCGCATATCGTGCCCCTCTCCACGCAAGCGGTCGCGATCCTCGAAGAGCAGCGGCCAATCACGGGGAGAGGGCGGTTCGTTTTTCCGAGCATTCGTACCTGGTCCCGGCCGATGTCGGAGAACACGATCAATGCCGCGCTGCGGCGGCTCGGGTACACCAAGGACGAGATGACGGGGCACGGATTCCGGTCGACTGCGTCGACGTTGCTCAATGAGCAGGGGTGGAACCCGGATGCGATCGAACGGCAGCTTGCGCACGCCGAACGGGACGGGGTGCGCGCCGCGTACAACCGTGCCGAGCACTTGCCCGAGCGGCGTAGGATGATGCAGGCGTGGGCGGACTACCTTGATTGCCTCAAGAGGGATGCCGAGGTCATACCTTTGTTCAAGACGGCGTGAAGCGATCGCGGCTGGGTTAAGGCAACTCTGAATTGCTTTGGAATTTCCACCGGCCGCGCGGATCAGATCGCGTAGACTGAATTTGCGCGGGGACGCAGCGATGAAAAAGATGACGCTGGGCGGCTCGGGCTTCGAGAAATACGGCAAGACCATGCGCTGGGCGCAGTTCCTGGCCGCGATGGACCGGGTCGTGCCCTGGGCCGAGCGTCACGTGCGGACGTTCCCATCATGTCCGCCGTTGCCGCGAAATGGCTCGACCGATCCCTCGAACTCAACGGGCGGTTTCAGCCCGCGCCACGCAAGGTATCCGAGCGTCAGCGGCCTAAATTCCTCGCGGCCACCCCACCAAACGTTTCCCTCTGCTTCGAATCGGTAACAAAAATACTTGCCGATCGGCGTCGCCATGGGATCTGGGAACCACTCCTTGCCCGCTTCGAGCAACGCCGTCCAGCACTCGAGCGGCCCACCGTAAACGTTACAGAGCCAGGCATTTACGTCGGGTAAAAGCGCGTACGCTGCAGGGTGGCGAAATTCGGGGGTGGGGTGCCGCATGTCCGAGTGTGCGGCACAGTACCTCTCCACCAAGTGTGCGATGTGTTCGGCTTCGGTCATGTTGTCCTGGTTCCGGAGTCTGCCGGGCATGTTCGGCCTGACCTTGTTCGAGTCACGACATTAGCAGTCACAATGACCGTACCATACGTTCGCAATCACCGAGACGTGCATTGATCTCGTCAATCCACCTCGAAACCCTGGCTCTCGAACTTCAGCGTGCGGCCGTTCTCGGTCACGATGCGGACGACGTTTTCGGGCGTGCCGTCGGGAATGTTCGCTTCGATCTCCAGCGTGACCGTCACTCTCGCGCCTATCAGGCCGGTGAGGTGCGAAATCACCTCCTCGGCGATTCGGGCGGCGTCCCGGCCCGCGCGCTCCGGATCGAGCGACACGGTACCGTGATAGCGGCGAGGAGCCTGGGCGGGCGTGCGGCCGTGTGTGTCCGAGGTGTCGCCGCTCGCCGGTTTCCCGGCACCGCTCGTGCTGTCGTCGGTCTGGCCTTTGGAGTCGCCGTCGTCGGAGCCACGGCCGTCCTGCGATGGGGCTTCCAGCATCATCTGCCGGTTGGCAATGTCGGGCTTGACCAGGAGCCCCGCGTCTTCGGCGGTCACGCGTACCATCTGCCCGCCGCGCAGCCCCCGGTAGCGGCCGGTGGTCTCGTCGTGGCTCTCGGCGAACGCGAACGTGTCGGTCCGCCAGGTCAGCAGGGCGACGCCGTCGGCGATGGCATGGACCGCGACTTCAGGCCCAGTCAGCCGGGGCAGGTACAGGTAGCGGGCAATGTCCTCGACGACCTGGCGCACCGGAACATGGTCCCCGCGCCACAGCGGCACGTCGTCCAGGTGCTTGCGCAGGATGGTCGAGCCGAGGCTCGTGACGAACAACTCGTCGCTCTTGAGCTTCTTGCTGGCCCGTGCAGCGAGCGCGTCCGTGCCGGATAGGCGTAGTGCATTCCACTCGACGGCAGACTGCGGGGTCCGTTGCTCGGGGACCAAAACCCATTGGTACGTTTCCGGCAGCCTCGCGGTGACTGCTGAATCGGCGGCTTTCAACTGGGTTTCCGCCTGCCGCACCTGGAAGGGGGAGAGGTCCAGCGCCTCCTTCTCCGCCAGGATCGACGCCCACGCCAGGTACTTGCGCAGCGCCTCGTCCAGATCCTGGAGCCGGACCTTATCGGCGGCCAGGAACACCAGGGTGTTGCGGTAGAGGCGTGGTGTATTGCCGCGCGATTCCAGGATGGCCCGTGCCGCGTTCTCGGCGGCGTTGGCCTCCCCGCGGGCGTACGGATGCTCCGGCGGCAACACGACAAGGCGCGTGTCCAGGTCATCCGGCACGTCCGCGCCGGAGCGCGGCAGCGGGTGCACCCGCGAGAAGTCCCCCGGCCGGCGCAGATCGGCGCGCACGCGGGCGTCCAACTCGGCGGCCACCTTGTCCGGGTCACGGTTCAACTGCTCGGCGCGGTCCTCCGCCAGCTTGGTGACGGTGGGCTGGGTCGCGTACCAGGCCCTCGGGCCGTCCTGGTACAGGTAGGTGGCCGCCGCTGCAAGCCGGCGCAGGGCGTCGCCGAACACGGCCGGAGACTCCCCAGGCATCACACAGCCGAGCTTGATGCGCCGGTCCTCCAGGCCGCGGTGCGCGGCCGCAGCGGTCGGCGCGGAGCCGAGGTAAATTGTCCGCGCCACGCGCCGGGTGGCGTGCAGCTTGCCGAGATTGGGGACCTCGCCGTCGATCCTGAGCGGCAGCGAGCTTGGGCCGTCCACGTCCTTTTCGATGATCGGGACCCAGTTGTCGGAGAGGTAGCGGGTCAGCTCGAACTGCACGCGCGCATCGTCGATCGGGATGGTGGAGGGCAGGATCAGCGGGTTGCGGTCCCCCTTTTCCCAAAGGCTGTGGATCACCGCCGCCATCAGGCGCAGCACGCCGCGGGTGCGCTGGAATTTCACCAGGGTGGACCAGTCCTCGTACAGCCGGTCGAAGATCTCAGGGTGGATTGGGAAGGCCGCCTGGATGCGCTTCTCGTAGTCGGCGCTTCGGCACTCGGGTGGAAACTCGGCTGCCTGCGCCCGGTACTGGTCGGCGAAGGCCCGCGCCGTCACATCACGCTGCTTGAAGGCTTCGGTTCCTGGAAGTGGCTCGAACAGGCGCCGGCGCACGATCTCGAAGCCTTCCTCCGCCGAGGCCGGGCGCCAGGACGACTCCACCCGGCCCACCACGTTGCGCAGCCGGTCCAGCGCCTCGCGCCCGCGGATGCCGCCGACCTCCACGTCGTCGGCCTGCGTGTGCGGGGAGCCCGCCGTGTCCGAGGCCGGCAGCGAGATCACGAGCAGGCAGTTCCCGGCGAGCTTGGCCGATTCGGTCAGCGCCTGGGCGAACGTGAACTGCGTTTCAAAGCCACCGGCCGGCAGGTCGCTCTGGTCGTGAAGCTGGCGTGCGTAAGCCACCCACTCGTCGATCAGGATGAGGCAGGGGCCGCGCTCACGCAGCAGTTCGCGCAGGGCGTCGCCCGGGCTCGTAGCCTTTTCGTCGTCCTTGGCGATGCGTGCGTACGCCTTCTTGCCGCCGAGCTGCCAGGCCAGTTCGCCCCACAGGGTGCGGACGACGGTGCCGTCCTTCTTGGTGACCGGGTTGCCGGGCGAGATCTTGTTCCCGACCAGCACCACGCGCCGCGCGCTTGGCAGCCGGGTCACGCCAGCGGCGCTCATGACCGCCTCGACGCCGGCCAGATCTGCCGGTGCGGAACCGCCGAACAGGTGGTACAGGGCCAGCATCGAGTGCGTCTTGCCGCCGCCGAAGTTGGTCTGCAGTTGCACCACCGGGTCGCCGCCCTTGCCGGAGAGCCGCTCCACGGCGCCGGCCAGCAGCCGTTTCAGGCTCTCGGTGAGGAAGGTACGCTTGAAGAACTCGACCGGCTTTCGGTATTCGTCGCTGCCTTCGCCCAGGTGCACTTGCCACAGGTCGGCGGCGAACTCGGCCTGCTGGTAGCGGCCGCTTGCCACGTCGGCGTGCGGGGTGACGATTTCACGCCAGGGCTTGAGAGTGCTGGAAGCGGCCGCCTCGATGAGCGAGCCGCCGGCCTTGCGCTTCTCCCCGCGCACCTGCTCGTCGATGGTGAGGCGCCGCAGCTCCAGCATCATGCGGTCCACCTCGTCGGCTTCTTTGGCGGACACGGCGGTGAGCAGGCGCACCATGGAGTCCATGGCGCGCTCGGCATCCCGGCTGGAGAATGGCTCCTGGTGCGCCCACTTGTTGCGCCAGTCGCGCAGTTCCTGCACCAGCGAGCGCTCGGCGCGGCCGAGCATGCGGCCAAAGATGTCGTTCCAGGTTTCCCACATCAGCTTCAACAGGCCCGCCGCGTCCCACTGTGCGACGGGCTTCTTCGCCAGGATCGGGTCCTCGGCAAAGCGCCTCACCGCTTCGATGCGGACCGTGCCCGCATTGACTGCCGACTGCACTTCGCGCTCGACGAACGGCGCCAGCCCCTGGCGGAGCAGGTCCATCGCCTTGCCGATGCGTTCCTGGTTGGTGAGTGCCATGTGGTGTCAGACCTTGTCGGCTCCGGCTGCCTTCAACTGCGCCAGCAGTGCCGGTAACGAGAGCTGGACGGTGTCCCAGAGGATGTCGCGGTTGATGTCGAAATAGGCATGTACCAGCCGGTTGCGCATGCCGAGGATCTGCGGCCATGGGATGCTCGTCAATTCCGCCCGGCCGGCGTCACTCACCTGGCTGGCGGCTTCGCCGACGATCTCGACGGCGCGCGTCAACGCAAGGAGCAGCATCGCATCGGTATCGAGGTCAGACCGGCGGCGCCCGGCAACAAAGGCCAGCGCCTGCTCGGCAGCTTCAATCATGTGGCCGACGCGCCAACGGTCATCCGGCGACATACTGCGGCTCCGCGGTGCGAACCACCTCGTCCCGGAAGTATCGACTGAGATCCTCCGCGGTGCGCAGATCGACCTTGCGCCCGCCAAGCAACTGCGACAGCTCGATCTCGATCTGCGCCATGTCCAGCAGCGTCGTACGCGCGCCGGCATCGAACTCCACCAGCAGGTCGACGTCGCTGTCCGGGCGCGCGGTGCCCTTCAGCGTCGAGCCGAAAAGCGAAAGCTTGCAGATGCGGTGCCGCCGGCACAGTTCGGCCAATGTCGCGGGTTCCACGGAGATTCGCGCCCCCATGCCGATCTCCTCAGATCAGACTGGCTTGCGCCGGCCCGGCGTTGCCACTGGGTTCACCGGCGAGCCGCACGATCTCCGGCCAGCTTTGCACCAGGGCATTGTACGAGAGCGCTTCGGCCGGACGCTTCCTGCGCTCGCAGAGGGTGTAGAGCCGGTAGGCGAGTTCGCGGGCGGTCTCGGCCTGGGTGCCGAGCTTGGCGACGAGCGACGCGGCAGCGCCCTCGCCGCCGGCTTCGAGGACGCGGATGAGGTGGTGCACGGTCTCCCAGTGCGTGAGGCGCGGATCGGTCTCCGGGTTCCACTCCGCGGGCAGCTCGCTGGGTTTTAGCAGGCGCACCTTGCCGCGCCTGGACTCGAGAACACCGGCCTCGGCAAGACCGGAGACGCTGGTGTTCTTGGCCTTGGAGAGCGTCTCGGCCACGCCGTATTCGCCCTCGGCGAATCCGAACTGCTCGAACCAGGCCAGCGCGAAGCGGCTGTCGGCGTCGAAATCGCCCTCCTGCTCGGCGAGCGTCTCGTCGAGCACCTGGTTGATGAGCGCGAGCGCCTCGCGCACCGGCACGGGCTTGCCCTCGGCATCGAGGACCCTGGCGTATCGCGTGTAGACCGCCATGCCTGGGCCGATGGCGGCCTGCGCGAGATCCACCGGGGCGATGTTGCCCTCCTGAAGGTGGCATAGTGCCGCGGGTAACTCGGCCTTGAGTGCAGCGACGAGCTCGCGACGGGTGGCGGTGGGTGCATCGGCGGCGCGCCTGCGGCAGACGAGGACGATGCTAGAGGCCAGGGCGTTGGAGTCCATGCCGCGCATGCGATTTGCAAGTTCGGTTCGCGTCGGCCAAGTGCCGCTGATGCAAAAGCCAGCGCGCACCACGGAATCAAGGAAGGTCTCCCAGCCCGTACTTGCGGTGCCTGCGTCGCTTTTGTTTTCAGACTGCTTGAATGCGTAGTAAATAGTCACTGGGAAAGCTGGATGTGCCTGTTCCACCAGCCGACGCATCGACTGTGTCATGCCATCAAGGAAGTACTTCTCGGCTCCATCAATGCCACCATGACGAGCGGGCGTTGCCACCAACTCCCCAGCCTTGGGTACGCCGATAGTTGCGAGAAGATCGGGGAATACTGACCGAAGCGATCGACGCAACCAGACGTAAAAAAAGTCTGACAAGTCTGCATACCCGACGTTGTCATAATACGGCGGGTCGGTGGATAGAATCCGATTAAGTGAAAGCTCCTGCGAGGTAGCGTCTGCGCTATAAGAAGCACCGGGCGGTGCCGTAGGCAAGTGGTCGAGCGTCCTGCTTACCCATTCAACACTTGATGTCCATGTTCCTGAGGACATGCAGAACGGGTTCCCTTCTCCGTAGTCCCAAGTCATAGGAATCGCTTGGCGCGCGAAAGTGTTTCTAAGTTGAAGCTTGGACGGGCTTGAATCCCAGGTCGCTACGGATGAGTGTCGATCGACCACCCGATCGACACTAAAGGCTAGATACAGCGCCACCGCTTCCGAATACGCTGCTGCACCGGTCCCTCCGTCGCGGAGGGATCTGGGGTCGTCGGGCAAGCCGGCGTTGAGGGCGTCGCGGCATACCTGCTTCATCGCATCCTGCACGAGGTCGGAGAAAGTTGTTAGCCCAACCAACTGCCGGTCAGTGAAGAGGTCGCTCCACTTCGTCATCCCATAGTTGCCGACGCGGAAGCCGAGGGCCCGCTGGAAGAACTCGACATCAGGTTTCCAATCTGGCTTAGCCTTCCGCGCCAGAGCTTCATGCTCCGGCGTCGGCGCGAGATACACGCGACCGCGCTGACCCTCGGCCACTATGGCCATAAGCCGCTCGCCTATACGACCAGCTTTGCCCTCGGCTTTAATGTACTCACCTGTGATCGGCGCCCCCGACATCAGGCACTCGAAGTTCGCGCCGCGCGACAGTTTGGTGCCGCTCTTTGCCCTCTCCGCATCCTTTGGCTTGGTCACCTTCACCGTGAACCGGTAGCCACCGTCCTCGATTACCGGCTCGACGTAGGCCTCCTTGCCCGGTTTGGTCGAGAGCATGAAGGTCGATGCGAGTGGTACGTCCACCTTGGGAAAAGCGGGGTTCGGGCTCTTCACTGTGCGCGCCCAAAGCCAAGCAATGACGGTCAGCTTCTGGCCAACGTAGGGTTTCAGGTCCGGCCGCTCCTTGACCATCTCTGCCGTGACCTCGATGGGCGGGTAGAGATGGCCGATGCGTCTGACGGCCTCGTCGCGCATCCACTGCCCGTAGTAGCGTACATCCTTGGCGAGGCCCTGTGCGCCCTTCCACTCGCGTGCGATGAGTGTCTTCTCCTGGCGTGCTTTCGGGTTCACCGGCGGGCGGCCGGCGAAGCGCGGCGGGAACTCAATCATTGCCTTGTTGATGAGCACGGCCACGGGATTCAGATCGGAGGCATATGCCTCCAGCCCCAGCCGCTGTGCTTCCAGCGGCAGGGCACCGCCGCCGGCGAACGGATCATGGAAGGCGGGCAGCTTGTGCCGATCGAACAGTTCCTTCGCGCGGGGGTGATCCACGTTCTCCGCGCACGCCCGCCGCCAGCTCTGCCAGAGCTCGGCCCGCGCCCGCTCCAGTACCGCCTCGTTGGTGGTGTTCTCCCACTGCACCAGGTCCTCGATAATGCGGAACAGCCTCTCCCGCTCTTTCTGCTGCTTTTTCTCGGTCGGGAACAGGTCCGGCAAGGACGAGGGATCGTCCACCATCTGTGCGAAAATCACCGCCCGCGCCGCCGCCAGCGGCCGCCGCGCCCACCACAGGTGCAGCGTGCTCGGGTGGCCGTGCCGGATCGACTTCTCGCGCGCTGAAGCCTTATTGATGGCTTCGAGCGGCAGGGCGACTTCGATGAGCTTCTTGTGCGATTTCATTTCTTGGAGGTTTATGTTTGCCGCGTGTCGAGATGTGACGGTAGCCACCCGACCACGGCTTGATCGCTAGTCTCGTCCCAGAAAAAATAGAGCCGGAAGCAGAATCGCGGGTCTTTGGACGTTCCGTGCTTCAAGTGGCGGTCTAAGATGCGCTTCTGTCCATCGTAATTGACGATGTACGTTTCGCCTTGTTCGCCGAGGCGGCTGTCAGTGATAGATCCACTTTCTTCGAGACCTAGCGCCTGACATTCCGTCTGGTACGCTCGCCGCGCATCGTCGCTCGGTTGCCTTCGCATCGGGACGTAGAAGTTGCGAAGTAGAATTAGCGCTCGATATATCAGGCCTTCGTCTTGATACTGCGATCTTTTTATTCCCTGAAACGCGCGATTGTGCAGTTCTACGTGACCTGTTAGGTGGCGCTGGCACCATTCATCGAAATCCTCTAGACCCGGTGGAACTGGTATCTCTATAGGCTTGCCGTCAATCCGGGAAAGCCTCGATTCGAGAGCCTGCACTTGACGCCGAAGAGCATCCGCGCGAGCGCGTGCCTGTTGTGCCTGCTGCAGCGCCGTATTGCGTTCCTCAACTGCCTCATCGAATAGTTGGTCGCTATTCTTCTTCTGCTCGACAAGTTCCTTGCGCAACTGTGCATTGTAGTCTTCAACTAGCGCAAGCATGTCTTTGTCACTGGTGCCCTGCGCTTTAGTCTGATCCAAATGTTGCTTGGTCGCAATTCGCCGCACGTCTGAGTAGGAGGGCAACCAACCCTCACGGTCTGGTCTCCCCACCGTTCGCCCCAAGGCATATGAAATCAACATTCTGGCGTAACTCGAAGCACCACCGCCTGGCCAGTTTGCGATACGCTCTGGGAGTCCTAGCGGGTGGCGGAAAGGTTGGTCCTGATTCGGATTAAAGCCCGCGAGGTAAGTACGCACCCCCTGTCTGAATACCGAGAATTCTCTGCCGATGCGATCAGTTAAGTGGAAGCTGGCAGGCCCGGTAAGGATGACGACATGTGCCGCACCCAGTGTTGCTCGGTGAACATCGTATGCTGGCGCGGCCGTCATGCCAGGGTCAATCGAGTCCTCTGGTAACGCGAAGACGACAACGTCGGCTTCACGGGAAGGACGCAAAATCAAGCTGACGAGTGCATCCACATCTTCCGCAGTAGCCACGAGCCACGGGTTTTGACTGAGAATGTGGTCATCGAGCACCGCGCCGATGTTTTCGATAATTGGGCGGACAAAACCTGGGATGGTCCGCTCATAAGTGGCATCTTCGCCCCGCGTGACGCAAATTAGACGCGCGCCAAAAAGTGTACGGAGGTCGTCGGTTCGGCCGAGACCGATTTCCGTGACCCACGTTCGTTGGGCAATATTCTTGTCCGCGTCGTCAAGGCGAGCAGCCCAGTAGCGCGGCGAATCGATTCCGACTGCCCCTCCTCGCTGGGCGCCGACTTCATCAAGTTCAAACGACTTTCCTTCCCAGGCCGAGTCCGGTAAACGACGGCCTGCTCGATTGGCGAGCCATTTCAGGCAGATCGTGCGCGCGGCTTCAAAATTATCTTTTGAATTATTGTTTGCCAGTGTCAGCGTAACTTGACTTACAGGGCGAATCGTCGATCGGCGCTGACGAATTGAAAGAGCAAGCGGTCGAAGTACCTCAGCAAAGAGTCCTTGTGGCTGGGCGGGGCGGTTTTCCATGATGGCCTCCGTCAATGTGGCGGCGACGCGCGGGCTATAAGCTGCTCGAATCCATAGTTCACGCTGGTCACCCCGAAATCCGGCTCGCGCCGAAATGGGTGACGCAGATAGCGAACGTTGTGGCGTCCCCCGCCTTGGAATTCGACCAAGGCCAGGATGAAGTCGTCCGGCGTGTTCAGCGAGCAGAGAATCTCATTCTTCGTCACCGTAATCGTGTCCGCACCCTCGACTCGCCCCTTGACCTCGATAAAGCGCAGCCGTCCTGTGCCTGGCACCCGGCTCTCAATGTCGTAGCCAAGTCTTTCAAACTCTCGGTCCACGGGCTCGAAACCGAGGCCCTTCTCCGTCTCCATGACGATGGCGCGGGCCCGGGCGGCACTGGCCTGCGTGTCCGGCTGAGCGCTTGTCGTCGGGGAATCGCGCCCGGCGGTTTGCGTGATGAGCCCCATCGGAAGGACCGCGACGGCCCCGAGCACCACGGGTGGCGACGCGGAGATCTGCGCCTCGCGATCCAGTTCCGCCAGCCGCCGTTCCAGGCGCACCTGGAGTTCGTCGGCGCGGCGGCGCGCCTCCTGGGAGTTCAGGCGGGCACCAGCCTTGCCCGCCTGCTCCTGGAGCTTCAACTGCTCGGCCCGGTGGTCCCAGTAGGCGATTTCCTTGGTGAGGCGGTCCTTGACGGCGGTGCGGGTTTTCCCGATCCATGTCACGCGCCGCTCGCGGACCTCGCGCATGTGCTCGGGCACGACCTGGGCGATGGCGTGTTGCTGCGCGCGTTGTTCCAGTTCCCGGGTGATCCAGGCGGCTTCGGGAAGGGCTAGGAGGGCGGCAGCATCGGGCTCGCCTTCGGCCAGTGGGCGGTAGTCGAGATAGGGCGCATAGTGCAGGTGGCGCGCTTCGCCGGCGGCATCCAATTCGACGTACAGCATCCGGCGCGAGATGGCGCGGCGCTCGCCGTTGGGCAGCAGGCTCGCGTCCTGTATCGCATGCTCCAGGAAGAACAGCACGCGGGGGGTAGTGCCGGGATCCCGTTCGTCCACCAGCACGGCGCCGCGCTTGAGCAGGTCCCGGTGTCGTTCAAGCGTGAGATCGAGGACGGCGTCTAGCAACGGGTGGCCGGGGCAGACGAAGGCCGCGAGGGGTTTCCCGGCCGGAGCGATGAGCGGCTTGTCGAAGGCGATGCGCTCGTAGCGCGCGAGTACGGGGTCTCCGGCGCCGATCTGCCGATCGCGGTGCCGAACGGGCGCGGGCACGTGGGTCAACTCGAAGCGGCGTGGCTCACGTTCTCGGGAAGTCCCGCCCAGGCGCTTGAAGGCTTCCAGGAAGAACGACTCGATGTAATGGGGTTGCAGGCGGCGCGCCTCGGCGCGTTCCATGTCCTCGCGTACCCGTGCCACCCGGCTTGCGTCCATAGCGTCGTGGGCGAGGGCGCGCTCTTCGAGCAGATCCTGCAGCCGGGCGCGGTCGACGCCGTGCTCGATCGCGCGCGTGAGCCGTGCGCGCACGTCCGGCTGGTCGCCGTAGCGGATCGCCTCGATGAGCAGCTCGCGCAGCGGCTTGCCCTCGAACTGAAGCTTGCCCAGTACGTCGAAGACCTGGCCGCCGAGCGCGGTGCGCGCCTCTTCTAGCTTTTCGAGCAGGCGGCGGTAGACGTCGCCCTCGCGCGTCTCCTCGGCGACGAGGTTCCAGAGGTGGCATATCTCGGACTGGCCGATGCGGTGGATGCGGCCGAAGCGCTGCTCCAGACGGTTTGGGTTCCAGGGCAGGTCGTAGTTCACCATCAGGTGCGCACGCTGCAGGTTGATGCCCTCGCCGGCGGCATCGGTGGCGAGCAGCACGCGCACTTCAGGATCGTGCAGGAACGCCTCCTGGGCCTTGCGGCGCTCTTCGCGGCCCATGCCGCCGTGGATGATGGCGATCGACCCGGGGCGCCCCATGAGGCCGCCAATCCTGGCCTGAAGATAGTTCAACGTGTCGCGGTGCTCGGTGAACAGCACCAGCTTCTGCCGTGGCGACGGCTCTGGCTTGGGGATCGGCCCGGCGCCGTAGGGCGGCGGGTCTGGCTCGGATGCCTGGGTACCAAGCGCGGCCGGCGTGAAGATTTCGCTGAGCAGGTGCGACAGTTCCAGCCATTTGGTGTCCTGGCCGTTGCGGCGGATGTTCGCCGCCAGTGCTTCCAGGCGTTCGAGCGTCTGGATCTCCAGCTTGAGCTCGGCGATCGTGCCGGCGGCGGTCGCCTGATCGAAGATCTCCTCTTCGGCGGCTTCGACTTCGGTCTCGGGTGCTTCCTCCAGATCCTCCACATCATCGGGATCGAGCAACGGGCCGCTTAAGGTGGGCGCCCCCACGGCGGCGCCTCGTTGCAGCAGTTCCAACTCGCGCAAGCGCTTCTCCAGCCGCTCACGTCGGCGGCGCAGCGACTGATAGATCGCCTCGGGGGAGGACGCTAGGCGCCTTTGCAGGATGGTCAGCGCGAAGCCGACCGTGCCGGCGCGCTTGTCGTTCTGCAGCGCCTCGGCGCGGTTGAATTCCTGCCGCACGTACTCGGTGACCTCCTTGTACAGGTGGGCCTCGGCCGGCGAGAGTTTGTACGGCACCGTGTAGGCGATGCGCTCCGGAAACAGCGGTGTGCCGTCGAACTTGAGCAGGCTCTCCTTGACCATCCGGCGCATCAGGTCGTTCACCTCGACTTGGTGCACGCCGTCGCGGAACCGGCCCTCGAAGCGGTCCCCGTCCAGCAGCGCGAGGAAGAGCTGGAAGTCCTCTTCCTTGCCGTTGTGCGGCGTGGCCGTCATCAGCAGGAGATTGCGCGTGAGGCCCGAGACGAGCTGGGCCAGTCGGTAGCGCTTGGTGTACTTGATCTCGCCGCCGAAAAACGTGGCCGAGAGCTTGTGGGCCTCGTCGCAGACGACGAGGTCGTAGCGGTTGTCGGGGGCGGAGAGCTTCTGCTGCACGTCTTCGTTGCGCGAGAGCTTGTCCAGCCGCGCGATGGCCAGGTCGTTCTCGATGAACCAGTTGCCGGTGCGGGCGGCTTCGAGCTTGTCGTCGGTGAGGATTTCGAACGGCAGGTGGAAGCGACGGGAAAGCTCGTCCTGCCACTGCTCGGCCAGGCTGCCGGGGCAGATGATGAGGCAACGCCGCAGGTCGCCGCGTGCGATCAGCTCCTTGATGAGCAGCCCGGCCATGATGGTTTTGCCGGCGCCGGGGTCGTCGGCCAGAAGGAATCGCAGCGGCTGGCGCGGCAGCATCGCCTCGTAGACGGCCGTGATCTGGTGCGGCAGCGGGTCCACGAGCGAGGTGTGCACGGCCAGGACCGGGTCGAACAGGTGCGCCAGCCGGATCCGGTGCGCCTCGGAGACGAGCCGGAACAGGGCGCCGTCACCGTCGAAGCTCCAGGGCCGGCAGTGTTCGACGACCTCCAGGCGGGTTTCGTCCGAGCGGTAAAGCAGGGTGTTCTCGACCTTGCCGGCAGGGGTCTTGTAAGTGAGTTCGAGCGCTTCGGCGCCGAACCACTGGACGTGCACGACCGTGGCCAGCGCATCCGGGAGGATGCCCCGGACCGCCGCACCCGGCGTCAACTGCTCTAGGGTCGCCATCGACTCCCTTCCCCCGCGGTATGCGCGCCCGGCGAACGCGTGGCCGCTGGCGGTATTTATAACCCATGGGCGGGCTCAATCGGAGAGCCCGCGGGCCGGGCGGTAATTCTGGTGGGCACGCCCGAACCGCCAGGCCGGCAGGGTATACGGAAAACCCCATCGCGATGTGACGAAAAATATACCGGCGGATCAGTGCCCAGGGGATTCGGCATGAACTATACGGAAATCATTTGATTTCCGCACGGCATGGTCTATCCTTACCATGAAGGAGACGCCATCCATGCAAAGCTACCGCGGATCTGCGCGGTTCTGCTCCTCACGGGCTCGGTCGCCGGTTGCGGAAAACCGCCATCGATTCGTGAACAGCCTGATGGGACCGCGGGTGTGAGTGCCTCCCTAGCCAAGCGCACCGCCGAGCGATACGTGGCGCTCGTGAACGCTGGTGACTTCGACGCCGTCGGAGACCTGTTTGCCGAACATGCCCGTCATCTCCCACCCCCGCCAGATCG
>JBFXBD010000046.1:0-48510 GCA_050183625.1 Gammaproteobacteria bacterium
GTGTGCTCTTCCGATCTGGGCACGAACCATGTTGCAGCCTAAGCAGACCAAATTCCGCAAACAGATGAAGGGCCGCAACCGCGGCCTGGCCACCAGCGGCGGCTACGTCGCTTTCGGCGAGTACGGACTGAAGACGCTCGAACGCGGCCGGGTGACGGCGCGTCAGATCGAGGCCGCGCGTCGCGCACTCACCCGCCACGTCAAGCGCGGCGGAAAGATCTGGATCCGCGTCTTTCCCGACAAGCCAATCACCCGCAAGCCCCTGGAAGTGCGCATGGGCTCGGGCAAGGGCAACGTCGAGTACTGGGTGGCCGAGGTCAAGCCCGGCAAGGTTCTGTACGAGATGGCGGGCGTGACCGAGGAAGCTGCACGCGAGGCATTCCGGCTCGCCGCCGCCAAGCTCCCGGTCAAAACCGGATTCGCTACCCGTAAGGTGCTGTGATGCAGGCCAAGGAACTCCGACAGAAATCCAGGGAAGACCTGGACAAGCTCCTGCGGGAGCTGTTGCGCGAGCAATTCAACCTGCGCATGCAGAAGGGTACCGGTCAACTCGATCGCCCCAGCCGCCTGCGCGACGTACGCCGGGACATCGCCCGCGTGAATACCGTAATGAACGAAAACCGATCGGGATCCGCAGCATGACCGACGATACCAATACCGCGCGTACCCTGACCGGCCGCGTCGTCAGCACCAAGATGGCCAAGACGGTCGCCGTGGTGATCGACCGCCAGGTGAAGCACCCGATGTACGGAAAGTTCATCCGTCGGTCCACCAAGCTGCTTGCGCACGACGAGAACGGTGAGTGCCGGGAGGGCGATCTGGTCGCCATCGAGGAGTGCCGCCCGCTGTCCAGGCGCAAATCCTGGCGGTTGGCGCGCGTCATCGAGCGCGCCAGCGGCGCCTGAGGCGGCACCGCTTCGGCAGCCATGAGCATTACTAGGGAGAACGGGCCATGATTCAGATGCAGACCATGTTGGACGCCGCCGACAACAGCGGTGCGCGCCGCCTGATGTGCATCAAGGTGCTCGGCGGTTCGCGCAGCCGCTACGCGAAGATCGGCGACGTCATCAAGGTGACCGTCAAGGAGGCCATTCCGCGCGGCAAGGTCAAGAAGGGCGAGGTGTTCAACGCCGTCGTCGTTCGTACCCGCAAGGGCGTTCGCCGCCAGGACGGATCGCTCATCCGCTTCGACGGCAACGCGGCCGTCCTGCTCGACAAGCAGCTCCAGCCGATCGGTACGCGCATCTTCGGGCCGGTCACGCGAGAGCTGCGAAACGAGCAGTTCATGAAAATCGTATCGCTCGCTCCGGAGGTGCTCTGATTCGTCGGAGCAGGATGGAAGATGAAGAAAATCCGTAAAGGCGACCAGGTCGTCGTCATCAGCGGCAAGCACTCGCGCAAGGCCGGCGTTCCGGCGCGGCGCGGCGTGGTGCTGGCGGTGGTGGACGATCGGCGCGTGATCGTCGAGGGCGTGAACGTCGTCAAGCGCCACACAAAGCCAAATCCATACCTGAACAACCCGGGCGGAATCGTCGAGAAGGAAGCGCCAATCGACGTCGCGAACGTGGCGCTGTTCAACCCGACCACCCAGAAGCCCGATCGCGTCGGATTCAGGACGCTGGAAGACGGGCGCAAGGTGCGCTTCTACAAATCCAACGGCGAAGTCGTGGACACCTGAGGCGGATATGTCCAGATTACAGCAGTTCTACAAGGAAAAAGTCGTACCGTCCCTGACGGATCGGTTCGGCTATGCGTCGACGATGCAGGTACCGCGCATCGTCAAGATCACCATCAACATGGGCGTGGGCGAAGCCATCGCCGACAAGAAGGTGATCGACCACGCAATCGGCGACATGCAGGCCATCACCGGCCAGAAGCCGGTGGCGACCAAGGCGCGCAAGTCGATCGCGAACTTCAAGGTCCGCGAGGGCTGGCCGGTCGGCTGCAAGGTGACCCTTCGACGCGAGCGCATGTACGAATTCCTCGACCGACTCGTCAGCGTGGCGATCCCGCGCATCCGCGACTTCCGCGGGCTCTCCCCGCGTGGGTTCGACGGCCAGGGCAACTACACCCTCGGCCTGAAGGAGCAGATCATCTTCCCCGAGATTGAGTACGACAAAATCGACGCCATCCGGGGCATGGACGTCTGCATCACGACGACGGCCCGGACCGACGAGGAAGGCCGCGCGCTGCTGACCGCGTTCAGCTTCCCGTTCCGGAACATGTGACCGGCGCGACAACCGGAATAATCCAGAAGGCATCGCACGACATGGCCAAGACCTCGATGGTGAACCGCGAGCGCAAGCGCGCCCGCCTGGTGAAGAAATACGCCGCCAAGCGCACCCAACTCAAGGAGCGGGTGATCGATCCGCGCGCGACGGACGAGGAGCGTGAGGCCGCCGCGGTCGCGCTCCAGAAGCTGCCGCGCGATTCGAGTGCGGTGCGCAAGCGCAACCGCTGCCGGATCACCGGGCGTGCCAAGGGCAATTACCGCAAGTTTGGCCTTTCGCGCAATAAACTGCGCGAGGCGGCAATGCGCGGCGATGTGCCCGGCATGGTGAAAGCAAGCTGGTAAGCGACACGCGAGAGACTTTCCGGAGCCACACTGTATGACGATGCAAGATCCTATCGCCGACCTGCTGACCCGCATCCGCAACGGGCAGTCCGCGCTCAAGAAGAGCGTGACGATGCCGGCCTCGAAGGCGAAGAGCGCGGTCGCGAAAGTCCTCCTGGACGAGGGCTACATCGCCGGCTACAGCGACGGCGAGCAGGATGGCAAGCCTGTCCTGACGGTCGACCTCAAGTACTTCGAGGGCAAGCCGGTCATCGAGACCATCCAGCGCGTGAGCCGCCCCGGGCTGCGGATCTACCGCGGCAAGGGCGAACTGCCGCGCATCATGGGCGGCCTGGGTATCGCCGTGGTCTCCACCTCCAGGGGTGTGATGTCCGATCGGGCCGCGCGCGCGCTGCACGTGGGCGGCGAAGTGCTGTGCACGGTTTGTTGACGAGGATCCAGGGTCATGTCACGAGTCGCTAAGGCGCCCGTCGCGGTTCCGGCTGGTGTGGAAGTCTCCATCACCGGGCAGGTGGTCGCGCTCAAGGGCAAGCAGGGCAAGCTAACCCGGGAGTTTCCGGCCGGCCTGCAGGTCGAACACAGCGAAGGCGCGCTTCGCGTACACAACCGCGCCGCCAAGGGCGGCACGGCGCTCGCGGGAACGGCGCGCGCACTGTTGTCGAACATGGTCACCGGGGTGTCGGCCGGTTTCCAGCGCAAGCTCGATATCGTAGGCGTCGGTTACCGCGCACAGGTACAGGGTCGCGCCCTGAACCTCACGCTGGGGTTCTCGCACCCGGTCGCGTATCCAATCCCGGAAGGCATCACCATCGAGACCCCCAGCCAGACCGAAATCCTCGTCAAGGGCGTCGACCGACAACTCGTCGGCCAGGTCGCGGCGGAGCTGCGAGCCTATCGGCCGCCTGAACCCTACAAGGGCAAGGGCGTGAAGTATTCCGACGAGCAGATCATGCGTAAAGAAGCCAAGAAGACCTGAGGTCCGAGGCGAGTATGAACAAGAAGCAGGCCAGGTTGCGCCGCGCCAAGCGCGCCCGCATCCAAATCAAGCATTCCGAGGTGCACAGGTTGTCCGTGCATCGTACGCCGCGGCATATCTACGCGCAGATTCTGGCGCCGGGCGACGCACACGTGGTCGCGGCGGCATCGACGCTCGACAAGCAACTTCGCGTCGACCTGTCGTACGGTGGGAACGCAGCCGCTGCCGCGGCGGTCGGCAAGGCGATTGCCGAGCGTGGCCGGGCCGCGGGCGTGGAGCGGGTCGCGTTTGACCGGTCCGGGTTCAAGTACCACGGCCGCATCAAGGCGCTTGCCGATGCGGCGCGCGAAAACGGTCTTCAGTTCTAGGAGCACGGCGACATGGCAATGGCAGGCGCATCTGAATCGGCTGAAGGGCTCCTGGAGAAGCTCGTCTCCGTCAATCGCGTGGCGAAAGTGGTCAAGGGTGGCCGCATCTTCGGTTTCGCGGCCCTGACGGTCGTGGGCGACGGCGCGGGACGCATCGGCTTCGGGCGCGGCAAGGCGCGCGAAGTTCCGGCGGCGATCCAGAAGGCCATGGAAAACGCGCGCAAGAACATGATTACAGTGAATTTGAAAGGTGCCACGCTGCAGCACGCGGTGATCGGCCGCCACGGTTCGGCGAAAGTGTTCATGCAACCGGCATCCGACGGAACCGGCATCATCGCGGGCGGCGCGATGCGAGCGGTGTTCGAGGTTCTCGGCGTTCAGAACGTCCTGGCCAAGTGCCTGGGCAGCGCGAATCCGATCAACGTCGTACGCGCGACTTTCGACGGCCTGACCCGGATGAACGACGCCGAGAGCATCGCGGCCAAGCGCGGCAAGTCGGTCGAAGAAATCCTGGGGTGACGCGATGAGTACCGATAAGAAGGTCAAGGTGACGCTGGTGCACAGCACCGCCGGGCGCCTGCCGAGCCACAAGGACACCGTTCGCGGCCTGGGGCTGCGCCGCATCGGCAGCAGCCGGGTGCTGGCCGACACTCCCGAGGTCCGCGGCATGATCGACAAGGTCCGCTATCTGCTGAGCGTAGAGGCGAATTGAACATGCGACTGAACACCCTCAAGCCGGCTCCCGGCTCCAAGCAGAAGCGCAAACGCGTCGGCCGTGGTATCGGCTCCGGCCTGGGCAAGACCGCGGGCCTGGGCCACAAGGGCCAGCACGCGCGCGCCGGCAATTCGCACAAGCCCGGTTTCGAAGGCGGCCAGATGCCGATCCAGCGCCGGCTGCCGAAGTTCGGCTTCAAGTCGCTCACCGCCGGCGAGAACGCGGAGGTGCGGCTCTCCGAGATCGCCAGGATGCAGGCGGACACCATCGACCTGGCTGCCCTGAAGGACGCCGGTGTCGTCACCAAGAACATCCGCCGCGCGAAGATCATCGCCTCGGGCGAAATTGGACGGGCCGTGACGATCAAGGGATTGAACGCCACCAAGGGCGCGCGGGCGGCCATCGAAGCGGCCGGGGGCCGTTTCGAGCAGTAAACCGATGGCGGGACCGACTCCCAATGTTCCCGGCGGGCTCGCCGGCCTGAGCAAGCTCACGGAGCTGCGCCAGCGCCTGCTGTTCCTGCTGATGGCGATCGTCGTGTTCCGCTTCAGCACCCACGTGCCGGTGCCGGGCATCAATCCGATTGCCCTGGCCGAGATGTTCAACCAGCAGCGCGGCACCATCCTGGACATGTTCAACATGTTCTCGGGAGGCGCCCTCGAGCGGATCTCGGTGGTGGCGTTGGGGGTGATGCCCTACATCTCGGCTTCGATCATCATGCAGCTGCTCACCGTCATCCATCCGAGCCTGGAGCAGTTGAAGAAGGAAGGCGAGGCCGGTCGGCGCAAAATCACGCAGTACACGCGCTACGGCACGGTGGTGCTGGCGACCTTCCAGGCGCTGGGTATCGCCATCAGCCTGGAGTCGTACCAGACGGGGGCCCATTCCCTGGTCATGGATCCCGGCCTGCCGTTCCGTGTCACTGCTGTCACCTCGCTGGTCACCGGTACGATGTTCCTCATGTGGCTGGGCGAGCAGATCACCGAGCGCGGCATCGGCAACGGCATCTCGATGCTGATCTTCGCCGGTATCGTCGCCGGCCTGCCCAAGGCCATCGGTGCGACGATAGAACTGTCCCGGACGGGCGAGCTGCACCTGCTGTTGCTGGTGGTCCTGTTCGTGGTCGCGATAGCCGTCACCTGGTTCGTGGTATTCGTCGAGCGTGCCCAACGCCGTATCACCGTGAACTACGCCAAGCGCCAGATGGGCCGGCGAATGATGGCCGGGCAGGCCACGCACCTGCCGCTCAAGCTCAACATGTCGGGCGTCATTCCGCCGATCTTCGCGTCCAGCATCATCCTGTTCCCGACCACGCTTGCCGGCTGGGTGGGCAGCATGGAGGGCATGGACTGGCTCAAGGACATCACGCAGACCGTCTCGCCCGGCCAGCCGCTGTACATCGCACTGTATGCCGCGATGATCATCTTCTTCTGCTTTTTCTACACCGCGCTCGTGTTCAATCCCAAGGATACGGCCGACAACCTCAAGAAGTCCGGCGCGTTCATTCCGGGGATCCGTCCGGGCGAACAGACAGCCAAGTTCATCGACGGAGTGATGACCCGCCTGACCGTGGCCGGCGCAGCCTATATCACGTTGGTGTGCCTGCTGCCGGAATTCCTGATCCTGTCCTACCACGTGCCGTTCTATTTCGGCGGTACCTCGCTGCTGATCATCGTGGTGGTGGTGATGGACTTCATGGCACAGGTGCAGGCGCACCTGATGTCGCACCGTTACGAAGGCCTGCTCAAGAAGGCCAACCTGAAGAGCTATGGCCGGCGTTGAGCGCGGCCGACAGGAGACGACGATGAAAGTCAGAGCCTCGGTGAAGCCCATGTGCCGCAATTGCAAGATTGTGCGGCGCAAGGGCGTGGTGAGGATTATCTGCAAGGAGCCGCGCCACAAGCAGCGGCAGGGCTGATCGCCCGCGACGCGGGCGCAGCAGTCACAGGCAGCGGCCCGAGCCGCGCAACGATCAACAGCGGGTACTTTCCAGGGTAAGTCCATGGCACGAGTCGCCGGAGTCAACATTCCAGACAACAAGCACGCGGTCATCGCGTTGACGCATATCTTCGGCATCGGCCGTACCCGGGCGAAGCTGATCTGCGTCGCCGCGAAGGTCGCTCCCGATGAGAAGATCAGGAACCTGACCGAGGAACAGCTGGACGCGCTTCGCGCGCAGGTGGCCAAGTTCCCGGTGGAGGGCGATCTGCGCAGGGAGAAGTCGATGGCGATCAAGCGCCTGATGGACCTGGGCTGCTATCGCGGCCTGCGTCATCGGCGTGGCCTGCCGGTGCGCGGCCAGCGCACGCGAACGAATGCCCGCACCCGCAAGGGGCCGCGCCGCGGCGTCAAGAAGTGAGAACCGAACGATGAGCAAGACAGCCACCGCAACGCGTACCCGCAAGAAGGTCAAGAAGACCGTAGTCGACGGCATCGCGCACGTGCATGCGTCCTTCAACAACACGATCATCACGGTGACCGATCGGCAGGGCAACGTGCTCGCCGCCGCCACTGCCGGCGGCAGTGGTTTCCGCGGCTCGCGAAAGTCCACGCCGTTCGCGGCGCAGGTCGCCGCTGAAAAGGTGGGGGAAGCGCTCAAGGAATTCGGCGTTCAGAACCTGGATGTCCTGGTCAAGGGCCCGGGTCCCGGACGCGAGTCGGCGGTGCGCTCGCTGAATGCCGCCGGATTCAAGATCACCAACATCACCGACGTCACCCCGATTCCGCATAACGGCTGCCGCCCGCCGAAGCGGCGCCGGGTCTGACTGGGAGTTAGTTCATGGCACGTTACCTCGGGCCCAAGTGCAAGCTCAGCCGGCGCCAGGGCGTCGATCTGTTCCTGAAGAGCCGCGCGCGGCCGATCGAATCCAAATGTCAGCTCGACAAGCCGCCTGGGCAGCACGGCGAGAATCGCCAGCGGCGCATGTCGGACTATGCCTTGCAGTTGCGCGAGAAGCAGAAGCTGCGATACATGTACGGCATCCTGGAGCGTCAGTTCCGGCGCTACTACCACGAGGCCGCGCGGCGTCGCGGCGCGACCGGCGAAGTGCTGCTGCAACTGCTGGAGTCCCGGCTGGATAATGTCGTCTACCGCATGGGGTTCGGTTCCACGCGCGCCGAGGCGCGCCAGCTCGTCAGCCACCGCGCCGTGATGGTCAACGGGAAAATCTGCAACATCCCGTCCTACAGCCTGCGTCCGAACGACGTGATCTCCATCCGGGAGAAATCACGTACCCAGACGCGCATCGCCGACGCATTGACGCTGGCCGAGCAGGTCGGTATTCCCGAGTGGCTGGACGTGGACGCGAAGAAGATGCAGGGCGTTTTCAAGTCGGTGCCCGAACGCGCCGATCTGCCGGCGGACATCAACGAGTCGCTCGTCGTCGAGTTGTACTCGAAGTAGTACTGCGCCTGTTACAGGAGGAGGTTTTTTAGATGACCGCATTCGTCACCGAATTGCTCAGACCCCGACTGGTCGACGTGCAGCGGATCAGCGCGAACTGCGCGAAGGTCGTGCTCGAGCCGCTCGATCGCGGCTTCGGGCACACTCTCGGCAATGCGCTGCGCCGTGTGCTGTTGTCGTCGCTGCCGGGCTGCGCGGTCGTCGAGGCCGAAATCGAGAATGTCCTGCACGAGTACACGACCATACCGGGCGTGCAGGAGGATGTGACCGACATCCTGCTCAACCTCAAGGGCCTGGCGATCCGGATGCACGCCAAGAACGAGGCCACGTTGACGCTGAACCGCAAAGGGCCGGGCCCGGTGACCGCGGCGGACATCGCCCTGGATCACGACGTGGAAATCCTCAATCCGCAGCATTACCTCGCCACGCTGACCGAGACCGGCGTTCTCAACATGACGCTGAAAATCGTTCGCGGGCGGGGCTACGAGCCGGCGAACGTGCGCGTCGTGCCGGAGCAGGCGGATCAGACGATCGGCCGGCTGAAGCTCGACGCGTCGTTCAGTCCGATCCGCCGGGTGGCATATGAAGTTCAGCGCGCGCGCGTCGAGCAGCGCACCGACCTCGACAAGCTCATCGTCGAGATCGAGACCAATGGCACGATCGATCCGGAAGCTGCCGTGCGCAAGGCAGCCGAGATCCTGCAGGAGCAGCTCTCGGTCTTCGTCGATCTGAGCACGCCGGGCCGCAGCGCGGATGCCGCACCGACCCGCTCGGTCGACATCGACCCAATCCTGCTGCGGCCGATCGACGATCTCGAGCTGACCGTTCGCTCGGCGAACTGCCTCAAGGCCGAGAGCATTTATTACATCGGTGATCTCATTCAGCGCACCGAGGTCGAGCTGCTCAAGACGCCCAACCTGGGCAAGAAGTCGCTCACCGAGATCAAGGAAGTGCTCGCCACACGCGGCTTGTCGTTGGGAATGCGGCTGGAGAACTGGCCGCCGCCGAACCTGTATCGCGACGACAAGAGCGCGGTGCCCAGCCCGACGGGCACGTTCTCCTAAAGGAAAGCCACCATGCGCCATCGTAAGAGCGGCCGTCATCTCGGCCGTACCGGCAGTCACCGCAAGGCCATGTTTCGCAATATGGCCGCGTCGCTCATCCATCACGAACTGATCAAGACGACGCTGCCGAAGGCCAAGGAATTGCGCAGCACCGCCGAGCCGCTGATTACGCTCGCCAAGAGCGATAGCGTCGCGCGGCGCCGCTTGGCGTTCGCGCGCCTGCGCGACCGCGCCGCGGTGACCAAGCTCTTCAACGTCCTTGGCCCGCGTTACGCGAGCCGCCCGGGTGGCTACCTGCGGATCCTCAAGTGCGGATTCCGCCACGGCGACAGTGCCCCCCTGGCGCTGGTCGAACTGGTCGACCGTCCGATCCCGGCGGATACCGAGGACACCGCCGCCGAGGCCTGACGCGAGGCGCGCCGGAAGGGGCGCGCCGGCACCGCCAGGCGCGGTGTCTTCCGAGGTCGCCGCCGCGACGCCGGGTTGGGGGGCGCACGTGATCGTTCTGTTCACGGATTACGGCGAGCGAGGACCCTACGTCGGCCAGTTGCTGGCAGTGCTGGCGCGCGAAGCGCCGGCCGTGCCGGTCATCAACCTGCTGGCCGACGCGCCACGCTGCAATCCTCGCGCGTCATCCTACCTGTTGCCGGCGTACGTGCCGGAGTTTCCGGAAGGTACGGTTTTCCTGTGCGTCGTCGACCCCGGCGTCGGAAGCGCCGCCCAGCGTCCGGTGGTGGCCGCCGCATTTGGCCGCCATTTCGTCGGCCCGGACAACGGCCTGTTCGATCCGCTACTGGCGCGCGATCCCGGCGCGACCCTGCATGAGGTTCTCTGGCGGCCGGCGACCTTGTCGGCGAGCTTCCACGGCCGAGACCTGTACGCGCCGGTGGCCGCGTGCCTGGCGGCCGGGCGCGCGTTGGACATGCGCATCGTGGCCCAGGCAGCGCGGCCGCCCGCGGCGGCCGACATCGACGAGGTCATCTACGTCGACGCCTTCGGAAACGCGATGACCGGGCGGCGCGCCTGTACGCTGCCGGCAGGGGCGGCCATAGCGGTCGGCGGCGTACGCCTGCCACGCGCCACGACATTCTCGGACGTTCCGGCGGACACGGCATTCTGGTATGAAAATGCCAACGGACTGGTCGAGATCGCCGTCAACCAGGGTCGCGCCGACGCGGTCCTGGGTCTCGCGCCGGGTACGGCCGTATGCATCCGTTGAACCGCCCGGAGATCGACCCTTGACCGCGGCGCCGTCGCAGCAGTTCACCGCCGCCGACGTGCGGCGATGGTTCGCGCCGCGCGAGTACAAGGCCGGTCAATCCGTCCTGAGCCGTGTACATGCGCTGGAGATCGCCGCCGACACGGTGAGCGCCTCAGTCCAGGATGGGCCGATGCGTCCCTACCAGGTACGCATCCGATTCCAACCCGACCTCGCCGGCGCATGGGGCATCGACCCATCCTGCACCTGTCCGGGGTCGGCGTGCTGCCGCCACGCGGCGGCGACCCTCCTGGCGGTCCTGCGCGCGCGGGAGCAGGCCCTGCGCGTGAATCCACTCGTGGTCTCGTGGGCGGAGTCGGTGCGCCAGTCGGTCGAGGCACCCGCCCGCAAGGCGCGAGTCACGCGCGCGCGGCAGTGCCTGTTCTACGTCGTCGCGTGGGACGCCGGCTACGACGGCTACATCGTATACCTGCTGCGCGGGCCACAGGACGCACAGGGCCGCCTGGCTGGCCAGGGCGAGCCCTGGCACAACGTCGAACGCGCGCTGGTCGAGCCGCCGCGATTCGTGAACGAGGAGGATCTGCCGATCCTGCGCCTGCTGTGGGCGCGCCGACCGCGCGAGTTCTACGAGCCGGTGATGCCGCTGGAGGATCGCACCGGCGACGAAGCGCTGCGACGGATGCTCGCCACCGGCCGCACCTATTGGCAGGACCCGTGGACCGCACTCGAGCCCGGGACGCCTCGTCCAGGCCGCGTCGCCTGGCGTGTGGACCCGCAGGGCAGGCAGGTTGCGGTCTTCCAGTCCGATCCGCCGATCACCGCTGCCATTCCAACCGAGCCCATGTGGTATGTGGACGCCGCGGCCGGCTGCGCGGGCCCGCTCGAGTTCAAAGCGTCGGCCTCGGTGATTCGGCGTTTGCACGATCTGCCGCCGCTCGCGCCGATTGACGTGCCGGTGGTCGCACAGGTGCTCGCGGATGCCGCCCCCGAACTGCCGCTGCCGCAGACCGACGTCACGAACCGGCTGGAGGTGATCGAGGCGCCGCTCGTACCGGTACTGATCGCCGATACGCTCGACGCGGCATGGCTGCCGCGGGGCTGGGGCAGCGGCGGCTACACCGCTGGAGCGCAGGAGCTGGATGCCGCCTGCGTGCTGTTCCGTTACGGCCCGGTCGCGATGCAGGTGGACGACGCGAGCGAATTCACGTTCACGCGCGACGGCCAGACCGTGCGCGTGCGCCGTGACCGCGATGCCGAGCTGCGTGCAATGCGTACCTTGGAACGCCTGGGCTTCAAGCGCATCCCCGACTACCTCCTGCGTGCGCCCACCGATTCCGGTCCGCTCTACGGGCTGGAGAGCGAGGTGCAATGGCGAGGGTTCGCGCGTACCGTGATGCCGGCATTGCAGGCAGCCGGGTGGACGGTGGAGACGACGCCTGCGTTCCGCCATCTGGTGTTCGAAGTCGACGCGTGGCACGGGGAAATCACCGAGACCGAGCCGGGCTGGTTCGAGGTCGCGATGGACATCGAGGTGCAGGGCGAACGACTGGCGCTCGCGCCGTTGCTGGCCAATCTGCTCGGCCGCGATCCGCGCTGGCTCGATCCGGCGCAGCGTACGCGCATCGGCGACGACGAGCTGCTGCAGCTCATCACCCCGCAAGGCAAGCGCGTGCGCGTATCCGCGGGACGCATCAAGCCGCTGGTGCGCACGCTGGTCGATCTGTTCGATGGGCGCGCGGGTGATACGGTGCGCGTGTCCAGGTACGACGCACCTCTGCTCGCTGAAGTAGGGTCGGACGAACGCTGGCATTTTCGCGGATTCGAAGCCGTCGAGCGCATGGCACGCCGGCTGCGCGAAGCCCAGGGCGTGGCGCCGGTCGCGCCGCCGGCCGGACTGGCACTGCATCTGCGGCCATACCAGCTGGAGGGCCTGGCATGGCTGCAGTACCTGCGCGCGAACGATCTGGCGGGTATCCTCGCCGACGACATGGGCCTGGGCAAAACGGCCCAGGCGCTCGCGCACCTGCTGCTGGAGAAGGAGTCGGGCAGGTTGGATCGGCCGGCCCTGGCGATCCTGCCGACCTCGCTCATCCACAATTGGCGCTCCGAGGCCGCCCGGTTTGCGCCGGATCTGCGCGTGCTCACCCTGCACGGCCCCGAGCGCAAGCAGGACTTCGAACGCATCGTCGGTCACGATCTGGTCCTGACCACCTACCCGCTGCTGTGGCGCGACGCAGCCGTGCTGGCGCGGTACGAATACAGCGTCCTGCTCCTGGACGAGGCGCAGATCGTGAAGAACGCCGCGAGCGAAGCGGCCAAGGTGGTCCGAAGCTTCCGGGCCCGCAACCGGCTGTGCCTGACCGGTACGCCGCTGGAAAATCACCTCGGCGAGCTATGGAGCCAGTTCGATTTTCTCATGCCCGGGTTCCTTGGCGATGCGCGCAGCTTCCAGCGCCATTGGCGCACCCCAATCGAAAAGCACGGCGACCGGGAGCGACGGGACCTCCTCGCAAGGCGCGTGCGGCCGTTCATCCTGCGACGGCGCAAGGATGAGGTTGCCCGTGATCTGCCGCCCAAGACCATCATCGTGCGCACGGTGGAACTCTGCGGCGGCCAGCGGGATCTCTATGAAACCGTGCGCAGTGCCATGGATGAGCGCGTGCGGGCCGAGATTGGCGCGCGCGGCCTGGCCCGCAGCCACATCGTGATCCTCGACGCCCTGCTCAAGCTGCGCCAGGTCTGCTGCGATCCGCGCCTGCTGCGCGCCGGTACGGCGCCGGCGGTGCGCGAGCGCGCCAAGCTCGAGCTGCTGATGCAGATGTTGCCCGAGATGGTGGAGGAGGGCAGGACGATCCTGCTGTTCTCGCAGTTCACCTCCATGCTGGATCTGATTGCATTGGAGCTTGTCCGCGAACGGATCGCCTTCGTCACGCTGACGGGTGATACCGTCGATCGGCAGACCCCGATTGCGCGCTTTCAGTCCGGCGAGGTACCGGTGTTCCTGATCAGCCTCAGGGCCGGGGGGGTCGGATTGAACCTCACCGCCGCCGATACCGTCATCCACTACGATCCGTGGTGGAATCCGGCGGTGGAGAACCAGGCCACCGACCGCGCGCATCGTATCGGCCAGGACAAGAACGTGTTCGTCTACAAGTTGATCGTCGCCGGCAGCATCGAGGAGCGCATCATGGCCCTGCAGGAGCGCAAGGCCGAGCTTGCCGCAGGCATCCTGTCGCAGGATGCAGCCGGGGCGGTCAAGTTCGGCGAGGACGACATCGCCGCTTTGCTCGCGCCGCTGCCGCCGGGCCACAAGTCCGGCCGATAGCCGCGCGCATCGCCGCGGCCAGTACTGCCGCGGTTATTTCTTTCGGGCCGCGGGCCACTCCTGCTGATCGATGATCTCGCCCATGGCCTTGCCGGGGCGGAGCTGGCCCTGGTAGATGAGATAGCGCGCGCCGCCATTGACGCCGTCGGCCGGGCGCTCGACCCACAGCCAGAGGTGGCCGGATCCGCTGTCGAGGATGAGCGCCTTGTCCGCGCCCATGCCCGACGGATCGACCAGGGGAGCGATCTGGTACTGGTCCGCCGCCTGGGTGCCGGCGGCGAACCAGGGCAATAGCATCAGGGCGAACCGGGCGAGCAATGTGCGCATGGGGATCTCCGCCGACGCGGGGCCGGGACCGGCGCAATCAAGCAAGAAGCGTGCGCGCCTTCATTGAAGCAGGTGGATCGGGTTTGCGTCGTTTCGAACGCTTACCGGGAAACTTCAATCACGTAGCGGAAGATGTCGGACTCCGAAAGGATCCCGACCAGGCCCCCCTGGTCGTCGACCACCGGCAGGCCGCTGATTTTCGCCTGAAGCATGGTCTGGGCCGCGAGGCCGATGTTGAAGGCTTCCGGCACGCTGATCGGATCGGGCGTCATGATTTCGCCGACGCTGCGGGGCTGAGCGGCAGATTCAGGATTGCGGCCGGCCTTGGCCTGCCGCAGATCGCCGCTGGTCACGACCCCGGCGAGCCGGCCATCGTCCACCACGAGCAGGCGGCGGATGCGATGAGCCTCCATGAAAACTTCGGCTTCGACCAGTGGCGTGGCCGACGGTACCGACAGTACATTGGCCGTCATCCAGTGCCTGACGAGGTTGCGCTTCAACCGGCCCTCCTGCCGCGCATACGGGCGATACCTGTCCAGGCATGGTAGCACGTTGCCCTCGGAGCGCGGCGCGGGGTCCAGATCGGGCGCTCGCGGCCGATAACCCCGGCATGCGTGTGTCCGCTGTTGTCGCGATCCTAGCCGCCCTGCTCGTGCCAGCGGCCGCGCCCGGTGCGACCTTCACCGACGGCATCGGCGCCTACAAGCGCGGAGATCACGCCCGGGCGCTGGCGATATTCCAGTCGCTCGCGGCCGGCAATGATGCGCGGTCCCAGTTCGCGCTCGGCCTGATGTACGAGAACGGCGAAGGCGTAGCGCAGGACATGCGCACCGCGGTGCAGTGGTACGAAAAGAGCGCCGCGCAGGGCTTCGCCAAGGCCCAGCAGAACCTCGCCCTGCTCTACGACAGCGGCACGGGGGTCGCTGCGGACCGGGCCCAGGCCGAGCGCTGGTTCTACGCCGCCGCGCAGGGCGGCAACCAGGACGCACTGAAGCATTTTTCCGACCTGGCCGAGCGCGGCGACAACGACGCGCGCATCCGGCTTGCGTCCCTCTACCTCGGCGGGCGCGGCGTGTCCAAGAGCTACGGCACTGCCGCCTACTGGTTCCGCCGTGCCGCCGAATCGGGCGACTTGCGCGGCGTCTTCGGCCAGGCCTGGCTTCACGACGAAGGGCTGGGCGGAACGGCGGATCCGGCCAAGGCCGTCAAGGGCTACGAGGCCGCCGCGGCCAAGGGCGATCGCAAGGCCATGTACAACCTCGCCCTCATGTACCGGAACGGCGCCGGCGTGGTGCGCGACCCCGCGCGCGCCCGCGAACTGCTGCTGCGCGGTGCGACCGCGGGGCATGTCCGCTCCCAGGTTGCGCTGGCGATGATGGCGGAAAATGGCGAGGACGGCGCCGAGCCCGAGGCGGCGGTCCACTGGTACGAACAGGCTGCGCTCGCGGGCGATGCGGTGGCACAGAACAACCTCGGAGTGATGCACGCCCAGGGCGAGCATGCCCCCAGGGATGAACTGCGCGCCTATGTGTACTTCCGGGCCGCGGCCGAAGGCGGCGAGGCGGACGCCGCCCGCAACGCCGATGCCGTCAAGGCGCATCTGGCAGCGGAGCAACTCGCCGCGGCGGACGAAGCGCTCGCGCGCCTGCAACAGCAGTACGCGGGCGCAGCGCCGGCCGACGCCACGGCTCAGCCCGACAAGCCGTAGTCCAGCGCCAGGCCGGCGAACACGGCTGCGCCGACCCATTGATTGTTCCTGAATGCCGCGAAGCATGCGTCACGTGCGCGATCGCGGATCAGGTACTGCTGCCAGCAGAACAGACCGGCCGCGATCGCCACGCCCGCGCCGTACCAGGCACCGCGGTGGGCCTGCGTGCCGATGAGGATCAGGGCGAACACGAACAGTACCTGCAGCGCGCCGATGATGGGCCGATCCGCGTCGTCGAACAGGATCGCGGTGGACTTGATCCCGATGCGTAAATCGTCCTCGCGATCCACCATCGCGTAGAGCGTGTCGTAGATCAGCACCCAGACCATGTTGGTCGCGAACACCAGCCAGGCCAGCGGCGGTACGTTGCCGGCCTGTGCCGCGAACGCCATCGGGATGCCCCAGCCGAAGGCCAGGCCCAGGAAGACCTGCGGGAAATACGTGAACCGCTTGGTGAACGGGTAGAGCGCGGCCCAGAAAACGCCGGCCACCGCGAGCTTGCAGGCCAATGGATTCAGCAACAGGAGCAGCGCGGCCGCCAGGGCCAGCAGCGCCGCGGCTACGCCGAGCGCCTCGCGCGCGGACACGGAGCCCGTGGCGAGGGGTCGGTCGCGCGTGCGCTCGACGTGCGCGTCGAAGTCGCGGTCGGCGAAGTCGTTGATCACGCACCCGGCCGAGCGCATCACCACCACGCCCACGCAGAACACCGCGACCAGCAGCGGCCGCGGACTGCCGTCGCCGGCCAGCCACAGCGCCCAGAGTGCCGGCCACAGCAGGAGCAGCCAGCCGATCGGACGGTGCAGGCGCATCAGCAGCGCGTAACGGCCCATCCGGTCGCGCACGCGCGCGCGCAGGCGCGGCCAGCGGCGGTTGGTGCGCGGCGGGAGCAGTATCTTCACGCGCGAGTTCGGCATTGGCCCGTGCTCCGGTGCGCCGGGATTGCGCGCGCCGGATCATCCCTCACGGCGCGGGCGCGTGCCAAGCGCCCGCGCGGGACGAGGTCAGAACCGCACCCGCAGCCCGGCCTGCAGGCTGCGTCCCGGCTGCGGCGCCACCGTCTTCAGGAACGAGGTGTGCTGGCGGATCTCCGCGTCGAGCAGGTTCGTACCGCGCAGGGACAGCGTCCAGGTGCCTTCGGCGTCGAAGGTCCACGCCATGCCAGCCTCGACCCAGGTGTAGCCGGCGGTCGGAGTCTCCAGCGGCGCGGTGTCATCCTGGCGCCGGACTGAACGCACCTCGAAGTCCGCATTCAGCGGTCCGCGGCGATAGTCCAGCCCGGCACCGAACCGGATCGGCGTGATCCGTGGCAGATCGTCGCCGTCGGTCAGGCGCCCGCGTACGCCATCGGCGAACAGCCGCAGATCGAGTTCACCGTGGACATCGCTGCGAAGCACACCGAAGGTCGTCTCGGCCTCGGCGCCATAGAACACGGCATCGTGCTGCGCGTAGCGGATCAGCAGCACGCCGTCGGCGGGATCCGCCGGGTCGCCTTCCTCGTCGACGAAGTCGGCCGCGCCGTCGCCGTCGGCGTCGACGTTTGCGCCATGGATGAAGTTCTCGTAGTAGCTCGCGAATAGGTTCACGCGCCAGCTCCACGCACCGCCGCCGCCGCGCAGGGTGAAGTCCAGGTTGTTCGCGGTTTCCACGCCCAGGTCGGGATCGCCCTGCTCGAAGCTTGCCGTGGCGTCGTGCGGCCCGTCGTTGTACAGCTCCTCGATCCCAGGTGCGCGCTGCGAGCGCGTGATCGACACGCCGGCCGTGGCTGCGTCGGCCAGTGTCCAGATGCCGCCCGCCGAAAGGCTGTAGACGTCGAACGCCCGGCCCGGGCGGCCCGGCTCGGGCTCGTAGTCGACGTTCTCATAACGCGCGCCGAACTCCAGATGCAGGACGTCGAAATCGCGCTCCTCGACCAGGAACAGGCCGACCGAACGGCCCTGCACCGCGGGCGTGAGCTGTTCCTCGCCCACGGCCTGGAAGTTCCGGTGCTGGACCTGCACGCCGGCGACACCGCGAAACCCGCCGAGCGATTCATGCCCCAGCTCGACGCGGCCCTCGTACTCGTCGTTGAGAAAGAGCGTGCCGACCGTGCCGTCGGGTTCGAGCTCGGCGTGGGTGTAGTCGTTGTGGCCGAGTTTCATCCGCAGTACTTCCAAGCCGGGCAGCGGCGCGCGCAGTTCGCCGGCGATGTCGTACCGGTCCTGGTCGAGATCGATGCGCGAGTCGCGCCCCGGCACGCCATAGTTGCTGGCGTAATGGCCGATCGAGAAGCCGAGGTGGCCGCGCTCGCCGACGAACGAGCCGCCCCCGGCGAGTTGTTCGACCCGCGTGTCGCTGTTTTCGAGCCGGCCGCCCCGCTCTCCCGGCGCCGGTGCGAGCGCGCCGAAGCCGGGGATGTCGTAGTCCGAGGTCGAACGTGCCAGCCCTTCGACGTGGGCCGCGAACCGGCCGCTGCCGGCGTCGATGCTGCCGCCGCCGGAATGGCCGCCGAGCGCGCTGTCGAATCGATACTGCGCATCCAGCGCCGGCCGGGCCGGGACGTCGGTCGGAATGCGCCGGGTGACGACGTTCACCACGCCGCCGATCGCGCCGCTGCCGTACAGCAGCGTGGCCGGCCCCTTGAGCACCTCGACCTGCGACGCCGCGGAGGGATCGACGCTCACGGCGTGGTCGTCGCTCAGGTTCGAGACATCCATGGAGCCGATCCCCGATTCCAGGATGCGTACCCGCGAACCACCCAGGCCGCGGATGAGCGGCCGGCTCGCGCCGTGGCCGAAGGACGTCGAACTCATGCCCAACTCCCGGCCGAGCGTCTCGCCGAGCGTCGAGGCCTGCTTGCGCAGCAGTTCCTCGCCACCGAGCACGATGACCGGCTGGGCGATGTGCGGGGCTTCATTGCCGAGTGGGTTGGCGGTGACCACGATCTCTTCCAGGCCACGGCCGGTTTCGGGATTGCTTTTGGCGGCCTGCGCGGTCGGCGGCAGGCATGCGGCCGCGATTGCCGAAGCAATGGCGGCGGCAACGCGCGGCGTTGCAGCGTACATGCGGGGTTCTCCTCGCTCGAATGGATCGACGCCGCCGGCGCGGGTGCGCAGGCGGATACAGCTGGCCGATCAGGCGAAGCGAGGCGGGGCGCGAGCGTGGTATGCGGAGAAGATCGCCGACGGTGCGCATTCTTCGCGGGCGGCGATGGCGGCGGATTGCGCCGGTGCGACCGGCAGCGCCGGCGCGGCGGACGGCAGGGCGCTGCCGAAGGCGTCGGCTGCGTGACAGACGAAACAGGCCGGGGCGTCGCCGTCCGCGACGTGGCCGACGACATGCGCGAGCGCGAGGCATTGCGCCGCCACCAGCAGGGTGGCGAGTGCGATCGCATGGATTCTTCGCGGCAGCAGGTGCATTGCGGGTCCGTCTCCGCGCGGATGTTATAAGATAACAACTGTGCGCGGCAACCCCGGTGCCGCGCGGCATCACGTCGGCGAAGCTTTGATCAACCCGGGTCCACCGCCCGCCACAGGTACCAGCTCGCCACCGTGCGCCAGGGCTTCCAGCGCGCGCCGCGCCGTTCGACGGTCGCGCGATCCGGCAGTTCGCGGCGCCGGAACGCGACCGCGAAACCCTTGCGGATACCGTAGTCGTCCGCGGGCAGCACGTCCGGCCGGCCGAGCCTGAACATCAGCAGCATCTGTACCGTCCAGCGGCCGACGCCGCGCACCTGCGTGAGGCACTCCACGATCGCTTCGTCGTCCATCGACTGGAGCCGCCGCAGGTCCGGGATCCGCCCGGAATCGCCGTGGTGGGCGAGATCGCGCAATGCCATCAGCTTCGGCCGCGACAGGCCGGCGCCGCGCAGGCAATCGTCCGTCGCGGCGAGCAGCGTCCGCGGCTCCACGCACCCGCCGAGCGCAGCCTGCATGCGCGCGAATATCGTCGCTGCCGCCTTGCCGGACAATTGCTGGTAGACGATGGCCTCGGCGAGCGCGAGAAACGGGCTCTGCGCCGCCTGGAGCTTCATGCGGAACGGACCGACGCGGTCGATGTGGCGCGCGAGCACCGGGTCCGCCAGGCGCAGGTGCGCCAGCGCTTCGGTGGCGTCGAAACGCGGTGCGTAATCGCCGCCGAACAATGCCGTCCCGCCTTCCATGCGCCATCTTAAACGCGGCCCGCCCGATCCGCGGCGGCGGGTGGAAGACGATCCGTCCCGGAATATGGACCTGTCCCCGCCGGAGCGTGCGTCGTATGATCCCGGTGGAAAATTCCCCAGGCAGGCCGCCCGCATGAACGAGCCCGATCGCCCGCCGCTACCGCCGTTCGATTCCGCCTCGGCGACGGCGAAGGTGCGACTCGCCGAGGATGCCTGGAACAGCCGTGACCCCGGGCGCGTCGCGCTCGCCTACACACCCGACAGCCGCTGGCGCAATCGTGCCGAATTCTTCTCCGGGCGCGAAGCGATCGTTGCATTCCTGCGGCGCAAGTGGGACCGCGAACTGGACTACCGCCTCGTCAAGGAACTGTGGGCCTGCCAGGGGGACCGCATCGCGGTGCGCTTCGCCTACGAATGGCACGACGACTCCGGCCAGTGGTTCCGCTCCTACGGCAACGAGAACTGGCAGTTCGACGCACACGGACGCATGTGCCGGCGCATTGCGAGCATCAACGACCTGCCTATCGCCCTGGACGACCGCCTGTTCCACTGGCCGGCCGGGCCGCGGCCAGCCGATCACCCGGGATTGTCCGACCTCGGGCTGTGATGCCGGCGCCGGATCCACGGGTCTTCTTCGCCGCCGAGCGCACGCTGCTCGCGTGGGTGCGCACCGGCGTCACGGTGATGACCCTGGGCTTCGTCGTCGAGCGCTTCGGCCTGTTCATCCACATGCTCGCCGCCGGCGGCGCGGCGGTGACGACGATAGGCCTCGGCGAGCGGGCTTCGAGCGGAGTGGGGATCCTGCTGATGGTGCTCGGGGCCGCCGTCGTTCTCGCGGCCGCGCACAATCACCGCAGGTTCGTGCGCGCGTTGCCGCGCCAGGACGTACCGAAAACCGCATCTACCGCCCTGTCGTTGGCGCTTGCCGTCGCCGTGGCGCTGATCGGCATCCTGCTGGCGCTGGTGCTGGCGATTGCGTGAAAGTGTTCGGCCATCGATGAGCGGCATGAGCGACGATCACTGGAGCCCGCAGCGCTACGCCGACAATGCCCGCTTCGTGTCCGATCTGGGACATTCCGTGGTGACACTGCTCGCGCCGCGCGCCGGGGAGAGGATCCTGGACCTGGGGTGCGGCGACGGAGCGCTCACCCGCACGCTGATGCAGGCCGGTTGCAGCGTCGTCGGTGTCGATGCCAGCCCGGCGATGGTGGCGGCAGCGCGCGATCTTGGCGTCGACGCGCGGGTCGTGAACGGTGCGGATCTCCGATTCGATGCGCAGTTCGACGCCGTGTTCTCCAATGCGGCGCTGCACTGGATGAAGGCGCCGGAGCGCGTCGTCGACGGCGTGTGGCGCGCGCTCGTGCCGGGCGGGCGGTTCGTCGCCGAGTGCGGTGGATACGGCAACGTCGCCAGCATCGTCGAGGCCCTGGACGCGGCCCTGGCGGCGCGCGGGCTGAGGGCCCAATGTCCCTGGTACTTTCCCCGGCCGGATGAGTACGCGGCGTTGCTGCGGGCACGCGGGTTCGCGCCCGGCACCATGGATCTGTTCCCGCGCCCCACGCCCCTGCCCGGCGACGTCGGCGGCTGGCTGGACACCTTCGCGCGCGACTACACCGCCGTGCTGCCGCCCGACACGCGCGCCGGCTTTGTCGCCGAGGTGGTCGAGCGGCTGCGCCCGCGCCTGTGCGGAGCCGATGGCGCCTGGATCGCCGACTACGTCCGCCTGCGCTTTTCCGCCGTCAAGCCGCGCCCCTGAGCGTACCTGCGCGAACCCGCGTCAGTTCCGGCCGATGGTGGCCATGAACCGCCCCATCGTCGTCGCGAGCGCAGCGAAGCGACCCATGCAGCGGCGAATCGGCCCAGGCGGCATGGATTGCCGCGGCCGCTGCGCGGCCTCGCAATGACGGGGGGCGGTTCATGGATAGCGCAGCGAAGCGACCCACCCGGCCTTGATCCCACCGGCAGCACGTGGATTGCTTCGTCGCCTCGCTCCTCGCAATGACGGAGGCGGTGCGCGGCCGGGCGCCAGCGCGCGCGTCGACTCCAGGGTCCGTGTGCTCAGACCTGCGCGTAACGTGCCGCGCCGCCGATCCAGCGCTCGACCAGCTCGGGGACGAACGCCGGCACTTCGCGCTGCAGGCGTTCGCCGATGCGCGCCACGGTGTCGATGAGATCGGCATCGCGGGCGAGATCCGCGATCCGGAAACCGGCCGCGCCGGCCTGCCGCGTGCCGAGAAACTCCCCGGGTCCGCGCAGGTCAAGGTCGCGCTGCGCGATCGCGAAGCCGTCCGTGGTCTCGCGCATGATCCGCAGCCGCTCTCGCGCCATGTCCGACAGCGGGCCGCGGTACATCAGCACGCAGTCCGAGGCGCGCGATCCGCGGCCGACGCGCCCGCGAAGCTGATGCAGTTGCGCCAGGCCCAGCCGCTCGGCGTTCTCGATCACCATCAGGCTCGCGTTCGGCACGTCCACGCCCACCTCGATCACCGTGGTCGCCACCAGCAGATCGATCTCCTGGCCGAGGAATGCGCGCATCGCGGCGTCCTTCTCGTCGTCCTTCATCCGCCCGTGCACCAGCCCGACGCGCACCTCCGGCAGGCTCTCGCCGAGCACCTGCGCCGCCTCGGTCGCCGCCTGCGCCTCCAGCTCGTCGGATTCCTCGATGAGCGTGCAGACCCAGTAGATCTGCCGGCCGGCGCGCACCGCGGCGGCGATGCGCTCGACGATGTCCGCGCGCCGGCTGTCGGGCAGCACCACGGTGGCGATCGGCGTGCGCCCCGGCGGCAGTTCGTCGATGACCGAAACGTCCAGCTCAGCGTACGCCGTCATCGCCAGTGTGCGCGGGATCGGCGTGGCCGTCATCACGAGCTGATGCGGGTGCAGACCGTCCGCGGCACCCTTGTCGCGCAATGCCAGGCGCTGGTGCACGCCGAAGCGGTGCTGCTCGTCGATGATCGCGATCGCCAGCGCGTGAAAATCCACGCCGGACTGGAACAGGGCGTGGGTGCCGACCACGATCGCGCCGGGCGTCGTCGCGATGGTCTGGATCGTACGCGCGCGCTCGGTGCGCGTCAGCCGGCCGGACAACCACAGCACCGGCACGCCGAGCGGCTCCATCCAGCGCCGGAAGGTGCGCAGGTGCTGTTCGGCCAGCAGTTCCGTGGGCGCCATGAGCGCGGCCTGCATGCCGTGCTCGACGGCCTTCAATGCCGCCAGCGCGGCGACGATCGTCTTGCCGGCACCGACGTCGCCCTGCAGCAGCCGCAGCATCGGCTCCGGCACGGCCAGGTCGGCGTCGATCTCCGCGCACACGCGCCGTTGCGCGCCCGTGAGCGCAAAACCCAGGCGTTGCAGCAATCGCGAGGCTAGCCGCCCGGTGCCGGTGAGCGTCGGCGCGCGATGGATGCGGAAGCGCTCGCGAGACAGGCGCAGGCTCAGGTGGTGCGCGAGCAGTTCTTCGACCGCCAGGCGCCGCTGCGCGGGGTGCCGGCCTGCCAGTAAAGCTTCCACGGGTACGGCCGGCGGGGGGCGGTGCACCAGGCGCAGCGCATCGGCCAGCCGCGGCAGCCGCCCCGGTTCGCACGCCAGCAGACCGTCGACCGGATCCGCCGGGGAAAGGTCCTGGTCCAGCGCCGCCAGCGCCTGCTCGGACAGCCGCCGCAGCGCCGTCTGCGTCAGTCCCTCGGTGGCCGGGTACACCGGGGTCAGGCGCGAGTCCACCGGCAGCGCGGCATCGGCGGCGACGATCTGGTACTCCGGGTGGACCATCTCGATCCCGGCGGGCCCGGGACGCGCTTCGCCATAGCAGCGGATCCGGGCGCCACGCACGAATCCGCGCTGCTGCATCGCATTGAAGTGGAAGAAGCGCAGCGTGATCGCGCCGGTGCCGTCGGCGACCCGTACCAGCAGCGCGCGCCGCCGCCCGTACTGCACCTGCGCAAGCTCCACCGTGCCCTCGACCAGTCGTTCCATGCCGGGGCGCAGCGCACCCAGCGGCGTGACCCGGGTGCGATCCTCGTAGCGCAGCGGCAGGTGGAACAGCAGGTCGCGCACCAGCACCAGGCCCAGCTTCTCGCAACGCGAGGCCACCTTCGGGCCCACGCCCTTCAGGGCCGAGACCGGGGCGAGGAGCGGGGAGCCGGTCAAGCCGCGGTCAACCCTTGGTGCGCAGTACCCGCGCGACGTGCTTGACGCTGCGCAGGCGGCGGATGAGCCGTGCGAGGTGCACGCGATCGCGGACCGTGATGATGAAGGTGAACTCCACCAGGCGATCGTCCGGCTCGGCCATCTGCAGGTTCTCGATGTTCGCACCCTCGTCGGCGATCACCGCCGCGATCGAGGCCAGCGCGCCGCGCTGGTTGAGCACCTCAAGTTTCACCTCGGCCGAGAAATCGGTCTTGATGTCCTTGGCCCACTGCACGTCGACCAGTTTTTCGGGCTGATCGCGGAAGTCCACCACGTTGCGGCACGACTGGTGATGGATGACCAGCCCGCGGCCGCTGGAAAGCCAGCCGACGATCGGATCGCCCGGGATCGGGTGGCAGCACTTGGGGAAGGACACCACCATCCCCTCGGTGCCCTGGATGAGCAGCGGCGCGGTCCCGGCCGCGCGGCGCGGCTCGACCGCGCCGTGGCAGTGCGCTACCAGCGGCCGCGCCACGATCGGTGCCAGCCGCTTGCCCAGGCCGATGTCCTCCAGCAACAGGTCGATGCTCTCGGCCTTGAGTTCCAGGGCGGCGCGCCGGATGTCGTCAGGGGCGATGGTTTCCAGTTGCAGGCTGAACTGCTCCAGTTCCCGATTGAGCATGCGCCGCCCCAGCGCGCGTGCCTCGTCGCGCTGCATGTTCTTGAGGAAGTGGCGGATGTTCGCGCGCGCCTTGCCGGTGACGACGAAATTCAGCCACGCCGGGTTCGGCCTCGCGCCGTGCCCGGTGACGATTTCGACCGTCTGCCCAGTGCGCAGCCTGGTCCCCAGCGGCACCAGTCGTCGGTCGACCCGCGCAGCGATGCAGTGATTGCCGACGTCGGTATGCACCGCATAGGCGAAGTCGACCGCGGTCGAGTTCGCGGGCAGTTCGAGGATCTGGCCGCGCGGCGTGAAGACGTAGACCTCGTCCGGAAACAGGTCGGTCTTGACGTGCTCCAGGAATTCCTGCG
Source organism: Gammaproteobacteria bacterium (assembly GCA_050183625.1). Taxonomy (GTDB): domain Bacteria; phylum Pseudomonadota; class Gammaproteobacteria; order JADZEE01; family JADZEE01; genus JBFXBD01. The sequence continues at coordinate 24,976 of JBFXBD010000046.1, forward strand.
AATCGCCGGCCTGCCGCTGCAGTTCCAGCAGGCCGCGCAGCCACTCGCGTGCCCGCTGCTGGGCGGTCTTGCTCGCGCCGGGGTCGCCGGTCTTGTAGAGCCAGTGGGCGGCGATCCCGACTTCGGCGACGCCGTTCATGTCGCGGGTGCGGATCTGCACTTCGAGCGGCACGCCGTGCGGACTGAACAGCACCGTATGCAGGGACTGGTAGCCGTTGGCCTTCGGGATCGCGATGTAGTCCTTGAACTTGCCCGGCACCGGCTTGTAGAGGTTGTGGACGATGCCGAGCACCCGGTAGCAGGTGTCCACCGAGTCGACGATCACGCGGAAAGCGTACACGTCGAACACCTCCTTGAACGAGAGGTGCTTGGTGCGCATCTTCTTGTAGATGCTGTAGACGTGCTTCTCGCGGCCGTAGACCTCGGCGTCGATCCGCTCCTCCTGCAGGCGCCGGGTGATGGAGGTCTGGAGCTTGTCGACGATCTCCTTGCGGTTGCCGCGCTGCTTGCGCACCTCCGCGGAGATGATGCGATGGCGCATCGGATACAGCGACGCGAAGCCGAGTTCCTCCAGCTCGTGGCGAATGCCGTTCATGCCCAGGCGCTGGGCGATGGGCGCGTAGATCTCCAGCGTCTCGCGCGCGATCCGCCGCCGCTTCTCGGCCTGCAGCGCGCCGATGGTGCGCATGTTGTGCAGCCGGTCTGCAAGCTTGACCAGGATGACGCGGATGTCGTTGGCCATGGCCATCAACATCTTCTGGATGTTGCGGGCCTGGGCGTCGGCGAAGGACTCCAGCTCCATCAGGGTGAGCTTGCTCACGCCGTCGACGATGTCGGCGACATCGGCGCCGAAGCTGTGGGAGATGTCCTCCTTGGGGGTGTGCGTGTCCTCGATGACGTCGTGCAGCATGGCCGCCGCAAGCGTCTCGTGGTCCATGTGCATCCCGGCGAGGATGTTGGCCACCTCGAGCGGGTGCTGGATGTAGGGCTCGCCGCTGCGGCGTTTCTGGCCCTCGTGGGCGTCGGCGCCGAAGCGGTAGGCGCGGCGCACCAGTTCGACCTGATCCGGGGTCAGGTACGACTGTGTGCGGGAGCAGAGATCGTCAATCTGAACCACGGCGGCGCCCCGGTCATTCGATCACCGGGCGCCGCGTCATCCGAAGCCGGCCGCGGTGCCGGCCGGGAGCGCGTACGCGATGTGCGGGCGGGCCGCAGCTCATCGCAGCCTCATGTGTTGAACGGGTTGGCCGCGGTGTCGGCGAAGTACTCGGCAGCCTCGCCGACCGGCGTCTCGCGTACCTCGATGGCCGACAGCACCTGAGGGTTCATCAGGCCCGCGGCGATCTCGCGCAGGGCGATGACGGTGGGCTTGTCGCCTTCCTCATCCACCAGGGGCCGCGAGCCCAGGGCGATCTGGCGTGCGCGCTTGGCGGCGAGCAGGACCAGATCGAAACGGTTGTCCACGTAGGGCATGCAGTCTTCGACGGTGAGGCGGGCCATGGTACGTCCTTTTCGAAAAGCGTAAGAGGTTGAGCGGCCGGGATTATATCAGCCCGCGCCGGGGCCGGTCAGCAGTTCCTGCAGGCGTGCACCCAGGCGCAGGCGCTGCGAGGCGGTCGCCAGCCGGGTGGCGCGCACGACCGTGACCAGGTCGGCGAGCGCACGCTCGAAATCGTCATTCACGATGAGATAGTCGTATTCGTCATGATGGCGCATTTCCAGCACCGCCTCGCGCATCCGCCGCTCGATGACGGCCGGTTCGTCCTCGCCGCGCCCGGACAGGCGGGCCCGCAGGGTGGCCAGCGTCGGCGGCAGGACGAAGACGCCGATTGCGTCCGGCGCCCTGGCGCGGATCTGCCGGGCACCCTGCCAGTCGATCTCCAGGACCACGTCGGCCCCCCCCTTGCGCTGTGCCTCGACCCACCCCCGGGCGGTCCCGTAGCGGCGATCGAACACCCGCGCATGCTCCAGGAACTCGTCGGCCGCCACCATGCGATCGAAGGTGGCATCGTCGACGAAGTGGTAGTTCACGCCGTCGCGCTCGCTCTTGCGCGGCGCGCGCGTGGTGTGCGAGACCGAAACCACTATCCGGTCCAGGGCCCGGACCAGCCCGGCCACCAGGCTGGTCTTGCCGGCGCCCGAGGGCGCCGAAACCACGAACAGGCGCCCGATCATCGGGCGCCCGGCCGGCGCCGGCGAATGGACGGGGAACGGGGCATGTGCAGGATCCGTCAGGCAATCTTCGACCGATAGCGGCCCCTAGTATGCCACGCCCCACCCCCCGAAACGGGGTCGGAGTGAATTTCCCGCATCCGAAACGGGGTCGGAGTGAATTTCGGCATCAAGCCCGCCTCGCCCGGGATCGGCGGAAAATCACTCCGACCCCGATTAGGCGCCGATTAGGCGGGCCGGTTGCATTGATGGCGCTTTTTCGTCGACAGTTTCCCCGGGGCGCAATCACATGCGCGCACAAGCGCGCGCCAACGGAGGCCGATCGATGATCCAGGGCAGCTACCAGGGGTTCGATGTCGAGATCAGGGGCAGCGGCGTGGCCGTCGTCACCTTCAACAAGCCCGAGCGCCTGAACGCCATGTCGTTCGGCGCCCGCCGTGATCTGTGCGAGGTGCTGACCCTGGCCCAGTTCGACGACGACGTGCGCGTCGTGGTGCTGACCGGCACCGGGCGCGGCTTCATCGCCGGCGTCAGCAATGCCTCCACCGCCGGCCGTGACGACGGCCCCGAGAATCCCACACTGGTCCAGCCCAAGCCGGCCCGCCGCGACGGCATGTCGGAACAGATGGCCGAGTCCGGCCATTTCCAGCCCGTGAACCTCTACAGCCAGCTCGTGCACTTCGCGCAGGAGCCGGTGCGTACCTTGAGGCGGCTGGACAAGCTCACCATCGCCGCGGTGAACGGCTTTGCGATCCAACTCGGCCTGACCATCGCGCTGGCCTGCGACTTCGCGATCTCGGCGCGCTCGGCGAAGCTGGGCAGCGCCACCCTGCGCATGGGCTGGCAGCCGGACGAGGGTGGCCACTGGCTGCTGGTGCAGCACCTGGGCGTGAAGCGGGCCATGGACTTCCTCATGAACCAGCGCATCGTGACCGCCGAGCAGGCGCTCGGGCTCGGCCTGGTGAACGAGGTAGTGGACGACGATGCACTGCTGCCGCGCGCCCTGGAAATGGCCGAGCAGCTGGCCAACGGCCCGCAGGCCGCGATGCGGGTGCTGAAGAAGGCGGTCTACAACGCCGCGCAGATGACCTTCGAGCAGGCCGGCGACGACATCGCCTCCAAGACCGCCGTCACCGATCACCATCCCGACGCGAAGGAAGGCTCGGCGGCATTCTTCAGGAAGGAGAAGCCGCGCTTCAACAAGTGGCTGGAGAAGTAGCCGGGCGACGACCGTACCAAACGTCCGGAACCCGCGCGGGCATTGGCCGGCCCGTGTGATCCGCTGCGCCCGGAAGCGGCCGTCGCATCGTCGGCCAATGCGCTTTGCTCCCAGGATCGATTAACCTTCCGCCTTTGTGCCGCACCCGCGGCGGTCCGTTCCGGGAGCAGGAAGCAACGATGCACCATGTGGATTCGATCGAGCACCGGCGCTTCCGCGTCGAGGTGCGTGAATGGCTGCTCGCCAACCAGCCTCGCGAGAAGCGGCCGGGCGAAACCAAGGCGGCGATGGCCTACGATCGCGCCTGGCAGCGCGTGCAGTTCGATGCCGGCTGGGCCGGGGTGGCCTGGCCGGCGGCCTACGGCGGCCGCGGCCTGTCGCCGACGCAGCAGCTCATCTGGTGCGAGGAATATGCCTCCACGCACGCGCCACACGTGCAGAACAGCGTCTGGCTCGGCCTGAACCACGCCGGCCCGACGCTGATCGCGCGCGGCAACGAGGCGCAGAAGGCATTTCACCTGCCGAAGATCCTCTCGGGAGAAGTGGCCTGGTGCCAGGGTTTCTCCGAGCCGAACGCCGGCTCGGATCTCGCCAGCCTGCGCACCCGCGGCGTGGTCGATGGCGATCATCTGGTCGTCAATGGCCAGAAGATCTGGACCTCCAACGCGCACATGTGCGAGTACCAGGAACTGCTGGTGCGCACCGGGCCCGAGAACAGCCGCCACCGCGGACTGACCTGGACCATCTGCGACATGCGCACGCCGGGGATCGACATCCGCCCGATCCTGGCGCTGGACGGAGTCCACCACAACTGCGAGGTGTTCTACGACGACGTGCGCATCCCGCTGTCGAACGTGGTGGGCGAGATCGACGGCGGCTGGAGCGTCGCCATGACCACCTTCGGCTTCGAACGCGGCCCGGCCAGCTTCGGCCACATCTGCCACTGGGCGGTGGCGATTGAGGATTTGGTCGAACTCGCGCGCAACACGCCCATGCCGTACACGAAGCGCCCGGCGATCGAGGATCCGTCCATCGCCGCGCGCCTGGGCATCGCGCGCGCGCAGATGAACTCCATCCGCGCGCTCATGTACCAGCTCGTATCCTCGGCCGAGGAAGGCGCCTCGCCCGGCTCGGAGGGCTCGATCGTGCGCCTGACCTTCACCGAGCTGGAGCAGCGCGTGGCGCGGCTGGCGATCGAGATCATGGGCGCCCGCGGCCTGAGCCGCGACGAAGCGCAGGAATGGATGCACCTGTACCTGGTGGGCTATGCGTCCACCATCGCCGGCGGCACGGCGGAAATCCAGCGCAACATCATCGGCGAGCGCCTGCTCGGCCTGCCGCGTTGATCGATCCGGAGCCATCGCCATGTGGAATCTCCTGCCCAACGAAGAACAGACCCAGATCGCGGACTCGGTCCGCGACTACCTCGCGCGCGAACTGCCGGTGGATCGTTTCCGGCCCAAGGCGAAGCCGCGCGACGCGGCGCGCGTGCGCGCCGGCATGGTCGAGCTGGGATGGTTCGGCCTCGGCCTGCCGGAATCCGTCGGCGGCGCCGGCCTGGGCGTGGTCGAGGAGCAGATCGTGCAGCGCGAGTGCGGGCGCTACCTCGTCTCGCCCTCGGTGCTGGCCACGGTGCTCGGCGCGCACGTCGCCGCCGAGGCCGGCGATGGCGTGCTGGCCGGTGAGTTGATCTCCGGAGGCCGTGGCGCGGCGCTGGCGATCGTCGCCGACGCCGAAGCCGGCGAGGCCTTCGCCTTCGATCGTTCCGCCGGCAATCTGCTGCTCGTATGGAACGACGCCGGCATCGGCCTGTTCGACGCCGCCGCATTCACGAACGCGGCCCCTCATACCGGCCTGGACGACTCGGTCGGCGTCGAAGCCGGCACGTTGACGCCGGGTTCGCCCCGGTACTGGCTCGATGCCGCCGGGACCACGCTGGTACTGCGCGCACAGGTGCTCGTCGCCGCCAGCATGTGCGGCATCGCCCTGCACGCCACCGAGCTTTCGGTCGAGTACGCGAAGGTGCGCCAGCAGTTCGGCAAGCCGATCGGCACCTTCCAGGCAGTGAAGCACCGCTGCGCCGACATGGGCATCCGCGCCCAGCTCGCCTGGTCGCAGGCCATGCTCGCCGGCCTGAAGGTCGGCGCCGGCGCGCCGGACGCGCCGGTACACGTGGCCTCGGCTGTGGTGGTCGCCGCGGACGCCGCGCACGAGAACGGCCGCGCCTCGATCCAGGTGCACGGCGGCATCGGCTTCCAGGCCGAGTGCGACGTGCACTGGTTCATGAAGCGCGCGCACCTGTACGAGCAAGCCGCGGGCACCCTGCACCGCAACGCCCTGCAACTGGCCGCCGCCCCCTACCACCTCTGGTAGCCCCCCGAAACGGGGTCGGAGTGAATTTCGTCCGACGAAAATCACTCCGACCCCGGTTCGGGTTGCCGAGGCACGAGCGCTGCCACTACCATGCCGCCGCGGTGCCGTGGGTCTCCCGGCCAATGCCTTGGGCGGCGTGGCCCGGGTTGATGTGATCGGGGGCACGCGGAGCCAACCAGGCTCTTGAAACCATTGGGAGGGGGAGATCATGCAAGCCAATCGTAACGGCAGGCGCGCCGGTGTCGCGCTTTCGGCGGCCTTCATCGCGGCGGGTGTCGGCATTCCGGTGCCGAGCGCAGCACTGGAGGAGATCAAGGTCATCGCGCGGCGCGTCGAGGAGCGGCTGCAGGATGTTCCGCTGTCGGTCACCGCGCTGAGCGGCAACGACCTGGAGAAGGCCGGCATCGAGCAGCTCGGCGACATCGTCCAGGCGATCCCTTCGGTGCAGAACAATCCGCAGATCGGCCGCCGCAGCGCGGTGAGCTGGGCCATTCGCGGGCAAAAGGCCGACGACGTGCTCCTCACCCAGGACATGGCGGTTTCCGTCTACGTCGGCGGTGTCATCCACGGCTGGCCGTATGCGACCGGCAACTTCGGGTCCCTCGACATCAAGTCGCTGGAAGTCATCAAGGGCCCGGTCGGCACCCTGTTCGGCCGCAACTCCACCGGCGGGGCCATCCTCATCACGCCGAACGAGCCGACCGATCGGTTCGAAGGCAACGTGCAGGTCGGCGGCGGCACCTACGGACTGGCCACGGTCGAAGGCGTCATCAACGTGCCACTGAGCCAGACCCTGGCGGCGCGTGTCGCCGCCAACTACGGGCGGCGCGACGGCACCATCGAGAACATGGATATCGACGGCAGGGACTTCTACAACCGCGACGACTGGACGGTCCGCGGATCGTTGAAGTGGGATCCGACCGAGCGCTTCAGCAACCTGCTGGTCATTGACGCCTTCGGGTCGCGCGATCACGGCAGTGCGTTCAAGCTCATCGCCACCCGCACGGCCGCGACATTCGGCCGGGTCTACGACGTAGCCCGCCGCCGGTACGCGAACGAGGATTTCTTCTCCGCGCATACCGATACGCAGCATCCCGGCGAGTCCCGCAACGATACCCACGGCGTGACCAACACGACCACGTTCGAGATCAACGACAGCCTCACGTTCAAGAACATCATCGGCTACCGGCACCTGGACGTGTTCGAGGAGTCGAATTCCGGCGGCGTCGACCAGAACGACGCGCTGTTCCTCGGCCTGCCGCTGCGGCGTTATTCGCCGCAGTACACCGTCGCGCGGCAGATCACCGAGGAAGCCCAGTTGCTCGGCGAGTGGGGGCGGCTGAAGTGGATCGTCGGCGTCTACTATTTCAACGTCGACGGCGAGGACTGGGCGGACTCGGTGAGCTTCAACACCGCCGACCGCGCCAACACCTCGGGCGCGACCGACGGTTTCACCAACGAAAGCGTGGCCGGGTTCGCCCAGGGCACGTTCGCGCTGACCGATCGCCTGAACTTCACCGCGGGTGTCCGGTACACCACGGATGATCGTTCGATGATCACAGGTTCGCGCGTCACGACGATCGCCGGCGTGTTCCAGCCGAACGGTCCCTGCCTGCTGACGAACGCCGCCGGCGCGACACTGCCGATCACCGCGTGCCGCCTGGAAGTGTCGACGTCCTCGTCGGAGCCGACCTACACGATCTCGGTCGACTACAAGCTGGCCGACGACAAGCTCGTCTACGTCGCGCACCGGCACGGCTACCGCTCCGGCGGCATCCCCGGGCGCGGCGTGAACGCGCAGACGCTCGAGCCGTTCGATCCGGAAACGGTGAACGACGTGGAGGTCGGCTTCAAGGGCGACTTCACCTTCGGCGATCAGGCGCTGCGCCTGAACATGGCCTATGCGCACCAGGACGTCAGCGACATCCAGCGCAACCAGACCTTCTTCGGGGCCGACGGCATCCTGCGCAACACCGTCCGCAACGTCGCCGACGCGACCATCGACTCGTTCGAACTCGAAACCACCTGGGTGCCGTTCGATTCCCTGGAGATCAGCGCCTACTACGCCTACATCGATCATGCGTACGAAGGCTGGCTGGACCTGTTCGATCCGGACGGCGCGGGTCCCGCACGTCCCTTTCAAATCGACCGCAGCGCCAGCCGGTTCCAGTCGATCCCGGATCACTCCGGCGGCGTGACGGTGCGCTACCGCCTGCCGGTCAGTGGCGAGAACGGCGACTTCTACGTGAGCGGCAACGTCTACGCGCAGACCGAGTACGCGATGTCGAACGACAACAAGCTCGACGGCAACAACGCCGAGTGCGTCGGCGCCATCGAATCGGGCTATGGGCTGTTCAACTTCCGGGTGGACTGGGATCGGATGATGGGCAACCCGGCCTGGTCGGCGTCGGCCTGGGGCAAGAACGTCACCAACACGGAGTACTTCTCAGGCGGCCTGTGCCAGTACACCTCGGCAGTCGGCACCACCTGGGGCGCGCCGAACGATCCGGCGACCTACGGCGTGACCGTGAGCTACCGCTTCGGCGAGTAGCCTGCCTTGCAAGTCACCGAAGGGGAGCCCATGCGCTCCCCTTCGGTTTTTTCGTGCAGGTGGCCGCCCACGCTACGGTGCGAGCGCATCCTGGCGATACCTCGCGTACTCAGCCCGGCGAAAGGTCGGCGCGGGTGAAGACGGGGATCTCCTCCAGCGGGTTCAGGAGCAGCAGCGGGATCTCGCGGGTCGTCGCCTTGCGGTACGTCCCCCAGATCGGGTTCGCGCGCACCATCCAGCGCCACAGTTCCTCCCGCTCCTCGCCCGCCGGCTCGCGCCAGGTGCAGGCGAAGGCCTGCGTCGCGACCTGGAAGGCGAGCGGGCCGCCGGCCTTGATGTTGAGGTACCACTGCGGATTGACGTCCGCGCCGCCCAGCGAGGCGATGGTGGCGATCTCCGGGCCGAACTGGCAGTAGCCCAGGCTCGCGATCATCGTCCGCCCGCTCGTGCGGCCGGTGTAGCGGATGAGTAGCATCGTCTCGTAGCGGTAGCCGCCGATGAAGCGCATGTCCTCGACATGGCCCTTCGCCCCGCCCGTGTCGATGTAGGCAGCCAGTTGGTCGCGGCTCCATTCGGCGAGCCGGGCGTCGCGCTCCGGGCCGTACGAGATTCTGGGCATGTGGGGTTCCTCCGCGTGGGCCGGGGCCGGGGGCGCCAGTTATTGTCGGATTGTAAGCCGATCCGCTCCAGGCTTTGGAAGTTCCAGGGTGCGCGCCCCCGCATGAGCCGCTCCAGTGCACGGCGAGCACCCGACGTTGAAATCATGTGTCCGCAGAGCCCGATGCTACGATGGCGAAGGCCTGATGAACGGGAGGCCCGGAGGGAACCGCGTGGTCTTCGATAACTGCTCCACGGCGATGCAGGTGGCCGCGGCGGCGGATCTCCACGGCAAGCTGGCACTCGTCACGGGCGCGACGTCGGGCATCGGCCTGGAGACCGCCCGCGCCCTGGCAGCCGCCGGCGCGGACCTCATCCTTGCGGTGCGACGCCCGGAGGCCGGCGAGACGCTTGCGACCGGGATCCGATCCGAGTTCGGACGCAGGGTCCTCGTCGTGTCCGTCGACCTTGCCGAGTTTGGTTCAGTTAGCAGGGCCGCCGAACTCATCGCCGATCGCATGCCGGCGCTCGATATCCTGGTCGCCAACGCCGGGGTCTCGAAGACGCCCGAATCGCATCAGGCAGACGGCATCGACGTGCGTTTCGCATGCAATCACCTGGGTCACTTCCTGTTGAGTTGGAAGCTGCGGCGGCAGATGGCCGTCCGCGGCGCGCGCATCGTGGTCGTCAGTTCCGCCGCGCACAAGCAGCGCCGCGTTCACCTGGATGACCTGGCCTGGCGCTCGCGATCGCACGATATCTTCCGCGCCTATGGCGAGTCGAAGACCGCCAACATCCTGTTCGCCATGGAGGCCACGAACCGCTGGTCCCGCGATGGGATCTTCGCCAATGCGGTCTTGCCGGGAACGATTCTGACGGGCCTGCAGCGCTTCCACGACCCCGAACAGATGCGCAGCATCGGCTTCATCCAGGCCGACGGCCAGGTGAATCCCGCAGTGCGTTCAACCGAACAGGGCGCCGCCACGACGGTGTGGGCAGCGACGGTGCCGGAGCTGACCGGCCGCGGCGGCCTGGTCCTGGAGAACTGCGCCGTTGCGCTGCCAGCGGGTCCCGATACGCATCCCTGGCAGGGCTTCAACCCGGCGGTCGCGGATCCGGAGACCGCGGCGCGCCTCTGGGAGGCGTCGTTGGAGATGCTGGCGCCCTGCGTGGGTTGATCGATGCGACCGGCAAGGCGGCCGGGACCGGCGCTGAGCTTCCCAGGAAACGCCGGAATCGACGCATCCCGCCCGGCCCGCCTGCCCGAGCAACGCCTCGAAATCACCGGGAGCGGTGATGCTCACAGCGGCGGGCAATCGGGCGATCCCTCGATCGAGTGATTTCACGAGGATCCGTAGTGGGTTTCATTTGGCCGGCCAAAAAGGTTTCAAATGGCCGAACCATAACGTTGCAATCAGCCGGAACCGGTGGCGGCTTCGGGGAAGGCATGTAGGCCGTCCCGATACGTATGCTGTGGGAGTAGATAGAACGGCAGTGGTGACCCGGGTCAAGGCCCGGGTCGACCCGTTTCGTAGTGGACGCCAGTCGCGAAGCCGCCGGAAACCCAGCAAAGACTTGGGGCGTCGACGTACCTTTCGCGGAAGCCCGCGGTGACCGCCGCTGCCTACTCGATGTTCTGCACCTGCTCCCGCATCTGCTCGATCAGCACCTTCAGCTCCACCGAGGTCGCGGTGGTGGTGAGGTGCGCGGACTTCGAGCCGAGCGTGTTGGCCTCGCGGTTCAGCTCCTGCATGAGGAAGTCCAGGCGCCGGCCGATGGCGTCGCCGCCGGCGAGCACGCGCTGGACCTCGTCCAGGTGCGCTTCGAGCCGGTCGAGTTCCTCGGCCACGTCGAGCTTGCTGGCCTGCAGCACCATCTCCTGCTCAAGGCGCGCGGGGTCGAGCTCGGCCTTCAATTCGGCCAGGCGCGTCGTCAGGCGCTCGCTGATTTCCTTCATGATCCCCGGCAGGCGGGTGCGAAGTTCGGCCACCTGCGCGCGCGCCTGCACGCAGCGCGCGTCGATCAGGGCGCGCAGCTTCTCGCCTTCGCGCCGGCGGGTGTCGATCAGGATCTTCACCGCCTCGTCGAACAGCGCCATGATCGATGCGCCGATCTGCTCGGTATCGAGCGGCGGCACGTCGAGCACGCCGGGCCAGCGCAGCACGTCGATCGGATCGATCGGCGCCGGCGCTGTTATCCGCGCCGCCACGGCCTGCGCCACGTCGATCAGCCGCTCGGCCAGGGCCATGTTGATGCCGACGCTGCGGTCGGCGCGGTGCGGGGGCTCGTACTTCAGCGTGCAGTCCAGCTTGCCGCGCTTCAGGCGCTGGTTCAGGCGCTCGCGGGCCTGGCTTTCCAGCACGCGCAGGTCCTCGGGCAGGCGCATGGACGCTTCGAGGTAGCGATGATTGACCGAGCGCAGCTCCCAGGTCGCGCGCCCCCATTCGCCGTCCGCGGTGGCGCGCGCGAAGGCCGTCATGCTGTTCACCATGGGTCGAGGTTTCTCTTCAGTGGCTGGCCGGATCCACCGGTGCTTCGCGCGCGAGGCGCTGGCGCCGCCGTCGGGCGGAAAGGTGCGCCGGCACCGGAGCATCGCCGCGGTTGCCGTCTCCGGTGGGTCGGGCATGGTAACCCGCGCCGCTGACCTGCGGAAGCAACGCCGGCCGCAGGTGCGAGCGGGTATAATCGCCGCCCCTTTCCCGACCAGAAAGTGCCCCCCGATGCGTCCAAGCGGCCGTTCCCCCGATGCGCTGCGCGCCGTAAAGATCACGCGCGGCTACACCCGTTACGCGGAAGGCTCCGTGCTCGTGCAATACGGCGATACGCACGTACTCTGCAATGCGAGCGTGGAGACCAAGGTGCCGCCGTGGCTGCGCGGCCGCGGGCAGGGCTGGGTGACCGCCGAGTACGGAATGCTGCCGCGTGCCACCGGCGAGCGCGGCAGGCGCGAGGCGGCGCAGGGCAAGCAGAGCGGGCGCTCGCAGGAGATCCAGCGTCTCATCGGCCGCTCGCTGCGCGCGGTGCTGGACATGTCCGCGCTCGGCGAGAACACCATCACCATCGACTGCGACGTGCTCCAGGCCGATGGCGGCACGCGCACCGCATCCATCACCGGCGGCTACGTCGCCCTGTGCGACGCCGTTGCCTGGCTGCGCAAGCGCCGCACGATCGCGGCGGACCCGATCCACGGCATGGTCGCCGCGGTGTCGGTGGGGATCTACAAGGGCGTGCCGGTGCTGGATCTCGACTACGCCGAGGACTCCTCCGCCGAGACCGACATGAACGTGGTCATGAACGACGCCGGGCATTTCGTCGAACTGCAGGGCACGGCCGAGGGCCACGCCTTCCGGCCCGACGAGCTGGAGTCGATGCTCGCGCTCGCACGCAAGGGCGTCGCCGAGCTGATCGACATCCAGCGCCGCGCGCTCGAAGGTTGATCGCCATGTCCGCGCCGCACCGCGTCGTGCTCGCCAGCGGCAACGCCGGCAAGCTGCGCGAACTGGCGGTGCTGCTGGAACCGCTCGGGGTGGAGATCCTGCCGCAGAGCGCGTTCGGCATCGAGGACGCGGACGAGAACGGCCTGTCCTTCGTCGAGAACGCGCTGATCAAGGCCCGGCATGCGTCCGCCGCCACGGGGCTGCCGGCCATCGCCGACGATTCCGGCATCGAGGTGGACGCGCTGGAGGGCGCGCCCGGCATCCACTCCGCGCGCTATGCCGGCCCGCGCGCGACGGATCGCGAAAATCTCGACAAGCTCCTCGCCGCGGTCGCGGGCGTGCCGGACGCCCGTCGGGGCGCGCGCTTCGTGTGCCTGATGGTGTTCCTGCGCCACGGCGCCGATCCGCGCCCGGTCATCGCCGAAGGCGTGTGGGAGGGCCGCCTGCTGCGTGCGCCGCAGGGCAGCGGTGGCTTCGGCTACGACCCGATCTTCCACGTCCCCACGCACGGCTGCGCGTCGGCCGAACTCGCGCCGGAGGAAAAGAACCGGCTCAGCCACCGCGGGCAGGCCGCGCGCGCGCTGGCGCAGGCCCTGGCGCAGCGCCATTATTTCGATGCGGGTTGAGCGCATCCCGCTCGCGCTCTACGTGCACTGGCCGTGGTGCGCGCGCAAGTGCCCGTACTGCGACTTCAACTCCCACGCCTGGCGCGATCCGATCCCGGACGACGACTATCTCGGCGCGCTGCTGCGTGACCTGGACTTCGTGATCGGCGATCTCGCGCGCCGGCCGCTCGAAAGCATTTTCCTCGGTGGCGGCACGCCCAGCCTCATGTCGGCCGCGTCGGTGCAGCGGCTGCTGGACGCCATCGCCGCGCGCCTGCCGTTCGCGCCGGACGTGGAAATCACGATGGAAGCCAACCCGGGCACCGCCGAGGCCGGCCGCTTCGCCGATTACCGCCGCGCCGGGGTGAACCGGCTGTCGATCGGCGTGCAGAGCCTGCGCGATCCACTGCTGGCGGCGATCGGACGTATCCACGACGCGGCGCAGGCGCGCGCGGCGTTCGACATGGCGCGCCGCGCCGGGTTCGACAACGTCAATGTCGATCTCATGTATGCACTGCCCGGCGACGATGCCGCCGGCGCGCTGTCGGACCTGGAGGCGGCGATCGACTGGCAGCCCGAGCAGATCTCCTGGTACCAGCTCACGCTGGAGCCCGGCACGCCCTTTCATCACCGTCCGCCGCCGCTGCCGCAGGACGACGAGGTCGAGGCGATGGAGGACCGCGGCCACGCGCGCCTGGCTGCCAGGGGGTATGGGCGATACGAAGTCTCGGCCTACGCGCGCCCGGGCCGCCGCTGCCGGCACAACCTGAACTACTGGAGCTACGGCGACTACCTTGGCATCGGCGCGGGCGCACACGCGAAGGTGACCGGACTGAACGCGATCCAGCGCAGCGCGCGCCAGCGCGAGCCGCGCCGCTACATGGCCGCGGCGGGCACGCCGGGCGTCGCCACGATCGAAACGGTCGCCGCGCCGGGTAGGCGTGTGTTCGAGTTCCTGCTCAACGCGCTGCGCCTGGTCGACGGCTTCGAGCGCCGCATCTTTGCCGAGCGTACCGGTCTGCCCGAAGGCGTGCTGCTCGCCGCGCTGGAGCCGCTGCGCACCCGCAATCTGGTCCAGGTCGCCGACGACCGGATCGCCGCCACCGCGCACGGCCTGCGCTACCTGAACGAAGCCCTCGTCCTGCTCCCCGATGCCTGACTTATCCACGTGCCTGGCACCGGAATTTTTCCGGTGCCAGGCACGTGGATAAGTGCGGGTGTGCGGGTATGATTCAGGGGGTTGCCGCCGCGGTAAAGGGGACGATTGGGGATGCCATCGCAGCACGGCACAGGGTCGGGCCGGACGGCTGGTGGCAGCGCGCGCGTCATGCGGGCGATGTTGCTGCGCAAGGCGGGCGATCCGCTCGCGCCCGCGGATCTTCCGGTGCCGGAGCCCGGTCCGGGGCGGGTACTCATCCGCGTGAGCGCCTGCGGGGTGTGCCGCACGGACCTGCACGTCCTCGACGGTGACCTCGCCGAGCCGGTACTGCCGCTGGTGCTCGGCCATGAGATCGTCGGCCGCGTCGTGGCCTGCGGTGCGGGGGTGGAGGGTTACGCACCGGGCACGCGCGTCGGCGTGCCGTGGCTGGGCCACACGTGCGGCGATTGCCGTTTCTGCCGCCGCGGCGCCGAAAACCTGTGCGAACGCGCGCGCTTCACCGGCTACCAGATCGACGGCGGCTATGCGCAGTACACGGTCGCCGACCAGCGTTTCTGCCTGCCGCTGCCCGGCGAGGGCGACGATGCCCAGGCCGCGCCTCTGCTGTGCGCCGGGCTCATCGGCTACCGCAGCCTGCGCATGGCAGGCGATGCGCGCCGCATCGGCCTGTACGGGTTCGGCGCCGCCGCCCACATCGTCGCCCAGGTGGCACGCTGGGAGGGGCGCGAGGTCCATGCCTTCACCCGCGCGGGTGATGTCGAAGGGCAGGCTTTCGCGCGCACGCTGGGCGCCGTGTGGGCGGGGGACTCCTCGCAGGCACCGCCCGAGCCGCTCCACGCGGCGATCATCTTCGCGCCCGTGGGTGCGCTCGTGCCCGCGGCGCTGCGCGCGCTGGACAAGGGCGGCACCGTGGTCTGCGCCGGGATCCACATGAGCGACATTCCGTCCTTCCCCTACGACATCCTCTGGGGCGAGCGGCGCATCGTCTCGGTGGCCAATCTCACCCGCCGCGACGGCGTGGAATTCCTGGCGCTCGCGCCGCGCGTTCCGGTGCGCACGCACGTGGAGGTGTTCGATCTGGCTGATGCAAACGAGGCACTGGAAAGGCTGCGCGGCGGCGCGGTCACCGGTGCCGCGGTGTTGCGCTGCTGAAACAAGGGAGAGCGGGCATGGACCTGGGGATCGGGGGCAGGCTGGCGGTGGTGGTGGGGACCGGTACCGCGGCCGGCGCGGCGTGCGCCGGGGCGCTCGCGGCCGAAGGCGCGGACGTGGTGCGGGTCGAGGACCATGCCTGCGCGCCGGAGACCGGCGCGCATCGCCTGGAAGCGATAGACATCCTGGTCGTCGCCGCCGCACCGTGCGCCGAGGTCGCGGTCGCGTCGATCGACACTGCGGTTCTCAATGTCGGCTGGGAGCGCGTGGTGGCGATGTCGGCCTGGTTCCGCGCGGCGCTGCCGGCGATGAAGCGCCGCGGTCGCGGGCGGCTGATCTACGTCGGCACCGGCGCCGCGCGCGAGATCGACGGTCGCCAGGCGCACGTGCAACGCGCGGTGGATCTCGGCGCGCTGGGGCTCATGAAGGCGCTGTCGGGCGAAATCGGCCCGGCGGGCGTGACCTGCAACAGCGTGCTCTGGCGCGACGACCTGCCGGATCGACAGGCGGAATTCATCGCCGGGGTCGCCGCGGCCGTGGCGTATCTCGCTTCGGACAACGCCGCCTATCTCACCGGCGACACGCTGACCGTGGACGGCGCCACGGGCGCCGCGGTGTTCTGATCATGGACCTAGGCATCACAGGGCGGGTGGCGATCGTCTCCGGCGGCAGCCGCGGCATCGGCCTGGCAATCGCGCGGCGCCTGTTGGAGGAGGGCGTGAAGGTGATGATCGCCGCGCGCTCCACCGCCTCGCTGGACGCGGCCGTGCAGGCGCTTACGCCGATCGCGCCGGATCATCTCCGCGCGATCTCCGCCGACATGACCGACGAGGCCGGGATCCACGCCGCGGCCGACGCGGCACGCTGCGCCTTCGGCCCGATCGGCATCGCCGTCAGCAACGTCGTCGGCCACGTGATCGCGCGCGACGAGGCCGGGCCGCACGCGGGGCACTTCGAACAGGTCGATCCCGCCGACTACCGCGTGGAGTTCCGCCAGCTCGCGCTGTCCGCCTGGCACCTCGCGCAGGCGGTGATCCCGGACATGCGCGCGCAGCGCTGGGGACGGATCCTGAACATCGGCTCGATGGTCGCGCGCGAGCCGATGTGGGAGATCCCGCACATCCTCCCCAATACCGTGCGGCCGGCGGTGGCCGGGCTGTACCGGGGGCTGGCGCGCGAACTCGCCGCGGACGGCATCACGGTCAATTCGCTGCTCACCGGCAGCATCGCCACCGAGCGCAACCGCGACTACTACACCTGGCTGGCGGCCGAGCGCGGCCGCGATCTCGACGGGATGCTGGCGGAACTGTACGCGTCGGGACCGATCCGCCGCCCGGGCGATCCGGACGAGATGGCGGGGCTGGCGCTGTTCCTGTGCTCGAACCAGGCCGGCGCGATTTCCGGCCAGGCCCCGCACGTCACCGGGGGGCGTACCCGGCATCTGTACTGAACCGGGCGTGCGGACCCACGCCCCTGGCGGCGCGGGTGGGCTGGCGATCGTTCCACAGGCCGTTCCGAGCCTCGGGAAAACCCTCCAGCCCGTCGCCCAGCGGGACCAGAACGTCCTTTACCCCGCGGTTCTTCAACTAGGTCATCACCTCGAGCCAGGACTTCGCCCCCTCGGTCTGCTCGACCCAAAGCACCAGGACGTCCTTTAGAAGAGCAGCCGCGGCGTGAAATTCACGTTGAGATGCGGTAGCACCTCGCGCTCGAACAACTCGATGCTGGCCCAGGCAATCTTTGGATCGAGTCCACCCGCCAGAGGCGCGAGTCGCAAGACGTCGTTGTCCCCATAGGTGGCCGCACGTTCGAGACACTGTTCCGGCGTGACGACCTGGAAATTCGCGCTCTTCTTCAAATCCTCGACGGTTCCACCGGCCGTATACATCGCGGCCATCTGCCCCTTGCGGTTGCGCTCGGCCGCGTACTTCGCATATGACTGCGTCCAATGCAGCACGTGCGGCCCGACCTGTTCCCAGGCTTTCGCCGGATCATTCGTCACATGCAGAAACGTCGGGCCGTACTTTGGAGGCGGTCCCGGATCGGGCTTGCCGAGCTTGCGGAGTTCGTCGCGGTAGATGTCGTACTGGTGCACTTCGGCCGGACGGCAGCCATCCGCGAGGGTGTGCGCCACCCGTCTCAGCACGCGCTCGAAACTGCCGCCTGCAAGCACACGCATGGGGTGCACCGGCAACGGCGAGACGCGCTCGATCACCCGGCCGCGATACTTGAAGGGTTCACCCGTGCCGGCTTTCTTCAGGACCTCGATGGTCTCTTCCATGATGGTGAGCCGCTCTTCGAGGCGCAGCCCATACATGTCGAATTCGGCGGGTCGATAACCACCGGAAATGACCGGCATCGCCCGGCCGTTGCTGAGGATCTCCAATACGTGCAAATCCTCCGCGAGGCGCAGCGGATGGTAAAACGGCGCGAGCACGATCATGCGCAGTTGGAGCTTTTTCGTGCGCGCCGCGATGGCCGTCGCCATGACTACGGGCGACGAGAGATAGTCGTCGTCCGTCGTGTGGTGTTCGCCCAAGGATGTCGCCTGGAAGCCGTGCTCGTCGGCCCAGGTGCAGATGTCCAGCGCCGCCGCGTAAAGATCGGGTTGCGTGACGGTCGCCCACGCCGGGCGACGCATGTCGAACGTCAGTTCCAAACAGGGCATGGCGACTACCTCGTTGCAGTTGCGGTTTCGTTCGAAGGTGGGAACACCAGCGGCACGGCGCTCATCCGCGCGTTGGCCGACAGATCATAGGTGACCCCGCTCAGGTCGCCGAGCGCGTATTCGGGAATGCGACGGTGCCATTCTTCCAACGCGACCTGCATGATCATGCGGGCCAGCAGCGAGCCTACGCAGCGATGGATCCCCTTGCCAAACGCGAGATGCGGGTTTGGATACCGATCGAATTCGATGCGGTCGGGCTCGGAAAACACGGCCGGATCGCGGTTGGCTGCCTCGAGCACGAGCAGAACGCGATCGCCGGTCCGTAACGCAATGCCGTGGAAGGTCACGTCACGAGCCAGGACGCGACCGTTGATCACTGCGGACGCTTCGAATCGCAGCAGTTCCTCGACGGCGCGGGGAATGAGCGCCGGGTCATTGACGATGCGATGCCGCAGCGCCGGATCGCTCGCGAGGTAGTAGTAGATGAATCCCAACTCAGCGCTGGTCGTATGGACACCGGCGGCGAAGGTCGTGCAACACAGGTTCAGCACGACATCGTCCGTCAGCGGATGGCCGTCGATGCGGGCTTGCAGCAGCGCCGACGGTATGTCGTCGAGCGGTCGCGCGCGGCGCTGCGCAAGGATGTCGGCAAATATATCCGCGATCGTGTTGACGCCTTCCCGATACTGATCCTTGTCCGAACCGACTGTGCTCGGACGACTGCGCCGGCGTACCGCGCCGATCAGCGCAGTGACCAGTGTCGGATCGACTCCCATGTAGTGCGAGGTGATCGCCGCCGTGACCGGCTCGCCAAAATCCGCGATCGCGTCACACGCACCCCGCGGAGCGATGGTCGCCACTGCGTCGTGACACAGCGTCCGCGCTTCCTGCTCGAATTTGCCAGCCACCTGGCGCGGGGTGAAATACGGCGCAAGCAATTTGCGAATTTTTGTGTGTTCGGGCGGGTCCATCTGAATTGGCAGGGGCCGATGCAGCATCGGCTCGCGCAAGAACAAGTGTTCGCCTTCGGCACTCGAAAACACGGCAGGGTCATCGAGTGCCTCGCTGAGCATCGCATAGTCAGTCACCACGAAGAACCCGCGCGCGGCATTGCTGTAGAAGGCGCCGCGGCCGCCGGCGTACCGGCGCGCCGCGAGCGTCAAGCTCTGCGAGGGCAAGCGGTGACGAAACTCATCGGCAAGTTCGAGGTCCCAATCGACGACGTCAAGACCAGCGTCGCGTGCACGTTGCTCTGCGTCAATCATTGCGATTGCTCGATTGCCTGCCCGGTCGTTTGGTTCGAGCGCTTCGACCGCGTCAGGCTTTGCCGGGGTCAAGTTGCAAAATTTGTGTCTGGAACAACCTGCCCTCGCGCACCCCCGCAGCCCACTGCTCGGTGTGCCGCGCGTCGATCGGATTGGTGAGTATGTAGAAGCGCTGATCCGCGATCCCGTCGAGCACGATGGTCGCAGCTTCATCGGGAGTATGGCCGCCATCGGCGAGAAAGGCGTGCTTCATTTTCAGCTCTTCGGCCGTCGGCATGCGGCCGGCGAGCGCGGCCGGGCGATTGCGGGCGCTGTTCGGCATCTCCGAGGCAATCTTGTTCGGACAGACGATCGATACCTTGACCGGCGCGCCGGCACGCCACAGATCGTATTGCAGGGCTTCGCAGAAGCCGAGTGCCGCCTTTTTGCTCGCCACGTAAACGGCAACGCCGGCCGCGGAATGCAGTGAGGTATTGGACGCAGTGCAGACGAAATGCCCCTTGCCTCGTTCGATCATGAGGGGGATGAAGGCATTGACGGCATGGGCAAGCCCGTAGACGTTGACGCCCATGACCCATTGCCAGTCCGCCGCGGTCTTTTCCCACGCCGGGCAGGTGTATTCATTGACGCCGGCGTTGCTGCAGACAATATCGACGTGTCCGTAGCGTTCGATAGCTCGCCGCGCCAGCGTGTCGACGTCTTCCTCGCGCATCACATCCGTAGGGACCGCGAGCGCATCCGCACCCCTTTCCCGGGCGAGTCCGAGTGTGATTTCCAGCGCGGACGGATCGACATCAGCCACGACGAGCCGGGCCCCCTCGCCTGCGAAGCCGACGGCCAGACTCCGGCCGAGCCCGGTGCCGGCGCCGATGACGACCACGACCTGCTCGCGAAACCTGGACATCATCTTCCCCTCATGGACCCGCTTCCCGGTCCGGTCACCTACCGCGAACTTGCCGTGGACGGCATCACCGTGAACTCGCTGCTCACCGGCAGCATTGCCGCCGAGCGCAATCGCCAATCCTACACTTGGTTGGCGGCCGAGTGCGGCCGCGATCTGGACGGGATGCTGGCCGAGCTGTACGCGGCGGGACCGATCCGCCGCCCCGGATCACCGGACGAGATGGCCGGGCTGGCGCTGTTCCCGTGCTCGAACCAGGCCGGCTGCATCTCCAGCCAGGCACTGCACGTCACCGGCGGGCGATCGCGCCTGCTGTACTGAACCGGGCGCGGAACCAAAAAAGGAAGGGGCGGGCACCGCCTCCGGATCCGGAGACGCCGCCCGCCCCTGGGGTACTTCGGTCAGAGCTTGTCAGCCTCGAAGCGGTAACGGACCTGCACGCCATAGGTGCGCGGCTCGCCCGCGAAGCGCGAATCCCAGCCGACGGAGTTGAAGATGTTGAAGCCGTCGACGGTGTACTCGCGGTCGGTCGCGTTGCGCATGTAGAAACCGACGTCGAAATTGGACCCCAGCACGTTCTTCCAGTCGGCGCGCAGGTTGAGCAGGCCGTAGCCGTCGACCTTGGTCGTGCCCTGGTAGAGCGGGTTGGTGGAGTCGTTGTTGTTGTAGCTGTCGGTTGCCCAGTAGTTGGCCGAGACCGACGCGGTGCCGAGCGACTCGTCGATCGGCAGCTTGTAGGTGCCGCTGACGCTGCCGACGTTCACCGGCGCGCGCGCCAGCGGGTTCTGGGACAGGTCGTACGGGATATTGCCGGCGCCGAAGTTCACCTGGTCGAAGAACGACTCGGTGAAGGCCGAATCGGTGTAGGCGTAGAAGCCGGACACCTCCAGGCGTTCCGTCGGCTGGAAGATGACTTCGAGCTCCAGGCCCTTGATCTCCGCCGCTGGAGCGTTGAACACCAGCGTGGTGACCGTCGGCGGGTTGCCCACGGGTGGCGTCGAAATCTGACGCTGGATGTCCTCGTAGAACGCCGCGTACAGGGCGACGTTGGTCCGCAGTGCCATGTCGTTCGGCATGTCCCAGTCGATCTTGGCGCCGAGTTCGACGTCGTTGACGATTTCCGGGCGGAATGCCAGGACCAGATCCTGCTCGCGGGAGGCGCGTGCACCGAAGCCGCCGGTGCGGTAGCCGTGCCGGTGCGACAGGTACACCAGCTTGTTCGGCGCGAACTTGTACTGCAGGCTCACCGTCCAGGTCGGTTCGTCGTACGACACTTCCAGGGGCAGGAAGCAACCCGCCGGTCCCAGGTTGATTTCAGGCGTTGCGGTGTTGCCGTCGGAATTGCGGGTGAAGCGGCAGCCGGTCTTGCGGTAGAACGAGCCGGTGTGGTTGAGGATGGTGGTGTGCCGAATGTCCCAGTTGTATCGGATGCCGGCCGTGATCGACAGGCCTTCGACCCAGGCGTCCATGGCGTAGGTGCCCTGCGCGAACACCGCGTAGCTGGTGTTCTCGGCGCGCACGTTGGTGTCCGACCACGCCGCGAAGGAACGAACCGCACTGGGCTCCGGTCCGAGGACGCCGGTTGTCCCCGGCACGGCCGCCTCGGACGTCAGGGTATTGCTGATACCGTGGTTTTCACCGTCCTCGGTGAAGAAGAACACGCCGCCGATCCAGTCCAGGTTGCCGGTCTTGCCCAGGATCTGGAACTCCTCGGTCCATTGCTGGGTGTCGTCCTGGCGCTCCACGTGCAGCAGCGGGATCGGGAAGCCGTCCGAATCTTCCGAGCCATGGAAGCGCTTGTGGCCCCAGCTCACCACGTTCTTGATGGAGATGTCGTCGGTGATCTGGTAGGTCGTCGTGTTGGCGATGTCGACGGCGGAGATCTTGGTGAATGGATCCACCACGCCGCTGCGCAGCTTGTAGATGCCGAGCCCGGCGGCGGCCGCATTCATGCCGGCGCAGCCGCCCAGCAGCGGATTGTTGTAGCCGCGCGGATTTGCGACCGCCGGGTTGCAGACGTTGCTCGGTGGTACCGAAGTGTTCAAGCGTGCGCCGACGAAGCCGGAGCCGCCGTCGTCGCGCGAGTAGAGCGAGTAAACCAGGACGTTGTCCAGCCCCTCGATCGGCTGCGCAGCGAGCGAGACGCGCAGGGACTTGTCGTCGTTCTCGTCGATGTTCTTGCCGGTGAGCACGTCCTCGATGAAGCCGTCCGAGGTGCGGGTGGCGCCCGCCACGCGCAGTTGCGCCCAGGGGCCCAGGGGCGCGTTCAGAGCGAACTCGGATTCGAACTTGCCCAGGTTGCCGCCGGTCAGCGTCACGTCGGCTTCGTACTTGTCGGACGGTCTGCGCGGCTTGACCACGATCGCGCCGCCGGTCACATTGCGGCCGAACAGGGTGCCCTGCGGGCCCTTCAACACCTCGATCGACTCGATGTCGAACAGGGCGGCGTTCATCGTGTTGGCACGCGGCTGCGGGACATCGCCCACGTACAGGCTGACCGCCGGGTCGGACAGCAGCGTCAGTTCCTGCTGGCTCATGCCACGGATGGAGGGAAACAGCGAGGCCTTGCCGCTGGAGCTCCTGGTGAGCTGCAGGCCGGGCACGGCGGCGGTGAGATCAAGCAGGCTGACGATGCGGGCATCGGACAGGGCCTCGCCCGACAGCGCCGTCACCGCCAGCGGGATGTCCTGGAGTTTTTCTTCCTTCTTCCGCGCCGTGACGATGACTTCCTCGATGGCCGCGTGCGCCGGCGCCGCGATGGCGGCGGCGATCAGCGCCGAGGCGAGATTCAGTGTGCGTGACTTGCGAGCCATGTAAGTACCCCCACCTGATACGTAGACGTGATCCTGACCCCGGCCGGGCCAAGGGCCAATAGGCTACTTAATATTGACGTACGAATGCAACCCTCGCGTGAATTTGCATACACCAGCGGCCAATATAACGGCGGCGTTCACGTTTTCTGGCTCTTCGTGAAATCGAGTGGGTGGATTTTGACGTTTTCACAGCTTCGGCAGCATGCAGGTGAGGACCTTCAGCCGCAGGTATTCCTCGTCGCGCAGCCCGTATGCCCGACGCTGGATCACGCGGATCTTGTTGTTCAACCCCTCAACGAACCCCAGCGATACCTTGTTCTCCGGCAGGCAGTACGCGGCGATCCCATCCCAGTGCCGATCGATCATCGCCGCAAACTTCTCGTAGGGCTTGAGCCGCTGCCATTTCAGGCTCTCGCGCCAGTGCTCGAAGAACCGCCGGGCCCATGCCTGGCTACGATAGCTCCACAACTGTCCGAAGGACTCCTTGAGCAGGTACGCCGTGTTCAGCCGCTTGTTGGCCGCCAGCAGCAGCTTGAGCCCCTTGCGGCCATCCACCGTCAGGTGCTCCCGGTTCGACAGCAGCGCGTACTTCTGCCCCTTGATGAACCGCCGCTGCGGCCCGC
>JBFXBD010000047.1:0-48365 GCA_050183625.1 Gammaproteobacteria bacterium
CTCGGCCCGGGCTTCGGTGCCGCACTTCGCGCAGGTTACGACGGCAGGATGGAATATCGACATGGGCTCATCTCCTCGCGCGGATGGAAGGACCGGATCACTCCTGCCACATGTACTCGGCGGCGGCGGCGTCGACCGCCTTGGGTGGCTTTTTCTTCTTCAGCCAGGAGATGGCGTAGACCTCCGCGAACCACTCCGGCGGCGAGCGCCACTGGTACAGGTTCACCTTGGTCGATGCGCGCGCCGACTTCGAATAGCTCCACCAGTATCCCGGCGAGGATTCCGTGAAGACGCGGTCGCCGAGCGCGACCGGCGTATCGCTGAAGTAGGGCTGGGCGCTGTCGCGCATCGGCAGGCACTTGTCGACCAGGTACTTGATGATCGGCTTCCAGTCGCTGTTGCCGATCTTGTCCGGTTGCTCGGTCGTGCCGGACTTCAGCGCCGCCTTGACCACGTCGGTGAGCATCGCCTCGGTAACCTTGTCGCTGAAGCCGCCGGCCTTCTTCAGATCGCCGACATAGGCCGCGGTGACCGAGTCCAGCGTCTCGGAATTCCAGCCGCCGCAGCCGGCCTTGCCGCGGTGGTTCTTCATGATGCCCTTCTTGGCGTCGATCGCGTGGCCGACCTCGTGCAGGGTGGTGACGTTGAACGAGTTCACCGGCAGCACCTCGCCGTCGATCTCGTAGTCCTCCTTCTTCTTCGCCCTGCCGAAATCACCCATCTTGATCGCGCACTCGCCGGAGTTGTACGCGCCGCCGCCCTTGTACTTGTCCTTGAAGTACTTCAGGTCCGTGAGCTTGCTGTGCTTGACGTGTTCCTTGGGCACCGAGCCGAACATGTCGAACACCCGGTCCAGGTGGGTGTTGTCCATGCCTTCGGGCACGGTGACCTTGATGTCGTAGAAGTCCTCGATCGCCGTCTTGTAGATTTCGGATTTCTGCTTGCCGGAAGGCTTGCCCTTCTTGTCCTTCATGATCTTCGCGAAGGAATCCGCCAGCGCCTTGGCGTGATCGAGGGCCTCGTCGATGCGGTCCTTGACCCTGCCGACGGCCTTCTCGCGGGCGTCCTTTTCGTCGATCTGCTCGGCCTTGACGCCGGCGCGGGCCAGATCGGCGCCGTTGGCCTCCATCTGCGCGGTATCCAGGCCGAGCTTGTCCAGCGCCTTGAGCTTCTCGACAAGATTCTTCAGGCGTTCGGCGAGTTCCTTGTCCTTCGGGACGGGTGTGTCGCCACCGGACTTTTTCGATCTGGAGCCCTTGGTCTTCTTCCTGGAGAAAGGCCATTTCACCAGTTCCGGCTCGTCTTCGACTTCCGGTGCGGCGTCCTTGCCGGACTCCACGTCGCCCCCGGCGAGCGCGGCGATGTCGACACCGAGGGTCTGCCTGATCCAGTCGTTCTGTGCGGCGTTGGGGGATGGCATCGGTTCGTCGCTCCTGGTGACCCGCCGGATAGGTATGGGCGGACGCGGTTAGGGGTGTGCCGCCTGCCAGGCCTGCATCCGGGCGATGGTCTGCTCGTCGGCGGCCAGGATCTGCTCGGCCGTGCGCCGCATTTCCGGATCCTTGCCGTACTGCAACTGGATCCGGGCCAGCGCGATCGCGCCGCGGCGATGCGCCGCGAGCACGGCCGCGAAATCCTTGTCGGCGTCGCCGGTGTACGCCACGGCCATGTCCAGGTGCATCTGCGTGGCGGCCTTCCTGTACGCCGTGGTGGAGGCGGCTGGCGCCGGCACCTTCTCGTTTTCCGAACCGGCTTCTTGCTCGCTCATGGAACCTCCTCGGGTCGTTTCGGCAGGCGGGCCCGAGCCGTTCGCCTGCGCCAGGGACAGCCCGCCGGCAATCACCGCGGATGCCACGAGCCAACGCAAGGTTTCTTGTCCGCGCACGGGGTGCCTCCTGAATTGGTTCGCCGGAATTGGCTGCCCGGGGCCCTTGGGCGCCGGGATCGGCCCAGGCATCATTGCAAATGCGGGAACCGGCTTCAATGAAGTTTCCGTGATAGGCGCCGCAGCGCGCGGTTGCAACAAGCTTTCAGGTACCCGACCATGGCGCGGACAGTCGACTCGTCGTCGCGAGACGGAACCGGGCCGGGCACCGGCAGATTGAGTCCATGAGCCGCCATCATCGTCATTGCGAGCGTAGCGAAGCAATCCATACGGCGCCGATGTTATCCAGGCCGCATGGAGTGCCACGGCCGCTACGCGGCCTCGCAACGACGCAGGGCCGGGTCATGGTATGCGCTGCGCAGCCATCCATGCGGCATCCGATGCAACGCGCTCTCGCGCCATGCACCGGCCGGTGCCACGCGAACGGAGCAATGCAAATGCAGAAGGCGCAGGCGTTGAAGGGCAGGGTGGCGCTCGTCACCGGCGGCGGCAGCGGCATCGGCGCGGCCATCGCGCAGGCGTACTGTGCCGCGGGCGCGGATGTGGTCATCTGCGGGCGTCGGGCGGACTTACTCGAAGCGACCGCCGCAGGGATGATTGCCGCCGGCGGCCGTGCCCTGGCGTTTGCGGCGGACGTCACCTCGCTCCCGGCGATGCAGGGGGCAGTCGCGGCGGCGCTCGCGAGCTACGGCCGGCTGGACATCGTGGTCGCCAACGCCGGCGGCACCACGGGCATGCGTCGCGCGGTGAACTACACGGAGCAGGCATGGCGCGAGATCGTCGACCTGAACCTCAACGGATTCTGGAACACGGTCAAGGCCGCCGAACCGGCCCTGCGCGCCGCGGGCGGCGGGCACGTGATCTTCGTCGGCTCGGGTGCGAAGTACGCCAACGCGCAGGGGTCCGCCCCCTATACTGCCGCCAAGGCGGGCGCGGCGGCGCTGTGCCGGGTGCTGGCGATCGAACTGCGCCAGGCGCGGATCGCGGTGAACGAGCTGATCCCCGGCCCGGTGCGCACCGACGCGTTCCGCAGGCTGGCGGCCGAAGACGCGCACTTCGAGCAACGCATGGTGGCCATGGGGGAGTGGGTGAAGGAGCCCGAGGCGGTTGCGGATCTGGCGTTGTACATGGCGTGCCTGCCCGCCGACGGCCCGACCGGCCAGCTCTTCAGCCTGCTCGGCCGGGTGCCTTGAATCCGTTCAATGTCTCGTCGTCATTGGAACCGCAGCACCTCCGTCATTGCGAGCGCAGCGAAGCAATCCATACGCCGTCGAAACTGCCGATGCCGTTTGCATTGCCGCGGCCGCTTCGCGGCCTCGCGATGACGAACGACGCGGTTTGAAAACGAAATGAAAGGTCTGGAAATGAATTCTGATGCCACTCAGGACGAAATCGCCATTCGCGCACTGGTCGCCGCGTACAACGACGCCGTGAATCGTGGCGATCTGGAAGGCATGGTCGCGGTGTATGCCGAAGACGGCGTTCTGCATCCATTCGGCGGCAAGGAGTACATCGGGCACGCGCAGATCCGCGAGGTCATCGGCGGCTCGGTCGGGCATTACGCCTTCGTGTTCCAGATGACCCACGCCGGCCTGGTCAAGGTCGACGGCGACTCCGGCACGGGCCGGTTCTGGATCAGCGAGTACGGCCAGCCCGCCGACGGTTCGCCGGCGACGCAGTTCATGGGCCTGTACCAGGACCGCTACGTGCGCACGCCCGGCGGATGGCGGTTCGCGCGCCGCCAGCTCGACGCGACCTTCCGCGGCCGCGTGAAGCTGGAAGGCAAGATGCCGGCGCGGCCCGCATACCTGCCGGGCCTGGGGCCGCCGGCCTGAATTCAGCCGTCCATCGACAGCGGGCTGACCGCCTTGACCGAGAACTTCTTCGTCTTGTTGGCGCGGCGGACCTTGAACTTGCGCTTCTCGCCCTGGTTGCCGATCACGTAGTCGTGCAGCAGCGACGGGTCGGCGTCGCCGTCGTTGACCTTCAGGATGACGTCGTCCTTCTCCAGCACGCCATTGCACGGCCCGTTGGCGAAGACCTCCTTCACCTTGATTTCAGTGCCGGAGACGTCGAGCGCGAGGCCGTAGATGCCGCCGATGTAGTCCTCCGGCTTTTTCGTCAGCCGGTAGCAGGTACCGAAACCGTGCTTGTTCGGCGCGGGCTTGAGCTGCGGATCCTTGATGATGTAGTCGCCACCGGTGCCCTTGCCGACCAGCTCCGGTACGACCCACTTGAACTCGTCGGCCTTGGAGTTCTTGACCGCCGCGCCGCGCGTGCCGAGCACCGGGTCGTAGTCCACGCCGTCGATCCTGAGCCAGGTGTGCGAATGCGTGCCGCCTACGCCGGTGAACATCACCTGGCCGGTGAGCTTGCCGCTGTCGTCGCGGACGTTGCCGCCGAAGGTCTTCGGCAGCAGGCCTCCGGGCATCTGCGACATCGGCTTGGTCAGCAGCATGTAGTCGATGTGGTCGTCCTCGATACGGACCTTGTCGCCCAGGCTGAGCTGCACCATCTGCTTCACGATGCCCTTGAGATTGTGGCATTGCGTGGCGGGCTTGTCCGGTTCTTCGTAGCCGCCGTTCTTCAGGATCGAAACCTGATCGGTACGCGCCTTCGTGTCCGTCTCGCTGGGGCCGCCGAGCAGCGCGTGATCGGTATCCACCGGGTTGGTGAAGTAGGTCATCTGGACGCCGTCGTTCAGGCATACGCAGTCGAAAATGGCCTCGGTCATTTCCTTGGGCGTCGGGTCGTCCTTGTTCGTGCGCTTCTTCGCCGCCACCGACACGGACAGGATGGGCATGGAATCCGTCAGCTTCTTCCACGCGGCCTGATCCTGGGAGAGGATCTCGCGCCACTTGGGCTTCTTGAGCATGTTCAGCGCGTTGTCGCCCGATTCGTGCAGCACCGGGAAGACGTTGGTGACGAAGAAGTCCGGATCGGCCTCGGCGTAGTCCTGCTGCTGCTTCTCGGTCAGGAACGCGAACGCCCCGATGCAGGCCTTGACCGCCTTGGCGTCCTTTTTGGCGAGCCCCTCCTTGAGCAGATCGGTCTTGGCGGCGAACGGCAGCTTGGTGCCGTATTCCTCCAGCTTCGCGCCATCCAGCTCGGCGAATTTTTTCTTCGCGGCGGTCCGGACGAGCGCCGGCTGGCGCTTTTCGAGGTAATCGACGATGACGTGCGACGGCGAGGATTCCAGCTCGCCGTTGATCGCGTCCTCGTCCCACTTCCTGCCGGTGTAGAGCTTGTCCAGGACCTTCTCGGACGCCTCCGCCGGCGAGCGCTCCAGCCAGACCTTCCGGGACTTGTCGTCCCAGTGCTTGGCCAGCTTGTAGCCCAGCAGTTCGACGTAGTAGTCCGCGTGGTCCTTGTAGATCTCCGCCGCCGTCGACTTGAAGGTGTCCGCCCTGCGTTCGTCCTTCTTGGCGGTCATCTCCTTGGCGATGTCCTCAAGCGTGTCCTTCTGCTTCGAGGCGCCCTTGGGCGTGGCCGGCTTGTCGAACGTCTGCTTGAATTCGTCGATGGTGAATTTCTTGCCCATATGCGTGCCTGCGATCGTCGTTCCAGGTTCGTCAAACCAGCGCGTCTTCCAGTGCCCTGCCGAGCGCCGTCAGTCCTTTGGTCAGTTCCGCGCGCAATGTCACCTGCACGCCGAAGGGGTTGTCGTCGCACGCGTCCACGCGTTCGTCGCGATCGATGTGCTCGCGGAAGGCGAAAATCGCGTCCTGCGCCTTGTCGATGGCCTTCACGCGCGCGGGGCCCGTGCTGCGATCAATGTCCATGAGCGCCGCCTGCAGCGGCACGCGGTGATTGGCCGTGATCGCGTTCAGCCCGATTTCGGCAATGCCCTTCAGATCCGCGTCCTGCGCCTGCAAAAGGTGGCCGCGCAGCTTTTCGAGCTGGCCGTCGATGGTCTCCATCGCGATCTCCCACTGCTGTTTCGCGCGCTTCCAGGCCTGGTCGAAATCGGGCGAGAGTTCCAACGGTTCCTCGCCGCCGGCCGGCGATAGCAGTTCGTCGACTTCGTCGAGCAGGGCGTTGGCCTGGACGAAATCGCGCTTCTTGGCGAGCACGCCGGCTTCGCTCGCGCGCAGCCTGGCCTGGTCGCCGGCCGGCGTGCCGGCGGCGGCCTTGATGCCGGGCAGCAGGGCCTTGAGGCGTTCATTGAAGCGCACGCCTGCGTCGTCGGTACCCGTGTTCGCTCCCGCCAGCGCCTGCGCGCCGGCCCTGACCAGCGGTTCCAGGCGGTCCAGGGCCTCGTGCGCGGTCGAGTAGTCCTGCGCCTTGAAAGCGGCGGTGGCCTGCGCGAATACCTTCTTCGCTTCCGCGGTGACTTCGAGACTGGCCGCGAGGATCCGGTCGAGGTCGGACTTGATTGGCTTCAGGCGCTGCGCGAATCGCAATGCCTCCGGATCGGGTGCCTTGGGTACATCCTGGTCCGTCACCCCCGGCTCTTCGGGCTGGCCTCCGGGCCCGGGCGTGACCTCGGGCTCGGGCGCGTCGGAGCCTTCCTCGCCGGTCTCCTCGAGCACGACGCCGGTGAAGCCGATCGACTTGTACGGGCCGCGAACCAGCAGATGTTCCGCACAGGCGACGGCCTTGGCCGGCGCGCGCCCGTTGGCGATGATGCGCAAGACGCCCGAGTCCGCGGACTCGAGCCGGCAACGGCCGGTCATGATGTCGAACTTTGCGTTCTTGCCGCCGCCCTTCTTCTTTCGATCCGGATCCGATTCCGCCAGTTCCGCAGCGGCCTTTTCCATCTCCGGCTTCTTGAGCTTCTGCTTTCGATCGAGCACGAGCCAGCCCTCTTTCGGGCCGCTCGCCACCACGGCGAACTGCAGGGTCAGATCGCCGTCGTCCATCAGCTTCTTCAACAACGGCTTGAGTTCTTTTTCTTCCCAGATGCCTGGCAGCGCCATGAACGCATTCCTCTTGAAATCCGCAACCCTCTTCGAAGGTGATCGCGGCGAGCCGCGACAGCCTTGGCCCGGGACGCCGCGCGGGCGTGGACGCGGGCGGAAGGGGGCGAACGAAGCTAGCAGAGGGGATAACGGCCGTCAAAAAGAACAGCTACCGGAATGCGAACCGATTCCGGGCGCCGATCGGATCGTGGTCTTTGGTCCCGGTCGCGCGGCGCAGGTAAGATGGCGCATCTACCCCACGCCCGCGAGGAACCGACATGAGCGCCGAACCAGCCATTGCCAGCCCTGGCCTTTCCTCGCCGGCGTCGCCCTACCGCCGGCTCCGAGTGTCCCGCTACATGCCGCATTTCGGTGCCTGGATCGAGGGCGTCGATCTGGCCGCGCCGTTCGATGCCGAGACCGGCGCCGAGCTGCGCCGTGCCATGCTCGAACACGGCGTGGTCTTCCTGCGCAACCAGGGCCGACTGACGGCGCAGCGGCA
This sequence comes from Gammaproteobacteria bacterium, assembly GCA_050183625.1. Taxonomy (GTDB): domain Bacteria; phylum Pseudomonadota; class Gammaproteobacteria; order JADZEE01; family JADZEE01; genus JBFXBD01. The sequence goes on from JBFXBD010000047.1 coordinate 7,289, forward strand.
TGCCGAGCTCAGCCACGTCATCGGCAACGGGCCCTCGGCGGGCAACGCCTATGTCGCCAAGCACTCGGAGCATCCGGGCGTCGAACTGCTGGTCGCCGAACCGGACCGGCGCACCGGAGCGGATCGCTGGCACTCGGACATTACCTGGCGCGCCACGCCGCCGCTGGCGACGCTCATCCAGTTGCAGGAGCTGCCGCCGGTGGGCGGCGACACGATCTGGGCTTCGGCCACGATGGCCTGGGACTGGATGTCGGACGCACTCAAGCGCTGCATCGACGGGCTGACGGCGGTCCACGCGCTGCAGTTGCCCTACATTACCCCGGCGCAACATGCGGACACCGAGTACCTGGAAGCCTATCTGCAGCGCATGCGCACCACGCCCCCGGTCGAGCACCCGGTCGTCATGAGACATCCAATCACGGGGCGGAAATCGTTGTTCGTCAACGAGACCTTCACGCGTGCGATCTTGGGCTTGAATCCGATCGAGTCGGACGGATTGCTGCGCCTGCTGTTCAACTGGCTCAAGCGCCCGGAGTTCCTGCTACGCCACAAGTGGGAGCCCGATGGTATCGCGCTGTGGGACAACTACGCCGTGCAGCACTACGCCGTGGACGACTACGGCGCCGCGCGGCGCGTGAACCAGCGAGTCACCATCAATCTCTGACTGCGACTGTCGTCATTGCGAGGCCGCGTAGCGGCCGCGGCAATCCATGCGGCGCTGATTGTGTCGAGGTTGCATGGATTGTTTCGCGTCGCTCGCAATAACCTTGTTCAGCCTCATTCGCCGATGAACTTAGGCTCCCGCTTCTCGACGGCGGCGCGATTGGCCTCGATGCGGTCGGCCGTGGTGGAGTTCAGCGCCTGGCCGGCCATCTCCTCGCGCAGCATGGTGGCGTAGTCGGCTTCGAGCGAGCGGCGGTAGTGCCGCTTGGTCAGGCCCAGGCCGAGCGTGGGCCCTTTCGCCAGCCGCGTGGCCAAGTCCATCGCCGTGGGCAGGACCTGTTCGCGTTCCACCAGCCGGTTGACCACGCCCCATTCATGCAGCGTGTCGCCGGTGACCGGGTCGCCGAGCAGGGCAATCTCGTTCAGCCGGTGGAACGGAATGATGCGCGGCAGGTAGAACGAATCGCCCGCGTGCGGGATCATCCCGCGCTTGACGAACACGTGCGTCCAGCGGCTGCCCTTGGCCGCGACCACCAGATCCGCCAGCAGCGCGAGCAGCCAGCCGACACCCGCGACGGTGCCGTTGACGGCGCTCACGATCGGCTTTTCGGTCTCCCACATGGCGCGGAACATCTCGATGTGCGGCGTGGAGGTGAAGCGGTAATCCATCGGCGTGCGTGCCGGCGGCTTCGGAACGCGCGAGGCCGCACCGCCGGTGCAGAAGTCCTTGCCGGTGCTGGCGACGACGATCGCGCGCACGGCCGGGTTCAGGGTCGCGTCGCGGAAGAACTTCGCGTACTCCCACGCGCTGTCGTTGTCCACCGCGTTGCGGATGTCCGGCCGGTTGTTGAGCAGCACGGCCACGCCGTCGGCGATGTCGATGTTCAGGCCCTCGCGGGGCGCGTTCTCCTGGGTGCTTTCCACGTCGATTCCTCGGTGTTCGTTAATGGTGGCACCGAACCTCCATGCGGGGTGCGGGGCCGGTGCGCGTAGTGTAGCGCGCCCTGACCGGCCGGCCGTTGGAGGCTCGGGGATCGCCCGCGCAAGCTTTAGTCTGCTCGCAGCCGGCACTGCCCGGCCGCTTCCACGACAAGGGCGAGGCGCAGACCATTCACACGCGGGATCCGGTGCGCCCGAACCGCCGGTCGGTGCAGGGGTACACGGCGATCGCTTCCGGCGAGCATCCTAACGTACGCGCCTTCGTTCGCCGCCCCGGAATCAATCGTTGCCCGAATGGACCACCGCACCCGCGCTGCGGTCGATGGCGCTCCATGGCATCTTCACGCGAGTGGCCGGCGGCGCGACGCACCATATTCCGCACGGCGGGAACCGCCGATACAATCCGGCTCAATGGAGGCGATCGCCTGACGATCCTGTAGGCGTCAAGCGCGTTCCGCGCCGCAGGGGCCTGCCTGGCGAGACCAGGTCGGCCCGGCGAATTGCTGCGACTGGCGCCGTTAACCGTATGACGCATCGGGCACGGGTACGATTCGGAACCGCAGTGGTATACAACTACTACCGCGATTACGACCCCACCACCGGCAGATACATCCAGTCCGACCCCATCGGGCTGGCGGGCGGGGTCAATCCGTACACGTATGTCGAGAACAATCCGCTGAAAAACACGGATCCGACGGGTGAATGCCCGTGGTGTGTAGCCGCTGGAATTGGTGCGTTGACTGACTTCACCATTCAACTCGCCTTCAATGGATTCAAGCTGAAGTGCATTGACTGGGAAGAGGTGCTCATATCAGGTGCTGCTGCCGGTCTTGGCATTGGTGTGGCACAGACATTTGGGAAGGCCAGCGCTGCGTTTGGTGGACCAAGCAGGCCGACATATCGCTTCTTTAAGAGCAAGGGCAACGTCCGGATAGAGTCTCATCCTATCTCGCGGCGTTCACCTGATTGGTACAGCTATCCACACTGGCATCCTGATTTCGCAGGCAAGCCGTGGAGCAAGATGCATTGGCCATTGATCGAGCCCTTAATCGCCGCACCAGCCGCTGCTTATAATGCGACTAAAGACGATTGCGAGTGTCAAGAGTGAACGGTGCCGGCCGCGATTTAGACCTGGCATCGATGCGGCAGTTGCGTGTACAACCAACCACTGTCTCCAACGTATGGCGTGTGTTACTGCCACTACAACCATGGAGATTCGAAAACGCGCAACTGGAGAGGCAATCGATAGTAGGGAAGCTCAGTACTGCGCTGCCGTACCGGGCGTTATGGCTCAGTGATTGGGCGAATGAGAACGCTGCCGGTTGGTGCTTTCTTACGCGCAACCAGACGCTATCGTCGCTGGCTGACGATCTCGCAAACGGAGCGTGGGCGTTATTCTTCTTCGATCACGATCCTACGTCCAGCTTCGATACGACGTTGATTCCGGCCGAGCCAACAGATGCAACCGTCGCAATGGACGTGCTTCGTAACCTTAGAGCGAGTGCGGCGATCTGGTCTTGGTATGACGATAATGATTGGCTTGTCGTAATGCCGGCTAATGAACCGGAAGAACGGTGAGGCATTGATAACCGCAGGATTAAGCGATCTCGGTTATCCTCGCTTGCGAGATTCAAGGAAAGATTACAACTACTATCGGGATTATGACCCGACGATAGGCCGGTACGTCCGACCTGACCCCATCGGGTTCGTAGGAAGCGACTATCTGCTGCGACACTCCGAGCCGGCCGGCCAGCTGTGGCTTGGCAGAACCTTGCGCATTGCGCAGCGGCGCCAATGGCTGCTATCGGTATTGGGAGTAGCTCGCCCTGAGAGCGGTCTGGCAGAATCATCTGCCTACCGGATCCCTACCACCGCGATCAGCGGGTCGCCGTTCGAACCGTCGGCAAGCACCGCGGTGCTCTGAGAGGAAAACCCGACGCGGTCCAGGTACATGTTCACGAGAGCCGCCTGGTCTCGCATGCGCAGCGCGCGCCAGATCGCCACGGCCTTGGTCGGGAAGCAGCGATTGGAGAAGCTGACGATGAACGGCGCGCCCGGCCGGAGCACGCGCGCAATCTCAGCGAGTACTTCGACCGGCCTCTGCAGGTACTGGACGCTGACGCAGCACAGCGCGGCATCGACGCTGCCGCTGTCCAGCGGCAGCGCGGGCTCGCGATTGAGGTTGTGCACGAACCAGCGCGTGAGGCGGGGATTGGCCGCCAGTTCCGCGGCGTTCATGCCCTGGCCGATCACTTCGGCGAACTCGATCTCCGGGGGCAGATGGCTGACCCAGCTCGACATGAGATCCAGGATTACGCCGCCGGGAGGTAGCCGGGCTCGGTAGAAGCCGGTGAGCGCCGCGATGGCCGCGTCGTCGATGTGGGTGACCAGGCGCGGCGGCAGATAGAAGATCTCGTCGTCGGTCTGGTCTTCCTTGCCGAAGGCCTCCGGCGGCAGTTCGGGCCAGGGCTCGTGCATCCGATCACTATGAACGCGGTGCCGGGACGCGGCAAGTCGACGCCCGGCGCGACGGCCCACGCGCGGGCTCGTTAAGATGGGCATTGGGCACAACGAGCGGAGAGCTGCGCATGAGCACCGTGTTGGAAGACGAAGTCGCCATCCGCGACGTCATCACCCGCTACTGCTGGTACACCGATGCACGCGCGCTGGACAGGCTGCTCGATCTGTTCACCGACGAGTTCGTCTGGGACGGCGGCGCCATCGGCCGGTTCACCGACAAGGCCGCGTTTCGCGCCTACCTGTCGCGCCGGCAGGGCACGGCGCTGCGTCATTTCTGTACCAACATCCTCGTCGACGTCGATGGCGCGTCGGCCGGTGCCCGCTGCTATTTCCTGCTGACGGTCAAGAAGGACGACGGGCTGATCGCATCGATGGCCGGGCACTATGTCGACCGGCTGGTGAAGGTCGGTGACCGCTGGCGCATCCGGTCACGCACCCTGACCACGGACATCGCCGCGGTCGCAATCGACTGATGCCGCCGATGCTCAGTACGGCCGTGCCACGCCTGCCGGTGCGCCGGGCGCGAAGCGGATCGGCAGTGTCTTCAGGCCGGTAACGGTGGGCTGGCCGAGGTACTCGTCCGGGACCGGCGATTCCAGGGTGTAGTCCGGGATCCGGGCCAGGAAGCGCTCCAGCATGATCCGGCTCGCGGTGCGTGCCAGCGCCGCACCGATGCAGCGGTGGGGACCCGAGCCGAAGGCCAGGTGCCGGTTCGGGCTGCGCATGGGCAGGACTTCGTCCGCGCGATCGAATTCGCGCGCGTCATGGTTCGCGCCCACGTAGCTCAGCAGCAGCCAATCGCCGCGCCGCAGTGGCTGCCCGCCGAGTACCGTGTCGCGCGTCACCGTGCGCGACAGGGTCTGTGCCACCGAGAAGAAGCGGATGAACTCCTCGGCCGCGGTGTCCCACAGCCCGGGCTGCGCGATCAGGCTCCCGCGCAACGCGGGCCGCGTGGCCAGGTAGTGCAGGGTCCAGCTCGTCGACGAGGTCGTGGTGTCCACGCCGCCGCCGAGGAAATTCCATATCAGCTTGACCAGCTCATCGTGGTCGAGCAGTTTGCCTTCCACGCGCATGTTGGCGATGAAGCTGGTGAGATCGCCGCGCGGTTCGCGGCGCAGGCGCTCGGCGGACGCCAGCACCTCCTCGACGATCGCCGACGCCTGGCCGAGACCGTGCTCGTACTCCCGGCTCCCGGGCGCATAGGCGGTCGTGAGGTGGAACAGGCTCGAGTAGCGCTTCCAGTTCCGGAGCGGCAGGCCCATCAGCTTCAGCGTCACCAGTGCCGGGATCGGCCCGGTGTAGTCGGCGACCACGTCCATGGCGCCGTCGGCGATGCGCTGATCGAGGAACCACTGCGCGGTGTGCTCGATGAATGGCACCAGCGCGCTTACCGCCTGCGGCGAGAAGAACGGTCCCAGGGCGCGGCGCATTTCCAGGTGCCGGGCGCCGTCGGACTCGTTCAGCCCGATCCCGGGCAGGCCCGCGGGGCGCGGAATGCCCAGCGTGCCGATGTAGTCGATGCCATCCGTGGCGCCGGGTTCGTAGCGATGCGCGAAGACTTCGCCCTCGCGCGAGACGATCGCCGCTTCCTCGAAACCGGTCACCATCCAGAAGCCGCCGTGGCGCGTGTTCCAGACCACCGGCCCGCGCGCGCGCAGCGCATTCCACTCGGCGAGTTCGTTCGTGTTGAACGCCGGTGCGGTATGGTCGACGTCGACTTCGATGCGCTCGTTCATGTGCCGGCTCCGTATCTGGCCCGGTCCACGGCGGACTACGCCGCCAGCGGCCCATGGCCCAGGCGGGTGAGCAGTTCAGTGCGATCCGGGTGGATGACCGCGATCTCCTCGCCGAGGAATCCGCCGGCAGGTGCGCCCACAAAGGCGCGCAGCGCCACCACCATCCCCGCTTCGAGCTTCTGCCCCGCATCCGCTCTCGGGTCGGGGGCCAGGCCGGCGATCGGGCCCTCGTGGCCCAGGCCGACGGAGTACGCGATCGGAAACGACGGCAGCGGCACGCCTGCATCGCGGTGGGCGTCGTGGATGTCCTTGCCGGTGTTGCCCGGCCGGCAGGCATCCAGCATCGCATCCATTGCGCGCCGCCAGCGCCGGTACGTGTCGCGGTCCGCCGTTGACGGTGTCGGGCTCGCGCCGCACCACCAGGTCCGCGCCACCGATCCCTCGTACCCGGCCCACAGCGCGCCCGCCGCGAACGCGACCGGGACGCCGGCCGGGCAGGCGCCGTCGCCGGTGATCCAGCGCAGGCCGCCGTTCGGGCCGATGGCCGTGAACGTGCCCTGCTGCGCATACTGCGAGGTGCCGAGGTTGCACATGCGCTCCAGGAAAGCCGCCTGCAACCGCTTCTCGCGCACGCCGGGTACCAGCCGCGCGATGGCGGCGGCCAGGGCCGACTCGCCGAGCGCGACCGCGATGCGGATGGCCGCGATCTCCTCGGGCAGCTTGGCGCGGCGCAACGCGCGCAGCTCCGGCTCCACCGGCACGAACGCCGCGCCCGGGGCGATCGAGGTGAGCAGGTCGCGCATGCCGAACGACCAGCTGTCGAAACCGATGCGGCGTGCGCCCGCCAGCCCGGGGATCATCGCCAGGCGCGCCGCGAGCACCGCGGGATTGAACGACGCGCAGAATACTTCCTCGAAGCCGACTTCCTCCGGCATGCCCTCGACGCTGGCGCTGAAGGTCATCAGGTGCACGCGCCCGGTTGCGCGCAGCAGCACGCAGGTCGGCGCGAACGGTCGCGCGCTCGCGGTCCACAGCCGCCGCGCGCCCGCGGCGTAGCGCACGTTGCCCTCGCGGCCCAGGACGATGGCGTCCAGGTCCAGGCGCGCCATGGCCGCGAACACGCGTTCGCGGCGCTGCGCACGCAGGCGCGTGAAGTCCACGCGATCGCGGTGCTCCAGCATCCCCGTGCCGATCAGTTGCTCCGGATAGCCGGCGACAGCCTGTGTCGTCATCACGATCCTCCCGCGCGCGGGCTCATTCGAACGGCGCGTAGCCGTAGCTGGACAGGCGCTCGCAGCCGTCCTGCGTCACCACCACCATCTCCTCGCTGCGGTAGCCGCCCACGCCGTCCTCCCAGATCACCGGTTCCAGGACGATGGTCATTCCGGGTGTCAGCACCACCGTGTCCTCGAACGCAGGGCCGAGTTCGGAGCCGATGAACGGCAGTTCGGCGGCGTCGCAACCGGTGCCGTGGCCGAGGTAGAAGTGCTCCACCGAGAACACCGGCTCGATCCGTCGCGCGTCGCGGGCGACGTCTGCGCAGGTGCGGCCCGGGCGGATCGCCGCGTACACGGCGTCAATCAGCGTGCGCCAGCGGTCGAAGCAGCGCTGCAGCTTCGGGTCGGGCCGGGCGTCGAAGCCGCACAGCCAGGTCTTGCCGAAATCGGAGTGGTAGCCGTTCCAGACCAGGCCGACGTCGGTCATGATCAGATCGCCGTCGCGGATGAAGCGATCGTCCGCAGTCAGCGGGAAGCCCACGCCGCCGTGGGTAGTGCTGGCCCCGGCCGCCGTGGAGCGCGGCGTCACGTTCCAGATCGGGTCCACGCACGACCACGTAATGCCGAGTTCGAACACGCGCCGGAAGAACACCGCGCTCAGCTCGGTCTGGCGCACGCCGGGGCGCAGCGCCGCCGCCACGTCGACCATCGCGGTCTCGGTAATCGACTGCGCCACGCGCAGGCAGGCGATCTCGTCCGCGGTCTTGATCAGGCGCGCCGGCACCGTCGCCGGCGCGGCATCCACGAACTGCACCCGCGGCGCAAGCCGGCCCAGGGCGTCGATCAGCGGTGCGGTGAGCTCGTCGATGCCGATCCGGCGCGCGTCCGGCAGCAGTGCGCCGATCGCTTCCAGCAGCGGGCCGGCGTCCATCTCTAGCGCGATGCCGCGGTGCACGTTCGCCGCGGGTACGTCGAGTGCGCCTTCGGGGTACCAGGTCCAGACATTCAGCTCGCCGGCGCTCGACAGCAGCACCACGTTCGGCTCGTAGTGCACGCGCATCGCGTCCGACAGCGGGCGGGTGATGCCGGCGTACTCCTGGTTCGATTGGCCCAGCAGCACGAGCGCGTCCAGACCCTGGTCCGTCATCGCGGCAAGCAGGCGCTGCCGGCGCCCGCGCCGCATGCGCGCAAGATCGATTTTCGCACCCGGCTGCATCCCGGCCCTCCCGGCGAGTCCCTTCCCAGTGTACCCAGATCGGGAGATTCGGAGACGTGTCTCGTTGCAGGTTGCTTCGGGAAGGGGGGTGAACTACCTTGGCGGGCGGGGAGGACGTAATGTCGAAAGTCAATGCGCCGGATCCGATCTGCTGCATCGTGCTGCTCGAGGCGGTCGAGCAGGCCGAGGCGGCACCCTTGCAGGCGGCCTGGCTCGCCGACGATCCGCTGCGCGCGATCGCGGCCGGCGCGCACTATCGCCGCAGCCGGCCGCTACCCTCCGAGGAGCGCGGCTTCAAGCCGCGCGGCGTGTACGGCGCGGCGCGGATCCGGGTCGATGGCCTGCCCGCCGCGATCGAACTGTGCCGCCGCGTCGCCGGAGCGCCGCTGCCGCGCACGCGCGTCACCGTCATCGCCGCGCGCGAGCTTGCCGTGATCGACGGGCCCGAGGTCCGCGGCGGCAGCGACGGCATCAAGGGCTGGTTCTTCAGTTCGCGCCGCCCGGGAATGAGCGTCGCGGATTTCCAGCGCCATTGGCGCGACGTGCACGGGCCGCTGGTGGTGCCGTCGCCCGGCATCACGCGCTACGTGCAATACCATCCCTGCCCGGAGACCTACGACACGCGCCTGACGCCGCGCTTCGATTCGCTCGCCGAGCTGTCGTTCCCGGATGCGGACGCCAAGCTACGCTTCGACACCTCCGAGCATTCCACCGTGCATCAGCGCAACGACCTGCCGAACCTGTGGGACATGTCCGGCGGCGCCATGCGTTTCTACATCGAGGACGTGGGCGGCTCCGCCGCCTGAACAAGGGACGCACTGGACGATGACGCAGCAGCGCAAGGGCATCGATGCCCTGTACCAGGACCCGTGGCCGGACAGCTACCGGTTCTTCCAGCTCGGCTTCCTGGTCGACGACCTGCAGGCGGCCGCGCGGCGCTGGATCGAAGTCTACGGGGTCGGTCCGTTCTACTTCCTGCGCCGTGCGGTGCAGCGCCACCATCACCGGGGCCGGGTCGTCGAGGTCGACATGCAGGTCTGCACCTCGCAGGCCGGGCCGGTGCAAATCGAGCTGATCCATCTGTTCTCCGAAGGCCCGAACATCTACCGCGACCTGTTCCCGCCGGGCGGCACCGGCCTGCATCAGATTTGCACCGTCACCCGCGACTACGATGCCGCGAAGGCACGCTACGATCGACTCGGTTGCCCCGTGGCCGCGGAGATCGACATGCAGGGCGGTCCGTTCCGCGTCTGCTACGTGGATACGCTGCGCGACTTCGGTGTTTTTACCGAGGTGGTGGAGTACACGCCCGGCTTCCTGGAGGCGCTGAAGCGGATTTCCGACGCGTGCGCGGACTGGGACGGCACCGACCCGTTGCGGGTCATGACCCGGGACGGCTACCGGCCCCTGTAGCCGCGGCGGGCAGCCCATGCCCGCAGTGCTTGCAGAAGTCCGCGTCGATGTCGTGCCCGCCGGTTCCGCAGGCGGGGCAGGCCCGCGCCGCGCGCCAGCCGCCGATCCGCCGGGCGGTCATCTCCGCGCTGACGATGCCGGTGGGCACCGCGAGGATCCCCCAGCCGATGAGCATCATCACCGAGGCGATGAACTTGCCCATGTCGGTCTTGGGCGTCACGTCGCCGTAGCCGACCGTGGTCATGGTCACGATTGCCCAGTACACCGCCATCGGAATGCTGGTGTAGCCGTTCTGGGGGCCTTCGATGACGTACATCAGCGTGCCGAGGATGAGCGCTGAGATGATCACGCACGAAAGGAATATCAGGATCTTCCGGCGGCTGGCGATCAGCGCGGCGCCCAGTGCGCGGTACTCGCCCACGTACTCGGCGAGCTTGAGCAGTCGGAACAGGCGCAGCAGCCGCAGCATGCGGATGTCGATCAGCGCGTGGATCTGGGGGAAGAACGCAGCGAGGTAGGTCGGCAGGATCGCCAGCAGGTCGACGATCCCGAAGAAGCTGCGGGCGTATATCGCCGGGCGGCGCACGCAGGCCAGCCGCGCCAGGTACTCGACGGTGAACAGCGCGGTGAAGAACCATTCCGCCGCGCCGAGCAGCGCACCGTACTGGCGGTGCACGCTGTCGATGCTGTCCGCGATGACGATCAGGACGCTGACGATGATCGCCGCGACCAGTGCCATGTCGAAGGCGTGCCCGGCACGGGTGTCGGCCTCGAAGATGATGACGTACATCCGTCGCCGCCACGGGGCGGCTCCGGGCAGCGGGGCGGCATCGCTGGAAGAGTGCAGGGCGTCGGGCGGGCTGGTCATCTCGCCGGGTATCGGTGCTCGCAACGCTTATAAGCTACCAGCCCGGCATGGCAAAAACCAATCCGCTGCGATCGAGGCAGGAAGCGTCGTTGCGGCCCGGCCGGCGCGCTCGCGTACGCCGAGCCGGGCCGCGCGTGGGGACGCGCGCCGGGCGTGAAAGCCCGGGGAGGGCTACTGCGCGCCGAAGCGCCAGCGCACCGAGGCGCCGAACACCTGCGGCGGCGCGATGATGTACGCCGAGACGCCCACGCCGCCGGTCGGGCCCGAAGGCGTGGAGGACGAGGAGCCGTAGGCATAGGTCTCGTCGAACAGGTTCTTGGCGTAGAAGCTGATGTCGAACGGCTTGCCCATCACGTCCTTGAGATCGAAGCGCATGTTCACGAGCTCGTAGCCCGGGACGACGATCTGGCTGACGACGAACTCGGTCTGGTAGTGATAGTCCGCGTTGAAGCTCAGCGTCCCACCGAGCACCTGCCCGGGGTAGGTATAGCCGACGGTGACGTTCGCCTGCCACTCCGGCACGAAGGGGATGGTGAAACTGCCGAGTGCGTTCGCGTTCGGATCCCCGGGGGATGCGAACGATGCGCGGATCGCCGCCGGTATGGTCAGCTCGTCGATCGAGATGTCCGTGTAGGCGGCGTTCGCGCCGATGGTCAGCCCTTCCATCGGCGAGACGGTGGCGCCCAGCTCCAGCCCCTCGATGGTCAGGTTGGCCTTGTTGTAGACGATGCCCCCCGAGGGCAGCGTCACCCCGGCGGCGAAGCCCGGCACGTTGAATGCCGCGCCCGCGGCCTGCGTGGTGACGCCGGAGGTCGACTCGTAGAACTGGAAGCCGGTGTCGTCCTCGTGGAACAGGGCGATGTCGAAGGTCGTGGGCATGCCGGCGAGGTTGAACGCCAGCTTGGCGCCGAGCTCGACGTCCTCGACCGTCTCGCCCTCGAAGTTCTGCACCGGCGACAGGTACGCCAGGGTGCCGGTGAAGAAGTTCGAGTTGTAGTCGCCGGCGCGGTAGCCCTTGCGATGGGTGACGTAGAACAGCTTGCCGTCCCACGGTTCCCAGCTCAGCGCCAGGGTGTAGGTGCCCTGGTCGGTGTCCACGCGCGGGATCGAGCCGCCGGTGGCGTTCGGGCCGCCGCCCAGGGCGGCCGGCAGCGTGGCGTAGAAATTGGTCGGAATGCCCGTGGCCTGGAAGTTGCCGGCCCGGCACTGGTCCTCGGTCACCATCGGCGCGGTGTCGCCAACCGGGAAGTAGGCGCCCGGGGCGAAGGTGGCAAAGGACGCGCAGCCCTCGGTGGAGTCCCAGGTATGGCGGTAGCCTGCCGTGAACTTCATGCCCTCGAGCAGCCATTCGGAGACGTCCAGGTCGAACTGGCCGTAGATCGACTTGGATTCCTGCTCGGCGTAGTTCACCGACTGGGTGTGGTTCAGGCCACCGAAGACGTTGATGCGCAGGCCCTGGAAACCGCCGTCGCCGTCGGGCCCCTGCCGGTAGTAGAAGCCGCCGACGACGTAGTCGAGCTTGTCCTGGAACGCCGTGCCGCTGAATTGCAGTTCGTCGGTGAGCTGGTTCAACCGCACGCGGCTGGCGGTGTCGATGATCGGCATCGGCGTGCCGTCGATGTCGGCGTTGCTCAGCGAATCGGTGGTGCGGTAGCCGAAGATGTTCTTGACGCTGAGCTTGTCGTTGATCTCGAAGGTCGTGGTGTTGGAGACACCGAAGATCTCGGTCTGCGCCACGTCGGTCGCGTCGGTATTGATGGCCTGCGTGCGCAGGCCGAGCTGCTGCTGCACCTGCGACCAGCGCTCCAGGTTGCAGTACACCGAGGTGGTGCAGCCGAACAGCGCCCCGAGCGGGGGGATCGGCGCGCCGAGCTGCAGGCCGAGCTGGGCCACCGTCCACACGCCCGCGACCGGCCAGTTGCCGCGCGCGAGATCGGCCACGCCCGAGCCGATCAGTTCGACGTTCGGGTTGGTCGCGCCCGGGCGATTGAACGGGAAGCCGCCGGAGAAGAAGCCCGCGGCGACCGAATTCGAGACGCCTTCATCGTTGAAGGTATCGATCACCGTCAGGTTGCTGATCCGGTCGTTGGGCTCGAACAGCACCGACACCCGGAATCCCTGCCGGTCGTAGCCGTCCAGGTCGCGATCGCGTTCGATGCGTGCGCCGGGGATGCGGCCGACGCCGCCGGGTGCGTTGGTGACCGTGTAGTCGCCCACGTGCAGCGTCTTGGTGAAACCGTCGCTGGTGGAGAACAGCGCATTGACGCGCACCGCGAGCATGTCCTTGACGATCGGGACGTTGAGCACCAGCTCGCCGCGCGCGGTCTGGTACTGCGCGTAGTCGATAAGCGCCGAGCCCTCGAACTCATAGGTCGGCTTCTTGCTGTAGGTGAGGATGGCGCCGCCCACCGCGTTGCGGCCGAACAGCGTGCCCTGCGGCCCCTTGAGGACCTGGACGTTGTCCATGTCCTGGGTGGAGATGAGCGAGCCGTAGGTCGGCATCGGCACTTCGTTGAAGTAGGTGATGACGCCGGGCACGCCCGCTCCGGCAAGTGCGCGCGAGGCGCCGCGGATGACGATGAACGGGTTGACCACCGAGCCGGCCCCGGAGATGTTCAGGCCCGGCGTGATCTTGACCAGGTCGGCGGTGTTCTGGATGTTCTTGGTCTCGAGCTGATCGGCGGAGAACGCCGTCACGGCCAGCGGCACCTCGGTCACCGCCTCCTCGCGGCGGCGTGCGGTGACCATGACTTCTTCGATGGCGCCAGCTCCCGCCGCCCTGCCGCCGCCCTGTGCCGCGACCGGAACCGCGGTGGCGGCCAGGATTGCACCGGCGAGAATGGACCTGCCCATGATTTCGCGCATCGGAATTCCCCCCTGAACGACCCGAAACGGACGCGCGCCGGACCGGCACGCAGCGCGATTCTAGGCACCCGGAGCCGGGGAGTTCATGAAAAAAGCGCGAATCGGATTTGCGGATAATTCAACTTCCGCGCGCCGCGCTGCCAATGCGATCCTGCAGGCGGCAATGCTGCAGTGCGCAACGAAGGCTGGCACAGCCGTGCGCGTGCTTCACTCCCGCGGCAGGCGCATCAACGCCGCGACGTTGTTGCGCTGGATCGCCGAGGATCCGCCGGCGATCGGCATGATGAGCACGTCGCGCACGTACCGCTCCATGGCGTACCCCTTGGCGTAGCCGTAGGCGCCCAGGATCTGCTGGCAGGACAGGACGATCTCGCGCACGGTCTCGGAAACGTAGAGCTTGGTCATGGCGGTCTCCACCGCGCTGGGCAATTCGCGCTCCACGAGCTGCGCGGCGTGCTGGATCATCAGCCGGCAGGCCTGCAGTTTCGTCTGCGCGTCGGCGAGCGCGTGCCGTACGGACTGGAAGCCGCAGATCCGCTGGCCGAACTGGCGCCGCTCCTGGCTGTAGTTCCAGGCTTCCTGGACCGCCGCCTCGGCGATCCCCAGCCCCATCGCCGGCATCCCGAGTTTCTCGACCTCCAGCGCGGGGCCGGCGAGCAGCGGCCAGGCGTTGTTCCAGCCGGACTCCCCGCCGATGACGTTCTCGAACGGGATCTCGACATCGTGGAACGTCACGTCGCAGATCGGCGTGCCGCGATCGCCCAGGGTCTCGATCGTGGAGATGTCGACGCCGGGCGCCTGCCTGGGGATCAGCACGAACGACAGGTTCCTGCGCCGGGCTTCCGCCGGCCCGGTGCGCACCAGGGCGTAGATGAAGTCGGCAATCGACGCGCCGGAGGTCCAGCGCTTGGCGCCGTTGATCACGACCCGATCGCCGCGCCGTTCGGCACGGCATTCCACCGCCGCCAGATCGGCGCCGACATTGGGTTCGGACAGTCCGTAGGCGAACATCATCCGCCCGGCGGCGGCCTGCGGCAGGATCCATTGCTTCTGGTGGTCGGTGCCCGCGTGAACGATGTTCAGGCTCACATAGGCCGTGTGCGCCCAGTAGATCCCCGACAGGGAATGGCTGCGGCGCGCGATCTCGGTGACCACGGCGAGAAGGGCGACGACATGGCGCCCGGCACCGCCGTAGTCCTGCGGTACCGTGAGCCCGCACAGTCCCAGTTCGCCGAGCCCGGCGACGAGCGCGCGCGAGGCGCCGTGATCGGCCTCCCATGCGTCGATCTGCGTCGCCGTCAATTCGCGGTCCAGAAAGCGCCGGGCGATATCCCGCACCCGTTCGATCGTATCCGCCTGTTCCTGCGCCAGTACCGATGTCGTTGAAATCATCCGCGCCGATCCCCTTCGTTCGTATCCGCCGCCTGCGGTGCGCGCCGTCGCCCGCCGTGCCGAGTATCGAAGATCCTTCGCGCGCGGTGAAAGGCCCCGGCCCGGATCGCGCGCCGTTGCGGCGCGGGATGCAGTGCCGGCGCCGCGCGTCGTATCATCCCGGCGTTGTGGATGCGCCCGCGAGCCCGCCCGGCCGCCCGAACCCATGGAGCCGTCGATGACCGCCGCCGACACCCGGCCGATCCCCGCTCTCACGCCCGAGAACGAGTTCTTCTGGCGCTCGGGCGCCGATGGCGTGCTGCGCTTCAAGCGCTGCCGGTCCTGCGGGACCTGGCTGCATCCGCCTCTGCCGAACTGCTGGAACTGCCTGGGCGCGGAGATCGGCGTGGAAGCGGTCTCGGGCCTGGCGAAGGTGGCAGCGTTCACCATCAACCACCAGCCCTGGCACCCGGCCTTCCCGCCGCCGTACGCCTTGGCGATCGTGGAGCTCGACGAGGCCCCCTACGTGCGCCTGACCACGCGCATCGTCGGCTGCGAGTTCGAGCGGATCCGTATCGGCCTGCCGGTGCGCGTGCAGTTCGAACACGTGCGCGAGGTCTGGCTGCCCTGCTTCACGCCGGTGGCGCCATGATCGACAAGTTCGAGCGCAAGGTCTGCATTTCCGGCATCGGCATGTCGCAGGTCGGCCGGCGGCTGATGCGCGACCCGATGTCGCTCGTCATGGAAGCCTGCCTGGACGCCATCCAGGACGCGGGCCTGGCCCGCGGCGACATCGACGGGCTGGCCAGCCACCCCGGGGAGGGCCACGACGCTGGCGGATACTCCGGCCCCGGCGTAGTGGCGGTCGAGAACATCCTGCGCATTCACCCGCGTTGGTTCAGTTCCGGCGCCGAAGTCCCCGGGCACAGCGGCGCCGTGGTGGCGGCGATGCTCGCGGTGGCCGCCGGACTGTGCCGGCACGTGCTCGTGTTCCGCTCGACCTGGGAATCGACCTACCAGGCGCTTGAACGCAGCGGCCGCATGCCGCCCGCCAAGGGTGCGCTCAGCATCGACGGGCCGATGCAGTGGCTGATTCCGTTCGGTGCATTCTCGGCCGCGAACTGGATCGCCAACTGCGCCAGCCGCCACTTCCACCAGTACGGCACCACGCGCGAGCAGCTTGGCCAGATCGCGCTGAACGCGCGCCGCAATGCCGGCCTGAACCCGAAGGCGATCTACCGCGAGCCGATGTCGATGCAGGACTATCTCGACGCGCGCATGATTACCACCCCCTTCGGCCTGTACGACTGTGACACGCCCTGCGACGGTGCGGTGGCGCTGGTGGTGTCGCACATCGACACGCGCCGCGATCTGCGCCGGCCCGAGCCGGTGTGCTTCGAGGCGGTCGGCTGCCGGATCACCGAGGTGCCGAGCTGGGACCAGGGCACCATCACCCATGAGCCGCTGGTGGAAGGCGCGGCGCGTTCGCTGTGGGAGCGTACCGATCTGAAGCCCGTCGACGTCGACGTCGCCGAGCTCTACGACGGCTTCACCTTCAACTGCCTGAGCTGGATCGAGATGCTGGGCTTCTGCCCGGTGGGCGAGGGTGGGCGGTTCCTGGAGGGCGGCAGGCGCATCGCGCTCGATGGCGAACTGCCGCTCAACACGCACGGCGGCCAGCTCTCGGCGGGCCGGCTGCACGGATTCGGCTTCCTGCACGAGGCCTGCGTACAGCTCTGGGGCGAGGGAGGTGCGCGCCAGGTGCCGGGCAACCCGCAGGTCGCCGCGGTCTCCACCGGCGGCGGCGCGCCGGGCGGTGCGTTCCTGCTCACGCGCGCCTGAGCGCGCGCCCGCCCGCCCGGCCGCGGCGTCAGCGGCGGTAGGCCGGGTCCGCCGGCGCGGCCGCACCCATCGGATACGCCGGCCCGAAGGGGTGGCCCTCGGGAACCGGATCCAGCCGCGACCACGAGAACACGCACTTGCGATCCGCGATGGCCCAGCGCCCGTCGCGGCGCTCGAAGCGGTCGACGTAGCGCAGGCCGACGCTGTAGTCGCGCTGGGGTTTGCTCCGGCTCGCAGGCAGGCGGTGGTAGGCCAGGGTGTACGCCTCGGACCAGGCGACGTCGCCATCGACCTCGATCAAGACGTTGGCGACCGTGTGCATGGTCTGCTCGAAGCGCGGCAATTCCTTCTGCACGTAGGCGATGAAACCGTCGACGTCGCCCTTGTAGTTGGCATGGTCGTCCGTGGCGCCCGGGTGGTAGCAACCGCGCACGAGGTCGAAATCGCGCCTGTCGATGCCCCGGCAATAGCGGTAGATCACCTTGCGGATCTGGTGTTCGTCGATCAGTTCCTGCATTTCCATGCGGCTGGCTCCGCGAGTTTCAATCAGGCTGCCCATGTTACAACCGCCCCGCTCGTCGTTGCGAGGAGCGAAGCGACGTAGCAATCCACGCGCTGCCGGCGGCGTCGAGGCCGCGTGGGTCGCTTCGCTGCGCTCGCGACGACGATGGGGCGGTTCATGGCCTCAGTCCGCCGAACCCAGGCCCGGTTCGCGCCGGCGATGACGATTCACCCAGGGCGCGCGGCAGTCGCCGGGGCGCGGGTTGCCGCCAGCTCGGACATGAACGACGCGGCCCAGCGGTAGATGTTGTTCTCTTCCACGACCCGCCGCATCCGGCCCATGCGCAGCCGGCGCTCGCCTTCCGGCATTTCGACCGCGGTACGGATCGCGTCGGCGAACTGCTCGATGTCGTATGGATTGATGACCAGCGCGTCGGACAGCTCGCGCGCGGCGCCGGCAAACTCCGACAGCACCAGCACGCCGTCCTCGCGCGCCGCCACGTATTCCTTGGCGACCAGGTTCATGCCGTCGTGCAGCGAGCTGACGATGCACACGGACGCCATGCGCATGAACGCGTACACCGTGTCCGCGTCGTGGTGCGTGGCGAGGAAGCGCAGGGGACGCCAGCCGTCGGTCTGGTACTTCCAGTTGATCTCGTCCGCGAGCGCCTCGAGTTCGGCCAGGTGCTCGCGGTAGCGCCGCAGGTGCGTGCGGCTCGGCGCGCCGAGTTCGACGAACACGAACCGACCGCGGTGCTCGGGGTGCTTCTCCAGGAACCGATCCACCGCCCGGAAGCGCTCGGGCAGGCCCTTGGTGTAATCGATCCGATCCACGCCGACCGCCACGACCGGCACGTCCAGCCCATGTTGCCTGCGCAGCGTTCCCAACTGCGCCTGGAGCGCCTCGCCATCGGCGACGCCGCGCTCGTCCCAGCCCTGGACGCTGATTGGAAACGGCCGCACCGCCGCCGTGTGCCCGAGCAGCTCGACCGCGAAGTGATCCCAGTCCAGCCGCGCCTCGATCATCCGGTCAACGGTGTCGAGGAAATTGTTGCAGTACTGCTGCAGGTGGAAGCCGATCAGGTCCGCGCCCAGCATCCCGCGCAGGATGTCCGCGCGCCACGGGCAGATCCGGAATGCCTCGGGGTTCGGCCACGGAATATGCCAGAAGATGCCCACGCACAGGTCCGGCCGCCGTTCCTTGATCATCGCCGGCACGAGCGCGAGCTGGTAGTCCTGCACGAGCACCAGCCCCGAGCCTGCACCGATTTCCTCGACGACCGCATCGGCGAAGCGTCGATTCGCCTTTACATAGTGTCCGTAGTCCGACGCCCGGAACTCGGGGCGTTCGTGCGCCAGGTGGCACAGCGGCCAGAGGCCTTCGTTGGAAAAGCCGTAGTAGTAGCCCTGCTCCTCCTCGCGCGAGAGCCACACGCGCCGCAGCGTGTAGCGGCCGTCCGATGGCGGTACGGTGAGCCGGCCCTGCTCGTCGGCGGTTTCGCGGTCGGCATCGCCCGCGCCATGCGCCACCCACAGGCCGCCGCACGCGCGCAGTACCGGATCGAGCGCCGTGACCAGGCCGCCGGCCGGGACGATCATCCGCGCCAGGCCGTCCTGCATCTGGTGCATGTACGGCTCGCGGTTGCTGACGACCACGAGCTGGCGCCCCTCGCCGAGGCAGTCGATGGCGTGCGCGCGCAGCCGGTCGCGCGTCCAGACGCGTTCGGCGCGGACTTCGGCACGCGAGCGTTCCCGGCTCGCCGATCGCGCGGCGCGCAACGACGCTCCGAGCCGATCGCTCTCGCTGGCGAGCAGGGGCTCGGGCAGCCCCACCGGCGGTCCGTCCGCGGCATCCTCCAGCCGCAGCCGCTGCATCCAGTTCGCGAGCTTTCGCAGCGGCCGGTCGTAGGCGAGCCAGGTGCCGCCGTTGACCGCGACCGCCACCAGCACCAGCAGGAGCAGGATCCAGAACGTGAACTGGACCAGTCGGCGGGTGGCGCGATCGTCGATGTAGGCGATGTCATGCATGACCGCGACGTAGGCCCGCAGGATGCCGTCGCCGTCGCGTGCCGGGTACAGGAACACGCGCGCGGGCGGTCCGTGCGCGCGCAGGACGAATGCGCGTTCCTCTCCGGACGCCGACGCTTCGAGCACCTGCCCGCCGATCGCGTCGGTGTAGTCCGCGACCGCGCGCCCGGCCGCCAGGATGCGCCCGCTCGGGCGGTACAGGGCGAATCCCAGCAGCCGGCTGTATCCCTCGCTGCGCGCCTGGGCCGCGGCCGCCAGCCGATCGTCCGTGCGATCGAGCGCGCCGCCGACGTTGCCGGCGAATTGGAACGCGAGCGCGCGGGCGCGCCGGTCGACGTCCTCGATGTCGATCGCGCGCTCGCGCTGTACCTGGATCCACGCCAGTGCGCCGATTGCCAGCGCCACGACGCCGGCGGCGATCAGTCCGACCCGGAACGAGCGCCACTGGCCCGGGGCCACCTTCATCGCCATTCTCCGCTGAAGGATGCGGTCACGCGCCGCAACCGCAACATCGCGGCTGTGCCGTTCTCCCCGCTGCTGGCGCCGGTCGCGGACGCGGTAGCCTGGCCCCGGCCCTTCATCCGCGCCGGCTCGCGTCGAGCCAGCGGCCGAGGAAATCGCGTACGCCCTGCGGCGGTTGAACCCATGCGTCAGCCGCGGAATCGCGCCGCGACTCGGCGACCAGCACCCCGATGCCGCGGCCGCGAATGGTCCGCAGCGCGTCTTCGTCGGTGCGATCGTCGCCCAGGTAGGCGGCGGGCGCGCCGCCGGCCTGCGCGAGGATCGCGTTCACGGCGGTCGCCTTGGATATGCCGCTGGCGAGCACCTCGATGCCGCCGTCGAAGTCGCGCCGTTCGATCCCGCCATCGGCGCCGATTTCGTGCCATCGCTCCTGCACCAGTGCGCGAATGCGCTCGACGCGCGACACCGAGAGCCCGCGCCAATGAATGGCCAGGCTCGCGGGCTTGCGTTCCACGCGTCCGCCGGCGGCCCGGATATCCGGTTCCCAGGTATCGGCCCGAAACAGGGCGGCGTAGGCACCGGCGGCCGGTTCCACGAACCGATACGGCCCGCCGGGAGGAAAATGCTCGCGGCCGTGGGTGCCCCACAGTTCCGGCAGCCGGCGCAGGCGCAACAGGCCGAGCAGGTCGCGCAGCCAGCGGCCGCTGATGATCGCCAACCGGGTACCGGTCTGCATGCCGATGGCGTCGAGAAGCTCGCACACGCCCGGGTAGGGCATGGCATTCTGGGGGTCGATGCGGAACGGGGCGAGCGTGCCGTCGTAGTCGAGCATCAGCACGGGATGCGGGGCGCGGGCGACCTCGGCGAAGAAATCGTCGAGCCGCGCGTCGACCGCGGCCTCGCGAAGCGTACGCCGGAGCGGGCCGGGCCCGTCGCCGTTCGAGACGGGCTTCATTGCGAACGACTCCTGCGCCGGATCCGCCGGGGACCGCCGTCCCGGTGACGGCAGCAGGCGGGCGCGTGGCCACGGTGCGTGTGGTCCATGTTTCGATCCCTTGTCATCGCGGACATCGTGCCGTGCCCACGGCCGGCCCGGGACCTGCGGCGGTGCCCGGACGTCGCGGTTGCTGCGCCGGTCCGAGTCGCGGCGCCGAAATGCCGTGCGGCATCCAGCCTGGAACGTTCCTGCGTGAAGCGGATGCCTGCGACGCATCCGGCACGTCGGTTCGTGTACCGGCGGACCCTTGCGGCCGCATCGAATGCCACGTTCCGCACGCCGGTGAGTGCATCCGTCGCACCGATGTCGGCGGCGCGCCGAGGGTTTCGAACGGCGCGCGGGGCGAACGCCTTGCGCCGGGACGTGATTCGCCCGACGGTACTACGCCGCTACCGCGATATCAAGCGCGCGCGGGCGCGTGTTCGCGGTTGACTCGCGCGCACGCGCGAGGGAACTTTTCGCGGCATTCCGGCTCGCTCGAGCCATCGCATCGAATCGGGTCGCGAACCGTCGCGCCCATGGGACGACCGCACCCGACCGTCGCATGCATCGCGGTGCCGAAGCGCCGTCGATCTCGTCCCTGCCTGCCGATTGAGGTAACCTTGAAAACGGGTACGGCGGCGTGGCGCGCGTTCGGCAGGACGCCCGCCCGGTTCCGCCATGCAATCCAAAGACGAGGCCTGCATTCCATGAACAACACCCTGTGCCGCATGGTCGGCTGCGAATTCCCGCTGTTTGCCTTCAGCCATTGCCGCGACGTCGTCGCCGCGGTCAGCCGCGCCGGCGGATTCGGCGTGCTGGGCGGCAGCAGTTTCACTCCCGATCAGCTCGAGGTGGAGTTGAAGTGGATCGACGATCACGTCGATGGCAAGCCCTACGGCGTGGACATCCTCATTCCCGAGCACGTCGACACCGACATGTCCAAGGTCACCGGCGATCAGCTCGCGGCCCAGATCCCACGCAAGTTCCTCGATTTCACCGCGGAACTCCTGACCCGGTACGGCGTCGCGGCAACGCCGGAAGAGGTCATCAGCAGGCGGCTGCCGACGATAGCGCCGGCGCTGGGCGAGGGCCTGATGGACGTGGCATTCCGCCACCCGATCCGGCTCATCGCCAACGCGCTGGGCATCGCGCCGCAGTCGATGATCGAGCGCGGCAGGAAGCATGGCGTGCCGGTGGCGGCGCTGGTGGGCGCCAAGGAGCATGCGGTCAGGCAGGTCAAGGCCGGCGTCGACATTCTCGTCGCCCAGGGCACCGAGGCCGGCGGCCACTGCGGCGAAGTTTCCACGCTCGTGCTCATTCCCGAGGTGCTGCGCGCCATCCGGCCGGTGCGCGAGGTGCCGGTGCTGGCCGCTGGCGGCATCATGACCGGCCGGCAGATGGCCGGCTGCCTGG
Source organism: Gammaproteobacteria bacterium (assembly GCA_050183625.1). Lineage (GTDB taxonomy): Bacteria > Pseudomonadota > Gammaproteobacteria > JADZEE01 > JADZEE01 > JBFXBD01. Next base: position 29,322 of record JBFXBD010000047.1, read on the forward strand.
CCATGGGTGCGCAGGGCGTGTGGACCGGCTCGGTCTGGCTGGCGACCACCGAGTCCGAGACCAGCGAGGCGTTCCGGCAGAAGATGGTGGCCGCGACCTCGCGCGACACGATCCGTTCCAAGGCGCGCACCGGCAAGCCGTCGCGCCAGCTCCGTTCCGCCTGGCATGATGCCTGGCACGGGCCCGAATCGCCAGGCGAACTCGGCATGCCGCACATGGGGCTGGTTTCGCAACCGGCGTTCGCTCGCATCGACAAGGCGGTCGCGGCCGGTAACGCGCAGGCGCTGCCGCTGGTCAGCTACTTCGTCGGCCAGGGCGTGGGGCTGGTCGATGGGGTCAAGTCCGCCACCGCCGTCGTGCAGGAGTTCAAGACCGAGTTCGTCGAGGCATTCGAGTCGCTGCAGTCGGCGCTCTCCGAGTGAGGGGCCGGGCCTGGCCGATCACGCAGGTCGCTCACGTCGCGGCCTGAACGTCTACCGAGGAACGACGCGATGACCGGCAACGCGCAGGGATTTCCCATCCCGCTTCACCTGTTGCTCGCCAATGCGGTGGGCGCGGTCATGATCGGCCTGGGCCTGGTCGGTTTGTTCGCACCGCAAATGGTCCCCGCGCTTGCGCGACCCGCGGTCGCCTACGCTTTGATTGGCTCGGGCCTCGCGCTCGACATCGGCTCGGTGGCGTCGATCGTTTCCCACTTGTCCAAGGCACGTCGGAACCGCGCACCTTGAGCGCAAGGCGTCTGCACGGCGGCGCCCGTGACGCATCGCGAAATTTGGTTTGTGGAAACATATCCACAATTCGCTTGGACGCGCAGCGTCGTTTGCATGCGTCCGCTGTTCGTGCGGTGCTGATGAAGACGCAGCGCACAAGGATCCGAACGCAGTGATTGGCGCGTAAAAAACCCGCGTTTCGATTCCAGGCTCCAATACCGCGCCTGGCGCGCCGCCGACGATTGCCGATGTGGCACGAAGCGCGAAGCGTTCCGTGGTGAAATCGCGTCTTGGCCTGCGTGGATGAAATCCGATAGGCTTCGCCCCGGCGTGGGGGCGTGAAGTCACCCGCATTTCCGATCCTGATGTGCGTATCGAGCCAGAGGCGCGTCTCACGAGGATCCAATCCAAGGCGGAAAGCATTAGGAGCACATCCGATGAATACGTACAGATTGCAGGCCCCGTCCCGCATCGTTCATTCCGGAATACGCCGCCGGCGAGCGTCGTCGGCCGATCCGCAACCCTCCTCCTGCGACCACTCGCGCTGCTGACGAACGCAGCCACTCCGACGAATCCAAATTCACGCGGCGTTGCGCGCCGCGCCAAGTCATCGAGTTCCGACGCCGGTCGGTGAGCCGCGTCCGGATGCGTATCGTGGGCGCGGCGCCATGCGCGCTCCCGGGCGCATCGCGGCGATGAAGCCCGAACGTTCCGGAACTGCGATTCGGAGATCGAACATGTCGCACGTCATCGCATTCCCACCGTCTCCCAAGCTGGAGATTTTCACGCTCAAGGACTTCGACCGCATCCCGCAGCTTGCGCGCCTGCCTGCCGAGCGCCGCCTGGAGATGCGGGCAGTCGCCTCGGTGCTGCCGTTCCGCGTCAATCGCTACGTCATCGACGAGCTGATCGACTGGTCGCGCGTTCCGGACGACCCGATATTCCAGCTCACCTTCCCGCAGCCCGGCATGCTTGCGCCGGCCGATCTCGCTCGCGTGCGGGGACTCATCGCCAGCGGCGCAGGAAAGAGCGAGTTCGATGCCGCCGTACGCGCGATCCAACGTGCGCTCAATCCGCATCCGGCCGGGCAGATGGAACTCAACGTACCGCACCTGCATGGCCGGCCGTTGCGCGGCATGCAACACAAGTACCGGGAAACGGTTTTGTTCTTTCCGGGTGCCGGGCAGACCTGCCATACCTACTGCACGTACTGCTTCCGGTGGGCGCAGTTCGTGGGTATCGATGAACTGAAGTTCGCGGAACGCGAAGCCGGCGATCTCGTCGAGTACCTGCGCGAGCACAAGGAGGTGAACAGCGTGTTGTTCACCGGCGGCGATCCGATGGTGATGCGTACGCAGGTGCTGCGGCGCTACATCGAACCGCTCCTGTCGCCGGAGCTCGACCACATCAACAGCATCCGGATCGGCTCAAAGGCGCCCGCCTACTGGCCGCACCGGTTCGTGAGCGACCCGGATGCCGACGATTTGCTCGTGCTGTTCGAGAAGGTGCGGCGTTCAGGGCGTCACCTCGCGCTGATGGCGCACTATTCCCATCCGCGCGAACTGGAGCCGCCGGTCGCGCAGCAGGCCATCCGCCGGGTGACGGATGCAGGTGCGGTGGTGCGCTGCCAGGCGCCGCTCATCCGCCACGTCAACGACTCTGCGGATGCATGGATGCGGCTCTGGCACCGCCAGGTGCTGTTGGGAGCGGTGCCGTACTATATGTTCGTGGAACGCGACACCGGCCCGAAGAAGTATTTCGAGGTACCGCTGGCGCGCGCCTACGAGATATTCTCGCAGGCGTACCAGCGGGTGTCGGGCCTGGCGCGCACGGTGCGCGGGCCTTCGATGTCCGCCATGCCAGGGAAGATCCTGGTTGATGGCGTGACGACCATCCACGGCGAGAAGGTCTTCGCGCTCAAGGTGCTGCAGGGCCGCGATCCGGCGTGGTCCAACCGCGTGTTCTTCGCCAGGTACGATGCCAAGGCCACCTGGATCGACGACCTGAAGCCAGCCTTCGGCGAGCCCAGGTTCTTCTTCCAGGACACGATCGATCGCATGCAGCGTGGCGAGGCGCAGCCGGCCTGGGGAGACATCACCCGCATCCGCAAGCGCGTGGCCGGCGACGGCCACGTCGTGTGGGTGTAGACCGGCACCCGGCGACGGGACGAAGGCTGGGGCCGGGCGGCGGTCGGGCCGCCCGGCCCGGTTGAACCCGGGTGATGGGGGTCAGATGGACGTGGAATTGGCGACTTTCTCGCCCGCGCCGCCGCCCTTGGCAATTGAGAGCTTGATTTTGTTGTCCTCGAAGGTCACCACGCGCAGGATTTTGTACTTGCTCTTGGGGATTGCGGACCACGTCTTGCCGCCGTCGTCGCTCATTTCGTAGACCTGCTCCATCTCGTAGCGCAGGGCGCCCGGGCCCTTGAACTCGAGCACCTTGGGCGAGAACGGTCCGAGCGCGGCGTGGGTATCGTCGCCCTGGCCGACGTTGCCCGGGGTGAATGCCGCATTGCCCTGGCCGTAATGGTGGCCGCCCTTGGCGTACTCGCCGATCACGTACGGCGCCACCTCGCGGTCCGGTGCGCCCCAGGATACGTGCTCGCGCACGCGGATGTGATCGATGTCGTCCAGGTCCCCGGAGTCGCTTTCCCACGTCAGCACATGGTTGATGGCGCCCGCCGCGCCCTTGCCGAGCGACTTGGTCTTGAACTTGACCAGCTTGGCGCGCAGGTCGGGAAATTCCTCCAGCAGATAGCTGCGCGTGCGCGCGTACTTCTTCCACTTCTCCTTCTTGATTTTCTTCATTTCCTTGCCGACCGCCTCCGCGGACGGCGAAGCTTTGCTTTCGAGCAATGCGACCAGATCGTGCAGATCGCTGGTCTTGATGCGCTCGTAGCGCGGATTGTCCTTGTACAGCACTTTCTCGAACTCGGAGAACTTGAACATGCTCGCCTGCTCCTGGGCTTGGGTGGAATGGTGCCGGCACCTGCACTACGGGCGCACCGTCGGGTGCCGGAAAGGACCGCGCTCGGTCATGCGTACCGGCGGCGGCTGTCGACCGGCCGGCATACATGAAGGATTCCTCACAGGCCCGCGCCGTTTTCGGAAATCGGCCGGAAGTATGCCAAGCCGTTCCTCGCGGCTGCAAATAATCGTTCCAGCGGCTTGCAATGCGGACGCGGATGCAGAGAATCTTCCGACAACTCGATTTCAGTTCATGCAAAACAATCAGGAAGGAGTCCGATGAGCCAGGCAAATCGATTCGCCGGTGCAACCATTCTGGCTGCCGCGCTGGCCAGCGCCGGCGCCAGCGCCGTCGCCGCCCCCGTTTCCGGAAGCTACAAGGGTACGATCGTCGCGGATTCCGACCTGGGGTTGGTCGGGATGACGATGTACGCCGACTTCACCTACGACGACGCCGTCGCACCCGGCAGCACCTTTCTCACGCTCCGCACCGCGATGTTCGACGCGCCGATCCTCAGCCTGAGCGTCAGGATCGGCGCGAACGTCTGGGCGTTCGACCCGATCAACGGCGGTTCCTTTGCCGAACAGACCGATGACGGCGTGCTGGGATCCATCGTCGAGGATCGGTTCGATTTCTCCGCATACACCTTCGCGGGGCCTGATCTGGTCAGCGAGCCCGTGACGCCGGACGCCTATTCGTTTTCGCTGTACCTGTGGGACGAGCAGCCCGCGAACGCGCCGGATGCATTGAGCGATTTCCTCGCCCTGCCCGCCGTCGCGCCGGTTCCGGAACAGTTCCAGACCCAGGGCCTGCACCTGATGCAGTTCAGTTTCTTCACCGGCGATCCCGAGCTCGGAGACCGCTATTTTATCGAGACCGGCCCCGTCAGCACCGCGAGCCCGGTGCCCGTGCCCGCCGCGTTCTGGCTGCTCGGCACCGGCCTGGCGGCAACCGGGCTGCTGCGAAGAAGGAAGTAGCAGGGTTCCGCGCGCTCGGCATTGCAAGGCCGAACCGGGCGTGGCTCCGGCCGATTGATGCCACGAACCACCGTCGTCGCGAGCGCAGCGAAGCGATCCATTCGGCGACGAGTTGGTCCAGGCCGCCTGGATTGCCGCAGCCGCTGCGCGGCCTATCCATGTACCACCTCTACGTCGTCGCGAGCGCAGCGAAGCGACCCACGCGGCCACGATGCCACCGGCAGCACGTGGATTGCTTCGTCGCTTCGCTCCTCGCAATGACGGGAGGCAAGGCCTCGGGTTGCGCCAGATTGCGGGGCTCAGCGCTTGCGGCGCGCGAGGACGCCGTCGGCAAAGAACTGTGTCTGGAATCCCGCGCGTTGCAGGCGCCGGGCGACCTCGGCCGGCACGTCGCGCTGGCTGGTGAGCCTGTTCGGCGTGCCGGTGTAGTGGAACAGCAGGCCGCCGCGCACCAGTACGCGCGCGAGTTCGGCGTAGAACGCCTGTGAGTAAAGGTCTCCCGCGATGCCGAACCGCGGCGGGTCGTGCAGCACGGCGTCGAAGGACGCCGTGCCCAGCTGGGCGATGCGCGTGCCGATGTCGCCCTGCTCCAGCGTCAAGCCGCGCCCTTCGGCGGTGCCGGGTCGTGGTGACCATGGGTTGATCTCGCGCAGCCAGAGCACGTCCGCGCTGATCTCGAACGAGTGCACGCGCCCGGCGCCCGCCAGTGCGCAATGGGCGGCGAAGTAGCCCAGGCCGCCGCAGGTATCCAGGACCGATCGGCCTTGGGGGCGGATCGCTCCGACCTTCAGGCGCGCGTCCTCCCAGGGCGAGATCTTCGCGGTGGGCAGCATCTTGATGCCGTCGATCTCGAAGGTCGGCGCACCCCAGGGGGTGGGCACGAGTTTCACCAGCGCGCCGGACCAGCGCGCCGCGGGCTCGAACGCGGCACCGCTCCAGTAGTAGATGGTGCGCTCACGGCAGTCCTGCATCAGCGGATAGTCGTTGTCGCCATGGCGCCAGCCGTCGGGCCGGACCTGCACCGTGCAGAGCGATCGACCCAGGTCCAGCGACAGCTCGATCTGCCCGCCGCCCGCGCGCGCCGCGGCCAGCAGCCGTTCGTGCGTTTCGAAAGTCAGCAAATCGCGGGACATGCGACCCTTCCGGCAGCCAGGGACTTCATCCGGGAATATAGCCAAGGCGGCACGCACCGCGGGCGCCTACGCCTCGAGCCGGTGCGTCGTGACCGTGCCCGTCAAGGTCTCCTCGCCAAGTCCCACGTAGAGGGTGCCGCCGGCCACGGCGAGGTCGAACTTCATCCGCCGATCCATCCGCGCCGCGAGCGCGGAGAGCAAGTCCGGGTCCACCGCGGCAATGACGATCTCGTCCGCGCGATGAATCCGTTCGCGCCGCAGGCGGTCGACGAATTGCCCGGGCGGCCGGTGCGCATACACCGCCACGCGCGGCGCGGACTTCGCGGCCTTGTGCAGGCGCTCCGCCTCCGGGAGGCCGACGTGGATCGCGGCGAGCAGCGCCCCGGTCGGGTCGCGCACGCAAATCGCCGGCTCGTCCGGTGCGGAGAGCCCACCGGCGCTGAACGCGATCCCGGGCGTGAATTCCAGGCAATACGCCAGCACCCGCGTGAGCAGGAAGTCCTCCGTCTCGGACGGATGCCTGGCCACGCGCAGCGACAGCGCCTCGTAGACACCGCGATCGGCGTCGGCGAGCTGGATGTCGAACACGTACACGGTCGCGCCGAGCGCCAAGGGCCGTCTCCCGCCTGAAATGGCGCCGCAATTGTAGCCCGTCGCCGGGAACCCGGAAGTTCAGTGCATGAGCCGGAATCCTGCGCGGACTCCGCTGTCGCCCCGGCGCCACCGGTTGCAGCGCGCCATCCATTAACCGCACCGGTCATTGCGAGGAGCGAAGCGACGAAGCAATCCACGTGCTGCCGGGGGCATCGAGCCTGCGCGGGTCGCTTCGCTTGCGCTCGCGACGACGAAGGGGTGGTTCGTGGCCGCAATCCGCCGGAGCCAGGCCCGGTTCGGCCGCGCGAATGAATCCGTCCCCGCTTACGTAGGCCGGGCCAGCGTCTCCGCGCGCAGCCGGGTCTTGAGAACCTTGTTGACGTTGCTCAGCGGCAGCGGGGTGGTGCGCAGTTCCCAGGAGCGCGGGCACTTGTAGGCGGCGATCGCGGCGCGGCAGTGGCGGTCGAGATCGGCGGTGTCGATCTCCCGGCCGGCGCGCGGCACCACCACCGCGTGCACGCGCTCGCCCCAGTGCGGATCCGGCACGCCGAACACGGCGCACTCGGCCACCGCGGGGTGCGCGGCGAGCACCTGCTCGACCTCGGTCGAGTACACGTTCTCGCCGCCGGTGATGATCATGTCCTTGATCCGATCGACCACGAACAGGTAGCCGCGCGCGTCGAAGTAGCCGATGTCGCCGGTGTGCAGCCAGCCATCGCGCAGCGCGGCCGCGGTGGCCTCGGGATTGCGCCAGTAGCCGAGCATCACCATCGGCCCGCGCACCGTGATCTCGCCGACGGTGCCGGCCGGTGCCTCGCCGCCGTCGGCGGCCACGATCCGCAGCTCCGCGCTGGGCGCGGGCCGGCCCGCGCTGCCGTGCAGCGCGGGGTCCGCGTGATCGCGGGCGCGCAGCACCGTGGCGATCGGCGAGCACTCGGTCTGGCCGAAGAACTGCACGAAGCCCACGTGCGGGAAGCGCTCCATGGCCGCGCGCAGCAGCGGGATCGGGGTGGGCGCCGCGCCGTAGGTGATGTAGCGCAGGCTCGGCAGCCGGTAGCGGTCGAGGCCGGGGTAATCGAGCACGCTGCGCATCATGGTCGGCACGAACGAGGCCACGGTGATGCCGTGTGCCTCGATCAGGTCCAGCACCTGTGGCACCGCGAAGCGCGGCGCGAACACGTGCGTCGCGGCGGCGATGGTCGCCGAGAACAGCCGCGCGCCCGCGGCGACGTGGAACAGCGGCCCGGCGTGCAGGTGCACGCCGGTCTCGTCAAGCTCGATCGCGGGCAGCAGGTTCAGGGCGTTCAGGAACTGGTTGCCGTGGCTGAGCATTACGCCCTTGGGCCGGCCGGTGGTGCCGCCGGTGTAGAACAGGCAGGCCAGATCGTCCGGCCCGCGTGCGCACTCGGCGGCCGGCGTCGCGCCGGCCAGGCCGGCTTCGTAGTCCAGGAACCCCGGCGCCGAGGCGCCGTCCGCGGCGCTGACGAGTCGCGGCCGCGGCGTCGTGGCGCCCGCGATCGACTGCGCGACCTCGTGGAACTCAGGCGCGGCGATCAGCACCGCCGGCGCGGCGTCCGCGATCGTTTCCGCCAGCTCGGCCGCCGACAGGCGGTGGTTCAGCGGCAGGATGACGCCGCCGGCCCAGAGCGTGCCGAGGTAGAACTCCAGGTAGCGATGCCCGTTCATCGCCAGCATGGCGACGCGGTCGCCGGGCTGCACGCCGAGCGCGACCATGAAGCCGGCGAAGCGCGCGATCCGGTCGGCGAGCGCGTTCCAGGTGAGGCGGAGGTCGGCGTCGATTACCGCGGTGTCGTCGCCGCGGATCTGGCGCGCGCGGCGCAGCGCCTGGGTCAGCCGCAGGTGCATGGGTGAGTGTCGCTCAGCGCGCGGGGATGTACGGCAGGCGTTCCATCACGCTCTGGCTCAGGCCGCCGTCGACGACCAGGTTGGTGCCGTTGCACTGGCGCGCGTCCGCGCCGGCCAGGAACGCGATCGCCGCGGCAACGTCCTCCGCCGCGCCGATGCGCCGGTTCGGCATCAGCGCCTCGCGCACCGCGCGCGCTTCGGGGTCGGAGTAGATCCGATCGGTGATGGTGGTATGGGTCGGCCCGGGCGAAACCACGTTCACGGCGATGCCGTCCGGGCCCCACTCCAGCGCGAGCTGGCGCCCGAGCGCGATCAGCCCGGCCTTGGCGACGCTGTAGGCGCCCACGCGCGGCTGCGGGTGGATGCCGGTGATCGAACTGACGATCACGATCCGCCCGCGCGCGGCCTTCAGGTGCGGATAGGCGGCCTTGGCCAGCAGCCAGCTCGCGCGGCAGTCCACCGCCATGACCGCGTCCCAGTCCGCGAGCGCGAGATCCTTCAGCGCACCGTGGCGGCTGATGCCGGCATTGCTCACCAGCACGTCCAGCCCGCCGAGCGCGGCGGTGGCCGTGGCGACCGCCACGGTGGGGAACTCCGGATCGGCCAGATCGCCGGCGACCGGCACGCAGTGCACGCCGCTGGCGGTGAGTTCGGCCGCCAGCGCTTCGATCTCGTCGGACTGCAGGTCCACGGCGGCCAGCGTCAATGCCGCCGGATCGCCGTGCGCCGCCGCATCGGCGGCGAAGCGCAGGCAGGCCGCGCGGCCGATGCCGCGCGCCGCGCCCGTGACCATCACCCGCATTTGCGCGCTCAGCCGAGCAGCGCCGCGACATCCGCCGCCTTGCGGATCCGGCCGATGCGCGGGAACACGAACTTGAACGTGTTGGCGTGCGCGTCCGCGGAGGGGCTGGCAATCGCATCCTCGACGAACACCTGCTGGTAGCCGCGCTCGAAGGCGTCACGCGCGGTGGATTCCACGCCCACGTGGGTGGCGATGCCGGTCATGACGAGCGTGGTGATGCCGCGGCGACGGAGCTGCAGATCGAGCTCGGTGCCGTAGAACGCACCCCACTGGCGCTTGGTGATCACGATGTCGCCCGGCTGCTGCCCCAGCTCCGGAACCAGTTCGGACCAGTTGTCCGGGCGCTTGCCCGCCGCTGCGGCCGGGGCATCCGTGATCGGCGCGAGCGCGTCGCGGCCGTCGGCGCTGTTGGCAACCCGTACCAGCACCACCGTGCCGCCGGCCGCACGCAGGCGCGCGGCGATCTCCGCGGTGCGGGCGATGACATCCCTGGCGGCATGCGGCGCCACCGGCATGGCGACGATGCCGTGCTGCAGATCGATGGCGACGAGGGCGGTGGTCCTGGGATCGAGGCGGTCGGTGCTCATGTAGGCTCCATGTTCAGGCGGTCAGGGGTTGGATTGTCGCATCCTCGAGCAACGCCGAGGAACGGCGCAACTGCTCGCGATTGCGGTAGACGTGCTCGCGCATGAGGCTTTCCGCGCGCGCGCCCTGGCGTGCGTCGACCGCGTCCAGGACCTCGCGGTGCTCGGCGTGCGAACGGCGCGCGCGCTCGGCGGTATAGATGGCGTGGAACACCCGGCTCTGCGGCGCCAGGCGCGGATCGTACACGCGCGGCAGCCGGCGCATCTGGCGCGCGCTGCGCATCAGCGGCTGGTTGCCGGTGGCGTCGACGATGGCGAGGTGGAAGGCGGCGTTAAGGCGCTGCCACTCGTCCTGCTCCGGGCCGGCCCAGCGGCCGCCGGCCATGATGGCTTCGGAGCGTTCGACGATGCCTGTCAGCGCGGCGCGCGCGCCGGGGTCCAGCCCATGCTCGGCGCACAGCCGTGCCGCCATCGCCTCCAGCGTGCCGCGCACGTCGTAGGCATCGAGGATTTCCTGGAGCCGGAACGGCTTGACCACATAGCCCCGGTTCGGCGAGTAGATGAGCAGGCCCTCGTTCGCCAGCACCCGCAGCGCGTCGCGCACCGGCGTGCGAGACACGCCCAGGCGCTGCGCAAGCGCCACTTCGTGCAGGTGCGACTCGGGTGCGAGCGCGCCTTCAATCAGCAGATCCCGCAGGCGGGCGATGACGTCCTCGGTGCGCGTGCTCACGGCGGCCTGCCAGGGAATCTCAGCCGGCGTCCGGATCCGGCGCAGCCAGCGCGCCCATCAGATCCGCCAGGCGCGACGGCGGATCTCCCCCCGCGCCGCCCTCGCACAGCCGGCGGTAGACCTCGTGCGCAGCCTCCGCGACCGGCGTGAAGGCGCCGCCCGCCGCGGCGATTTCCAGGAAGATCCCCAGGTCCTTCGCGCCGAAGGCGATCGAGCCGGTGCGCGGGTGTTCGCCGCTGACCAGGCGCGGCGCGTACAGTTCCAGCATGCGGCTCGTGCCCAGCCCGCCGGAGAGCACCTCGGCGACCAGCGCCGGCGCGAATCCCAGCCGCGCGGCGGCCTGGAAGGCCTCGCCGATCACCACGCAGTTGGCCATGCTGACGCTGTTGTTGATTGCCTTGAGCGCATGCGCGTCGCCGAGCGCGCCGACCTCGATGATGCGCTCGCTGACCAGGGCGAGGATGGGGCGCGCGCGTTCCCGATCCGCCACTGTGCCCGCGAGCAGCACGTGCACGGTGCCGTCCCAGGCTTCCTTCGCGCCGCGCAGCATCGGCGCGTCCACCATGCCGATGCCGCGCGCAGCGGCGCGGGCGCCGATGTCGCGCGCCAGACGCGGGCTGCTGGAAGTCATCTCGATGAACAGCGCGCCGGGCCGGGCCTGTGCGACCAATCCGTCCGCTCCGTCGTAGACGGCGGCGACGCTGGCGAGATCCGGCAGGCAGGTGATGACGACATCAGCCTGGCGTGCGGCCGCGGCCGGCGAATCCGCGCTGGCCGCGCCCAGCTCGCGCATGGTCGCCACCGCCTTCGGATCGACATCGAAGGCAATCACGCCGTGGCCCTTCGCAAGCAGGTTGCGGCCGACGCCCCGGCCCATGCGCCCTGCACCGACGAGCGCAACCGGCCCCGCTGCCGGAGCGTTCATGCGCGCCCGCCCGAGGTGTGCACGGCGGTGCCGTACGCCTTGCGAGTCCGCTGGTTCATGGTTTGCGCGGGTCTCCTGCCGGTGCCGGCCCACCGCGTGGGCACCCTTGCACCGGCGGCATTTTGCATGCAATCTAGGAAACAACCAAGCCCGGAAGCGAACGGGCAAGTCAAAAAGCGGTGTCTTTGTATGCAACTTGCGCGCTGCCGGACCAAGCCAACCCGCCGTCGGGAGCACCGATGAACGCCGCCGCCCAGGTGTGCCCGCAGATCGACCTGGGGCCGTACTACGGCGGCAGCCCCGGCGCGGCCGAGGCGATTGCCGCGTCCATCGACCGCGCGTTGCGCTCCACCGGCTTCTTCATGGTCACGAACCACGCCGTCGCGCCGGCAACCGTCGAGGCGATGTCCTGCGCCTGTCGAGCGTTTTTCGATCTGCCTCTGGCCGAGAAGATGGCCATCCGCAACACCGCCTCCGGCTCGCAGCGCGGCTACGTGCCGTTCGGCGACTCGGCGCTGGCCTTTACCTACGGTGCCAGTTCCCCGCCCGACCTCAAGGAGAGCTTCGCGATGGGCCCGCCCGCACTGCCGCAGGGCGAAGCGGCGGGGGAGTGTTATGCGCCAAATGTCTGGCCGGCCCGGCCCGTGGAATTCCGTGCCGCGGTGGAAGCCTACTACGCGGCGATGGGCGATCTCGCCCGCGATCTGCTGCGGCTGTTCGCGCTCGCGCTGTCGATGCCGGAGGATTTCTTCGACGCCGGCATGGCCGGCCACAACAGCACGCTGCGTGCGTTCAACTATCCGGATCTCGACGCCACGCCCCTGCCGGGCCAGTTGCGCGCCGGCGAGCACACCGACTACGGCCTGCTCACCCTGCTCGCGGGCGACGCCGCGCCGGGCGGCCTGCAGGTGCGCAACCGCGCCGGGCAGTGGTTCGACGTGGTGCCGCCGGCCGGCGCCTTCGTCGTCAACATCGGCGACCTCATGATGTACTGGACCAACGACGTGTGGCTGTCGAACGTGCACCGCGTGGCGGTGCCGCCGGCGGATCGCGCCGGCTCCACGCGCCGGCAGAGCATTGCCTACTTCGCCAATCCGCGCGAGGACGTGCGCGTGGAATGCCTGCCGACCTGTATCGCTCCCGGGCAGGCGCCGCGCAATCCGCCGGTGGGCGCCGGCGAGCACCGGGTGAGGTAGATCCGCGCCGCGGCGCGCCAGCGCGCGAGCGTCGCGCCGACGCTGCCCGGCGCCCCGGCGGCGCAGCCGCGCGGAATCCGACATCGAACGAACCCGAGGCAGGTACATGGCATACGACGTAATCGTGGTGGGGCACGGGGTCGCGGGGCTCGCGGCGGCGGTGAGCGCGGCCGAGGGCGGCGCGAAGGTGGCGGTGCTCGAGCGCGCGCCGCGCGATCAATGCGGCGGCAACTCGCGCTACACCGAGGCCTGGATGCGGATGAAGAGCGAGGAGTCGGTTTCGGACGACTTCTACGACCGGCTCTCCGGCGCGGCGCACGGCGCGATCCCGCCGGAGTACGTCAACGAGGCGACCAAGGACTACGAGAACTGGCCGCAGAACCTCAAGGCCTATGCGTTCACCGATCCCGAGCTGATCTCGGCCTTCGCCGACAGCGCCCCGCCGACCATCGCCTGGCTGAAGTCGCACGGGGTGAAGATCACCTACAACAGCGTGATGCTGCTGCAGGGCGGCCTGCGGCACCTGGGGCCCAGCGGCGGTGGCATCGCGATCGTCGAGGCGCTGACAACGGCCGCGGAGAAGCTCGGCGTGGACCTCATGTACCGCACCACGGGCCGCTCGCTGCTGCTGGACGATCCGGGCAACGTGCGTGGCCTGCGTGCCTGGTCGCCGGAGCGCGGCAATTTCGCCATCGAGGCCCGGGCGGTGGTGCTGGCCTGCGGCGGCTACCAGGGCAACGTGGAGATGATGACGCGCTACGTCGGCGCCAACGCCTACCTCACCCGGCCGGTGTCGCCCGGCGGGATCTACAACAAGGGCGAGGGCGTCGAGATGGCGCTCGCCGTCGGCGCCGCCCCGGCCGGGCAGTACGAGATGTTTCACGGCGAGCCCGTGGATCCGCGCTCGCCGCGCCACGAGGCGCTGGTGGCGGTACTGAACTACGGCATCATGGTGAACAGGCTCGGCAAGCGCTTCATCGACGAGGGCGCGAACAAGTACGAGCTGATCTACGACGAACTGTCCTGGACGACGATGCGGCAGAAGGACGGCATCTGCTGGTTCCTGTTCGACCGCAACCTCTACGACATCCCCAACGCGAAGGTGCGGATCAAGACCGAGATCGAGCCCTACCGCGCCGGGTCCATCCGCGAGCTGGCCGGGCAGATCGGCGTGCCCGCGGACGCGCTCGAACAGACCTTCCGCGAATACAACGCGGCGGTTCAGGAGGGCGCCTTCGATCCGAAGGTGCTTGACGGCAAGTGCACCCGGGGCCTGGCGATACCCAAGTCCAACTGGGCGCAACGCATCGAGGAATCCGACCTGCACGCCTACCCGGTGATGTGCGCGAACACGTTCACCTGCGGCGGGGTGAAGATCACCCGCGATGCCGAAGTGGTCAACCGGGACGGGTATCCCATCCCGGGCCTGTACGCCGCCGGCGAGACCGTGGGCATGTTCTACCGCCTGTACGTCGGCGCGACCTCGGTGCTGCGCGGGCTGGTGTTCGGCCGCCGCGCCGGGCAGAAGATCGCCGCCGGTCTTGCCCGGCGCTGACGCCATGGCGGGCGAGAACATCGAACCGCCGCTGCCGGTCGAGGAATCGGCACGGCGCACGCGCACCTACCGGTATGCGGATGCGGCGCGCGTGTCGCGCGAGCAGCGCTCCGCGCCTGGCCTGCCGTACCTGGAGGGCGTGCGCGACGGCCGCTATGCGAACGCGCCGATGGCCTACACCATCGGCTGGTCCCTGACCGAAGTCGAACGCGGGCGCGTGACGCTCGCGCTCGATCCGGGCGAGCACCTGTTCAATCCGCACGTGCTGCACGGCGGAGTGTTCTCGACCCTGCTCGACAGCGCCACCGCCTGCGCGGTGATCTCCACGCTCACCGAGGACCAGGCCTGCACCTCGCTGGAGATCAAGACCAACTTCCTGCGCGCGGTCGCCCCTGGTTCCGGGACGATCCTCTGCGAAGGGCGGGTGATCCATGCCGGCCGCCGATCGGCGGTGGCCGAGGCCGAGGTGTTCGACGGCGGCGGAAAGAAGTACGCGCGCGCCACCGCGACCTTCCTCATCTACCCGAACCCGTTGAAGCACGGCGATGCGGCCAATGGCTGAGACGACGCGCAAGACCACCCGGCTGCGCAGGCTGATCGAGGATCCGGCGATCCTGGTCATGCCGGGCGCGTATGACGTCATCAGCGCGAAGATCATCGAGGAGACCGGCTACCGCGCGGTGCAGGTCTCGGGCGCGAACGTCGCCGCCTGCCACTACGGCGTGCCCGACTACAGCCTGGTTTCGCTGCGCGAGATGGTGGAGCAGAGCGGCCGAATCGCAAATGCGATCGACATCCCCGCCATGGGCGATGCCGACACCGGCTATGGCAACGCCGTGAATGCCTGGTACACGGTGCGTGCATTCGAGGACGCGGGCCTGGCCGGCATCAACATCGAGGACCAGGTGATGCCCAAGCGCTGCGGTCACCTGGATGGCAAGACGCTGCTGCCCTTCGACGAGGCGGTCGCTAAGGTCGCGGCCGCCGCGGATGCGCGCCGCGACGCGGACTTCGTGATCAACGCCCGCACCGACGCCCTCGGCGTGCATGGCATCGACGAGGCCGTCCGGCGCGGCAACGCCTTCCTCGACGCCGGCGCGACCATGGTGTTCGTCGAGGGCGCGAACTCGGTGGAGAACATCCGCGCCGCGGTGCAGGGCATCCGTGGCCCGGTGGCGGTGAACCTGGTCGAGGGCGGCAAGTCGCCGCAAGCCATGAGCTTCGCAGAACTGGAAGTGCTGGGCGTGGCGCGGGTCAGCCTGCCGTCTACGGCGATGCAGGCGGTGGTCAAGGCGCTGCGCACGGTGTTCGCGCGGCAGATGGCCGATGGGCGCATCGGCGGCTATGGCGACCTGCTCGCCGGGTTCGGCGTCGCGCAGCGGCTGGTCGGCCGGGATCGGATCGACGCGCTGGAGCGCAAGTACCTCGCGCCGCTGCTGGCCGGCGAGGATCGCTGAGCGCGCATGGCCGGGCGCACCCTGTTCGACAAGCTCTGGGACCAGCATGTGGTGGCGGATCTCGGCCAAGGCACGGCGCTGTTGCACATCGATCGCATCGTCATGCACGAGAAGACCGGCGGGCGGATGCTGAAGGGCGTGATGGATCCGGGCCGCACGGTCGCGCACCCGGAGCTGGTGTTCGGCACCTTCGACCACATGATCGACACCGATCCGGGCCGCACCGAGCAGACGCGCATCCCCGGCGGGCCGGAGTTCATCGGCGTCTACCGCGAGTACGCCGCGCGCGCCGGCATCCCGCTCATCGAAATCGACGATCCCGACCAGGGAATCGTGCACGTGATCGCACCCGAACTCGGCATCGCGCTGCCGGGAGCCACGGTGGTGTGCGGGGACTCGCACACCTGCACGCTCGGCGGCCTGGGTGCGCTGGCCTGGGGCATCGGCGTTACCGAGGGCGAGCACGCGCTGGCGACGCAGGCCCTGCGCGTGAACCGTCCGAGAAACATGCGGGTGCGCTTCGACGGCGCGCTCGCCGAGGGGGTGACGGCCAAGGACATGGTGCTGGCGTTGATCGGCCGCCACGGCGCCGCGGGCGGCGCGGGGCACGCGGTGGAGTTCGCCGGTGCCGCGGTGCGTGCGCTGCCGGTGGAGGCGCGCCTCACGTTGTGCAACATGGCGGTGGAGTTCGCGGCCTGGACCGGGCTGGTCGCGCCGGACGAATCGACGTTCGAGTTCCTGCGCGGGCGGCGCCACGCGCCGGCGGGCGGACTGTGGGAAGCGGCGGTGCATCACTGGCGTGCGCTCGCCACGGATCCGGATGCGGTGTTCGATCGAGAACTGGTGATCGACTGCGATGCGCTCGCACCGCAGGTCACCTGGGGCACCAGCCCGGAGCACGTTGTCGCGGTCGAGGGGCGCGTGCCGGATCCCGCGACGATGGGCGACGCCGGCCGCCGTGCGGCCGCAGAACGCGCGCTCGGCTACGCCGGCCTCGCCCCGGGCACCGTGCTGGCGTCGGTACCGATCGAAGCCGCGTTCATCGGCAGTTGCACCAACAGCCGGCTGTCGGATCTGCGCGCGGCCGCGCGGATCCTCGACGGCCGCCGGGTCGCGCCCGGCGTGCAGGCGATCTGCGTGCCGGGGTCGACCGCCGTGCGGCGCGCGGCCGAGGCCGAGGGCATCGACCGCATCTTTCGCGCCGCCGGGTTCCAGTGGCGCGAGTCGGGTTGCTCGCTGTGTTTCTACGCCGGCGGGGAGAACTTCGGGCTGGCCACGCGCGTCATCACCTCGACCAACCGCAATTTCGAAAACCGGCAAGGGCCGGGCGTGCGTTCGCACCTGGCCAGCCCGGCGACGGTCGCCGCGTCGGCAATCGCCGGCCGGATCGCCGATCCGCGCGGGTTCCTGCACTGATGGAGCCGTTCGTGCGCCTGGCCGGGCTCGCCGCACCGATGCCCCTGGACAACGTCGACACCGACGCGATCATCCCCTCGCGCGAGACCCGATCGGTGGCCCGCGACGGCTACGGCGAAAAGCTGTTCGCGAACTGGCGCTACACGCCAGGCACGCGGATCGAAAACCCGGACTTCGTCCTGAACCGCCCACCGTGGCGCCAGGCGCGGATCCTGGTCGCGCGCAGCAACTTCGGCTGCGGCTCCTCGCGCGAGGCGGCGGTGTGGTCGCTGCTGCAGTTCGGCATCCGCTGCGTGATCGCGCCGAGTTTCGGCGCCATCTTCCGCAACAACTGCATCAGGAACGGCCTGCTGCCGGTGACGCTCGGGCCCGACGTGGTCGAGACGCTGCTCACGCAGGCTCAGGCCGGCGCGATGCTCGAAGTCGATCTGGAAGCCTGCGCCGTCACCGGCGCCGACGGCCGCCGCTACCCCTTCCACATCGGCGCCCTGGAGCGCGAAATGCTCCTGGAAGGGCTGGACGAAATCGCCCTGACGCTCAAGCGCAGCACCGCCATCGACGCCTTCCGCGCCCGCGACCGCATCGCCCGCCCCTGGATCCACCTGCCCCCCCGCTGACTTATCCACGTGCCTGGCACCGGAAAAGTTCCGGTGCCAGGCACGTGGATAAGTCGGGTGGGTGCAGTTGTCGCGGGGGGCGTGTTGGTCGAGAATCGGGGTTCGTTCGAGGAAGGATGCTATGCGTTATCAACACTCCAGTGAGGAAGACCGCTTCCGCGAGGAAGTGCGCGAATGGCTGCACGCGAACAAGCCGCGCGAGCGCCGGCCGAATGACCACGACGGCCAGAAGGCGTTCGATCGGGCATGGCAGAAGGTCCAGTTCGACGCCGGCTGGGCCGGCATCGCCTGGCCGCGGCAGTACGGAGGCCGCGGCCTGTCGCCGGTGCAGCAGCTCATCTGGTGCGAGGAGTACGCGGCGGCCCATTGCCCGCTGCTCATGGACAGCATCTGGCTGGGATTGAATCACGCCGGCCCGACATTGATCGTGCGCGGCACCGAGGCGCACAAGACCTTCCACCTGCCGAAGATCCTCTCCGGCGAAGCGACCTGGTGCCAGGGCTTCTCGGAGCCGAACGCCGGCTCTGATCTCGCCAGCCTGCGTACCCGAGGCGTGGTCGACGGCGACCACATGGTGGTCAACGGGCAGAAGATCTGGACCACGCTGGCGCATTTCGCCGATTACCAGGAGCTGCTCATCCGAACGGGCACCGAGGAGAGCCGGCATCGCGGCCTGACCTGGATCATCTGCGACATGCACCTGCCGGGGATCACCGTGCGCCCGATCAAGGCCCTGGACGGCGCCTACCACAACTGCGAGGTGTTCTACGACGACGTGCGCATCCCGCTCACGAACGTGGTCGGCGAAGTGGGCCAGGGCTGGAGCGTGGCGATGACCACCTTCGGCTTCGAGCGCGGCCCGGCAAGCTTCGGCATGTTCTGCGAGGTCGTGGTGCTGATCGAGGATCTGATCGCGCTCGCCCGCGTCACCCCCGGTCCGGATGGCGGCGCGCCGGCGATCGAGGATTCGGCCATTGCCGCGCGCCTGGGCATGGCACGGGCCCAGACCCAGGCGATCCGCGCGCTCATGTACCAGATGGTGGCAGGCGCGGAGCAGGGCGCGGCGCCGGGGGAGGAAGGCTCGATCATGCGGCTGACCTTCACCGAGCTCGAACAGGTCGTCACCCGCCTGGCCATCGACGTGCTCGGTCCCACGGGCCTGAGCCGCGACGATGCACACGCCTGGATCCATGCCTACCTCAGCGCGTTCTCCGGGACGATCGCGGGCGGCACCGCCGAGATCCAGCGCAACATCATCGGCGAGCGCATGCTCGGCCTGCCGCGCTGATTCACACGGGAGAACCACGCGATGTGGAACCTGCTGATCGACGAAGAACAGACGATGATCGCCGACTCGGTGCGCGAGTATCTCGCGCGCGAGCTGCCGGTGGATCGCTACCGGCCCAAGGCCGCGCCGCGCGATGCGGCCAGGGCGCGCGCCGGCATGGTGGAACTGGGCTGGTTCGGACTGGGCCTGCCCGAGCGGGTCGGCGGCTCGGGGCTGAGATCGGAAGA